>NZ_JBTNDU010000002.1:0-488565 GCF_054510835.1 Arthrobacter sp. TmT3-37 | reverse complement strand
GGTGGCGGCCGGGGGAGTAAACACCCTTCCCGGCGATAAGAGGGGAGGAGAACAGCTTGGGCCCGGGGAGCCCCCCCCCCCCCCCCCCCGGCCGTTCCGTCGCTCGCGCCTACCCGGCCAGCGTCGGCGTCTCGTCGCGCACGTCGCTCGCGAGTTCCACCGTCGCGGCCTGCGCCGGCCGTCCGAGGGCCCGGTACTGCCAGCCCTTCGACGTGTAGTCGTTGGCGTTCAGCGCATGCCGCCCGTCGAGGATCCGGCGGTGGCTGACGAGGGCGCCGAGGGTGTCGGGATCCGCATTGCGGAATTCCGACCACTCGGTGAGCAGGGCGACGACGTCGGCCTTGTCCACCGCTTCGGCCATGGAGCCGACGTAGTTGAGGTCGGGGTAGGCACGGTGGGCGTTCGCGTTCGCCTCGGGGTCGTAGACGGAGACGATCGCGCCCTCCAGGTACAGCAGGCGGGCGACGTCCAGGGCGGGGGCGTCACGGACGTCGTCGGAGTTGGGCTTGAACGCCGCACCGAGGGCCGCGACGCGGACGCCGGCCAGGGATCCGCCGGCCAGTTCGCGGATCAGGTCCACCGTGCGCACGCGGCGACGGTTGTTGATCGAATCGACCTCCCCCAGGAAGCTGACGGCCTGTCCGACGCCCAACTCTTCGGCGCGGTGCTTGAAGGCCCGGATGTCCTTGGGCAGGCAGCCTCCACCGAATCCTAGTCCCGGCTTGAGGAAGCGGCCGCCGATGCGGTCGTCCAGGCTGAGGGCCTTGGCGAGGTGGTTGACGTCGGCGCCGGTGGCCTCGCAGATCTCCGCCATCGCGTTGATGAAGGAGATCTTCGTGGCGAGGAAGGAGTTGGCCGCGACCTTGACCAGCTCGGAGGTCGCCAGGTCCGCGACGATCAGCGGCGTGTCGAGGTCGAGGATGGGCTCGAAGACCCGGCGGAGCTGCTGCTCGGCCCAGTCGGAGCTGACGCCGAAGACGAGGCGGTCAGGGAAGAGCGTGTCCTGGACGGCGAAGCCCTCGCGCAGGAACTCGGGGTTCCAGGCGAGTTCGAGTTCGGCGCCGAGCGGTGAGATGGACTGCACCATCGTCGTGATGCGCGCGGCCGTACCGATCGGCACCGTCGACTTGCCCACGAGCAGGGCCTTCCGGTCGATGCGCGTGGCCAGCGCCGTGAACGCGGCATCGACGTAGCGGAGGTCCGCTGCGGAGGAGTCGGGCGCCTGCGGCGTTCCGACGCAGACGAAGTGCACGTCGCCGAAGGACGCCGCCTCGTCGAAATCGGTGCTGAAGCGCAGGCGGCCGGACGCGAGCGCCTCCTCGAGCTTCTCGGGCAGCCCCGGCTCGAAGAACGGCACCGTGCCGGCGGACAGCATGTCGATCTTGCGCTGGTCCACGTCGACGCCCAGGACGTCGAAGCCCATGATGGCCATGCAGACGGCGTGGGTCGCCCCGAGGTAGCCGGTGCCGATCACGGTCACGCGGGGTGCGGGCTGGTCGTTCTCATGGGAACTGTTCATCGTTGGTCCTCTTTCCGGTAGGAATAGCGCGGATTGTCGGTGGATACGGGAGGGAAGCGGTGCGGGACGGAAGCCGGGTCAGCCGGATGTGCAGGGTTCGTTGGACAGCCCTTCTCCTGCACCGGCGGCGGTGTTGCTGCACTCGACCACGTTGTCGCGCACGGGCTTCAGCGAGTAGCCCAGGCCGGGCCCGTTGACCTGGGCCACGTTGTCGCGGAAGACGTTCTCGGTGCCCCAGCCGTCCACGATCTCGTGGGTCTGGAACCCGTCCTGGGGCGAGTCGGCGCCGGTGTTCTCGGCGATGATCCAGCCCCGGCCCTTGACGTCCACCCAGGAGTCGGCCTCGACGATCCCGGAGCCGTCGAAGCTGTTGGCCCGCAGGATCCCGTCCGACGTGCCTTCCTTGATGTCCACGTTCTCCGAGGTCGTGCCGGAGATCGTGTTCCCGGAGATCTCGTTGCGGTCGCTCCGGTCCGGTTCGCAGTTGCTGATGTCACACCAGTTGCTCTCGGCGGTGCCGACATAGACGCCCTCGCCGAACTTGGGCTTCCGCAGACCGGTGTCGCTGATCGTGTTGCCGATCACGCGGTTGTCGGTACTGAACTTCCGCAGGTGGATCGCCTCGTCCCCGGTCGTGGTGACCGTGAGACCGGTGATCAGGGTGTTGGTGCTCTGGTCCACCATGACCCCCTTCTGGCCGTTGCGCACCGTGAACCCCTGCAGCACCCAGTAGGCGGAGTCCTCGAGGTGGAACACGTAGCCGTCGTCGGTGGTGCCGCCGTCGAGGATGCTCTCGGTGTCACCGCACAGGGTGATGGGCTCCTCGGCGGTCCCGGTGGCGGTCGCCGTGAAATTGCCGGTGTAGACGCCCGCCGCGAGGCCGATGACGTCGCCCGGCCGCGCGGCGTCGAGCGCGTTCCCGAGATCCGTCGAGTTGGCCACCCGCACCGTCGGCTCCGGGCATTCCGCCGGTGTCTCGATCGGCGCGGGCGCCGGAGGAGCATCCACCGTCGGCCGGGGCCGCGGGTCCTGGTCGCGGCCGACCCCCTTGCCACCGGACCCGTTCAGTCCCACGACCACGACGACGGCGGCCACGACGAGCGCCAGGGCGGCGAGGACCAGCGCGGTGATCCTTCCCCGGCGGTTCACCGGGTGCGCCGGACGTCGTCGATGCGCACGATCCCGCGGCTGAGGGCCGTGAGCGGGACCCGCTCCTCGTAGGGATTGCGGATGGTGCGGACCCGCAGGTGCCTCTTGCGGGTGAAGGCCGTCGCGACGAGCAGCGCGCCGAGCAGCAGCCAGACGAAGGTGAGCGGCTGGAAGACGGAGTTCACCACGCTGTGGACGGTGGGCGCCGGGTGCCAGTTCAGCAGCTCGTTCTCCTCCACGACGGCGCCCGTGGAGGTCTCGTCCCAGATCGCCACCGTGCCGTAGCCGCCGACGTCGTTCCCGCTGACCTTGGTGTCGGGCACGCTGCCGACCAGGGAGACGCCGTGCCCGGACAGCGAGGACATGGTGTTGCCGCTGACCGCGGCCGACGCGTCCCGGATGTACACGCCGGTGTCGCCGCCCGAGATGGTGTTCCGGCGGATGTCGGCGGTCGCACCCGTGTCGCGGACGGCGACGCCCTGCAGCTCCTGGTCCCGGATCTCGTTGTCGATGATGCTCACGCCCGTGGCGCCGTAGTTCACCACCACGCCGACCTCGTTGCCGCGGATGGCATTGCCCGTCACGCGCAGGTTGTTGCCGCCGCTGACCTCGATGCCGTAGCGGCCGTTGTCGACGACGGTGCTCTTGACCACACGGTTCCCGCCGTAGGTGACCACGGCGGTCCCGACGGCGTTCGGGCCGTCCGCGAGCGGCTGTCCGTCGAGGGAGACCCCGTTCCGGCCGTTGCCGCTCGCCGTCACGTCCTGCAGCTGGACGCGCGTGCTGGAGCGTCCCACGCTGATGCCGTCGACCGCGTTGTCCGAGGACGTCGTGCCGGTGATGGTCGCATCGGTCACGGACCGGTGGAGCACCAGGCCGTCGACGAGGCTCCCGCTGATGGTGGTGTCGCGGATGGCGACGTCGCGGGCGTTGGTGACGAAGAGGCCGAAGGCGTTGTCCCGGACGGTCAGGTTGTCGATGCCCGCCGTCACCACGCTGTAGTCGAGGTCCGTCTGGTCGGCGAGGGACTTGAGGTCCTCCTCCGGCAGCAGGCGGGCACCGGCGGGCGCGGCCGGTTCGGCCGTCGCCGGCGAGTCCTGGAAGGTGCCGGCCGTGTCCGTCCCGGTCAGGGCGAGACCGCCCGTGTTGCCGCTCCAGAATCCGAGCGAGGACACGGTGGCGTGCGAGAACGAGGCGTGGCCGCCGATGACGCGGACGTAGGCACGCCCGTCGGCCGTGTCGGTGTCCGCTCCGGCGCCGTTCCAGCTGGTGATCTCGACGTCCGACTCCTCGGTGCCCGCGACCGCGAGCGACCCGCCGAGCGCGACGATCGACACGAACGCGTCCTTGTTGCTCTCCAGGCGGACGGTGATGCCCTCTCCCCCGCTGAACGAGAGCGTCGCGCCGGGAAGCACCACGATGTTCTCGGTGAGCATGTACGTGGACGATGCCAGTTGTTTGAAGGTGTCGGGTGCGAGCTGCAGGAGGTCCGCCGCGGTGTACGGGATGGTGCGGGCCGGCAGGACGAGGGTATTGGTGGCTCCCGTGTGGAGGCGGTACGGCCCTTCGAGGCCGTCGACGCGCCACCGCGCCGCGGAGGCGATGGTCCGGACGTAGACGAGGCGCTCCTCCTCGCTCTGGACGATCCTGGCCTCGCTGCGGGGGTCGCCCGTATACAGTTCGCCCTGGATGTTGCCGTTGGCGGCGATCTCGTTCCGCCCGACGGCGTCGGCCTCTGACTTCTTCCACAGGTTGCCCGCCGCGATGAAGCCGGCGCCGACGAGCGCGATGAAGACGAGGGCGAGGAGGCTGAGGAGGACGGGTTTCCTGCTGCTCATGCCACGATCTCCTGTCCGCTCTTGGCGGCGGTCCCGGTCTCGAGGCTGACGGCGTCCTGGCCGTCGCCGCCGATCTGGTTCGCGTGCCGCGTCAGCCAGCCCTGCTTGTTCATGGTGGCGAAGGCGTAGAGCTTGATGGGCAGGGCCACGAGGATGACCGCGAAGGCGAGCACCGGCAGGATGAGGATGTCGCGGGGGTGGCGACGGAGGTGGGAGATGCCGCGGATCCCGCGGCCGAGGAGCAGCCAGCACACCGCGGCCGAGACGCCGAGCACGGTGAAGTCCAGGCGGTTGAAGATCAGGTAGAACATGGTCAGGCCCATGGTCACCGGCGTCAGCAGGATCTGCAGGACCGTCACCTTCGTGATGAAGGGGACCCGCCAGAGCCAGCCCGTACCGATGGCGGTCAGGTAGCAGCGGTAGGAGTTGCGGCTCCACCGCACGCGCTGCTTCACGAAGGCCCGGAAGCTGGCGGGGAACATGGACAGCGCGCGTGCCGTCGACTGGTGCACGGTCTTGTAGCCGGAGGCGAGGACGAGCCAGGTGAGCCGTCCGTCGTCGCCCGAGATGCAGCGCTTCCCGAGGAAGTACTCGTTCTCGAGGTGCTCGAGGACGGGCAGGACGGCGGATCGACGGTAGACGGCCGTCCTGCCGGAGATGCACGGGACGGCGCCGGCCGCACCCATGGCGGGGACGTAGTCGAGGTACCTGAGGTTCACGAGCCAGTCGGCGATGCGCCTCCAGACGCTCGTCTCCCGCATGTAGACCGTCTGGTGGGTGCCCACCGCACCGACGAGCGGATCGATGAAGGGCATCTGGACGTTCCGCAGGAGATCCGGCTGCCACCAGGTGTCCGAGTCGGTGAGCACCAGGATGTCGTGCTTCGCGAGGCGGATCCCTGCGCCCAGGGCGGACCGCTTGCCCACGTGGTGGAAGAGGATCGGCGTGATCGTGGGGTCCTGCAGGGCTTCGATGCGGGCGTAGGCATCGAGGTCCTCGACGTCGAGGACGATGATGATCTCGTCGGGGTGCTGTGCTCGCCACGACTCGAGGGCGCTCATGAGGATGTCGGGATCCTCGTGGAAGGACGGCACCACCACGGACGTCGTCGCCCGGTGGTCGGTGACGATGGGCTTGGCCCGATGGGACAGGATGAACCGGTAGAGCCAGAGGCCCCAGACGATGGCCCCGGCCACGGCGACGGGGAAGTACGGGGAGACCTCGGCCCAGAAGGCGCTGACATCCGTCCAGTCGAGGCTGGCCGTCCAGGCGGACCAGGAGGTGCGGAGGGCATCGAGACCCGCCTCGGGGGTGGAGGCGGTGCTGACGGCATACGGAAGGTGCATGGGTGTCCTTGGGCAGGATCGGACGGCTGGCGGAGTGCACGTCATCGGGCGAGGGGCATCCTCCGTCCTGCAGCAGCTGGACCGCGTGCAGACGGGGCGCCTGGTCCCGGCGAATCATCAGGACCCTTCTCATTCGAGGGTAGGGCGATGTGACAGCCCCTGTGCTACGCGGGTGCTACCCGAAAAAATGCCGCTCCTACTTGGTCCTACCTGCGTTTTCCTGCGAGTCCGTCCGCGTGTCGGGACCCGCGCGCCACCGCCGGCGACGACGCCCGGTAGGGCCGGGGCAGGATCCCCCGGCGTCGAGGGACACCACGCCCCCGACAGTGATCCGCGGCCTGACCTGCGCGTTTGCTGCAAGGGGCCGCCGGGACGGGTTGCGCGGCAGCGCCGGACGGAGGTGGTGTCCGGGTGTCGGGGACGAAGTCGGCACGCGAAGCGTGACCGCTACTTGGGTGCGGCGCTCCGTGGCACGGATGTGACCAGAATTAACTCGACGTTCACGGGGCGCGTGTGCCGACGGCGGGGGACGGCAGGGCGATCGCCACCAGCGGCATCACCGCGAGGCGAGAGCAGCGCGAAGAGCCTCGCGTGACGCGTCGCTGCTGGCGAAGCGCCAGTCGGACTCCTTGTCGTGGTCGAACCAGACGAAGGCCTGCACATCGGGCTGGGCGGCGAGATACTCCACCAGTTCCTCCGTCCAGGCCGGCTTCGAACCGCCCTCGTCGGTCGAGGCCGTCTCGCCGATCAGAACGGGGCTGCCGGGCGCCAGCCGGCGCAGTTGGTGCAGCCCTTCGGCGAAGATCTCCTCCGGGGTCCGCCACGTCTCGTTCTCGCGGGAGGTACCCCAGTTGTACCCGTCCAGGCCGACGACATCGACATAGTCGTGCCCCGGGTAGAAGGCCGCCAGGGGCCGCGAGTCGCAGTCCGGGGCCTCGGGGTTCCAGACCCACGAGACGTTGTCCACGCCGGCGGCGTCGAACAGGCCGTGTACGTGGCGCCACGCGGCGACGTAGTCGGCGGGCGTGTTGCCGTTGGTACCCGCCCCCCACGGATACCAGGGGGAGTTCATCTCGTGCGCGAAGCGGAGCAGGACGGGTCTCCCGTAGGCACGCATGCTCGCGGCCCACTGCTGCAGGTAGGCGTCGTGGTGGCCGGCCGCGATGCCGGCCAGCGCGAAGCGCGTCTGTCCCGGACCGGCTGCGGGCTCCCACGGTTCCCACGTCAGCACCGGCGTGGCCCCTCGCGCGGCGACGGCCTCCAGGCCCGCGACCGGTAGGGGCGCCGTGAAATCGGAGTAGGCCATGATCAGGGACGGGCTCTCACCCAGGGCCCGGGCGGCCTCGTCCCACTGCGCCGGCGAGCCGAATCCGGCCTCCGTCGCGATGCCGAGGGCGGGACGCTCGCCCCTGATGGGCGGAAGACCGGCGGGGGCCGGGCCGCCGGAGGCCGGCAGGGACCGGGCGGCCGGTGCGATCTCTCCCGACCGCACGTTCCCGCACGCATCCGCCTGGACGTCGTCCTGCCCGTGTCCGGCCTGCGTGCCTGCCGGCCGAGGCAGGAACAGCACGACGCCGAGGCAGACGACGAGCACCGCCACCAGGGCGAGGACGGCCTTCCGACCCATCGTGTTTCCTCCCGTCGTCCGCACCGCGGAGCCCTACTCCCCCAGGACCTCGGCGGCTTCCATCCACTGGCCCTCGAGGTCCTCGATCTCCGACTGCAGCTCCTGCAGGCGCGCGTTAAGTCCCGCGATGTGCTCGAAATCGGCGTCGGGCTTCGCCCCGGCGGCGTTCATCTGCTCCTGCAGCCTGCCCTTCTGAGCGTCCACCTTGGTGATCTGCCGTTCGATGCGGGCGAGGTCCTTGCGGGCCTGCCGCAGCTCCGCCTCCGAGGATCCCGAGGAGGAACCACCGCTCACGGCGGGGGACGCGGCGCTTCCCGTCGCGGTCATCGGGCCGGCGGCGTTGCGCAGGTCGAGGTACTGGTCCACGCCGCCGGGCAGGTCGCGCAGGCGTCCGTCGCCGAGCAGCGCCATCTGGCTGTCGGTCACGCGTTCGAGCAGATAGCGGTCGTGCGAGACCACCACGAGTGTTCCGGGCCAGCCGTCCAGCACGTCCTCGATCGCCGAGAGCGTGTCGGTGTCGAGGTCGTTGGTCGGCTCGTCGAGCATCAGGACGTTCGGTTCCCCCACGAGCAGCCGGAGCAGCTGCAGGCGGCGGCGCTCGCCGCCGGAGAGTTCGCTGACGCGCGTCCACTGCTTCTCGTTGGTGAACCCGAGCTGCTCCACGAGCTGGCTCGCCGAGACCTCCTTGCCGCCGACGGCGAAGACGCGCTTCTCGGACTCGATCACCTCGATGACCCGGCTGTCGTTGACATCGTCGAGTTCGCGCACCTCCTGCGAGAGCACGGCCGTCTGCACGGTCTTGCCCTTCTTGACCTTGCCGGCGCTCGGCTGCAGCTCGCCGTTGAGCAGCCGCAGCAGCGTGGTCTTGCCGGACCCGTTGACGCCCACCAGTCCGAGGCGCTGGCCCGGGGCGAGCCGGAGCGTGATCCTGTCGAACAGCCGCCGTTCGGAACCCTCGCCGTCGTCGATCGTGAGGCTGACGTCCTCGAGGTCGAGGACGTCCTTGCCGAGGCGGGACATTGCCATCTTGCTGAGCGCGAGGGAGTCCCGCGGTTCCGGCACGTCGGCGATCAGTTCGTTCGCGGCCTCGATCCGGAACTTCGGCTTCGCGGTGCGGGCGGGGGCGCCACGCCTCAGCCAGGCCAGCTCCTTCTTCACGAGCTGCACGCGCTTGGACTCGACGACGGCGGCCATGCGGTCACGCTCGGCGCGCGCGAGGACGTAGGCGGCGTAGCCCCCGTCGAAATCGTCGACCATGGCGTCGTGCACCTCCCACGTGTGGTTGCAGACCTCGTCGAGGAACCAGCGGTCGTGGGTCACCACGAGCAGGCCCCCCTCGGTGGCCCGCCAGCGCTGCTGGAGGTGCCGCGCCAGCCAGGCGACGCCTTCGACGTCGAGGTGGTTGGTGGGCTCGTCGAGCATGATGACGTCGTCGTCGCCTATGAGGAGCTTGGCGAGGGCCACACGCCGCTTCTGCCCGCCGGAGAGCGAGGACACCTTGGCGTGCCAGTCGACCTCGGAGACGAGCCCGCCCATGACGTCGCGGATCTTCGGGTTCGAGGCCCACTCGTGGTCCGCCTGGTCGCCGACGATGGCCTGCCCCACCTCGAGGTCGCCGTCGAGCACGTCCGACTGGTCCAGATAGCCGACGGAGACGTCGCGCCGCTTGGTCACACGGCCGGAATCGGGGGCGCTCCGCTGGGCGAGCAGGCGCATGAGGGTGGACTTGCCGTCGCCGTTGCGACCCACCATGCCGATGCGGTCGCCGTCCTCGAGTCCGAGGGACACGTTGTCGAGGATGGTGCGGGTGACGAAGGCGACGCTGAGGTTTTCCGCGCCGAGGAGGTGTGCCAAGGAGATGCTGCTTTCGGTTGGAACGGGAGAGCGCGGTCAGGCCGCGAAATCTGTGGCGATGCGCGCCCCGTGTGCCGGGCCGTGCACGGACGACGCCTGCAGTCCCTCGGTGCCGAGGAGGGACTCGAGTTCGGCCGCGTGGCCGGAACTCTGCGTCAGGAAGGCGATCGTCGGTCCGGAGCCGGAGACGATCCCGGCCAGCGCGCCCGCGGCCTTGCCCCTCTCAAGGATATCGCCCAGCCCGGGAGCGAGTTCGAGGGACGCCTGCTGGAGGTCGTTGTGGAGCAGCGGGGCCAGTCCGAGGGCGTCCCCGGCACGCATGGCCCCGAGGATCGCGGCATCGATGGACGGCTGGGGATCGGGCTCCACCCCGTTCCGGAGCCGGATGTCGTCGAGCCGCCGGTAGACCTCGGGTGTGGACAGCCCGTAGTTCGAGGTCACCAGCACCCAGTGCAGGGGCGTCTTGGAGATGGCGGGAGTGAGCTGGTCGCCCACGCCGAGCCCGACGGCGGTGCCGCCGACGAGCGCGAACGGCACGTCGGCGCCGAGGTCGACGGCGATCTTGGCCAGCTCGTCGCGCGAGAAGCCGCTCCCCCACAGGGCGTCACAGGCCAGGAGGGCAGCAGCGGCGTCGGCGGAGCCACCGCCCATCCCGCCGGAGATGGGGACACGCTTGGTGATGTCGAGGTGGACCCCCGAACGGCCCGGACTGACCTCGGCCAGGAGCTCCGCGGCGCGGACCGCGAGATTGGTCCGGTCGAGCGGGATCGAGTCGGCGGGGAGGTTGAGGGTACCCGCGGCGTTCACCGTGACGCTGATGCCGTCGCCGGGGACCTCCGTGGCGGTGACCTCCTCGTACAGGGAGACCGCGAGGAAGACGCTGGCGATCCCGTGGTACCCGTCCTCGCGCGGAGGACCGACCCGGAGGGCGACGTTGATCTTCCCGGGGGCCTTCACGCGGACGGAACGGGCACCGGAGCGCTTGTCGACTGTTCTGCCCGGGACCATACCCACCAACCTAACCCACCCGCTCAGTTCATGCCGGGGAGTCCGCGGCCATCGCGCGGGCTTCCGCGATGCGCGCGAACGCCACGATGTCGAGGACCTCGCCGCGGGCGGTCGGGTCCACGCCGGCGGCGCGCAGCGCCTCCTCCGCGAGGACGGGGCTCCCCGCCCAGCCTGCGAGCGCCGCCCGCAGGGTCTTCCGGCGCTGGGCGAACGCGGCGTCGATGACGGCGAACACCTGCTCCCGGGTGGCGCTTGTCGCGGGCGGCTCCCTGCGCGTGAAGCGGACGAGGCCCGAGGCGATCTTCGGTGCCGGCCAGAACACGTTCATGCCCACGACCCCCGCCTTCGCCATGCTCGAGTACCAGGCCGCCTTGACGGACGGTACGCCGTAGGTCTTCGAGCCGGGAGGAGCAGCGAGCCGGTCGGCCACCTCGTCCTGCACCATCACGAGCCCGTGCCGGAGGGACGGGAAACGCTCGAGGAGGTTGAGGACCACGGGGACGGCGACGTTGTACGGCAGATTGGCGACGAGCGCCGTGGGCGGGTGCGGCAGTTCCGTCACGCGCAGGGCGTCCTCGAGGACGACGTCGAGGGCAGCCGTGCGGTCGGGCCGCCAGCGGGCGATCGTGTCGGGCAGTTTCCCGGCCAGGACCGGATCGATCTCGACGGCGACGACGCGCTCTGCGGCGTCGAGCAGGCCGAGCGTCAGGGACCCGAGTCCCGGGCCCACCTCGAGGACGGTCTCGCCCGCATCGAGGTTCGCGGCCGCGACGATACGGCGGATGGTGTTGCCGTCGATGACGAAGTTCTGCCCCAGGGTCTTCGTGGGACGGATGTCCACCTCGGCCGCCAGTCGCCGGATGTCTGCGGCTCCGAAGAGGGGCGCGGGCTGGTGTGCGGCGGGGGGCGTTGTCACCCTGCAATCGTATCGGTCCGGGAGCCCGGTCCCCGCTGCGCGGCGCCCGGCCGGCGTCGTCCGCCCCGCGGGCCGGCGACGCCTCGTGCGAACCCTGGTCTCAGGAGGGTTCCGGCGCCACCGACCCGCGGAGGCACGGCTTCCCGGCTGGGGAGGGAAGCCGTCGGGCACACCGCCGTCTTCCGGTCTCACGAGAAGGACGGTGCTGGAAGGGCATGCCGGCCACGGCGCGATGGCGGGCGGGCGATGCTCCCCGTCGAGAACATTACGAAGAAGGACGCCGCAGGGCACGAGTGCCCTCCACCCGACTTCGCGGAAGGGGTACTCGGAAACCGGCCCCGGTACTACCCGCTCCCGCTACCTGGCACCGACACGGGGGCCGGTGGACCCGGCTGCCGGATCAGGTCCAGCTGCCGTACACGGCCTCGGTGTTCGCCGTCAGCCGGGCGCAGAGGGCGTCGAGGTCGGTCCCCAGGATGCCCGCCATGGCCCTGACCGTGTAGGGCACCGCGTAGGAGGCGTTGGGCCGGCCGCGGTAGGGGTGGGGCGTCAGGAACGGCGCATCGGTCTCGGTCAGGACGAGCGCCGGGTCGGCGACGAGCAGGGCCTCCCGCAGGGTGTCGGCGTTCTTGAAGGTCACCGTCCCGGCGAAGGACATGTACCAGCCGTGCTCGTTGCAGGTCCGCGCGAGGTCCGCGTCCCCCGAGAAGCAGTGCAGGACGACCCGGTCGGGGGCTCCGTCCGTGAGCAGCGTCCGGACGACGTCGTCGTGTGCATCGCGGTCGTGGATCTGGAGTGCCTTGCCGAGCCGCTTGGCGATGTCGATGTGGCTGCGGAAGGACACGAGCTGGCTGCCGCGCCCGTCCTCGCCGGTCCGGAAGTAGTCCAGCCCGGTCTCCCCCAGGGCGCGGATGCGCGGGCCGGCGGCGAGGTGCTCGATCTCCTCGAGCGCGGCACCGAGCGCCCCCTCCGCGGCGAGCAGCGGAGCATCGTTGGGGTGCAGGGCCACGGCACCGAGGAGCCGCCGGTCCTGCTCGACGACGGCGGCGGTGAAGCGGGAGGACTCGAGGTCGGTGCCGACCTGCACCGCGCCCCTGACCCCGGCGGCCTCGGCCGCGTCCAGGGCTTCGGCGATCGTCACCTGCACGGGCCCCTCGCGGAAGTCGAAGTGCGTGTGGTTGTCGAGGACGGGGACGGGCAGCGGCTCCGGCAGCGGCGGGTAGCCGCCCTTGCGCCGCCGCCGGACGGCCGGAGCGTCCGGATCGGCCGTGCCGTCGTCCGCGGCGGCCGAGGCGCCCGGGGTGTCCTGTTCCCGATAGGCCGGTGGTGTCTCCCCGGCCGCGTAGGGGTGACGGACGGCTGCTGCACTGGTACACATGCTTCAAGCCTAGTTCCGGCGCGGAACTTATCCCCCGGGGAGCAAGTTGAGCTAGTAATCTGTTGAATCATTCAACCGGGTCTGTCCTGCCCCGAGCCGGACCGGCCACGGCTGTCACCTGCGTGTCGATTGCCCGGCCGTCCCGGTCGCCGCCTGCCGCCGCAGCCGCACGCATGGAAGGTGCCCATGGACGTACAGCACAACATCGCCGAGATAGCAGCGGATCCACGATTGGCGGCACCGGCGGACGTGCCCGGCGCGACCTTCCACGACATCAGCACCCGCATCCTCTCCTCCATCGACACGGTCATCGACGGTAAGCCCGACGCCGCCCGGCTCGCCCTCACCGTCCTCCTCGCCCAGGGGCATCTCCTCCTCGAGGACGTGCCGGGCGTCGGCAAGACCCTGCTCGCCAAGACGCTCGCCCGGACGATCGACTGCACGGTGAACCGCATCCAGTTCACGCCCGACCTGCTGCCCTCCGACGTGACCGGCGTGTCGATCTTCAACCAGGATTCCCGGCGGTTCGAGTTCCGGCCGGGGCCCGTGTTCGCGAATATCGTCATCGGCGACGAGATCAATCGCGCCTCGGCCAAGACGCAGTCCTCGCTCCTCGAATGCATGGAGGAGCACCAGGTGACCGTGGACGGGCACACCCATGCCCTCGGCGAGCCGTTCATGGTGGTCGCGACGCAGAACCCCATCGAGATGGAGGGCACCTATCCGCTTCCCGAGGCCCAGCGCGACCGCTTCATGGCGCGGATCTCCATGGGTTACCCGGACGCCCGTGCGGAGGCGGACATGCTCGAGACCCACCAGTCGGTGTCGCCGCTCGAGGCGATCCGCCCGGTCGCGAGCGTCACGGACATCGCCGGCATGATGCGCCAGGTGCGGGGTGTGTACGTCTCGCCCGCGGTGAAGGACTACACCGTGGCCATCGGCCGTGCCACGCGGGACCATCCGCGGCTTCGGCTCGGCGCGAGTCCCCGGTCGCTGCTGCAGCTCCTGCGCGCCGCGAAGGCCGGAGCGGCGCTCGAGGGCCGCGACTTCGTCCTGCCCGACGACGTCGCCGCGATCGCCGACGCCGTCCTGGCCCACCGCCTCCTGCTCGACCGCAAGGCCACCAGCGCCGGCGAGACGGCATCGACGATCGTGCAGGACGTCCTCGCGCGGGTGCCGGTGGCCCGCGAGGTGCAGCGGCGGTGACTGTGCCGACGTCGCCGATCCCGCCCTCCTCCCGCCTTCTCCCCTCCTAGCACCGACGGAATCCTGATGGCCCTCCTCGACAAGCTCCCCTCACGCATCCTGACGGTGCGCGGGTGGGGCTTCGTCGCCACCGCCGTCGTCGCACTGCTGGCCGCGCAGGTCCTGGGACGCCGCGACCTCCTGTACGTGGGGGTGCTCCTGCTGGCGCTGCCGCTGGCGTCGATCGTCGTGCTCCGGCTCGTCAAGCCCCGCTTCACCGTGAGCCGCCGCTTCCAGCCGCAGTCCATGGAGATCGGGTCGACGACGACGGTCACGCTCTCCCTCGCGGCGACCGTCGCGGGGGGTGCGAGCATCGCGATGGAGGAGCTGCTCCCGGCCCGTTTCGGCCAGGCCCCCCGGTTCACCTACCCCTCGCGCAACCCGACGCGCGAGGGCACCTCGGTGTACGAGTACCGGCTCCGGTCCGCGTCGCGGGGCGTCTACCCCATCGGGCCCGTGACCGCGGAGTTCACCGATCCCTTCGGTCTGGGGAAGTCGCGGCACGTCCTCGGCGGGGCGGACGACCTCGTGGTCACACCGGCACCCCTCGAACTGCTGGGCACCACCCTCGCCGGGTCCCGCGGCAGCGACGGCATGGCGGCCACACGCCGCCAGGCGAATCCGAGCGACGACGACGTCATGACGCGCGAGTACCGGCACGGGGACTCCCTGCGCCGGGTCCACTGGGCCGCGACGGCGCGCCACAACGAACTCATGGTGCGGCAGGAGGAATCGGTGACCACACCGCAGGCCACCCTGCTCCTGGACCAGCGGCACTCGAGCTTCGGCACCGGATTCAGCACGGTCTTCGACGGGGTCGCCGGCAACGGGCTGTCCACCTCCCCGACCTTCGAGTGGGCCGTCACCGCCGCGATGTCGGTCAGTGCCCACCTGCTCGAGCGCAACTACGCCCTGCGGTTCCTCGACCACCAGGGTGCGCCCGCGTTGCTGCATTCACGGTCCGCACCGTTCCCGACCGACGAGGAACACCAGGGACCGGGTGCGGTCGCCGGTATCGCGGAAGGACTCGCGGCCCTCGAACTCGCCCCGGAGGCCGGACGCCGCCAGCAGCTGGAGGAGCGCGCCGGCAGCAGCGTGGTGCGGGCGGGCGAGGCGGCGCGTAATGCTGCGCGCCGGATCCGCCGCTCGGCACCGGAAGCACCCCAGCACGCACAGCACTCCGCCTTCGGGGACGACCTGCTCGACAAGCTCGCCGCCACACGCCACCGCGGGCCGCTCGTCGCGGTCCTCGGCGTCATCACGATCGAGGAGGCGAGGGCACTCGCCTCCGCGTCGGACTACGGATCGGCGTCCTACGCCATCATCGCGTCCGAACGGCCCGCCGATGCGCAGCGGCAACTCGCCATCCTGCGCGATGCCGGCTGGCACGCGACCGCGGCCTCCCCCGCGGCACAGCTGCCGACCGTGTGGGCCGGACTCGGGACCGCGGACGGCCCTGCGCCGGCCGGGACCTCCCCCACCGCGACCCGTCCACCCGCGCCGCACCGACCTTCCCGCGACACCACCAGGGGACCAGCATGACCTCGACACTCGACCGCCCCGCCGCCGCGGACGTGCCTGCTCCGACGGCGTCGGCCGCAGCACGGCCGTCCCTTCCCGATCCATGGCACTGGGCCGTCACGGGCGCCTCCCTCCTGGCCGTGCTCGCCGCGGCGACGAGCCTCAACGGGGTCGTGGACGCGTGGACCTGGTTCCTGCCCGTGGTGCGCACGCTCGTACCGGTACTCCTCGCCATGGCGCTGACCCGGACGCTCCGCCTGAGCGGGGTGCTGTCGGCGCTCGTGGGCGTCCTGGCGCTCGTCGGGTCCCTCACCGCCCAGTTCTTCCCGCGGCAGAGCATCCTCGCGATCGTCCCGGGTCACGGCACCTCGCTCGAGCTCCAGCGCCTCCTCGCGCAGGCCGAGGAGACCGTCGTCTCCCAGGTGGCCCCGGTGCTGCCCGGCGCCGGTATCTTCCTCATCGTGTGCGCCGCCCTGGGGCTCATCGCGATCCTCGTGGACGTCTGCGCCACGACCCTGCGCATGCCCGCCGCGAGCGGGCTCGCGCTCTTCACCGTCCTGATCGCACCGGCCGTCGTGAAGCCGAACGGCGTCGGGATGTCCGCCTTCCTCCTGACCGCGCTGGCGTACCTGCTGCTCCTGGCCCTGGCGCAGTGGCGTGAGAACCGGCTCGCGTCGGGCGGCGCGCGGGCGTCCTCGGGGTTCGCGGGGCGGAGCGTGATCATCGGAGCCTCGGCCCTGGCCGTGACCGTGATCCTGCCGCTGTTCGTGCCCGGCTTCACCTCCGGGGCCTTCCCGCAGGGTGCGCGCATGAACGTGTGGGGCAACGCCACCGGGCTCAACCCGGCGGTGACGCTCGGCAACGACCTGCGCAACCCGACAGGGTTCGGGCGCATCGCCTACTCGACGAACTCGGACACCCCCCTGTACCTGCGGGCGGTGACCCTCGAGGACTTCAGCGGCCGGCGGTGGGAGCCGGACCAGAGGCTCGACGGGCGCGAGAGCGGTGTCCGCGACATCGGGGCGGAGCAGGGCGCACCCGGATCCGTCCCCGACGGCACCACGGTCTTCACCCGGATCACGACGCAGAGCTATGCGAGTCCATGGCTCCTGTCCCCCTACGCACCCGAGGGTGTCACCGACCTGTCCGGCAGGTGGGCCTGGGATCCGGCGAATCTCTCCATCCTCGCCACGGACGGGGGCTCGACGGCACGCCAGAGCTACCTGGTGCAGAGCCGATCGGCCGCCCTCACGCGCGAGGGCCTGGGCTCCATCCGCCCCTCCGAGTCCGACTCCGTGCCCGAGGTGTTCACCGAGCTGCCGGACGACACCCCTGACATCGTCCGCACCACCACGGACGAGGTCGCCGGCGACTTCGTGAACCCGTACGACAAGGCGCTCGCGATCCAGAACTACCTCCGCGGCCCCCAGTTCACCTACTCCGTGGAGGCGCCGGTCGACGGCGGCTACGACGGCAGCGGCATGGACGTGATGGCGCGCTTCCTCGAGTCCAAATCCGGGTACTGCGTCCACTACGCGGGAACGATGGCCGTCATGGCGCGGGCGGCAGGGATCCCGAGCCGGGTGGCCGTCGGCTACACGCCCGGAAGTCCCACGGGCGACACGGAGCAGGGCCCCGCCGGCACCGAGCTCCGGGAATTCGTGGTCGACTCCCGCAACGCCCACGCGTGGCCGGAGCTGTACTTCGAGGGTGTGGGCTGGGTCCAGTTCGAACCCACGCCGTCCCGCGGCGTCGTACCCACCTATGCCCAGCAGGCCTTCGCGCCGGTGGGACCGCGTGCGGACGACACGGACGCCCTGAACCCCGGCGGGCTTCCCGCCGGCGGACGGACCGGCTCCGCGGAGGAGACCGCCGACGCCGAGGACGGTACGCAGGCCGGCGGGGCGCAGGACGAGGCGCAGCCGGTCGCAGGCCTGCTCGCCGTCGCCGGCATCGCGCTGCTCGCCCTCCTGCCGCTCCTCCTCCGCTCGGCGAGGACCCGCTCCCGCCGCAGGTCGGTGGCCGCGGACACCCCGGACGGCACCGGGGCAGCCACCGCGGCGTGGGCCGAGACGACGGAGCTGGCGGGCGACTACGGCTACCCGCTGGAGCCGACGGACACCCCCCGGACCTTCGCCGGCCGCCTCGGCCGGGACGCCCGCCTGGCCGGCTCCCCCGTGGCGTCGCTCACCAGGCTCCGGACGGCCTACGAGTACGAGGAGTACGCCGAGCACCCCGACGTCGTCCGTCCTGTCGACGGGTACGCCGGAGGACGCGGCGGGAGTTCCCTCCCGGTGACGATGCTCGCCCGACCCGTGGCGGCTCCGCAGTGGGACGACGTCGAGACCGTCACCCGCGCGCTCCGCAGCGGGAGCTCATGGCCCACCAGGGTCAGGGCACGGCTGTTCCCGCAGTCGCTCCTGAACCGTTTCCGGGGCACCGTGCGCCGCTGACCCGGGCCGCGGGCGTACGAAGGGCCGGCACCCCGACGGGTGCCGGCCCTCGCTGCTCCCGTGCGGATCGTGCCCGGGGACCTCCCGGATCAGGAGGCGTAGGGATCGGCGATGCCGACGTACTGCGTGTACAGGTATTCCTCGATCCCCTCGGCGCCGCCCTCACGGCCGAGACCGGACTGCTTGACGCCGCCGAAGGGGGCGGCGGCGTTGGACACGACACCGGCGTTGAGCCCCAGCATCCCCGTGTCGAGGCGTTCCCCGATGCGCAGCCCGCGGTTGAGGTCGCGCGTGAAGACGTAGGCCACGAGCCCGTACTCGGTGTCATTGGCGAGCTCCACGGCCTCGTCCTCGGTGCTGAAGGTGATGATGGGGGCCACCGGCCCGAAGATCTCCTCCTGCAGGATCCGCGAGGACCGGGGCACGTTCGTGAGCACCGTGGCCTGGTAGAAGTAGCCGTCGCCGGTCACGGGCGATCCGCCCGTGACGGCCTGTGCGCCGCCCCCGACCGCTGCGCTCACCAGTTCGTGCACCTTGTCCCGGCTCTTCTGGTCGATCAGGGGGCCGAGCGTGGATTCCTCCTCCGTGCCGCGTGCGGGGGTCATGCCCTCCATGCGCTCGGCGAGCGCGGCTGCGAAGCGGTCCGCGACCGATTCGTGCACGATGAACCGGTTGGCCGCCGTGCAGGCCTCGCCCATGTTCCGCAGCTTCGCGAGCATCGCACCGTCGACCGCCGCGTCGAGGTCGGCGTCCTCGAACACCAGGAACGGCGCGTTGCCGCCGAGTTCCATGGAGGTCCTCAGCACGTTCTGCGAGGCGGCCGCGAGGAGGCTGCGGCCCACCGGCGTCGAACCCGTGAAGGAGAGCTTGCGCAGGCGCGGGTCCTCGATGAGGGGACCCGTGACGGCCCCCGCGGTGGTGGTGTTGACGATGTTGAGGACTCCGGCGGGGAGGCCGGCCTCCTGCAGCACGGTGGCGAACAGCGACGAGGTCAGGGGCGTGAGGTTCGCGGGCTTGAGCACCATGGTGCACCCGGCGGCGATCGCGGGGGCGATCTTCCGGGTGGCCATCGCCAGGGGGAAGTTCCACGGCGTGATGAGCAGGCACGGCCCCACGGGCTTCTTGCTCACGAGCAGCCGGGACCTGCCGTCGGGGGAGGTCGAGTACCGGCCGGACATGCGGACGGACTCCTCCGAGAACCAGCGCAGGAACTCGGCCCCGTAGGTCACCTCGCCGCGGGCCTCGGCGAGCGGCTTCCCCATCTCGAGGGTCATCAGCAGCGCGAACTCGTCGGCCCGCGCGGTGACCAGGTCGAAGGCTCGTCGCAGGATCTCCCCCCGCTCGCGCGGCGCGGTCCGGGCCCAGTCGGCCTGGGCCGCGGCTGCTGCGTCGAGCGCGGCCATACCGTCCTCGGGCGTCGCATCCGCGAGGGTTCGGAGGGTGCGCCCGGTGGCCGGGTCCTCGACGTCGAACGTGGCACCGGACGACGACGCCCGCCACTGCCCGCCGATGAAGAGCCCGGTGGGCACCTTGTCGAGTACTGCCTTCTCCTGGTCGGCGGTGACAGCCATACCTAGCTCCTTCGCGAAGTGTTCGGGGCGCGTCCCGAGGGGGACATTCCCGTTCACGCTAGACCCGGCGGAGAAAGGGTGTCCAGTGAAGGCTGCACGACCACGTGCCACCGGCTTTGGTCGACTGCACAAACCCCGGTCCGGGTATCCTCAGCGGGCGGCGATCACCGCCGCGTACAGCTCCCGCTTGCTGACCCGGCTATCGGAGGCCACTGCGGCCACGGCGTCCTTCAGGCGCATCCCGCCCCCGATCAGCGTGTTGACCTCCGCGACGTGGTCCTCAGGGCGCGACGGCGGCGCCTCCGGCGCACCTGCGACGACGACGGCGATCTCCCCCCGCACCTCGGTGTCCTGGGCCCACTGCAGCAGCTCGAGGAGCGAACCGCGGACCACCTGTTCGTGCACCTTCGTCAGCTCGCGGGCCACTGCTGCCGGGCGGTCCGAGCCGAAGGCCTGCTGCAGCGAGCGCAGCATCGGTTCGAGGCGGTGGGGCGCCTCGAAGAACACCATGGTGCGGCGCTCCGACGCCAGGTCGGCCAGGCGCCCCGCGCGCACGCCGGGCTTCCGCGGCAGGAACCCCTCGAAGCAGAACCGGTCCGTGGGCAGGCCGGACAGGGCGAGGGCCGCGAGGACGGCCGAGGCACCGGGCACAGCCGTCAGGTCGAGCCCCTCCCCGACCGCCGCCTCGACGAGCCGGTAGCCCGGATCGGACACCGAGGGCATCCCCGCGTCCGTCACCATCAGCAGCGTGGCGCCGTCCCGCACCAGGTCGAGGAGTTCGGGCGTGCGCTCCGCCTCGTTGTGTTCGTGGTAGCTGATGACCCGGCCCGTGACCGTGACTCCGAGTGCCTGCACCAGGCGGTGCAGGCGGCGGGTGTCCTCGGCCGCGACGACATCGGCCGACCGGAGCAGTCCGATCAGGCGCTCCGTCGCATCCCCCATGTTGCCGATCGGGGTCGCCGCGAGGACGATACGTCCGCGCCCGCTGCCGTCCCCGGCCGTGCCCCGGTAGGCGGCGGACGCACGCGCCGGTTCCTCGCCGGCGCTGCCCGGCAGCACCTCGGAGGACCCCCGGTCGTCCGGGGTCCCCTCCGGGTACCCGTCCTCGGACCCGGCGGGGTCCTCCTCGGTCAGGTCGGGGGCGTCGTCGCGTGGCTGGCTCACCGGACCAGCCTAGCCGCCGCAGTACCCGAGCCGTCCTGGACAGCCCGCCGGGCCTGCCGAGCACGCGGGGGCACCGCCGGTAGCATGACAGGGTGAGCCACACCGCCGTCCGCCCCCGAGGGGACAGTCCGACGTTCGGCGGAGCCCGGGTGGTCGCGCCGGCGCGCGCCTTCTCGCGGGACGCCCTGGCCGCCCGCCTCCTCGGCGCAGCCGCCCCGGGTGGGTCGGTGGCCTGGATCCTTCCCCTCGCCATGGCCCTGCTCGGCGGTGTCCTGCGGTTCGCCCGGCTCGGTGAGCCGGGATCCCTCGTGTTCGACGAGACCTATTACGTCAAGGACGCCTACTCGATGCTGCAGTCGGGCTACGAGCGGGAATGGCCGGAGGACGCCGACGACTCCTTCAACGCGGGCGACCCCGGCGTCCTCCTCGACGCCCCGAACTACGTGGTGCACCCGCCCGTGGGCAAGTGGATGATCGCCGTCGGCATGCTGCTGTTCGGTTCCGACAACGCGTTCGGCTGGCGCTTCTCCGCCGCCGCCGTCGGAACGCTGTCCGTCCTCCTGCTCGCCGTCGTGGCCCGGCGGATGTTCGGCTCGGCGCTGCTCGGTGCGGCCGCCGGCCTCCTCCTCGCCGTCGACGGCCACCACCTGGTGGAATCACGCACCTCTCTGCTCGACATCTTCCTGAGCTTCTGGCTCCTGGCCGCGTTCGCGGCGCTCCTCCTGGACCGGGACGACGGACGACGGCGCCTCGCCCGCCGCCTGGCCTCGATCGTCGGGCGGAACGACGACGGGAGGGCGACCCCCGCCCAGCTGTCCTGGGGCCCCTTCCTCGGCCTCCGGCCCTGGCGCCTCGCCGCCGGCTTCTGCCTCGGGCTGGCCCTGGGCACCAAGTGGTCGGCCCTGCCGTACATCGCGGCGTTCGGCCTGATGACCGTCGCGTGGGACATGAGCGCCCGGCGCATCGCCGGGGTGCACCACTGGGTCCTCGGGGGCGCGGTCAAGGACGGGCTGCTCGCCTTCGCCTGCCTCGTGCCGGTGGCCGCGCTGACGTACCTCGGCACGTGGACGGGCTGGTTCCTCTCGGAGGATGCGTACGACCGCAGGTGGGCCGAGCGCAACCCGTCGGAGCAGTGGGGCTGGGTGCCGGACCCGCTGCGATCGCTCGCGGAGTACCACCGTAGCGCGTTCACGTTCCACCAGGGCCTCGGCTCCGACCATCCCTACGAGGCGTCCGCGTGGTCCTGGCTCGTGATGGGACGCCCGACGTCGTTCTTCTACGAGAAGCCGGCCGGCTGCGGCGAGGACGCCTGCTCGCAGGCCGTCACCGTGCTCGGCAACCCGCTGATCTGGTGGGCCGCGGCCCTGTCCCTGCTCGTGCTCGTGTTCTTCTGGCTCGGCCGCCGCGACTGGCGTGCCGCCGCGATCCTCACCGGCGTGGCCGCCGGCTACCTGCCCTGGTTCCTGTACCCGGAACGCACCACCTTCTACTTCTACGCGGTGGCGTTCGAGCCCTATCTCGTGCTGGCGCTGGTCTACTGCCTCGGCCTCGTGCTGGGGAGCCCTGCCGCGGATGCCGCCCGGAGACGGCGCGGTATCGTGCTCGTGGGGGTGTTCCTGGCTGCGGCCGTGGCCCTCTCGGCGTACTTCCTGCCCATCTGGACGGCAGAGATCATCCCCTACGACCAGTGGCGCATGCGCATGTGGCTGCCGAGCTGGATCTAGGCCGGGACCTCCCGGCCACCGGAACGAAAGCGAGCAATGGTGCGCGAAGCCATCACGGAACTCCTGGTCGACCTCCCGGCCACCAGCAACACCACCGACCTCCTCCTGAGGACCCACGACGCCGACCCGGCGAGGGCCCTGTTCGCCCTGCGATCCGACGGGCGGTGGCGGGACGTCCCGGCCTCGGAGTTCCTGGCGCAGGTGTCCGCGCTGGCCAAGGGGCTGATGGCGCGCGGCGTGCAGCCCGGCGACGCCGTCGCCGTGATGTCGAAGACCCGCTACGAGTGGACCGTCGCCGACGTCGCCATCTGGTTCGCCGGAGCGGTGACCGTGCCGATCTACGAGACGTCCTCCGCGCATCAGGTGGCGTGGATCCTCGAGGACGCCCGGCCCGCCGTCGTCTTCGTCGAGGACGGGCACAAGGCGGACATCGTGCGTGACGCCGCAGCCCGGGCGGGCCGGTCCGATGCGACGACGGTGGTGCGCCTGACCACCGAGGACCTCGGCGACGAGGCCACCCTCGCATCGTTCGGCGCCGCCGGTCAGGCCGTGTCCGACGGGGCGCTCGAGGCTGCACGCTCCTCCCGGGGCCTCGCCGACGCCGCGTCGATCGTCTACACCTCGGGGACCACCGGCAGGCCCAAGGGCTGTGTGATCACGCACGGCAACTTCGCGCTCTTCGCCGTCAACACCCTGGAGTTCCTGCCCGAGTTCCTGCAGCAGGAGAACGCGAGGACGCTGATGTTCCTGCCGCTCGCCCACGTGCTGGCGCGCGCCGTGCAGGTGGTCTGCTTCACCGGCGGCATCAAGCTGGCGCACTCCGGCTCCGCCGCGCAGTTGCTGGAGGACCTGACGACCTTCCGGCCCACGTTCCTCCTCGCCGTCCCCCGCATCTTCGAGAAGATCCACGCGACGGCCGGGCAGCGTGCCGCCGAGGCGGGCAAGGGCCGGCTCTTCGCCGCGGCGGAGCGCACCGCCGTCGCCTACTCCCGTGCCGTCGATGCCCGCGCACGCGGGGGCCGCGGGCCCTCGGCCGTCCTGCGGGCGTCGCACGCCGTGTTCGACCGCATCCTCTACCCCCGGCTGCGCAGCGTGTTCGGCGGCGAGGTCACCTACACGGTCTCCGGCGCCAGCCCGCTCAGCGAGCACCTCACGCACTTCTTCCGCGGCGCCGGCATTCTGGTGCAGGAGGGCTACGGCCTGACGGAGAGCACGGCGCCGTGCACGGTCAACACCGTTCCGCTCACGCGGGTGGGCTCGGTGGGCATCCCCATGCCGGGCACGAGCGTCCGGCTGGACGACGACGGCGAGGTCCAGGTCCGCGGTACCGGCATCTTCGCCGGGTACTACCGCAACGAGCAGGCGACGGCGGAGGCCTTCACCGCCGACGGGTACTTCCGCACGGGCGACCTGGGCTCCCTCGACGAGGACGGCTTCCTCACCATCACGGGCCGCAAGAAGGACCTGCTGGTGACGGCGGGCGGCAAGAACGTGGCGCCCGGCCCCCTCGAGGAGACACTGCGGGAGAACCCGCTCGTGTCGCAGGCCGTGGTGGTCGGCGAGGGCAGGCCCTTCATCGGCGCCCTCCTCAGCCTCGACCGCGAGGCGCTCGGTCCGTGGGCGGCAGCCCACGGCAAGCCGGACCTCACCGCCGGGCAGGCCGTGACCGACGCCGATGTCCTCGCCGAACTGCAGGGGGCCGTCGACGCCGCGAACGCCACGGTGTCGCAGGCCGAACAGATCCGGCGGTTCACCGTGCTGGACGCGGAGTTCACCGTGGAGTCGGGCCACCTCACGCCCACCCTCAAGCTGAAGCGGGCCGCCGTCGTCGCCGACCACGCGGAGGCGTTGGAGGGGCTGTACGCCAAGCGCTAGCGGCGCCCCGCAGATCCCGCTAGGAGGCGTCGAGGGCGTCCTGGTAGCGGGACCGCAGGGCGTCCTGCGCCAGCATCGAGCGCTCCCGCCGGGCTTTCGTGGGCCAGGTCAGGACCAGGGTGAGGACGGTCGCCGCCAGCACGAGTACCGCGACGGTGAGCGCCGAGTCCGTCCAGAACTGTTCGGGGAAGAGCCTGATCAGGGTGTCGTCGACCCGGAAGGTCCACGAGCCGTCGGCGAAGAACAGGGCATGGACCTGCGTGAAGAACGTCTGCCATGCGAGGACCGCGAGGACCGTCAGGACCGCGATGCCGACGAGCGTGAGGACGGCGCCGGAGAACAGCGCGCGCCGGATGCCGCCCCGGTACCGCCGCGCGAGGTAGACGCAGGCCAGGACGGCCAGCACGAGGAGCACGAGGGCCACGAAGAAGGACAGGCCCAGCACGCGCTTCACGTCCGCCATGTGGCCGACTTCGGACTCGAGGAACAGGGGCTCGCCGTCGGCCGTCACTAGGCCGCCGAGATAGCGCGCGGGAGCGAAGTTCAGCACGTAGTCGAGCGCGTAGGAGCCGTAGGTCATGCGGTCGTCCAGCGAGAAGCCGTACGCGTCCGCGGGGAAGCCCGGCCGGTGGTATTCGAGCCACAGGAAGGACGACGACGCGACGGCGCGGACTGCGGCCGCCACGACGATGACGGGGAAGAAGAGGGCGACGACGACCTGGAGGAAGCGCGCCAGGGCGGGCTTCGCCGCTACCGCCTGGTCGCGGACGGCCGCGCGCCGTGCCGCTTCCGTGTCGGTGGGGCGCACCGAGAGCGCCGCGGTGTCCGTCGACGGCTCCCCGGCGGCCGGGGTCGCGCGGCTCCCGTCCCCGGGAGTCCGATCGGCACCGTGGAACGGGTGGGCACCGGACGGCGTCCCGGGGGCGTCGTCCACGGCCGTCCCGCCTGCGGCCCCGGGGCCGTGCGCCTCGGGGTCCCTCGCCTCGGGATCCGCCTCGGAGCCGTCCGGATGCGAGCCGGTCCCGTGGCCGGTGGGGCCGTCCTGCACCGCCGGGATCATCCGGGTGGGCGGTTCCGCGCCGTCCGATGCCGTCGCGTCGTCGCGCACGGCGTCCTCCGCGCCCGGAGCGGAAGGGCGCGGGGCCGTTCCGTCGTGGTCCGGGCCGTGCCCGGTGGAGGCGGTTGAACGGGTGCTGTCGGTCTCGGCCATCGATGTCTCCTCGGTTGGTGCTGCCGGCCCTGGTCCGGCGTCTTCGACACTACCGGCCGGACGCGGGCCCGCCCGGGAGACTCCCCGCACGCCGGCGATCGCGGGTTCAGGCCGTGATGACGGCGTCCCCCCGGTCGACGGCGCCGAGGTCGCCGCGGTGCCCCGCCGCGACCGCCCGCCGCCCGAGGATCAGGGTGTAGGCCCAGTAGGCGGCGAGGACCAGGAAGCCGATGGTGAGCCGGAGCCACGGGGGCAGCCCGCTCGGCGTCACGAAACCCTCGACGAGACCGGAGACGAGCAGCACCAGGACCAGTCCGAGCGCCACCGTGATCAGGGCACGCCCCTCCTGCGCCAGGGCCACGGACCGGGAGCGCCGTCCGGGAGCCACCCAGGACCAGAAGATCCGCAGGCCGGCGGCCGCCGCGATGAAGATGGCGGTGAGTTCCATGAAGCCGTGCGGCAGGATGTAGAGCAGGAACACGTCGAACTTGTCGTAGGACGCCATCGTGCCCGCGGCGATACCCAGGCCCTGTGCGTTCTGGTACAGGATGAAGGCCGGCCAGATGCCCGTCACGCCGAAGGCGACGGCCTGGAGCGCGATCCAGGCGTTGTTCGTCCAGACGAGCCCCGCGAAGGACGCCGCCGGGTTCTCGGAGTAGTAGTCGACGAAGTCCTCCTCCACGTAGCGCCGGAGGTCCTCCTCCGGGCCCAGGGCCTGGATGACCCCGGGCGTCCCCACCCAGAGGGCGTACAGCGAGGTCACGGCGAGGAACAGCACCCCCACCGCCACCGTGAGCCACCGGATGCGGTAGAACGCGGCCGGCAGGGCGAACACGAAGAAGGTGGCGATGTCCTCGAGCGTGTTGGACCTCGCGCCGGTGAAGCGCGTGCGGGCCCGTGAGAGGCGCGTGGACAGGGACCCCGACAGGGCGCTCTCGGGATCCACGGAACGGATGATGGACAGGTGCGTGGAGACGCGCTGGTAGAGCACCAGCAGCTCGTCGGATTCGGCGCCGTCGAGCCGGCGGCGACCGACGAGTTCGTCCAGGCGTTGCCAGTCGCCGCGGTGCACGGCGATGAATGCGTCCACGTCCATGCGCCCAACCCTATAGTCCCCGCGGACCGGAGCGCCCGCCCCGACGCACCCTGCGGACACCCTGCCGGTCCCGCGGCCCGGCGACGCCCCTCGGGGGTGGCGCAGCGATAGGCTGGGCCCGGCGGCGCCGCAGCCGGCGTGCGCCGCAACGCTCCAGCAGCACGCGTCCAGGGGGTCACATGAGTTCGATCGTCACCGGCGAGGCCGTCGTCCTCGAACTCAGGCCGGCCGGGTTCGCCGCCCGGGGGCTGAGCATCCTGATCGACGTCGTCGCACAGTTCGGAATCGGGATCCTCCTCGCGCTGCTGATCGGCAACGTGTTCGGCGGCGCCCTCGATCCGGCGCTCACCACCGCCCTCCTGCTCGTCGTCGTGGTGCTCCTGCTCGTCGTCGTCCCGGTGACCGTCGAGACCCTCACGCGCGGCAAGTCGCTGGGACGGCTCGTGATGGGCCTGCGGATCGTGCGCGACGACGGTGGGGCCATCCGCTTCCGGCACGCCTTCATCCGCGGCATGCTGGCGATCCTGGAGATCTACCTCCTCGGCGGATCGCTCGCCTTCCTCGTGTCCCTCTTCAACGACAGGTCAAAGCGGCTCGGCGATCTGCTCGCCGGCACCTACGCCATGCGCGAGCGCGTGGTCGTGAAACCGCGGGCACTCGCCGTCATGCCGCCGAGGCTCCGTACCTGGTCCGGGACGGCGGACATCGGGCGCCTCCCCGACGCCCTGGCCCGGCGGATGTCGACGTTCCTCGCGCAGGCGCCGAAGCTCACCCCCCAGGCGCGGTACGCACTGTCCGTCGACCTCGCGTCCGAGGCGAGCCGGCACGTCTCACCGCCTCCGCCCGCGGACACCTCTCCGGAGGAGTTCCTGCACGCCGTCATCGCATCGCGGCGGGACCGCGACTATGCGGCGATGATGCGCCAGCGCGAACGCACCGAGGCGACAGCGAAAAGGCTCCACACGCTGCCTTTCGGCTAGCCTGCGGAGCCTGTCCGGGATCGGCCGGTGCCTACGGCTGGTCGGTCCACTCGTTCCAGGGCACGTTCCAGTCGCCGAAGCCGTCCCAGACGTACATGGGACCGTAACCGGTGTTCAGGATTTGCACCACGTCGCCGGGGCCGAAGGTGTTGTAGAAGTACTCCGCGCCCTCGGGGGACATGCCGATGCAGCCGTGCGAGACGTTGAAACTGCCCAGCGCCACCTGGGCTGCCGGCAGGGCCTCGTGGACGAAGGCACCGCCGTTGCTCAGCCTGCTCGCGTGGTTCACGACCGTCGGCGGGTAGTAGGCGGGGTCGCCGGGCTCCAGGCCGATGGACTCGGCCCGGAACTGGGTGGACTCGTAGTGCTCCATCACCACCATGTAGCCCTCGGTGGAGGGCCACTCGTCGGTGCCGAGCGTGATGGGGAACGTGCGGTCCAGCCTGCCGTCGAGGTAGACGTTCATCATCTTGGTGTCGTTGTCGACGACGGCGAGGCGCGTGTTGTGCGTCTTCATCGTCAATGTCCTGTCGGCGTTCCCGATCATGCCGTTGCCGAGGTCGACGCCGAAGAGGTTCAGCTCGACGGTGATGGTGCTGTTCGGGGCCCAGAACTCCTCGGGACGGTAGCGGACCTTGGTGTCGGACAACCAGTAGAACGCTCCGGGCTGGTTGCTCGTGCTGGTGACGGTGACGGCCTTCTCCACCGCGTCCCGGTTGGTCACCGGCTCGCTGAAGGTGAACTCGAGGGGCTGGCCCGTGCCGACGGTGCTGCCGTCGAGCGGGAACATCGCGGCGTCGGCCTCGTTGGCGGGTTCGACGGTGGCGAACGTCGATGTCGCCCGCTGTGGGTCTCCCGCTGCGTCGAGCACGGTGTAGGAGAACTCGTACTCGGTGTCGAAGGCGAGCCGTTCGGTGGCGGTCCAGCGCGTGCCGTCGTCGGACAGGGTCCCGGCGATCGGCGTGCCGCCTTCCCGGGGCACCAGTTCGACGGCGTCGAGGGTCGCGCCCTCGACGCTGACGGCCGCGACGGTCGCGGGGTTGACCGCAGAGGCCTTGTCGGTGGGGGTGACGCCGACGGTGTAGTCGCCGTCCGGGGCGGCGGAGACCGTCGGACGCGGGGCGGCGGACGATGTCCCATCAGGGGCCGGGGCCGCCACCGGGGACGAGGAGGACGGGGACGACGGGGCAGGGGTGGACCCGGCGGCAGGATCGTTCCACGGGGATGCCGTGGCGATGCCAACACCGCCTCCGACGACGACGACCGCCGCTGCACCGATGGCTGCGATCTTCCAGCCCTTCCGGTGCGCACCGGCCCTGCTCGACTCCTGCTTCATGCGCATGCCCCTGCCCCTCGACGTTGCTCCCCAAGCGATTTTACGCGACAGGCCGGATTTCCCGGCGTACCCCGGATGCAGTTCGACAACGATCCGGCCGCTGCCGGTACCCGTCAGGGCGCCGGCAGCGGCCGGGAGATCGGGCGTCCGCAGGCCTCAGTAGCGGTACTGCTCGGACTTGTACGGGCCGGCCACATCGATGTCGAGGTACTCGGCCTGCCCCTTGGTCAGCTCCGTGAGCTCGACACCGAGGGCGTCGAGGTGCAGGCGGGCGACCTTCTCGTCGAGGATCTTGGGCAGGACGTAGACCTCGTTCTCGTACTCGCGGTTGCCCTCGGCGTCCTCCTGCTCGAACTTGGTGAAGAGTTCGATCTGGGCGATCGTCTGGTTCGCGAAGGAATTGCTCATGACGAAGGACGGGTGACCGGTCGCGTTGCCGAGGTTCAGCAGGCGGCCTTCGGACAGCATGATGATCGAGTGCTTCTCCACACCCTCGGCCTCGCCGGCCGGGATGACCCACTCGTGGACCTGCGGCTTGATCTCGATCTTCTCGACGCCGGGGATCCGCGCGAGCCCGGCGATGTCGATCTCGTTGTCGAAGTGGCCGATGTTGCCGACGATCGCCTGGTGCTTCATGCCCGCCATGTGACGGGCCATGATGACGTCCTTGTTCCCGGTGGTGGTGATGAAGATGTCGCCTTGGCCGAGCACGGTCTCGAGCGTGGCGACCTGGTAGCCGTCCATGGCGGCCTGCAGCGCGCAGATCGGATCGATCTCCGTGACGATCACGCGGGCACCCTGGCCACGGAGGGCTTCCGCCGCACCCTTGCCGACGTCGCCGTAGCCGCAGACCACGGCGACCTTGCCGCCGATCAGCACATCCGTGGCCCGGTTCAGGCCGTCGGGCAGCGAGTGGCGGATGCCGTACTTGTTGTCGAACTTCGACTTCGTGACCGAGTCGTTCACGTTGATCGCCGGGAAGAGGAGCTTGCCCTGCGCGGCGAGCTGGTACAGGCGGTGCACGCCCGTCGTCGTCTCCTCGGTGACGCCCTTGATCCCCGCGGCGATGGTCGTCCACTTCAGTGGCTCGGATCCGATCGTGGAGCGGAGGGTGTCGAGGAAGACCGTGTACTCGTGCGAGTAGTCGGCGTCGCCCTCCTGCGGGTTTGCCGGCACCGCTCCGAGCGCCTCGAACTCGGCACCCTTGTGGACGAGCATCGTGGCGTCGCCGCCGTCGTCCAGGATCATGTTGGGGCCGAGGCCCTCGGCCTGGCGCGGCCACGTCAGGATCTGGGTGGCGGTCCACCAGTAGTCCTCGAGCGTCTCGTTCTTCCAGGCGAAGACGGGGACCCCGGCGGGCTCCTCGACGGTGCCGTCGCCCACGACGACGGCCGCCGCGGCCTCGTCCTGCGTGGAGAAGATGTTGCAGGACGCCCAGCGGACCTCGGCCCCGAGGGATGTCAGGGTCTCGATGAGGACGGCCGTCTGGACGGTCATGTGCAGCGAGCCGGCGATACGGGCTCCGGCGAGGGGCTGCGCGTCGGCGTATTCGCGGCGCAGCGCCATGAGCCCGGGCATCTCGTGCTCGGCGAGCCGGATCTGGTGGCGGCCCGCCTCCGCGAGCGAGAGGTCGGCAACTTTGTAGTCGAACGTCATGGTGTGCTGTTCCTAGCTGGAGTTCGGAGGTTCGGGGGAGGGCGTCGGCTCCGGCCCTACGGGGCGGAGGCGGCACCGGGGAGTTCGGCGGGGAGGAGCACCGGGATGCCCTCGTCGAGCCTGTACGTGAGCGTTTCGCCGCCGGGTCCCGGGGCCGTCGATCGGAGGACCGCGCCGTCCTGTTCGAGCGTCGACCCGGTGACGGGGCAGCGGAGGACGTCGAGCAGCCGTGCTGGAAGGTTCGCCATGGGGAAGCTTTCGCTCGGGAGGAGGGGGATCGTGGGTACGAGTCTACCGCGCCCGCGGGGCGTGCCCGGAAGAACGCGCCTCCGCACGATCGGCGTCAGGGCGCCGCGTCAGGGCTCCCGCAGGATCCGCAGGTGCCCTCGGCGGGGGCCGGTGACGCCGGCCGGGGGCTCCATCGGCGGCCTGCTGCCGCGCTGCCCGGGGGTCGGCTGGTCCGGAGCGGGTTCGGCGGCCGCTTCGCGGACCGCGTCGGCCAGGGCCAGCAGATCGTCGGAGTTGTGTTCCGGCACGGCGTCCGGGAGCGTGAGGCGGACGACCTCCCAGCCACGGGGCACCGTCAGGCGCTCCGCGTGGACGGAGCAGAGATCGTAGGTGTGGGGTTCTGCGTAGGTCGCGAGGGGACCCAGCACCGCGGTCGAATCCCCGTAGACATAGGTGAGTGTGGCCACCGCCGGCCGCTGGCAGGCTGATCTGGAGCATTGACGGAGTGATCCCACGATCGGCAAGCCTACCGGGGTTTGGGTGCGGCGGCCGTCAGGACGCGCTTCCCGCCCGTGTGCATCCCCTCGGATCCGGGCTTCCGGGCGTGCGGGCGCGGTGTCGAAGGCTTACAGTCTTTACATGCAGGATGCTTCCACTTTTTCGGTCGAGCTGACCGATCCGACGTCCTCCGAGGGGCGCCCGGCGCGGTCGTTCTACGAACGCCGGCGTAATCGCAGGGGACGCGGGATGCGTGGCGAGGTGCTGCCGCAGCACCTCCCCGGTTCGCGGTCCAGGTCGGAGCAGTTCGACGACTGGGTGATGGAGTCGGCGCAACGGCTCGAGCGCCTGTGGGGTGAGCGGATCCAGGACCTGCAGATCGTGGTGCAGGAGATCCCGGACGGCCTGGAGGACATGACGCCGGAGACCCTGCGGGGCCTCCTCGGTTCCTGCTCCCCCGCGGCGCCCGGTCGGCCGGCGGTCATCACGATCTACCGTCACCCGATCCTCATGGCGGCCAGGGCACTCATGCCGGTGAACGAACTCATCCACGACGTCGTCGTCGAGCAGACCGCGGAACTCATGGGACTCGCCCCGGAGGCGGTGGACCCCGCCTACGGTCGCTCGCAGGCCTAGTCCGGGCAGACCGGCCTAGTAGCCCAGCTCCACCGCGATGCTCTGCGGGGCCGTGACACCGGCCGGGATGCTCGCCACGGAGATCCCGGCGCGTGCTCCCGGCAGGACCATGACCTGCGCTCCGTAGGCAGGATCCCCCGTCGCATCGACGAGGACGGCCGCAGGGCTGCGGCCGAGGGAGGACGACGGCACGGTGACGGAGGTCCCTCCCGCGATGCCGATCACCACCGGCTCGCCGAGCGCGCCGTCGGCCGCGACGGGTGTCAGCGTCACCTCGCTCCTGCCGCTCGGTGCACCGAGGACCAGGGAGGTGTCGACGCCCTCCGCGAGGGCCATCGCCGAGTCGTTGCCCAGCCTGGCGGCAGCGGGGGCACCGGCGAGGTCGACCGGCTTCCCGTCGTCAGTCCCCCGGACGACGCGTGCCGACGCGACCACCGAGACGTCCGAGGTCACGGCGACGGTGTAGTTGCCCTCGGCCAGGGCGTCCAGCGGGATCGCCGTCACCGAGCCGGCGGCGGCCGTCACGACTCCCCCGCCGGGAAGCGCGACCTCGCCGTCCCGCCCGTAGACCGTGATGCCCAGCACGGCGTCGCTCGACCCGGGGACGAGCACCTGCAGTTCGGGGGCGGCGGCACCGTACCCCTCCTGCTCGCGGATGCTGCGCGCCGTCGCCGCGTCCTGCACGACGACGCCGGGCACCACCTGCGTGGTCCCGGCCGCGACGGCCGGCGAGAGCAGTTCGACCCCTCCGGGCGTGAGGCCCCTGAGGACGCTCTGCTGGACGACGCCGGAGATGCGTCCCCCGTCGCTGCGGACCCGCACGGCGACGCGCTCCTGGTTCGCGGCGAGTGCGGCGAGGACGATCTGGCGGGTCTCACCCGGTGCCACCAGTTGCCCCCGTGTCCCGGCCGCCTCGATCGGACCGTCCTGCCCGTACAGCTCGAGGGTGACGGTCGCCGCCGTGCCGGTCGGGTTCGTGAGGGTGAGGATCGCGGACTGCCCGGCGGTCGTCGACGCCCCCAGGAGCCAGAAGTCGCTGGAGGGCACCTGGCAGCCCGTCGCGGCGAGGCCGCGGAGGTCGCCGTCGGTGGCCGTGTAGGTGGAGGTGGCGGCGGCGACGGGTACGAGGCCGCCCTGCGGCTGCGCCCGGAACACGGAGGGGGCATCGACCCGCACGCCGCGGGAGACACCCGCCAGGCGGTTGGTCAGGCCGTCCTCGCTGCTGCTGGCCGGACCGCTCGAACCGAGCGACACCTCGGGGGCGAAGTCCTCGATCAGCGCCAGAGGGGCACCCCCACCGACCGGCAGGAGCCCACTTCCGGTGAGGGTCGCGCCGAGGTCGCTGAGGACCATCGCACTCACGGTCGTCCTGGCGGTCGCGGAGGCGGGGCCGAACTCGGGGTCGGCTTCTCCGGCGGCCGATGCGAGCAGGCGGGGCGGTGCGGGGCAGACCGCGGTGAGATCCCCCGCAGGGACGACCGCCGGGGGGACGGCGACGGCCACGCCCGGCTGCCCGACCAGCGGGTCGGCGACGCCCGCGGCGATCGCGGCTGTCGCCGCGAGCAGGACGACGCCCGTGGCCGCGGCCGCTGCCGTGCCCAGGCGGGCGCGGCGGCGTGCGGCGGTGCCGGTCCCGGCAGCCCTGTCGCGGGCGACGGCCCGGGCGGCGACGGCGGCCCGGGCGGCATCCGACGCCGGTGGGCCCGCCGGGCGCTCGGAGTCGCCGGTCCCGGGAACCGGCGTACCGCTCCCGTCGGGGCGGATCCCGCCCTGCTCGCCGGCTTCCGGAGTGTCCGTCGACGTTCCGTTCCCCGTGCGGGCCCGGTCCTGCGTGCCCTCCGCCGTGGTGTCGCGCCTGCGTCCCCGGATCACATCGGGCCTCTTCCACTCGTCACGGGCTGGGGGTCGTCGACGTGCACGTCGTCCGTCCCGGCGTCCCACGCGTCGGTTCCGTCCGGGCGACGGCGGACGCCCGGCTGCGAACGTCCGCCACCCTGGGGACGGACGACGCGGGGCCGGGACGGGACGGGGATGGCCAGGAGCATCGTCAGGACGAGGACGACCGCCTGGACCGCCTCCACCCAGGGCCGGTACGGGCTGACGTACGAGACAGCCACCGCGCCGCCTGTCGTGGGAAGCACGAATGCCTGCCGCCAGCCCTCGGACGTCGCCTCGAGCATGCGGCCGTCCAGCGTGGCCTGCCAGCCGGCATCCGCCTGCTCGGCGAGGACGAGCGTCCTGCCCTCGCCACCCGGGGGGATGCTCCCGGCGGCGTCCACCGCTCCGGACGCGACGACGGCCTCCGTCCGACCGTCGGCGGCGACCACCCGGACCCGGGCGGTGCGCTCGCCGGTGTCCTCCGTGCCGTCGTCGAGCGTCGCGGAGGACACGCGCCACAGCCGCCCTGCGTCCGTGTCACCGACCGCGGTGAGGCCGGGGACGGAGTCGATGCGGCTGCTGAGGAACTCCCCGGCCGTCTCGGGCTGCCGGAGGACCACGAACGCGACCCCGAGGTCGCGCAGGTCCGCCCGTGGATCGGCACCGGTGGCGCCCACGATGACGGCGGCCGTGGTGCGCAGGGTGCGTGCGGATCCGCTGTCGTCCAGCACCGCGCCACCGGGTCCCACCACGCGGGCGGCGTAGAGCGGATTGAGGTCGTCGAGGGTGGTGCCGGATCCGCGCATGAGTGCGGCGGTGACGTCGTCCTCGTCGTCGACGGTGATCACGAGCGTCCGGATCTGCTCCGGCCCCGTGCCGCGGTCGGCCGCCGTGGCCGGCAGCGGCCGCTCGGCGACGGGCCGCAGCCCGATACCGGTACCGAGGTCGGTGGTGGCCGGCGCATCCGTGGCCTCCTCGACGGGAGCGCCCGGGATCACCACGGGCTCGGCCGAGGCTGGGGGCGGGGTCGCCACGTCGGGAACGAGCCACAGTCCGAGGCCGACCAGCGGGCCGACCGCGAGGACGAGGCCGCCGGCGAACCCGGCGAGGCGCCGGCGCGGCGGGGCCGGCGCAACATCGGCGTGCTGCGCCCCGGGCATCCCCGAGAGGGCCGCGGCCAGCAGGCACAGCGACACGGCGGACACGAGCGGGCCGGGGAACACCTGGATCAGGGCGGACGTGCCCACCGCGACGGGCATCAGCGGCAGAACGGCCGCGACGGCGAGGGCGAGGACCGCCACCAGCCAGGACGATCGCACCATCCGTCCGCGCCCGCGCGGGACGAACAGCGCGAAGGCTGCAAGGACGAGGACCGGCCCGCCGATCACGACGGCGACGACGAGCGCCCAGGGACCTGCGCCGAGGAAGCCGGCCGCGGCAGGCGGGAGGAACGGATCGAAGGACACCGGGAAGCCGAGGAGCTGCTGCCACGGAGCGCCAGGGTCGAAGGGGGCAGGCACTCCGGGATCGCCGAGGAATCCCCGCGGATCCTGCAGTGCGGACAGGGCGTAGGGCAGCTGCACCGCCAGGATCGGCAGCAGCGTCCACCAGAGCGTACGGGTACGCCGCCGGCCGAGGGCCAGTGCGAGGAGCCCGCCGGGGATCACGACGGGGAGAAGGGACGGCGCGGACGCGCAGGCGACCGCGAGCACCAGGCCGGCGGCGGCCGCCGCTGTCCAGCTGCGCGTCCCGTCGATGCCCGGAACGATGACGCCGTCCGGCAGGGGGCGCGCCGGGAGGGCACCTCCGACCGCCCGGACGACTCCGAGCAGGGCCAGGGGCAGCAGGATGTGGGCGATCAGCGCGCCGAGGCGCCCGCTGCCGAGGGCTACCTGCAGGGCCGGCGCCGCTCCCCAGAACAGTGCGGCCCACAGCCGCAGCCCGCGCGACCGGGTGAGGGCGCCCGCGGCGATCCATGCGGAGAGCCCTGCCAGGGGCAGGGCGCAGACCACGGTGACGACGACGGCGGTGTTCGCCGAACCGAACCCCAGGAGCGAGAGCAGCCACAGGACGTAGGCGAACGGCGACCCGTGGGCGGCGAATCCGGTACCGAGGCCTGTCCACCAGGCCGTCGCACTGTCCCAGACCGCCCGTGGCGTCTCGGCCACCGGTACCAGCGCGCCGCCTGCCAGCGCCGCTGCCCCGACGAGCCGGTGCAGCCCGAGGAGGGCTGCAGCGAGGAGCAGCACCAGGGCGACCACGGCGCCGGCGCCGCCCCATGGACGGGCGGGCGGGGCGAGGGCCGCGAAGTCGTCGTCGCTGTTCCCGGACGGCACGTACTCCTCCGCCGGCGGGAACCCTTCCGGATCGGAGCCGCGCGACGTGAAGGCGTCCAGCACCGACTTCCGGTGGGACCAGACCTCGCGGCGGGAGGTGACGAGGGGCCGCACGATCGAGCGCGGGCGCCGGCGGCTCCGCGCGACGGAGCGGCGGGAGCGCCACAGCTGCAGGGGGCGGGCCACCCCGGCGAGGCTGCCGAGCAGCTGGCCGGTGCCATGGCCGGGGTCCTTCGCCAGGAGTCCGAGGAGCAGGCGGGCGAATCCGCCCAGCACCGCGCCGACGGCGAGCAGGGGGACGTTCCATGGAGCGGCGTGCTTGAGCCTCAGGTACACCTCGGCGGCACGCGCGGCATGCGGCGTGGAGAGCGGATGCGGCCTCGATCCGGCGTGGCGGAGGACGGCGCCCGGGACCACCACCACGCGGTGGCCGGCCAGGCGGTTCCGCCAGCACAGGTCGACATCGTCGCCCACGCCGTGAAGGGCCGGGTCGAAGCCGCCGAGGGCATCCCACACGTCGCGGCGCACGAGCATGCCGGCGGAGTTGACGGCGAACACGTCGCTCCGGGCGTCGTACTGGCCCTGGTCGTGCTCGTTCAGGTCGATGAGGGTCAGCCGCTCGGCCCACCTGCTGATGGAGAGCCCGACGTCCACGAGTTCGCGGCGGTCGTCCCAGGCCACCTGCTTCGTGCCCGCCACGGTGACCGAGGGAGCACGCTCGACGGCGAGGAGCATCTCGGCGAGCGCTTCCGGCTCGGGCGCGGAATCGTCGTGGAGCAGCCACAGCCAGTCCTGGCCGCTGCCGGCCCGGGGGTCCCGTACGGCGGGGATCTCCGCCACGGCGGCGCGCACGGCCGCCCCGAACCCGGCACGGGCGGGAGCCCCCACCACGGGACTTCCCGCCGGCAGCCGGAGCTGGAGGATGGATGCGGAGTCGTCGGAGGAGCCGGTGTCGACACCGACGCAGGAATCAGCCGGGCGGGTCTGGCGTGCGAGGGCTTCGAGGGTGCGTGGAAGGTACTCGGCGCCGTTGTGGGCTACGACGACGGCGGTGACGCGGAGGTGGGGCGGAATCAGACCGCTCGCTTCCGCAACCTGCGCCGCTCGCGCTCGGAGAGCCCACCCCAGATGCCGAACCGCTCGTCGTTCTCCAGCGCGTACTCGAGGCACTCCGACTTCACCATGCACGCGCCGCAGACCTTCTTCGCGTCGCGGGTGGAGCCGCCCTTCTCGGGGAAGAAGGCCTCGGGATCGGTCTGGGCGCAGAGTGCGTCGGCCTGCCAGGACAGTTCGCCGTCGTCGTCGACGTTCCCCGGCGCCAGCGGCAGACCGATCCACACGGGCTGGGTCGACGCCGACTGGTGCCGTCCATCGTCCTGCACGTCCGGCAGGACGCCCGGGAGGTCGGGGTTCAGGGCGGGAAGGACGAGGAGGCTGCTCGGGCGCTCCTCGACATCGGGGAGACCGGCGAGGGCCTCGTGGGCGGCGAGGAAGGCGGTCGCCTGGTCCTCGAGGGCCGAGGAGGTCCGCTCGCGATACCGCTCCCCCGCGAGGGGGTCGGCAGGATCCAGGAACCAGTCCGCGGGCACGCCCCGCGAACCGTAGCGGGCCGAGGCCTGCGCTGCGATGTCCGGTTGTTCCTGAATGCGTTCTGCCTGCCCCATGGTGAGCCTTCCCGGTGTTGCCGTTCCAACATCAGCATGGGTCGACCCTCGCGCCCCGCTGCTGGAACAAATCCGATGCCTAATTACACCGGTGTAAGTCGAGGAACGTCAAGCGGGGGCGGGGATCTTATACAGTCGGAGACGCACAAGCACGTGCGCCACGCCGCGCCGACTACCTGTCTTCATCGGCGCGTCGCGAGTACCGCCCCCGGAACCGGAAGAAGCATCATGCCACAGACACCTGCAGGGATCCTCGCCCGCATGCGCTCGGTCAGCTCCTCCTCCCCCCGCCTCGTCTGGCACGGACAGGAGGGTCGGATCGAGCTCTCGGGCCGTGTCTTCGACAACTGGGTGGCCAAGAGCGCCAACCTGCTGGCGGACGAACTCGATGCGACCGACGGGACCACGGTCGCCGTCGACCTGCCGGTCCACTGGAAGTCGCTCGCCCTCGCCTTCGCCTGCTGGCGGACCGGCTGCCTCGTCGTCCTGCCGGGGGGCGGCCCGGCGACGGGCCTCGGCACCGACGACGCCGACATCGTCCTGTCCGCCGACGCCTCCGCGCCGGTGGAACCGCCACGACAGCTCGTGTGCGTGGCACTCGGGTCCCTCGCCCTCGGGTGGGACGGCCCGCTGCCGCGTGGCGCCGTCGACTTCGCCGCGGAGGTGCGCTCGCAGGGTGATGCCTTCTTCGGCGCGGACGCCGACGCGGCCGCGCCTCTCCTGCGGGCCGACGGGCGGGCCCTGACGGGCGACGACCTGGACCGGTCGGTGGTCCTGCCCGCCGGTGCCGGTCAGGCGCCGACGGTGCTGCTCGAACCGGGAGCGGATCTCCTCCGCGCCCTCGCTGCTGCCCTTGCCGTCTGGCAGCAGGACGGCACGCTGGTCCTCGTGGAGGAGGGTGTCCCGGTGACGGAGCGCCTGCTGGCCGGCGAGCGCGTCACGGGCCGGCTGGGGACTGCCTGACCGGTTCGCCGCCCCCACCGGACATGCGGCTCCCCTGCCCGTCGGGTTCTGCGGGAGTGCTCCGCGGGTGGAGGAGCTCCTGGTCGTGGCTGAACTCGGGCTCGTCGTCGAGCTCCACGTTGAACACCCAGAACCGGTAGGCGACGAACCGGACGAAGGTGGCGAGCACGGTGCCGAAGATCCCGACGAGGAACAGCGGACTCGGCTCGGTGATGTCGAACACGTACTTGGCGACCCAGACGCAGCCCGCCGCGATGCCCATGCCGATCACGTTGATGAACACGAACATGACGAGTTCGCGGGCGGCATTCGGCTGCCGCCGGTGCCGGAAGGTCCAGTAACGGTTGGCGACCCAGGCGAAGACCGTGGCGATACCGGCGGAGACGAAGCGTGCCTTGACCTCGCTACCGCTCATCGGTCCGTGGATCAGGTACCAGTACAGCCCGTTGTCTATGACGAACGCCACTCCACCGACCGCGCCGAACTTCGCGACTTCGCGCCAGAAGAGGGATGCGAGGCCCCGAATCCGATCCATGAGTCCTGCCACTGCAACCTCCGCGGTCTGGGGATGGACACCGTGCACCGCGGGACCGGATTCCCCGCGGTTCCAAGACCGACCGCGACAGCGGCCGGCAGAGCGAGCCACCCCGGCTGACCTTTGCATGGCGTGTTTCGACCCATTTTACGGTCTCGGGACCGACGCCGTCCTGTTAAACCCCTGGTGGCCCGCTGGCAGGACGCCTGGACGTGGGCTGATCGCGCCGCCCCTCCCCGGTCCCCGGACCACCGTCGACGGGGACCCGTACGTACACCGATGACCGGGTCCGCCCGGGCCGTAGGTACCCTGTGATGGTGACTTTTCCCGTGATAGGCGTCGTCGGCGGCGGCCAACTCGCTCGCATGATGGCCGGACCAGCAGTGGAACTCGGACTCGAGCTCCGCGTCCTGGCGGAGGGACCCGACGTCTCCGCGGTGGCCGCCGTGGCCCATGCTCAGGTGGGTGACTACCGCGACCCGCAGGTGCTGCGCGCCTTCGCAGCGGGCGTCGACGTCGTCACGTTCGACCACGAGCACGTTCCGGGCGAGCTCCTCGTGGAGCTCGCCCGCGAGGGCGTGTCCCTCCATCCCGCACCGGCGGCGCTCCGCCACGCCCAGGACAAGCTGGTGATGCGGCGGGCCGTCGAGGACCTGGGCCTGCCCAATCCCCGCTGGCGGGCGGTCAGGAACCCTGCCGAGGTCGAGGACTTCGCGGCCGGGACGGGCTGGCCCGTGGTGCTCAAGACCCCCCGCGGCGGGTACGACGGCAAGGGCGTCCTGGTCCTGCGCGACGCCGCCGCCCTTGCCGCCGCGGACACCTGGTTCACGGGCGGGGAGCTGCTGGTGGAGCAGTTCGTGCCCTTCAGCCGGGAGCTCTCGGTGCTGGTGGCCCGGCGCCCGTCCGGGGAAGCCGCTGCCTGGCCCGTCGTGGAGTCCATCCAGGTGGACAGCGTGTGCGACGAGGTGATCGCGCCGGCGCCGGAGCTGTCCGACGACCTCGCCGACGCCGTCACCGCTGCGGCCCTGCGCCTCGCCGAGGCGCTGGGCGTGACCGGCGTGATGGCGGTGGAGCTGTTCGAGACCCCCGGAGCCGGAGCAGGCTACCTGGTCAACGAACTCGCGATGCGCCCCCACAACTCGGGGCACTGGACCATGGACGGGGCCATCACCGGCCAGTTCGAGCAGCATCTGCGGGCCGTCCTCGATCTCCCCCTCGGTGCCACCGACCCCGTGAGCCGTTCCACCGTCATGAAGAACGTCCTCGGAGGCTCGAACACCGACATCTACGGCGCCTACCGGTCGGCGCTGTCCTCAGGCCCATCGGCTAAAGTGCACTTCTACGGCAAGGACGTGCGTCCGGGCCGCAAGATCGGCCACGTGAACGCGCTGGCAGCTCCGGGGGAGCTCCTCGCCGACGTCCGCGCCCGGGCCTCGAGGGTTGCCGCGATACTCCGGAACGGCACCGACCAGCCCTCCGCCGACCAGGAATCACCGAAGGGAACGCAGTGACGAACGCCCAGGTAGGCCTTGTGATGGGCTCGGACTCGGACTGGCCGGTCATGGAGGCCGCCGCTGCGGCCCTGGCCGAGTTCTCCATCCCCTACGAGGCCGACGTCGTGTCCGCCCACCGGATGCCCGCGGCCATGATCGACTACGGGCGGACCGCGCACGAGCGTGGCTTGCGGGTCATCATCGCCGGCGCGGGCGGTGCGGCGCACCTTCCCGGGATGCTCGCATCGGTCACACCCCTGCCCGTGATCGGGGTCCCGGTGCCCCTGCGCTACCTCGACGGCATGGACTCCCTGCTGTCGATCGTCCAGATGCCCGCGGGCGTCCCGGTCGCGACCGTGTCCATCGGCGGCGCACGGAACGCGGGCCTCCTCGCGGTCCGCATGCTCGCGGCGGGCACCGACCCGCAGGCGCAGGAACTACGCCGCCGGCTCGTGGAGTTCGCGGACGCGCTGCGCGAGACGGCCGAGGACAAGGGCGCCGCCCTCCGGTCCCGGATCGCGGCGTCGACGGCGGGCGACGCATGACGACCGGCGCGCACGTCCGCGGTGGCCGGCAGGCTCCCGAGCTCACCGATCCGGTGCGGTACCCGCAGGTGGCGCCGCCCGCGGTGCGCACCAAGCGCGCCTTCGTCCTGCTGGCCATGACGCTCGTCCTGCCGGGTTCCGCGCAGGTCGTCGCGGGTGACCGCCGGCTCGGGCGCCGTGCGCTGCGGACCACCTTCGCCTGCTGGGCGCTCGTCCTCGCCGGCCTGGTCCTGGCCCTGACCAACCGCACCCTCGTGGTCGGCGTCCTGACCCACCGCTGGTGGTCCCTCGTCCTCATCGCGGCGTTGCTCGGTATCGCGCTCGCCTGGGCGCTGCTGTTCGTCAACACCCTGCGGCTGATCCGGATGCCCCTCCTGGATCGCGGCGTCCGTCCCCTGGTCGCCGGCGCCCTGGCGCTCCTCATGGTTCTCACCAGCGGGTCCCTCGCTTACGGCGCCTACGTCCTCGGCGTCGGCCGCTCCACGGTCGGGGCCATCTTCCAGTCCGGTCCGGCCTTCGACCCCGTGGACGGGCGCTACAACTTCCTCCTCATGGGGGGCGACGCCGGCGAGGACCGCACCGGCCGGCGGCCCGACAGTATCTCCGTGATCAGCGTGGACGCCGAGACCGGCGCGACCGTGACGTTCAGCATCCCGCGCAACTTCCAGAACGCCCTGTTCTCCGAGGACTCCCCGCTCTGGGAGGTCTACCCGGACGGGTACAACTGCGGTGATCCCTGCATCATCAACAGCCTGTACACGGACGTGACGCAGAACTATGCGGATCTGTACCCCGACGCCGAGGATCCAGGAGCCGAGGCGATGATGGATGCCGCGAGCGGGGTCCTGGGCATCGAGGTGCAGGCCTACCTCCTCGTCGACATGGGCGGGTTCGAGCAGCTCGTGGACGCCATGGGCGGCATCAGGATCGACGCCGGCGGCTGGGTGCCGATCACCGCCGCGGAGATCCCCGGGACGGATCCCATCCGCCACTACCCGCCCGACGGCTGGATCCGCCCCGGCGTCCAGACCCTCGACGGGTACCACGCGCTCTGGTACGCGAGGTCGCGGGAATTCGTCACCGACTACGACCGCATCGCACGGCAGCAGTGCGTCCAGCAGGCCATGATCGCCCAGCTCGATCCCGCGACCGTGCTCACCCGCTTCGAGTCGATCGCCGCGGCGGGGACGCAGATCGTCGAGACGGACATCCCCCAGGACCAGCTGGCGAGCTTCGTGGACCTCGGGCTGAAGGCGAAGGACCAGGAGACCCGGCGCCTGACCATCGGCCCGCCGGACTTCGGCACGCCCGCCGAGAACTTCGTCACCTACCCGGAGTTCGACGTCATCCACAGCCGCGTCCAGGACATGTTCGCCCAGGGCGCCGCGGACCCCGCGGCAGCGGGCGTGCTGCAGCTCGACCGCGCCGGCGTCGTCTCGCGGACCCCCGTGCACAGCACCGCGCACACTCCGGTCCGGGTCCCGGCGCAGACCACGGACGACGGCATCACGGAGGAATACCTGCAGGAACTCGCGACGATCGGCGACGACCTCACCCTCGGTGAGCTGCTGTCGGACAACGGCGAGTGCTCCCCCGCCTGACCCACTGCGGCGAGCCCGACGACCACCCCGAGCCGAAGGACGGAAGACGATGTACCTCCTGGAGAACACCCTCCGCCCGTATGCCTGGGGCTCGGAACGCGCCATCGCGGACCTGCTCGGCAGGGAACCCTCGGGCGGACCCGAGGCCGAGCTCTGGGTCGGTGCCCACCCGGACTCGCCGTCGCAGGTGGTACAGCCCGACGGGGGCCGGACCAGCCTCCACGACCTGATCGCCGACGACCCGGACAGGCTCCTGGGCGAGGCCGTTGCCGCACGCTTCGACGGGCGGCTGCCCTTCCTCCTCAAGGTGCTCGCGGCCGGTTCCGCGCTGTCCCTGCAGGTGCACCCGAGTCTGGCGCAGGCTGCGGCGGGGTACGACGCCGAGGAGGCCGCCGGCGTCCCGCAGGATGCTCCGCACCGCAACTACCGCGACCGGAACCACAAGCCGGAGCTGATCTTCGCGCTGACGTCCTTCGACGCGCTCTGCGGCTTCCGCCCCCTGCCGGAGGCGGTGGGGATCTTCACGTTCCTGGCCGCGGCCGTCGGACCCGGCTCTGCCGCGCAGGACCTGCTCGACACGGTGGCCGCGCAGCTCGCAGCAGGAAGCGGCGAGGCTCTGCGGACGGCCTTCACACTGCTGCTCGAGGCGCCGCAGGAGGTGGTGGCGGACGTCGAGGCGGCGGTGGCCGACCGGGCGAGCGGAGGGCCGGCCGGGGCCGACGGGGCCGACGGGTTCGACGGCGACATCGCCACCGTCCGCGAGCTGTCGGCCCAGTACCCCGGAGATCCGGGTGTGCTCGTGGCGCTGCTGCTCAACCGCGTGGTGCTCCGGCCCGGGGAAGCCCTCTACCTGCCGGCCGGCAACATCCACGCCTATCTCGGCGGACTGGGCATCGAGGTCATGGCGTCGTCGGACAACGTCCTCCGCGGAGGACTCACGCCCAAGCACGTCGACGCCGCGGAACTGCTGTCCACCGTGGTGTTCGAGCCCCTCGCCCCGCCGTCCCTGTCCCCCGAGTACTCGCTGCTCGACCAGGAGCTGTACCGCCCGCCCTTCGACGAGTTCCAGCTCCAGCGGATCGTCCTGGCGGACCCCGCTGCGGATCCCGCGGGCGGATCAGGGGGCGACGACGACCGGGGGGACAGCCCACTGCCGGCCGGCGCGAGTGTCGCTCCCGCCCATGTGCCGGTGGTCCAGAACGGGCCCGTGGTGGTCCTCGCGGTCAGTGGACCGATCCTGCTGGACACCCCGAACTCGACCCTGTCGGTCCCCCGCGGGGGCAGCGCCTTCGTCGCCGCATCGGAGGCGCCGCTCGTCGTCCGCCCTGCGGCCGACGCCCGCGGGGCCACCGGCGGCCCCGTCCTGGCCTTCGCCGTGACGGCCGGCGGGACGCCTGCCCGCTAGGAGCGCCCCGCCCGCACCTGCCGCACCCTGCCGAGGAGGCGACCGCCCTGCCGGCGCGCCACCTGCATGCCGCGCTTCGCCAGCGGCAGCGCACGGCTGAACAGGGGGTAGAACGGCGAGAGCGGCAGGTCCCAGGTGCCGGCGAGCTGGTCCTCGTGGTGCGCCCAGCCCATCTTGAAGCGGGAGACGCCGTCGTTCAGCAGTCCGTTGAAGTCGTAGCGCCGGACCCCGCACGCCTTCATCTCGGAGATCGCGAACCACTTCAGCGCGTAGTTCGCGCGCAGCCGCTCGCCCTCGTCCGTCATGCCGCCGTAGAGCTCGAAGCTCGTGGTGTCCGTCGAGGAGAGCCACAGGAACGCGACGACGTCCTCGCCGTGGAAGGCAGCGTACACCGGCGAGGCGTCGCCGAGATTGTCGAAGATGTCCAGGTAGTAGGAGTCCTCGTGGATCCCGAACCCCGCGCGCTCCGCCGTCAGCCGGTAGACGTCGAGGCAGGCAGCGATCTCGCTGCGGACGACCCGCCGGATCTCGAGGCCCTCCCGCCCGGACTTGCGGATGTACTGGCGGTGCTTCTTGCTCATGTCCGCCAGGAGTTCCTCCTCCGACCGGTGCAGGTCGAGGATGAGCGTGCGCCCGATGAGGATGGTGTTCGTGCTCGGCCTCCAGCCTGCGGCGGGCAGGGCGAGGACGGCGCCGCTCGTGGCGTCCCAGTCCGGTTCGATGGAGAGCGCGACGGAACGGTGGGCAGCACGCACGTACCCGGCGACGGCCTCGAGGACCTCGACCTCCCGCCCCGGACCGGTCTGGGGACCGCGCGGGATGTAGGCCAGGTTCCGCAGCGGGAGCGGCAGGGTCTTGAGGACGATCTGCGCTGCAGCGATGACCGCACCGTCCTCGGCGACGAGCACCCGGTCGACGCTCCAGCCGTGCGCCGCCTTCGTCTGGCCCCAGCCCCACAGCTGCTGGGGATGGCCTCCCAGCCGTTCGACGGTGGTGTCCCACAGGGCGCGGTCGGAGCAGGGCGTTACGGAAAGGCTCATCCGACCAGCCTATAGGGGCGCACGGGCGGTTCCCGCTCCGGCCGCGCGCCCGCGGCGCTAGTCCTTGATGCGGGCGTAGGTCTCCCACTTGTGGGCCTGGTGTTCGCCGTCGACCACGCGGATGGTGCCGGACTTGGAGCGCATGACCATGGACTGCGTGAGGACCTTGTCCTTGCTGTAGCGCACGCCGCGCAGCAGGTCGCCGTCGGTGATGCCGGTGGCGGCGAAGTAGCAGTTGTCGCTCGTGACGAGGTCGTTGGTCGAGAGCACCCGGTCGAGGTCGTGGCCGGCGTCGAGGGCCTTCTGCTTCTCCTCGTCGCTGGTGGGCCAGAGCCTGCCCTGGATGACGCCGCCGAGGGACTTGATGGCACACGCCGCCACGATGCCCTCCGGAGTGCCGCCGATGCCCATGAGGGCGTCGACGTCGGTGCCCTCCCGGGCGGCCGCGATGGCCCCGGCGACGTCGCCGTCCATGATGAACTTCGTGCGCGCACCGGCGGCGCGGATCTCCTCCACGAGCGGCTTGTGGCGGTCCCGGTCCAGGATCATGACGTTGAGCTGGCTGACCTTCTTGCCGTTCGCCTTCGCGATGAGGTGCAGGTTCTGCTTGACCGGCAGGCGCAGGTCCACCATGTCCGCGGCCTCCGGGCCGGTGACGAGCTTCTCCATGTAGAACACGGCCGAGGGGTCGAACATCGAGCCACGCTCGGCGACCGCGAGCACGGCCAGCGCATTGTTGATGCCGAGCGCCGTCAGGCGGGTGCCGTCGATGGGGTCGACGGCGACGTCGCACTCGGGTCCGCTGCCGTCACCCACGCGCTCACCGTTGAAGAGCATGGGCGCCTCGTCCTTCTCGCCCTCGCCGATCACCACGACGCCGTTGAAGTGGACGGTCTGCAGCAGGGAGCGCATGGCGTCCACCGCCGCGCCGTCGGCGAGGTTCTTGTCCCCGAAGCCGACCCAGTGGCCGCCCGCGATCGCCGCGGCCTCCGTCACGCGGACGAGTTCCAGCGCGAGGTTCCGGTCCGGTTCGTCGTCCCCGACGGCCAGCGCCGGAGACAGTGTGGAGTACTGGGCATTCGTTGCGTTCTGGGACACGGCTATCCTCATCGTCGAAGGTGGTCAGGCAGTACGCGGACGTATCAGTTCCGTGCTGTCATCATAGGCTGGCCCGGCGCCCCCGGACCTGTGACGCTGCATACGTACGCGTCCGCGCGGGCCCTTCCGGTTAGGCGGGGCGCCGGGCATCAGCGAAAATGGACGGGTGAGCGATTCGAGCGATGAGCGGACGACCCCGGACCCCGAGACCCGCCCCTCCGGCGCGCAGGCGGCCGTACCGGGCGGGCCGCGGCCCGGCGGCGACGCGCGGTCCGACGAGGACCTGGACGACGACGCCCCCCCGATCACCCTGACGCCGAACCAGGCGAAGCGTGCCAGCTCGACGGCCCGCGGCATGCTGATCGCGACCGGGGCGACCATCGCCGTCGTCCTGCCCGTCTACTTCCTGAATCCGACCTACACGGCCGAGACGTACCGGCGCGACGTCGACGTCGCGACCGTCGCGAGGCAGGCCGCGGGTGACGCCGGCTACCTGCCGGCCTCGCCGGGGCTCCCGGACGGCTGGTCCTCGAACTACGCCCGCTGGGTGACCGGCCGCAGCGACGGTGTCGACTTCTGGGAGGTCGGCTTCCTCACGGCGGACAGCGGCTTCATCCAGCTGACCCAGACCGACGACGCCAACCCCACCTGGCTGGCGCAGCGCGTGGGCGACGCCCAGGTGTCGGGCACGCGGTCCATCGGCGGGCTGGAGTGGGAACTCCTCGACGCGCCGGACGGCGACACCGTGCTCACGTCCGAGGTCGACGGCGCCACGGTGGTCCTGAACGGCGAGGCGTCCCTCACCGAGTTCGACACCCTCGGCGGTGCGGTGATCGAGGACGTGCGGCAGAACGCGGTCGAGGAGGCCGAGCGCCTGTCATCTTCCGACACGGACGGATCGTGACGGACCGGACCAGTACAGTGGGCGGCGTGACTCAGCAACTGACGCCCGCCGCGGCCTGGCTCCGACTCCAGGAGGGCAACGCGCGCTTCGTCGCCTCCGACGTCTCCCATCCCAACCAGGACGCCTCCCGCCGCACGGCCCTCGTGAACGACCAGAACCCGTTCGCCGTCATCTTCGGCTGCTCGGACTCGCGCCTGGCGGCGGAGATCATCTTCGACCTCGGCCTCGGCGACGTCTTCGTGGTGCGGACGGCCGGCCAGGTGATCGACGACGCCGTCCTCGGTTCGCTCGAGTACAGCGTCAGCGTCCTGGGCGTGCCGCTGATCGTCATCCTCGGCCACGACAGCTGCGGGGCGGTCACGGCGACCATGAACGCCGTCGAGACCGGGGACATGCCCGTCGGATTCATCCGCGACCTCGTGGAGCGCATCACGCCGTCCGTCCTCACGGCGCGCAGGGAGGGCATCACCGACATCAACGCGACGGTCATCGAGCACACGAAGCAGACCTCGGGGCGGCTCGTCGACAGCTCGCGGGTCATCGCGGAGGCCGTGGAGAACGGTTCCGTCGCCGTCATCGGCGTCTCCTACCGCCTCGACGAGGGCAAGGCCGTGCTCGTGTCGGGATTTGGCGCACTGTAGCGGAGAAGGCGAGAATTGCCGCATGACTCCAACGCCTGCAGCCAGCCCTGATTCCAGCTCCACGACCGGCGCGACGCCCGGCACGGAGGATGCGCAGTACCGCATCGAACACGACACGATGGGCGAGGTGCGCGTCCCGGTCGACGCCCTGTACCGCGCACAGACGCAGCGTGCCGTCGAGAACTTCCCGATCTCCGGCACCACGCTCGAGCGGGCCCACATCGAGGCCCTCGCCCGCATCAAGAAGGCCGCGGCGACGGCGAACGCCGAACTCGGCGTGCTCGACGAGGAGCGCGCCCGGGCCATCGAGGCGGCAGCGGAGGACGTGGTCTCCGGCAGGTACGACGGCGACTTCCCCGTCGACATCTACCAGACCGGTTCCGGCACGTCGTCGAACATGAATGCCAACGAGGTCATCGCGACCCTTGCGACCCGGGCGCTGGAAGCGGCCGGCAGCACCACGTCGGTCCACCCGAACGACCACGTCAACGCGTCGCAGTCCTCCAACGACGTCTTCCCGACCTCGGTCCACGTCGCGGCGACCTCCGCACTGGTCAAGGACCTCATCCCGTCCCTGGCGCACCTCGCCGAAGCGCTGGAGCGTAAGGCCGAGGAGTTCAGCACCGTCGTGAAGTCCGGCCGGACGCACCTCATGGACGCCACGCCGGTCACGCTCGGCCAGGAGTTCGGCGGCTACGCGGCGCAGGTGCGCTACGGGATCGAACGTATCCAGGCATCGCTGCCCCGCGTCGCCGAGGTGCCCCTGGGCGGCACCGCCGTCGGGACCGGCATCAACACCCCCGCGGGGTTCTCGGCGCGCGTCATCGAGCTCCTCGCCGAGGACACCGGGCTGCCGCTCACCGAGGCCCGCGACCACTTCGAGGCCCAGGCGAACCGCGATGCCCTCGTCGAGGTCTCGGGCATGCTGCGGACCATCGCCGTCTCGCTCACCAAGATCCACAACGACCTGCGCTGGCTCGGGTCCGGGCCCAACACGGGCCTCGGCGAGATCGCCCTCCCCGACCTGCAGCCCGGCTCCTCGATCATGCCCGGCAAGGTCAACCCGGTCATCGCCGAAGCGGTGCTCATGGTCTGCGCCCAGGTCGTCGGCAACGACGCCACGGTGGCCTGGTCCGGCACCAACGGCGCCTTCGAGCTGAACGTCGGCATCCCCGTGATCGCCCGCAACGTGCTCGAGTCCATCCGCCTGCTCAGCAACTCGACGCGGGTCTCCGCCGACCGCATGATCGACGGCATCACCGCGAACGTCGAGCGGGCCCGTTTCCTGGCCGAGGCGTCGCCGTCGATCGTCACACCGCTCAACAAGCACATCGGGTACGAGAACGCGGCCAAGATCGCGAAGAAGGCCGTCGCCGAGGGGCTCACGGTGCGTGAGGCCGTGGTCGCGCTCGGCTTCGTGGAGCGCGGCGAGCTCACCGAGGAGCAGCTGGACTCGGCCCTCGACGTGCTGTCGATGACGCGGCCGCCGCAGGCCTGACCCGCAGCAGGCCGGAGGACCGGGGGCGTACCACGCAGTGGTGCGCCCCCTTTTCCTTGCCCGCCGTCAATTTGCACCATGCAAGCATGAGTGCAAATATGTACTCCATGAGTGTCAGTGCAAGAAGTGACGGGTTGGGACTGCGGGAGCGCAAGCGCCGCCGGACCCGGGCATCGCTCGTCGCCACCGCCCGCCGCCTGACCCTCGAGCACGGCCTCAACGGGTTCACCGTCGAACAGCTGTGCGAGGAGATCGGCATCTCCCGCCGGACGTTCTTCAACTACTTCCCCTCCAAGGAGGACGCCGTCCTCGGGCATGCGGACGAGGGCTTGTCGGAGGAGCTGCTGGCGGACTTCGTCGACTCCGGCCGGACCACCCCGCCGGTCCCCCTCCTCGAGGCCCTCACCACCCTGTTCGTGGATTTCGGCAGCCGCATCAGCATCTCGCGCGAGGAGTACGCGACGATGTCCGCCGTGCTCCATCGGGAGCCACAGCTCCTGGCGCGGATGTTCGCGCGGGCGGAGTCGAAGTCCCAGCTCCTGACCGAGCTCATCGCCACGCGCGAGGGCCTGCCCGCCGGTCATCCCACCGCCCGTGTCGCGACCGTCGTCCTCGGCGAGCTCGCCCGCCGGTCCCTCGACGAGTTCTTCGCCGAGGGCAACGAGTCGACCTACGCGCAGGTGTTCTCCCGCATGGTCGACGGCCTGCGCTACCTCTTCCCCTCTCCTGACCCCACTCCCGATCTCTCGCAGAACCAGGAACCAGCATGAGTACAACGACGGCGCCGGACGGCCCGCTCCTCCTGACGCAGAAGCGCATCTGGATCATCTTCTCGGCGCTCATCGCCGGGATGCTGCTCTCCAGCCTCGACCAGACCATCGTCTCCACGGCCATGCCCACCATCGTGGGCCAGCTCGGCGGCGTCGAGCACCAGACGTGGATCACGACGGCGTACCTGCTGGCCACCACCATCGTGATGCCGATCTACGGGAAGTTCGGCGACGTCCTCGGACGGCGCAACCTCTTCCTCTTCGCCATCGCACTCTTCACGATCGCCTCCGTCGGATGCGCCTTCGCCACCGACTTCTGGGCCTTCGTGGTCTTCCGTGCCATCCAGGGCCTCGGCGGTGGCGGCCTGATGATCCTCTCCCAGGCGATCATCGCCGACATCGTCCCCGCCAACGAGCGTGGCAAGTACATGGGACCCCTCGGCGGCATCTTCGGCCTCAGTGCCGTCGCCGGCCCCCTCCTCGGCGGCTACTTCGTGGACCACCTCACCTGGAACTGGGCCTTCTACATCAACATCCCGGTCGGGATCGCCGCCTTCGCCATCGCCTGGTTCACCCTGCGACTGCCGTCGAAGAAGGCCACCCGGCGGATCGACATCCCCGGCGTCGTCCTGCTGTCCGTCGCCACGACCTGCCTCATCTTCTTCACGGACTTCGGCGGAGACGCCGCCGAGGGCTGGACCTCACCGCTCACGTGGACGTTCGGCGCCGGCATGGTCCTCGCGGCGGTCGGCTTCGTCCTGGTGGAACGCCGCGCGGAGGATCCCATCATCCCGCTCGGGCTCTTCCGCAACCGCACCTTCGTCACCAGCACCGGGATCGGGCTCACCCTCGGCCTCGGCATGTTCGCCGCCCTGGCCTTCATGCCGACCTTCCTCCAGATGGCGTCCGGCACCTCGGCGGCCGTCTCCGGCCTGCTCCTCGTCCCGATGATCGTCGGTCTCATGGGAACGTCGATCTTCTCGGGCATCGCGATCTCCCGCACCGGCCGGTACCGGAAGTACCCGATCATCGGTGTCTCGCTGACGCTCGGAACGCTGCTCTGGATGTCCACGCTCATCGCCGACACCCCGATCTGGGTCATCTGCACCATGCTGTTCTTCTTCGGTGCGGGGCTCGGCCTCATCATGCAGGTCATCGTCCTCGTGGTGCAGAACTCGGTGGCGCCGACCATGGTCGGTGTCGCGACGAGCACCAACAACTACTTCCGCGAGGTCGGTGCGTCGCTCGGCGTCGCCGTCTTCGGGGCGATCTTCACCAGCCGCCTCTCCGAGCGGCTGCGGGAGACGTTCGCGGCATCCGGCGCGAGCCCCGAGGCCGCCGGCGAGGCGACCTCGACCCTCGACCCGGCCGCCCTGAACGCACTGCCCGCCCAGCTGCGGGAAGCCGTCGTGAGCGACTACGCGGAGTCCCTGGCCCCCGTGTTCCTCTATCTCGTGCCGTTCCTCGTGATCGCCCTGGTGCTCGCGCTCCTGCTGCGGGAGATCCCGCTGTCCGAGACCTCGGGCATGGTCGCCCGCGGGGAGGCGATCGGCGGGGAGGAAGCGGACCGCCTGGAGCGGGAGCGTGCCGCGGCGGCGTCCGCTGGACGCTCGTCAGGGGTGGCCGTCGCCGCCACGCCGTCGGACCCGCAGTTCGGGGTGCCTCGCGACACCTCCTCGGAGCGGCCCGGGTCCTGACCCCGCGCACGCACCCGAGCCCCTCACCGGCCCGGCAGCCCCTCGGACGGAGGGCTGCCGGGCCGGCGTCGTCAGCGGCGTCAGCGGACGAAGCGGGTCAGCCCGTCGAACGCCTCCGCCTGCCGGATCAGCGCGAGGTGCCGTGGCGTGAGGGGCGGCAGCGCGTCCGGCGGGAACCAGCGGACGTCGAGGGACTCGTCGTCGTTGACACGCGCGGTGCCGCTCACCCACCGGCACCGGAAGTCGAGGGTCAGGAAGGTGCACACGTCGCCGTTGGGGAAGGTGACGGGACCGTCGACGCCGGTGGCGAGCAGGTGCTCGACCTCGACCACGACGCCGGTCTCCTCCTCCACCTCCCGGCGCAGCGCGACGGCCGGCTGCTCGCCCGGATCGACCATGCCCGTGATGATGGCCCACCGGCCGTTGTCCGCGCGCCGGCCGAGGAGCACCTGCCCTGCGTCGTCGAACACCACGCCGCCGACGCCGGGCAGCCACAACGGGTCGTGGCCGATCTTGCTGCGCAGGGCGAGGACGAATTCCGGGGTGGCCACGGGTTTCAGCGTAGTACGGCGAGCGCCAGGGCCGCTCCCGTGATGAGGAAGGGCCCGAACGGCACGGAGCTGCGGAGGGTCGCCCGGCGCGACGCCACGAGCGCGAGGCTCCAGGCCCCGGCCAGCACGACGGCGACGACGGGTCCCCACCACAGTCCCGGCCAGCCCGCGAACCCCAGGTAGAGGCCCAGCAGTCCGGCGAGCTTCACGTCGCCGAGACCCAGCCCCCGCCGGAAGAGCAGGTGCAGCGCTGCGAAGGCGGCCCACAGCAGGGCTCCGCCCGCTCCCATCCCGATGATCCGGTACCACTCCCCTGCCGTCCCCGCCGCTGCCCCGAGCAGGGCGACGGCCGCGGGATAGGCGGGCAGGACGATCCGGTCCGGGAGCCTGTGCGTGCGCCAGTCGATCACGCCCAGCCGCAGGCCGACGACGACGAAGGCCGCGAGTGCGAGGGCCAGGAACGCGAAGGCGACGGGCTCCTCCCCCAGGTATCCGCTGAGCACGACGATCACGCCCCCACGCTACGCGACCCCCTGATCCCGGGAGGGGCAGCCGGTTAGACTGTGGCAATGTCGGCCCAGCACAGTTCCAGTTCCGAGGAGACGTTCCGCTCGCTCTGCCGCTCCTCCCCCTGGCGCTGGGAGACCCTCCGGTTCACCATCACGTGGCGCGCGCCGTCGGAGCAGGGCCTCGACACCCCCGCACCCCTGAAGGCCTGGCTCCGCCGGCCCGCGGCGCTCCGCGTGGAAGCCGCGGACGGCTCGCTGCTGCATTCGACGACGGGCAACGAGACCTCCCGCGACGCGCTCTACGTCAGCGCGACCCGGAAGTCGTGGCTCCTGGCGCCGCGCCTCGTGACACCCGTGTACGACGACGCCGGGCTGGTGCGGCGCCGGCCCGAGGCGGCCTACGGCGAGGCGGTGTTCGCCGATCCGCGCTGGTCGTCGATGCTCGATCCCGTCGAGCTCGCCGGCAACGCCCCGGTGGCCATGGCGTTCCCCGGCGCCGAGCGCGTGGAGGTGCAGGACCTCGCCGAGGGGAGCTTCGCCGGCCGGCCCGTCCTCACCGCCGCCGTCCGGCCGAACGCCTCGTACGTGTCCGCCGCTCCGGGCAGGCCGCTCGTGGGGCCGGGCGCGACGCGTGTCGCCATCGACCTCGGCACGGCGGTCTGCGTCTCGACGACGGCCCTCGACGGACCGGCGTGGGGCGCCGGCCACGACCTCCAGATCCTCGGGGTGGACGAGTACCTGACGGACGACTACTTCCGCGCCGCGCCCCCGGAGCTCAGCGACGTGAGCCGGCACGTCCCCTGGGTCGTCGGCTGAACCCCTTCCGGGGTCCACACCGGTTCCCCTGCCCGGACCGGACCTCCGTCCGCCGGCGGGACGACGCCGGCGGATGCCCGGTCCTGCGTGCCTAGATCTCCGCACCCTCCAGCAGCTCGGTGACGAGGGCCGCGATCGGTGAACGCTCGGACCGCGTCAGGGTGACGTGCCCGAAGAGGGGGTGGCCCTTGAGGATCTCGACGACGGCGGCGATGCCGTCGTGCCGTCCCACGCGCAGGTTGTCGCGCTGCGCGACGTCGTGGGTCAGGACGATCTTCGAGTTCTGCCCGATACGGCTCATCACCGTGAGCAGCACGTTCTTCTCGAGGGACTGCGCCTCGTCGACGATCACGAAGGAGTCGTGCAGGCTACGGCCCCGGATGTGGGTGAGCGGCAGCACCTCGAGCATGCCGCGGTCCATCACCTCCTCGACGACCTCCTGCGACACCAGGGCCCCGAGCGTGTCGAAGACCGCCTGCGCCCAGGGGTTCATCTTCTCGTTCTCGCTGCCCGGCAGGTACCCGAGTTCCTGGCCGCCCACGGCGTAGAGGGGGCGGAAGACCACCACCTTGCGGTGCTCCCGCCGTTCGAGGACCGCTTCGAGGCCCGCGCACAGGGCCAGGGCGGACTTGCCGGTACCCGCCCGGCCGCCCAGGGAGACGATCCCCACCTCGGGGTCCATCAGCAGGTCGATCGCGAGGCGCTGCTCGGCGGAACGCCCGTGCAGCCCGAAGACGTCACGGTCGCCCCGGACGAGCCGTACCTGCTTGTCCGTCCCGACCCGTCCCAGCGCGGAGCCGCGCGGGGAGAGCATGATCACGCCCGTGTTCACCGGCTGTTCGGCCGCTCCCGGGGTGAAGACGGCTGCGTGGTCGTACAGGGCGTTGACCTCCTCGACCGTCGCCTCGAGTTCCGCCACGCCCGTCCAGCCGGAGTCCTTCACGAATTCGTTGCGGTACTCGTCGGCCCGCAGGCCCATCGCGGACGCCTTGACGCGCATCGGCAGGTCCTTCGAGACCACCGTGACGTCCCGCCCCTCGACGGCGAGGTTCTTGGCCACGGCGAGGATCCGCGAGTCGTTGTCACCGCTCCGGAAGCCCACGGGCAGCACCTCGGGCGAGACGTGGTTGAGTTCGACGCGCAGCGTCCCGCCCTCGTCCCCGATGGGGATCGCCCTGTCGAGTCCGTCGTTCTCCACCCGGAGGTCGTCCAGCAGCCGAAGGGCCTTCCGTGCGAAGTACCCGAGCTCGGGGTCGTGGCGCTTCCCCTCCAGTTCGGAGATGACGACGACGGGCAGGATCACCTCGTGTTCGGCGAACCGCAGGATCGCGCGGGGGTCGGACAGCAGGACCGATGTGTCGAGGACGAAGCTGTGACGGCCGGCCGCCGCGGCCGTGTCGATGGTCCCGGTGGTCGCGTCCTGGTGGGACGTGGTGGTTGTAGCCACAGAAACTCCGCTCCGGGGTGCGCACACCCCGAATTCGTAGGGTGGGGTGGACGATCCGGCCCGGAGGCCGGTCGCGGCCTCCCCGACTCGTACGAGATGCCTGTCAGCACCGTCGGCGTCATCAGCGGCCTTCCATCGGGGGATCTGAACGCCACCCGATGGCTAGACCCTACGCCGTCCGGAGACGCGGCGCAGGTCTCTCCGGCATGTCGATCATTACGGTCCGGTGAACTCTCAGGACCCGAACCTGCGCTGGCGGCGGCCGAAGTCCCGCAGCGCCCGTAGGAAGTCGACGCGCCTGAAATCGGGCCACAGCGCCTCGCAGAAGTAGAACTCGCTGTACGCGCTCTGCCACATCAGGAACCCGGAGAGCCGCTGCTCGCCGGACGTCCGGATCACCAGGTCCGGATCCTGCTGGCCGCGCGTATAGAGGAAGGACGAGATGTGCTGGTCCGTCAGCTCCTCGGCGAGGGTCTCGAGGGACATGCCCTTCGCCGCGGCGTCGCGCATCAGTTCCTTCACGGCGTCGACGATCTCCCGCCGGCCCCCGTACCCCACGGCGACGTTGACGTGGAGGCCGTCGATCTTCTCGGTCGATGCCGCGAGGCCCACGAGTTTTTCCGCGAGGTCGTCGGGCAGGAGGTCGAGGGCGCCCACGGGCTGCACCCGCACCCGGTTGCTCTCGCCGAGCCGGTCTAGGGTGTTCGCGATGATGTCGAGGAGCTGGTCGATCTCCTCCTGGGGCCTGCCCATGTTGTCCGTCGAGAGCATGTACAGCGTCACGACGTCGACGCCGAGTTCCTCGCACCAGCCCAGGAACTCGTGGATCTTGTCCGCACCGGCCTGGTGCCCGTGGCTCGTCGGCGCACCCGCGAGCTTCGCCCACCGACGGTTGCCGTCCACCATGACGCCGATGTGGTGCGGGATGCGCTCGGGCGCGAGGTGTCGCTGCAGCCTGCGCTCGTAGAAGCTGTAGCCGACCTCGGGGAACTTCCACGTCACGCCCGGCTGCCTCCCCTGGTCGGCTCCGGCCCGGCCGGAGGAGATTCTCGATGCGGGCTCCCTGTGCCCCCTCCTACCGTACCGGCAGTTGCCTGACACCAGGCCGACCAGGGACGTTCGGAGCCCGTGGACCCGAGGTTACCCGCGGGTAACCTAGCTCCGGATCGGCTAGAATCCGAGGCATGACCCCGCGCCGTCCCGCCCCCGTCCCGGGCCCGCCGGATCCCGCCGGCAGCCCTGACACGGCCCTCGGGAATGCGGTGGACGCGGTGGCCGGTCCCCTCGCGGACGCGATCGCGACCAAGCCGCTCTGGCGAGGCTGGATCCATGCCGTCGCCACCCCCCTGGCCGTCGCGGCCGGGATCGTCCTCGTGGTCCTGGCCCCGACCCCGGGACTCCGGATCGCCTCCGCCGTCTACGCGCTGACCGGGGTGCTGCTCTTCGGCGTGAGCGCGGTGTACCACCGCGGCAGCTGGAGTCCCGGCGTCAAGGTGGTCCTGAAGCGGCTGGACCACACGAACATCATGCTCGTGATCGCCGGTTCCTACACGCCGCTGGCCTGGGCGCTGCTCGAGCGCGGCAAGGCCGGGACGCTGCTGTGGATCATCTGGAGCGGCGCGATCGCCGGCGTCCTGTTCCGCAACCTGTGGGTCCACGCACCGCGCTGGCTCTACGTGCCGGTCTACGTGGCCCTGGGCCTGGCGTCCGTGTTCTACATGCCCGACTTCTTCGCCGCGAACGTGCCCGCGGCCGTCCTGATCTGCGTCGGCGGCGTCCTGTACATCGCCGGGGCGGTGTTCTACGGGATCAAGCGCCCCAACTTCTCGGTGCGCGTCTTCGGCTTCCACGAACTCTTCCATGCCTTCACGGTGGCGGCCTTCGCGGCCCACTTCATCGCGATCATGCTCGCCGTGACGGACCCGATCCGGGGCTGACCGGCACGCAGCCCTGCCCGAGCGTCGTCAGCGGTTGTCCGGGCCGTGCTTCCCGCCCGGCCCTGGACGGCCGATGTCGTCCGGGCCCCGGAACCGACCCTCCCCGTCGGGCGTACCGTCCGTCATCCCCCGCTCCGCACGGGCCTGCTCCACCTCCGCGGTGTAGCGGACGCGCCGGATGCGCTTGACCATGTCCCGGATCAGGAAGATCACGAGGACGACGACGAACAGCGTCGCGAGGAAACCCAGTGTGCCGGGCGTCACCGAGGACGGATCCAGCCCCGGTTTCAGCGTCGGGTCGCCCGACGGCGTCGTCGCTGCAGCCAGGCTGAGGGAAGGGAACACGCATCCACCACTTTCGGAGCTCGCGGCGGGCCGAGCAGCCCGCCGCCAGCAATTCTACGCGGGATAGAAGTCGACCGCGGACCTAGGACTCCGGCGTGATGCCCGCGAAGAAGTCGTCCTCGGGCAGGGAGGACCCGACCCGCGACGTGATGAGGGAGTAGTCCTCCCACGGCCACACCTTCTGCTGCAGCTCGACCGACACGGCGAAGAAGAAGCCCTCCGGGTCGACCTGCGTCCGATGCGCGAGGAGAGCCCGCTCCCGGTGCCCGAAGAAGTCGCCGCAGTCGATCTGGGTGGTGGTGGGGTGCACGGGGGCGGGAGGCTGGTGGCCTTCGGCGTCCGCCTCCAGCCACTGCGCGAGCCGCTCGGCGTACGGCGACTGCAGGCCCGCCTCCTCGAGCGCGAAGTGCAGCGCACGGAAGCGCTCGGGGTTGAAGGCGCGGTCGTAGTAGAGCTTGGCCGGCGCCCACGGCTCACCCGTCCCGGGATACCGCTCCGGATCACCCGCGGCGTCGAACGCCTCGACCGCCACGCGGTGCGCCATGATGTGGTCGGGGTGCGGGTAGCCGCCGTTCTCGTCGTAGCTGATGATCACGTGCGGACGGAACTCGCGGACGAGCTTCACGAGCGGAGCCGCCGCGCGTTCGAGGGGCTGGAGCGCGAAGCAGCCGAAGGGCAGGTCGGGCAGCGGATCGCCCTCGGGCAGCCCGGAGTCGGTGAAGCCGAGCCACCGCTGCTGCACGCCGAGCTCGGCGACGGCCCGCGCCATCTCGATCCGGCGCAGGCCGGGGAGGTCGCGCTTGCCATGCGGGTCGTCGTCCATCGCCGCGTTGAGGATGTCGCCGCGCTCGCCTCCCGTGCAGGTCGCGACCAGCACCTCCGCTCCTGCCGCGACGTAGCGGGCCATCATGGCCGCGCCCTTGCTCGACTCGTCGTCGGGGTGGGCATGGACCGCGAGGAGGCGGAAGCCCTTCTGGGACACGCGGGGATGGTCCTGGCTCGACAACACGTGCTCCTGGCTCGATGCGGGAAGGGGACGGCCGGAGGGGCCGCCGTGGGGACGGTAAAATGGGAGCGTGAGCTCCGCCGATACGCCAACACCAAGAGTAGCCAATCGCTACGGCACCCCCAAGCCGAAGAAGCCGATGGGCCGCGTGCGGATGCTGGTCGTCGCGGCGGTCCTGGCGGCCGTGGCCGCGGTCGCCGCCGTCGCCCTGACCACCGGGAGCCCCGCCGTCTCCTCCAAGGACGTCGGGTTCTCCCTCTCCTCGGAGGGCCGGGCCGGCGTCGACTTCGAAGTGACGAAGGACCGCTCGGACACGGCACAGTGCGCCGTCCAGGTGCTGAGCGAGAACTACGCGGTGGTCGGCTGGAAGGTGGTCACCATCGGTCCGAACAGCGCCGACGAGGGCGTGAACGACGGCGGCACCACCGCTCATCGCGTCGATGTCCGCACCGATTCGCCTGCCGTCTCGGGTGGCGTCAACGCCTGCTGGATCGTCGGGGACTGAGCCCGGGAGCCGACCTTCTTGGGTTATGGCCCTCCCCCCTCTAGACTGGAGGGATACGTATCGCCCCGCTTCACCGGTGCACCGGCCTTCCGGTCCCAGGAGGCGGGGTGTTTGCTTGCCGGTGGTGACGGCCCCGCCCTTCCCCGGTGAAGCGACCACACGCCCCGCCCCGACCGGTGGAGGCCGTACCGAAGGAGATATCCCGTGTCCACTCACAGCGCACCCGTCGCCTGGCTCACACAGGAGTCCTACAACCGACTCAAGAGCGAGCTGGAGCACCTGTCCGGTCCCGGCCGCACCGAGATCGTGGCCCGCATCGAGCAGGCCCGCTCCGAGGGCGACCTCAAGGAGAACGGCGGCTACCACGCCGCCAAGGAGGAGCAGGGCAAGGCCGAGGCACGCATCCGGCAGCTCACCCATCTGCTGAACAACGCGCACGTGGGCGAGGCACCCGCCGACGACGGCGTCGTCGAGCCCGGCATGATGGTGTCCGCGAAGATCGCGGGCGACGTCGAGAACTTCCTCCTCGGCAGCCGCGAGGTGGCCGGCGACACCGATATCGACGTCTACAGCGAGAAGTCCCCGCTGGGCGCCGCGATCCAGGGCACGAAGGCCGGGGACACCGTCACCTACACCGCGCCCAACGGCAAGCAGATCACCGTCGAGATCATCTCGGCGACACCGTACGTCGGCTGAGGCCGGCTAGCCCTGCCCGGACCAGGAGCGGTCCGTCCCTCCGGGGGCGGGCCGCTCCCGTCTGAGCAGGAACGCCGCCAGTACGCCGCCGAGCGCGCCGAAGAGGTGCGCCTGCCACGAGATGTTCGTACCGACGACCGGCAGGATGCCCCACAGGATGGATCCGTACGCGGCGAACAGGACGACGGCGAGGAGGATCTGCTTCCAGTCCCGGTTGTAGAACCCGCGCGTGACGAGGTAGGTGAAGAGGCCGAAGACGACGCCCGACGCCCCGATCGTCAGTCCTCCGCCGAAGAGCCACGTGCCGAGGCCCGAGGCCATCCAGCTGACGCCGATCGCCACGAGGAAGCGGCGTGCGCCCTCGAGGAAGGCCAGGAACCCGAGGACGAGCAGCGGGAGGGTGTTGCCGGCCAGGTGCCCCGCGCCGGAGTGCAGCAGTGGAGCGAACACCACGCCGTCGAGACCCTCCAGCCGCCGCGGTGCGATCCCGAGGGTGCGCACGAGGCCGTTCCCGAGGACCGCGTCCAGGAGGAGTGCCGCCCACATCACGGCGACGAGGCCGGCCACGGTGACCAGCCCCGTCCGGGCCCGCCGGGCGAGGGGTGTCATCGCCGAGGCTCCTCAGCCCTGGATGACCTGGGGCTGGAAGCCTTCCGCGCGCAGGTTGCTGAGGACCTGTTCGCAGTGCTCGTCGCCCTTGGTCTCCATGTTGATGGTGATCGCGACGTCGCCCATGCTGATGGATCCGCCCACCCGGGTGTGGTCCACGCCGGTGACGTTGGCGTCCGACTCGGCGATGATCCGGGAGATGGTGGCCAGGGAGCCGGGCCGGTCGTCGAGCAGCATGCGCACCACGAGGTAGCGGCCCGCCGCGGCGAGTCCGCGCTGGATCACCTTCAGCATGAGCATCGGATCGATGTTGCCGCCCGAGAGCACGACGACGGTGTTGCCGGGTCGTGCGCCGTTCTCGGTGAGCTTCCCGTCGAGCAGGGCCGCCACCCCCACGGCGCCCGCGGGCTCGACGACCATCTTCGAACGCTCCAGCAGGAAGATCAGCGCCCGCGCGAGGGAGTCCTCGCTGACGGTCACGACGTCGTCCACGAGTTCCCGGATGATCGAGAAGGGCAGCTGGCCGGGGCGGCCGACCGCGATACCGTCCGCGATCGTCGAGACCTTGGTCAGGGGGACGAGGGCATCGGCGGCCAGGGAGGGCGGATAGGCCGCCGCGTTCTCGGCCTGCACGCCGATGATGCGGATCTCCCGGCCGAGCTCTTTCGCACGCGCCTTGACGGCCACGGCGACGCCGGCGAGGAGGCCGCCACCGCCGACACCCATCAGGATGGTGTCGACGTCGGGCACCTGCTCCAGGATCTCGAGACCGAGCGTCCCCTGCCCCGCCACGACATCCACGTTGTCGAACGGATGGACGAAGACGGCGCCGGTCTCGTCGGCGTACTTCTTGGCCTCGGCGAGCGCCTCGTCGACGTTGTGCCCGTGCAGCACCACTTCTGCGCCGTGCCCGCGCGTCGCGGCGAGCTTGGGCAGGGCCACCCCGAGGGGCATGTAGATCCGGGCGGCGATGCCGAGCCGGGCGGCGGCCACGGCGACGCCCTGCGCGTGGTTGCCTGCGGACGCGGCGACGACGCCGCGGGCGCGCTCCGCCTCGGTGAGCTGCGCCATCCGGTTGTACGCGCCGCGGACCTTGAAGGACCCCGCCCGCTGGAGGTTCTCGCACTTGAACGAGACGCTGGATCCCGTGATCCGTCCGAGTGCCCGTGACTGCTCGATGGGCGTGCGGGCGATGACGCCCTCGAGGGTACGCTGGGCGGCCTCGACGTCGGCGAGGGTCACCGGGAGGTCGGTGCCGTCGGGGAAGTCCAGCACGGTGGTCGCGGTGGGGGTGGTTGCTACGGTCTGCTCGGTCACTGGGAGATCTCTTCCTGGAGGGCTGTCGCCGGCTGGGCGGCGGGAGGTTCCGGGGTGCTGGCCGGTGACGACGGGAGCATGTCCTCCGTCGTCGCCGGCCTGCTAATGCCGGACCCTCCGCTGCGCGGCAGGGCACCCGGGGCGACGACCGGATCGTACTCCCACGCCCGCTGGGCGATGTAGCGCACCGAGGTGTTGAGGACCGCGAGGATCGGGACGGAGAAGAGGGCACCCGGGATGCCCGCGAGGAGCGTGCCGCCGGCCACCGCGAGGACGACGGCGAGCGGGTGCAGTGCGACGGCCGGTCCCATGATCAGGGGCTGCAGGACGTGCCCCTCGAGCTGCTGGACCAGGAGGACGATCGCGAGCATCACGAGGGCGTTGACCCAGCCGTTCGCGACCAGGGCGAGCAGGACGGCGACGGACCCCGTGGCGAGCGCGCCGACGATGGGGATGAAGGACCCGAGGAACACGAGGACGCTGAGCGGCAGGGCCAGCGGGACACCGATGATCGCCGCACCGACGCCGATACCGATCGCATCGACGCCGGCCACGAGCATCTGGACCCGGACGTAGCCGGCCATGGACGTCCAGCCCCTGCGCCCCGCGCCGTCGACGGCCGCCCGGGCGCGGACGGGTGCGAGTCCGACGACGAAGCGCCAGATGCGCCCGCCGTCGAGCAGGAAGAAGATGAGGGCGAACACCGTGAGCAGCGAGCCCGCGGCGACGTGGCCCGCCGTGGTCCCGAAGGACAGCGCGCCGCTGAGGATCGAGGCGCTGTTGTTCTGAGCTGCGTCGCCGAGGTCCTGCAGGTACCGGTCGATCTGCGATGCCGTGAGCTGCAGGGGTCCCTGCGCCAGCCAGTCCAGCATCTGCTGGATGCCGGCGCGGGCCTCGCCCCACAGACTGCCGAACCCCAGCGCCAGCTGCCGTCCGACGAGGAGGAGTGCGGCCGTGATGAGTCCGAAGAAGCCGACGAGGGTGATCGCCACGGCCAGGCCGTCCGGCACCCGTCGTCGTTGGAGCGCCTTCTTCAGCGGCAGGAGGAGCGCGGCGAGGAGCCCTGCGATCATGAGCGGGATGACGAGCAGGGAGACCCTGCCGAGCAGGTAGATCAGCACGCCCCCGATGACGATGACGAGCCCCAGCCGCCAGGACCAGGACGCGGCCACGCGCAGCGCGAAGGGGACGTCGTTGCGGTCGTCGGGTCGCGGGCGTTGCCGGAGCTCAGCAGGCTGCCGTGGCAGCGGGTCGGGCAGCGCGGCGGCGCCGCGGCTCACGGCGCGCTGGATGGCGCGCTGGGGATTCGCTCCGGGGAGACGCTGCATGGGCCAATCTTTCCATAGAAGGCCCTGGCGCTCCCTATCCGAGACCTGGCAGTATGCCCCATTCGGCGGAGAACGACGCGCCCGGGTCGAGCCAGCGAAGACCCTCCCCCGAGTTGAAGGCATCGGCCGGCGCCGTCATCGGCTCGATCGCGACGGCCGTGCTCACACCCGGGTAGACCGTGCTCACGAAGATGTGCGCGTAGGTGAACGACGCGTCGGCCCACAGCGTCACGCGCCGGCCGTCCGGCGCGGCGAGAACATGCTCGTGCCGGCCGCCGACCTGCTCCAGGGCGGTGAAGGCCGTGTCGATGCCGAGGTCCCCGACGCGCCGGCCCTCGCGCAGGTCGGAGTCCCCGGAGACGGCGACCTTCCCCGTCGGGATGGACCGGTCGTCCGCTTCGAACATCTCGTGCGCCTTCACCGTCAGGGTGAGCTCCTCCGTCGCGACACCGGAGATCCTGAGGTAGGGATGGGCACCGAGCGCGAACGGGGCGGCGTCGTCCGAGAGGTTGGTGAGCTCCTGGGTGACGGTGAGCTGCTCCTGGGTGAGCTCGTAGGTGGCCCGGTGCACCAGGTGGAACGGGTAGCCGTGCTGGGGGAACACCTCCGCCTCCAGGACCACGCGCGACGGAGCGGCATCGACGGCCCGGTAGCCCGTGTTGCGCAGGAGCCCATGGCTGGCGTTGCCCTTCGAGGGTTCGGTGATGTCGAGCTGCTGCTCCTTGCCGTGGAGGGTCCAGCGGCCTCCGGCGATGCGGTTGGGCCAGGGCGCCAGGAGGATTCCTCCGCCCCCGGCCGGGATGTCGCCGTCGCCCCAGGTCTCCGTGAGGGCGACGCCGTCGCGCTCGTAGGACCGCAGGGCGGCGGCGAGGCTGGCGACGACGACCGTCGAGGAGCCGGCCCGCAGGATGTGGTTGGTGCCGCTGGCGAGCCGGGAGTGCGTCATGCTGCGATGCTACCGCCGGTTGTCGCGACCTCCGATCGGTTCCCGGCACTGGCATCTCCCCCTATGATAAGTTTTGTTCGTTTTAGTTCGGACTCGTTCGAGTCCTCGGGGTGAGGCAGGAGGACCATGCTCGCAGCGGAACGGCACGCAGCCATCCTCGAGCGCCTCACGCACCAGCCCGCGGTCCGGGTCAGCGGACTCGCGCTCGCACTCGGCGTCTCGGAGATGACGGTCCGGCGTGACATCGACACCCTCGAGGCCCGCGGCGCCCTGATCCGCGTCCATGGCGGCGCGGTCAGGCCCGGCAGCCTGAGCTCGGTCGAGGCCGGCTTCGACGTCAACCGCACGAGGGGCGGACGGGCGAAGGAGCAGATCGCGGCGGCGGCGGTCTCGCTCCTGGTCCCCGGCATGACGGTGTCCATCACGGGCGGGACCACCACGTATGCCCTGGCGCCCCTGCTGTCGCGCGTACAGGGCCTGACCGTCATCACCAACTCGCTCCCCCTGGCGGACGAGCTCCACCGCCTGCACGCGGCCTCGCCCGCCGAGGCCCCGCAGGTCCTCCTCTCGGGCGGCCAGCTCACCCCGTCCAAGGCGCTCGTCGGCCCCCTCGCCACCAGCACCATCGCGTCCCTCCACGCGGACCTGTGCTTCATGGGAGCCCACGGCGTCGACACCGCCGCCGGCATCACCACCCCCAACCTCGCCGAAGCCGACACGAACCGGGCGTTCGCGCGCACCTGCGGCAAGCTCGTGATCCTCGCGGACTCCACCAAGCTCGGCGTGGTGAGCCTCGCCCGCGTCTCCGCGCTCGATGCCGCTGCCGTGCTGGTCACCGATCGGCAGCCCGACGACGACTACGCCGCCCTGACCCGCATCCTCTGCGATCCCGTCCCCGACCCCCACCTGGAAGAGCGCCCATGACCTCCATCACCCCGACTCGCCTGTCCGACGGGCGAGAGCTGATCTACTTCGATGCGCTCGAGGGCAGCGCCGCCCTGCACCGCGACGCGGCGGCCACCCATGACACCCGCGGGCTCCCGCCGCGCGGGCCGGCCGGGACCGCGCGCTACGACGCCCTGACCGGCGAGTGGATCGCCGTCGCGGCGCACCGCCAGTCCCGGACGCACCTGCCACCGGCGGACCAGTGCCCGCTGTGCCCCACGACGCCCTCGAACCTGTCGGAGATCCCCACCGACTACGAGGTCGTGGTGTTCGAGAACCGCTTCTCCTCCTTCGGCCCGGATCTCGGCGACCTCCCGGCCACGTCCGAGTGGGGTACGACGGCGCCGGCGTACGGCCGGTGCGAGGTGGTCGCCTTCGACTCCGCGCACGAGGGCTCCTTCGGTTCCCTCAGCCCCCAGCGTGCCAGGACCGTCATCGACGCCTGGGCCCACCGCACGGAGGCACTGTCCGCCATGCCCGGGATCAAGCAGGTCTTCTGCTTCGAGAACCGCGGCGCGGACATCGGCGTGACCCTGCTGCACCCCCACGGCCAGATCTACGCCTACCCGTTCATCCCGCCCCGCGCCGCGACCCTCGCGGCCCGGGCGGCCGAGTTCTTCGAGGCCTCCGGCGGGAAGCAGACGCTCCTGGGCCACGCCCTGGCCGCCGAGCGGGCCTCCGGGGACCGCATGGTGATCGAGGGGAAGCACTTCAGCGCCTTCGTCCCCTTCGCGGCGCGCTGGCCGCTCGAGGTGCATTTGGTCCCCCACCGCCGGGTGGCCGACATCGCGGGTCTGACCGGCGAGGAGCGGGACGAGCTCACCACGGTCTACCTGGAGCTCCTGGGCAGGCTGGACGCCCTCTACCCCACCCCCACGCCGTACATCGCGGCGTGGCAGCAGGCTCCGATCGACGACGCCCTCCGGCCCGCGAGCTATCTGCACCTCCAGCTGACCTCGCCCCGGCGCGCCGCCGACAAGCTGAAGTTCCTGGCAGGCTCGGAAGCCGCCATGGGGGCTTTCATCAACGACACCACCCCGGAGAAGGTCGCGGAAGCACTGCGCAGCGCCACTCCCGCCACCCGGAAGGATCCCGCATGAACTCCCCCACCGACCTCGCAGCAGCCTTCACGGACCGCTTCGGCGGCGAACCGGACGGCCTCTGGTCCGCTCCGGGACGCGTGAACGTGATCGGCGAGCACACCGACTACAACGACGGCTTCGTGCTGCCGTTCGCCATCAAGCACTCGACGACGGTCGCGGCCGCGGTGCGTCCGGACCGGATCGTGCGGGTCGCGTCGACGTTCGCGCCCGATGACGCTCCGGTGACGGCCGATCTCGACTCGCTGGAGGAGGGTGGCGTCCAGGGCTGGGCCGCCTATCCGCTCGGCGTCCTCTGGGCACTGGAGCAGTCGGGTCACCGCTGCCCCGGGATGGACCTGCTCGTGGATTCGTCCGTGCCGGTCGGCGCCGGGCTCTCCTCGTCCGCCGCGCTCGAGTGCTCCGTCGCCGTCGCCGCGAACGAACTGTCGGGTGCCGGGGTCTCCCGGCGTGAGCTCGCAGCGATAGGACAGCTCGCCGAGAACCGCATGGTGGGCGCACCCACCGGCATCATGGACCAGTCCGCATCACTGCTCGGCGAGGCCGGGCATGCGGTCTTCCTCGACTGCCGCACCACGGAGTCGAGGCTCGTGCCGCTCGACCTGGAGGGCGCCGGACTGGAGCTCATGGTCATCGACACGCGCGTCAGCCACTCCCACTCCACGGGTGGATACGCGGCGCGCCGCCGCTCCTGCGAACTCGGTGCCGAGCTCATGGGGGTCCCGGCGCTCCGGGACCTGTCGGTCGGGGACCTGGCCGAGGCCGCGGGCGTGCTGGACGAGGAGACGTTCCGGCGCGTCCGGCACATCCTGACCGAGAACGCCCGGGTGGAGGACACCGTGAAGGTGCTCACCGAGAAGGGACCCGCGGAGATCGGCCCGCTCCTCGTGGCGAGCCACGCCTCGATGCGCGACGACTTCGAGATCTCCTGTGCAGAACTCGACACGGCGGTGGACGCGGCGCTCGACGCGGGAGCCATCGGTGCCCGCATGACCGGTGGCGGTTTCGGCGGTGCCGCGATCGCCCTGGCGCGGGTCGGTGACGTCCCGGCCATCCGGGACGCCGTCGAAGCCGCCTTCACCGCGGCCGGTTTCCGGGCACCGGTCATCTTCAGCGTCCTGCCCGGTGCGGGTGCGGCCCGGATCGCCTGAGAGCTTCCAGGAAAGCAGAGGGGCCCGCAACCTCCCGGTTGCGGGCCCCTCTGCTCGTGATCCGCCTCAGCCGGCCGGCAGGCCGGGCGTCCGGATGCTACTCGTCGCCCCGAAGGATCGCGAGGAGTCGGAGGATCTCCACGTAGAGCCATACGAGCGTGACGGTGAGGCCGAAAGCGGCCGTCCACGAGTACTTCTGGGGAGCACCCTGCCGGACACCCTCGCTGATCGAGGTGAAGTCGACGATGAGCGAGAAGGCAGCCAGCCCGATGGCGAGGAGCCCGATGACCAGACCGAAGGGGATGTTGGTCCCCGGGATGTCAGCACTGCGGAGTCCGAACATGCCATCGGTGGCACCGAAGACCATGAGGCCGAGGTTCAGCAGGGAGAAGGCCGCGTAGCTGATGATAGCGATCAGAAAGAACTTCATGGCCTTCGGGGTGGCACGGACCTTACCGCTCTTGAAGAGGGCGAGGGTGACACCGAAGACGATCAGCGTTCCGAGCAGCGCCTGCAGCGCGATGCCCGGGAACATGCTCTCGAAGAACATGGTCAGGCCGCCGAGGAAGAGGCCCTCGAGACCCGCGTAGGCCAGGATCAGCGCGGGCGACGGCTCACGCTTGAAGGAGTTGACGAGGCCGAGCACGAAACCGCCGAGCGCACCCAGCACCATGAGGGGAAGGGCGAGGCCCGGAACGAGGAACGCAGGGATCGCGGCTCCCACCAGGACGACTCCCAGGGACAGGAGCGTCTTGACGATCACGTCGTCGAACGTCATCCGGCCCGTCTGCGCGGGTCCGGCGGACGGCTGGTTGTACATGTGCTCCAACTGCTGCTGGTTCGCGACGGTCTGACCCGCGTAGGTCGTGGTGCCGAAGCCTGCAGCCGCGTTGCCCCGGGTAGCGGAACGGAAATTCTTCCCGTTGAAAACCGGATTACCGCCAAGTGCCATTTCTGTAGTCCTCCAATAGGGGGCTGAGTGTTGTTGAAACCCTACCAATTCCAACGGTCCGGCCGGGGTTTTGTTCCCGGGCACCCGGCCGGACGGGAGGAATGGCAGCCGGAATTACAACACCAAGGTCCCTTGGTAAAACTTTCGTTACCGAATCGCTACCTCGTCGCGATGCTTTTGCGAAATCACGAAACATGCCGCTAGTAACATGATCCCCACGCCCGTGACACTCGTCACAACTCTTGATCCCGTCGGCTCGCCGCCGGGCCTGCCCCCACCGTGGAGGTTCCCATTTTGATTCCCCTATCGACGCCTGCACGGATCAGGAGGTCCCTGCTGCTGGTGCTCGGACTCCTGGCCACCGTGCTGCTCGGCGCCCCTGCGGCGCAGGCGTCTCCCCAGCTGCCCGACCAGGCACTGCACCAGGTCCGGACCGCCGGCACCGTCCAGGCCCAGGAGTTCGACAACCGGATCGGCGGCGTGCTCCGCGGTGCCGACGGTCCGATCGCCGACGTCACCGTCACCGCCACCGGCAACGGATTCGAAGGGGAGGCCACATCGGGCCCCAACGGCGCCTGGAGCATCGGGGTGCCCGAGCAGGGCACCTACGAGGTCGCCATCGACGAGGACACCCTTCCCGAGGGCATCGCCCTGGCCGAGGGGCAGGAGAATCCCCGCCAGGTCACCTTCGCCAACACCTCCAGCGCCACCACGCTGTTCCTCTTCGGCGAGGGCATCGTCGCCCAGCAGACCTCGTTCCTGGAGACACTCGCCGAACGCGCACTCGCCGGATTCAGCTTCGGCCTGCTGCTCGCCCTGAGCGCCGTCGGACTGTCCCTGATCTTCGGCACCACGGGGCTCACCAACTTCGCCCACGGCGAGATGGTCACCCTCGGCGCGGTCCTGGCCTTCGCCTTCGCGGCCGCCGGCCTCCCGATCGCCGTCGCCATCGTCCTCGCGGTCCTCGGCGGTGGACTCCTCGGCTACGTCCAGGACGCCGGGCTGTGGAAGCCCCTCCGCCGGCGCGGCACGGGACTCGTCCCGATGATGATCGTCAGCATCGGCTTCGCGCTGGCACTGCGGTACATCATCCAGTTCTTCTTCGGTGGCGCCACGCAGCAGCTGCCCGGCTCGCAGAGCCAGATCATCGATCTCGGCTCCATCTCGATCTCGCGCAACAACCTGACGTCGCTGATCGTGAGCCTCGTGATCATCCTGGCGGTCGCGTTCCTGCTCCTGCGGACACGCATCGGCAAGGCGACCCGCGCGGTCGCCGACAACCCCGCCCTCGCGGCCGCATCAGGCATCGACGTGGACCGCGTCATCCGGATCGTGTGGGTCATGGGCGGCATGCTCGCCGCCCTCGGCGGGATCCTCTGGGCCTACTACCGTCCCGGCGTCTCCTACAACATGGGGCAGCAGATCCTGCTGCTCATCTTCGCCGGCGTCACGCTCGGTGGCCTGGGCACCGTCTTCGGTGCACTGGTCGGCTCCATCATCGTCGGGCTGTTCGTGGAGATCTCCACCATCTGGCTCGAGGCAGACCTCAAATACGTGGGAGCGCTGCTGATCATGATTCTCGTGCTCCTGTTCCGGCCGCAGGGTATCCTCGGCCGCCGAGAGCGCATAGGTTAGGGGCTCCCCATGGACTTCGGAAACATCCTCATCAACGCGTTCGGCGAACTGATCAGCCCGACGACGGCCGCCTACGCGCTCGCCGCTCTCGGCCTCGCCGTCCACTTCGGCTACTCGGGCCTGCTGAACTTCGGCCAGGCCGGTTTCATGGCCGTCGGAGCCTACGGGTACGCCATCTCGACGCTCAGCTTCAACGCTCCGCTTCCCGTGGCCGTCCTGGTGGCGCTGCTGGCATCGGTCGTCTTCGCGATCGTGCTCGGCATCCCCACCCTGCGCCTCCGCGCCGACTACCTGGCCATCGTCACCATCGCCGCGGCCGAGATCATCCGGTACATCGTCACGACCAACGGCCTCACGGACATCACGGGATCCGCGAACGGACTCGCGGCGTTCGAGGGCGGGTTCTACTCGCTCAACCCGTTCAGGAACGACAGCTACGCGGTCGGCCCCCTCGACATGAGCGGACGGGACCTGTGGATCCGCGTCGTCGGCTGGGCCGTCGTGATCCTCGCGTGCCTCGTCGTCTGGCTCCTGATGCGCAGCCCCTGGGGCCGCGTCCTCAAGGGGATCCGCGAGGACGAGAACGCGGTGCGCTCGCTCGGCAAGAACGTCTACGCCTACAAGATGCAGGCACTCGTGATCGGCGGTGTCCTCGGTTCGCTCGCCGGCATCATCTTCACCCTGCCCCGCGGTGCCGTCCAGCCCGCGAACTACGCGACCGAGCTGACGTTCTTCCTCTACACCTGCCTCCTCCTCGGCGGCATGGCCACTGTCCTCGGCCCGGTCATCGGGGCGATGATCTTCTGGGTGGTGCTGTCGTTGACGCAGGGACTCCTGTACGGCGCGATCGAGGTCGGCGCCATCACGTTCCTGTCCAATTCGCAGGCGGGTCAGCTGCGCTACATCCTCGTGGGTGTCGCACTGATGCTGCTCATGGTCTTCAGGCCGCAGGGCGTCCTGGGTAACAAGAAGGAGTTGGCGTTCGCATGACCGGCAACCACGGCGACAGCAACAGCAACGGCGCGACGGGCAGCACCGCCGGGCTCCCCGACGGTCCGGGCGGTGCCCACGCGGCAGGCGTCCCGGCGGACGGTGGCGGTCCGGCCCCCGCGGCGGGAGCCCCGCACGACCACATGACGGACTCCGAGCCGATCACCACCGAGGCGGCCGGCCCCGGGTGCCGCAAGCGCGACCCCATCGTCGTCGCCCGCAACGTCACGCGCAGCTTCGGCGGCATCAACGCCGTCGACGTCGAGCACCTCGAGATCCCCCGGCACAGGATCACGGCCCTGATCGGTCCCAACGGCGCCGGGAAGACCACCCTGTTCAACCTGCTGACGGGCTTCGACGTGCCGAACAGCGGCGACTGGGAGTTCGACGGGAAGCCCCTGGCGAAGGTCGCCTCGCACAAGGTGGCACGGATGGGCATGGTCCGCACGTTCCAGCTCACCAAGGTCATGGGCAAGCTCACCGTCATGGAGAACATGCGGCTCGGCGCGACGGACCAGCCGGGCGAGAGCCTGGCCCGCGCCCTCTTCAAGGGGATCTGGGGCGGGCGTGAACGCGAGATCACTCAGCAGGCCGAGGTGCTGCTCACGAAGTTCAAGCTCGACACGAAGCGGGACGACTACGCCGCCTCGCTCTCCGGCGGGCAGCGCAAGCTCCTCGAGATGGCCCGGGCGCTCATGGTCCGGCCTCGGCTCGTGATGCTCGACGAGCCGATGGCGGGCGTCAACCCGGCGCTCACGCAGTCGCTCCTCGACCACATCAAGAACCTGAAGTCGGAGGGGATGACCGTCCTCTTCGTCGAGCACGACATGCACATGGTGCGCCACATCGCCGACTGGGTCGTGGTCATGGCCGAGGGCAAGGTCGTCGCCGAGGGTCCGCCGGACATCGTCATGAAGGACCAGGCCGTCATCGACGCGTACCTCGGCGCCCACCACGACGTCGACCTCGGGGACTCCACGGGCATCGAACGCCTCGAGGAGGAGCTCGCGCAGGACGAGGAGTCGGTCGTCGGCACGGAGGACGAGGGAATCCTCGGCCACGGCGTCACGGAGGTCGGCGGCGCACACGCTGCGGGCTCGCACAAGGATGAGGAGACGAAGTGAGAGAGGAATTCGAGGGCGACTCGGTGGTCAAGGTCACCGACCTCGTCGCGGGCTACATCCCCGGCGTGAACATCCTGAACGGCTGCAGCATCGAGGCACGGCGCGGTGAGCTGATCGGCATCATCGGCCCCAACGGAGCGGGCAAGTCCACACTCCTGAAGGCGATGTTCGGCCTCGTGAAGGTCCACTCCGGCACCGTCGTGGTGCGTGGACAGGACCTCACGGGCCTGAAGGCGAACCGGCTCGTCAGCCGGGGCGTCGGCTTCGTGCCGCAGAACAACAACGTCTTCGGCACGCTGACCATCGAGGAGAACCTCCAGATGGGCATGTACCAGCGGCCCAAGGACTTCAAGGAACGCTTCGACTTCGTGGCGGGACTCTTCCCCGAACTGGGCAAGCGCAAGGCGCAGCGGGCCGGCTCGCTGTCGGGCGGCGAACGCCAGATGGTCGCCATGGGCCGCGCGCTCATGATGGACCCGGCCGTCCTGCTGCTGGACGAGCCCTCGGCGGGCCTCTCCCCCGTCAAGCAGGACGAGACGTTCCTCCGGGTCCACGAGATCAACCGGGCCGGGGTCTCCGTGATCATGGTGGAGCAGAACGCGCGCCGCTGCCTCCAGATCTGCGACCGCGCCTACGTGCTGGACCAGGGCAAGGACGCGTACACGGGGACAGGCCGGGAACTGATGAAGGACCCGAAGGTCATCCAGCTGTACCTCGGCACGCTCGCGGACACCGCCTGAGCGGGGTCCGGTGATCCACCGGGCGCGGGAGTGATCCGGGCGCAGAGCGCAAGGGGTGGGCGGAGCCGGCAGCGGCTCCGCCCACAGCCGTTTAATGGCCGCTAGGTTGGGGAAGAGAGACGGGCAGGACGACGGAGGGACCCCGGACACATGGCAGGACTGGCCAGCACCACGATCGGCAAGGGGTTCGAGGTCCTGTTCCGCGGCATCAAGCACGTACGCCGGCACCGCCCCATCCATGCGCGCGGTCTGAGGCTCGACGGCGACGTCGTGGTGCACGACCACGGCCTCCGCAGCGGGATCCCATGGATCGACCAGCCGAGCACGGGCCCGGCCACGGCGCGCCTCTCGCGGTCGGTGGGGACCCCGGACGGGCTGCCGGACATCGTCGGCCTCGCGGTGCGGATCCATCATCCGGAGACCGCGCCGGCACCGTCGACGTTCTCGGACGTCCTGCTGTCCTCGACCGGGTGGTCCTTCCCTGCGCGTTTCGCCCTGGTCCCCCGGCTCCGCACCTCACGGGCTCCCCTGACCACGATGATGCCGTACCGCGGCGAGGACGGCCCCGTGCTGCTCGGTGCCCGGACGCTCACCCCCTCGGGCCTGCCCTCCTCGCTGCGGGCGTTCCAGCGGGCGCTGGGGGCTGCTCCGTGGCAGCTCGGCCTGTACTTCGCGACGCCGCGCGGTCCCTGGCAGCACTTCGGCACCCTGACGCTCCGCCTGGACCTGCAGGGTGAGGAGAAGGACCTGCGCTTCGACGCCGTGCTGCACCCCCTGGCCGGCGCCGGGACCTACGACTGGGCCCGCAGGGTCCGCGAGCCCTCCTACGCCCTCTCCAGGCGCCGGCCGGGGGACGCCTGACCCTGCACCGCCCTGCCCAGGGCCGCGCGGTCGACGCCGCGCCTCCTCGGCTCACGCCGTGCACGGAGAAGGCCCCGTCCACGCCTTCCTGGGAAGGGTGGCCGGGGCCTTCTGCGTGTGTCTTCCGATCGGGGTGGAATCCCGGACTAGAGCTTTCCGACCTCGGAACGGCTCGGCTGGGGCTTGTTCTCGGCGTCGTACTTGTAGATACCGATGGCGGCCTCGGTGGGGTCACCGTTCTCGTCGAAGGTCACGGGACCGGACACTCCGTCGTAGTCGATGTCCTCGCCCTCGCGCAGGAGCGTGACGCAGCCCGCGAAGTCGAAGCACTTGGTACCGTCCTTCGAGACGGACTCGAGCTGCTTCGCGATCTCCGTGCCCTCGACGCTTCCCGCGGCCTCGGAGGCGAGCGAGATGAGGTTCACGGCGTCGTAGCTCTCGCCGGCGTAGGCGTAGCTGGTGAGGTTCGGGTCGATCGTCGCGAGGCTCTCCTGGAAGCCGGTTCCGGTGAAGGGGCCGGGGATGGTGCCCTGGGCTCCTTCGAGGGTTCCTGCGTCGAGGTCCGCGCTGTAGTCGGAGGTGTTGCCGTCGACCATGAACAGCGTGCTGGCATCGATGCCCTTGGCGACGAGCAGCGGGACGATGCTCTTGGCCTCGTCGAAGCTGATGAGGACGATCGCATCCGGCTTCGCCGCGGCGATCGCGTCCACCTGGCTCGAGAACTGCGAGTCACCCGTGTTGAACATCTCGTTGGCGACGACCTGGCCGCCCGCCGACTCGACGGTCTCCTGGATGGTGCCCTGCAGGCCGGTGCCGTACGCGTCGTTCAGGGTGATCATGCCGACGGTCTGGGCGCCACAGGTCATGATGTAGTTGCCGAGCGTGCGGCCCTGGAGGACGTCCGAGGGAGCGGTGCGGAAGTACAGTCCCTGGTCGTCCCAGGTCGTGAACTCGGCGGCGGTGTTGGCGGGCGAGAACTGCACCACGCCGGCACCGGTGATCTGGTTGATGACGGTCTTCGAGACGCCCGACGATGCGGCACCGACGATGGCGCTGACGTTCTGCGAGAGCAGATCGGTCACGGACTGGGTCGCGATGTCGGTGGTGGTGTCACCGGAATCACGGTGCGTGATCGAGATGTCCTGGCCCAGCACACCGCCTGCGGCGTTGACTTCCTCGACGGCGAGGTTGACGCCGGCGATCTCGGGCGGGCCGAGGAACGCGAGGGTGCCGGTGGTCGGCAGGATGGAGCCGATCTTGAGCGGCTCCGGGCTCGTGGTCTTGCTGGCCGGTACGGCTGCGGGATCACCCTTCTCGCCCTGCTCCTCACCGGTGCCGCCCTCGCTCTCGGGACAGGCCAGTGCAGAAGTGCCGGCAGCAGCGGTGGTCTCGGTGTCGCCACCCTCGGCCTCGGAACCCGTGGTCCCGCCGCCACCGCAGCCGGAGGCAAAGAGCGCGATGCCCAGGCTCAGGGCAGCGACCTTTGCCGCGCGCGGGGCATTCTCCCCGATGCCGAACCGCGCGGAGTTGCGTGATGCAGTCATTAATTAGTCTCCTCGACCGAAAGGCTCTTGCCGCCTTTGACGCGATTGCCAGGTGTTCCTGGCTTGTAGGAAAAACTAATGCAATTTTGTGTCTGAGATAAGGGAATCGGGTTACATCCTTGTAACGCTCATCACAGGAGGTGGAACGCACTCTTGACAGCGGGCGCTACTCAGTCCACTGCCTATCGACGGACGGCAGCCGTGCGGTTCGAAACAGGACGGTGGGCCGTGGACGGGGAGTGCCCCAGCAGGGACTCGAACCCTGACTGAACAGATTTTAAGTCTGCTGCCTCTGCCATTGGGCTACTGGGGCCGGCCGGCCGGTCAAGCGTACCGCGGACACGCGGACCTCCCGGACACGCTCCACGAAGAACGACGGCGACCCCGGGGAGGCGGTCGCCGTCGTTCTTCGTGCTGTGCTGCGCTACGTCAGGCGGAAGCCTTCGCGGATGCGGCCTTGCCTGCCGGCGTGGGCGGCTGGCTCTGCAGCGCCGTGTCCTTCTTCGGCGGCGGGGTGGCCGCCTCGCGGAACTGGCGCTGGGGCGTCTGGAGGTCCGAGATCGGGGCCAGGTCGCGGCCGAACAGGAAGCTCATGCTCCAGTTGACGATCACGCGGGCCTTGCGCTCGTACATGGGCATCGCGAAGCCGTGGTAGCCGCGGTGTGCGAGCCAGGCCGGGAAGCCCTTCATGCCGAAGCCCATGATGTTCGCGACACCCTTGAACTGGCCGAATCCGGCCACGGCGCCGAGGTTGGTGTGGCGGTACTCCTTGACCTCACCCAGCCCGTAGTTCGCCGCCAGGATGTTGGCGGCGAGGAGCTTGGCCTGGCGCACGGCGTGCTGGGCGTTCGGGACGCAGAAGCCGCCGACTCCCCCACCGGTGAGGTCCGGCACGGCAGCGACGTCGCCGGCGGTCCAGGCGTGCTCGATGGGTCCGTCGTCACCCGTGATGCGCAGCTCGGGGGTGGCACGGACGCGGCCGCGCTCGTCGACCGGGAAGTCGGTGGAGCGGACCACGGGGTTGGCCTGCACACCGGCGGTCCAGATGAGGGTGTCGGTCTCGAACTCGTCGGCGGGCGTCTTGTCCGGCATGTTGATGAGCTTGAGGGTGCCGTCGACGGCGCTGGAGAGCGACGTGTTCAGCAGGACCTCGATCTGGCGGGAGCGGAGGTGGCCGACGACCCACTCGGCCTGCTCGGCGGTGACCTCGGGCATGATGCGTCCCATGGCCTCGACGAGGACGAAGCGCAGATCGGAGCGGCTGAGGCGTCCGTTGGCCTTCACGGCGTCGCGGGCCGCGTCCTCCATCTCCGTGATGGTCTCGATCCCGGCGAATCCGCCGCCGACGACGACGAAGGTCAGGGCGCTATCGCGCTCGGGACCCTCGGGCAGGACGGAGGCCGTCTCGATGCGCTCGAGCATCCGGTCGCGGAGCGCCACGGCCTCCTCGATGGTCTTGAGGCCGATGCCCTGGTCCTTGAGCCCGTCGATCGGGAAGGTACGCGTGATGGAACCGGCAGCGACGACGACGTCGGTGTAGCCGAGGTCGAACGGGTCACCGCCGCCCGTGGGGGCGATCGTGGCCTTGCGGCCTGCGTGGTCGATCGAGGTGACCTTGCCCGAGATGAGCTCCGTCTTCCGCAGGTGCTTGCGGTGGGACACGATCGCGTGGCGCGGTTCGATGCTGCCGGCGGCGACCTCGGGGAGGAACGGCTGGTAGGTCATGTAGGGCAGCGGATCGACCAGCGTGACGATCCCGCCGTGGTCCTTGACCTTTTTCTGCAGCCTGTGCGCGACGTAGAGGCCTACGTAACCGCCGCCGACGACGAGGATGCGCGGGCGGTCCGAGAAGTGTGGGTTCGATGCCATGTCCCCGATGCTACCGGACTTTGTGAAAATCTTCACTAACTCCGTGGCGGACGCGGAACCCCTGGCGCTCCCCGCTCGTTCCCGCGTCCCGGGACCGCCACGACCGGGCCCGGTTCGTCCCCGGCGGACCCGGTCCGGCGCCTCCTCACGCGGGTCACGTGCAGCCCCCCGCCCGCCAGCACGGCGAGCATCAGGGCGCCGGATCCGAGGACGACGACGGCGGGTACGGTGTGGACCGACGCGAGCGGATCCTCGGCCGTCGGTACCGGCGGTGGAGGGATCACCTCTGCCGCGGGGAGATCCGGCGGCGTGGGCAGGGGTGTGGGCGCCGTGCCCCCGCGGCGGTAGAGCTGGATCCACTCCGCCATGCTGCCGAGCCTGTTCTCCTCCGGCACCGCGAGGTCCTCCCCGACAGCGGCGGCGACGTCGAGCACGCCGTAGCCGTAGAGCGTGTCGAACCCCGGGCGGCCTGCATCGCGCGCGGTGCCGACGATGCGGTTGACGACCTGCGCTGCCGAGAGCTCGGGGTACCTGGACCGGATGAGCGCGGCGACGCCGGACACGAGGGGTGCCGCGCCGGAGGTGCCGGACCAGTCGGCGTAGAAACCACCGGGCAGGCCTCCGACGAGATTCTCGGACGGAGCGGCGACCGCGATGCTGATGCCCTCCGAGGACGCCTCGGCGCTCGCGACGCCGGACCGGTCGAGTCCTGCGACCGCGAGGACGCCGGGGATCGTGGCGGGCGCGCCGACCTGGGTCAGTCCCCCGGCCCGGTTGCCTGCGGCGGCGACGATGACGACGTCGTTCTGCTCCGCGTACAGGAAGGCCTCGTCCCAGCTCTCCGGCCAGGCGGTACTGGTACTGCCGAGGGACATGTTGATGACGTCGGCGCCGTTGTCGACGGCCCAGCGGACGGCGGCCGGTACCTGCTCGTCCACCGTCACGCCTGCGGGGTTGGGGCCGCTGTTCTGCCCCTCGATCCACACCGAGACGGCGAGCAGGTCGGCCTTCGGGGCCACCCCCACGATGCCGTCCGGCCCCTCGCCGTACTGGCCGAAGGGGTCCCGCGCGGGCGTGGCCTTCGCCGTGCTGCCGCCGGACGGCCGGGCCGACGGTCCCGCCTGCTCCGGTCCGTCGGTGTGCCCGCGTCCGGCCAGGAGGGTCCCGACGAGGGTGCCGTGGCCGGGCACCTCCCCGATGCCGCGCTGCCCCCGCGGATCTCCCGCGCCGGAGGCGTCCGTGCCGCCCACCACGGCACCGGCCAGATCCGGATGGTTCCCGTCGATCCCGCTGTCGATCACGGCCACCGTGACGCCCTCACCCTGCGTGCTCCTCCAGGCCTCGGCGATGCCGTAGTCCTCGAGCCAGTACTCCTTGGCACGCACCTCGTCCGCCGCGGCGGGCACCGCGGCCGGCAGCAGGGCCACCAGGCCGACGACGACGGCGGCGCCCGTCCGCACGGCGAGGCGCCGTCGGGTGCGCATCATCTCACCGTTCCCGCTCCGCGATGCCGAGGGCTATCCCGTCGAGGATGTCGTGCTCGCTCGTGACCGCCGTCGAGACCCGGCCGTCCGTGACGTCGGCGACGCGCTCCACGATCGACCTCCAGATGAGCGCTCCCGCACCGATCACGTCGACGCGGCCGGGGTGCATGTAGGGCAGTGCGGCCCTGCCCTGCCGCGTCATGTGCAGGAGGTCCGCTGCCGCCGCCGAGACCACCGGGATCGGCAGCTCCGCGCCGTGGATCCGCTCCGGCTGGTAGGACGGGAGACCGAGGGCGTGCGCGGTGACCGTGGTGACGCTCCCGGCGACGCCGACGATCTTCGTGATCCTGTCCAGGGGGACCTGCGCCGCGGCGTCGTCCATCATGCGGCCGACCTCCGCCTCCATTGCCGCGATCTGGTCCGGCGTCGGGGGGTTGTCCTTGAGGAAGCGCTCCGTGTAGCGGACGCACCCCATGTCGGTGCTCCGCGCGGCGATGAGGCCGCCGGCCGTCCCGGCCACGAACTCCGTGCTCCCGCCGCCGAGGTCGATCACCAGGACCGTCTCGTCGCGGGCAGCCTCGAGGACGCTCACGGCGCCGGCGAAGGACAGCCTCGCCTCCTCGTCGCCGGAGACGACCTCCGGCTCGACGCCCAGCCGTGCCCGGATGCCGTCGACGAAGTCCTGGCGGTTCTCGGCGTCGCGGGACGCCGACGTCGCGACGAAGCGCACCGGCGGGTTGCCGTGCCGGTCGATGAGCTCCGCATACTCCTCGGTCGCGGCGAAGGTCCGCGTGAGCGCCGCCTCCGAGAGTCGGCCGGTCGCGTCGACCCCCTCGCCGAGGCGCACCACGCGCATGAGTCGTTCGACGTCGATGAGGACCCCGTCCGCGATGTCCGCGATCAGGAGTCGGATGGAATTGGTGCCGCAGTCGATGGCAGCTGTACGCATTACTTCTCCTCGGTGGCGCCGCTGGGGGCTGAAGCGGTGGTGGAAGCCGGGGTGGAAGCCGTGGTGGAAGCCGCATGGGCCCCGTCGACCGGCGTGCTCGCGTCTGCCGTGCCGTCCGGCTCCGCTCCGCGGCGGCGCGCCGCCCGCTTCGCCTCAAGCTCCTCGGGGCTCAGGCCCTGGGTCCTGGTGTGCCGGCTGAGGTCGGCGTGGGGTGCCTGCCCCGTGGTGTCCCAGGCCCCGTCGCAGGAGCAGTGCTCCGGCGTCCACCACGGCGCTATCCGTGCGATCGCCTCGTCGCCCAGCGGATTGACCCCGGGTCCCGCCGCGAGCGAGTGGCCCACGAGGACGTGCAGGCACTTGACGCGGGTGGGCATGCCTCCGGCCGAGACACCGTCGATCTCGGGGACCGGGCCGGTCCCGGCCCGCTGCCCGACGGCGTCGCGCGCGGCGAGGTACGCCTCGTGGGCGGCCCGGTAGCGCTCGGCGAGGCCGGCGTCGGCGGTCAGCCGGTCGCTCATCTCGGTCATGACGCCGTCGGCCTCGAGCCGCGACACGGCGGAGGTGACCACGGGATGGCTGAGGTAGTAGGTGGTGGGGAACGGGATGCCGTTCGAGAGGCGGGGTGCGGTGGTGGCGACGAGCGGGTTGCCGCAGACGCACCGCGCCCCGATCTCGACGACGTCCCGCACGGGGCGGCCGAGCTGGCGGCTGAGGACGTCGAGGTCGCGTGCGCTGGGGGTCCGGGGATCCTGTCCCTCGGGACCGCGCTCGTCGCGCTCGTCATGCTGGTCGTGGTGGGTCACGCTGTTCCTTCCTGGACGCTCCGGGGCGTACGGTTCGCGGGGGCGCCCGGCCCGCTCAATCTGTCGCTGCGCGGGCGACCGAGCTCCAGAGGGAGTCGACCCAGGGCAGGTCGGCCGGGTCGGCGGCCGAGCCCTCGCCCGTGCTGTCCTCGATCCCGTCGGCGCCCTTGACCAGGTACCGGGTCTCGCCCGGCATCACGAGGAAGATGCGCTCGCGCGCCTGCTGCCGGACGAAGGCCGGGTCGTCCCAGCGGGCGAGCTCCGACCGGTAGTCCGCCTGCTCCTGCTGCTGCCGGGCGATGTCCGCACGGAGCGCGTCGAGCTCCGCCTGCTGCTGCAGGTACCTGCTCACGGACGGCGCCAGCAGCACGATCACGGCGATGAGCACGACGGCGAGCGCCAGCAGGCGACCGGAGAAGGACTTCGCGGGGATCGGCGTCGCCTCCTCCGCCGGCTGGATGGCGGTCTCGGCACGACTGGCACCGAGCCTGCCGCGGCGGATGCTGCCGGCGAGCTGGGACCGTTCGGCGGCCCGCGCCTCGGACGGGGATGACGGCTTCGAGGCTCCGGGCGGAGTGGAGGCCGCGGCCTGGCGCACAGAGCGCGCAGGCGTCGTTCCCGCCGTTCCGCCGGCCCCGCGGGGATCCTTCGTCGCGGAGGGTCCTGCGGTCCGCGGTGCGGCGGTCCCGGGCAGTGCGGATCCCGAGGGTCGCGGTCGGCCCGGGGACGGCACATGGCCACGACCGGCCGATCCCGGACCGGCCGGGGTTGCGGAGCCGGACGTCCGCGGGCCGTGGGCAGGGGTCTGGCCCCTGGCCGTCCCGGGAGCCGGCCGTTCCTCCGCCACAGGCGTCGGACGGCCGGCTCGCGGCACGTTGGGGCGGCGGGCAGTCATGAAGCTCCTCGTCAATGCTTTCGCGTGTGGTCGCGTCGGGTCCCTCGCGGGACCCGCTTAACGAGGGTAACCGCCCTGCCGATCAACTGCGGATCAACTAGGCCGTGAAACGCGGGAAGGCGCTGCGTCCGGCGTAGCGGGCGGCGTCGTCGAGCTCCTCCTCGATGCGCAGCAGCTGGTTGTACTTGGCCACCCGCTCGCTCCGTGCAGGAGCACCCGTCTTGATCTGGCCCGCATTGGTGGCCACGCAGATGTCGGCGATCGTGGTGTCCTCGGTCTCACCCGAACGGTGCGAGGTGATCGTCGTGTAGCCGGCACGCTGCGCCATGGAGATGGCGTCGAGCGTCTCCGTGAGGGTGCCGATCTGGTTGACCTTCACCAGCAGCGAGTTGGCGGTCTGGTTCGAGATCCCCTTGGCCAGGCGCACGGGGTTCGTGACGAACAGGTCGTCGCCGACCAGCTGGACCTTGTCGCCGATCGAGTCCGTGAGGTGCTTCCAGCCCTCCCAGTCGTCCTCGTCGAGGGGGTCCTCGATGGAGACCAGCGGGTAGTCGCGGACGAGCTCCACGTAGTAGGCGCTCATCTCCTCCGTGCTGAGGGCCTTGCCCTCGAACTGGTAGGCGCCGTCCTTGTAGAACTCGGAGGCGGCGACGTCGAGGGCGAACGCGATGTCGGTCCCCGGGGTGTAGCCCGCGCGCTCGACGGCGGTGGTGATGAGATCCAGTGCGTCGCGGTTGGACGGCAGGTTCGGGGCGAACCCGCCCTCGTCGCCGAGGCCGGTGGCGAGGCCCTTCTCCTTCAGCACGGACTTCAGTTCGTGGTAGACCTCGACGCCCCAGCGGAGTCCCTCGGAGTAGGACTGCGCGCCGAGCGGGACGATCATGAATTCCTGGATGTCGACGTCCGAGTCGGCGTGCGAACCGCCGTTGAGGATGTTCATCAGGGGTACCGGCAGGACGTGCGCGTTCGGGCCGCCGAGGTAGCGGTAGAGCGGCAGGGCCGAGGACTCGGCGGCGGCGCGGGCGATGGCGAGGGAGACGCCCAGCATCGCGTTGGCGCCCAGGTTGGACTTGTTCTCCGTACCGTCCAGGTCGATCATCGCCTGGTCGATGGCACGCTGGTCCGCGGCGTCGAACCCGAGGAGTGCCGGCTGGATCTGCTCGATGACGGCCTCGACGGCCTGGAGGACGCCCTTGCCGAGGTAGCGGTCCTTCTCGCCGTCGCGGCGCTCGTTGGCCTCGAAGGCGCCGGTGGAGGCACCGGAGGGGACGGCCGCGCGGCCGAAGGTGTCGTCGTCGAGCAGGACCTCGACCTCGACCGTGGGGTTGCCGCGGGAATCGAGGATCTCCCTCGCGTGGATGGCGTCGATGATGGCCATGGATTTGCTCCTCTTCGTTGGAGTGTAGGGGTTCACATCATGTTGGGACGTCTTTGTCGGAGCAACGGAGGTGTTGCTCCCACCCTAGTTCACGTCCGTCCTGCACGTGGGGTGGATCACCCGCGTGTGACGCGGGCGGCGCCGTCGCAGGGCTCACGCACCGCCGACGACGTCCTGCTGGTAGTCCAGTACGGCCCGGCGCAGTGCGCGCTCGGGATCCACGCCGCTCGCCACGGCGCGCCGCACCAGCTCCAGCAGTTCCCGGCCCAGCCCGGCTTCGCCCGCAGGGTCGGGCCCGCCGTCGCCCCGCTCTCCCGCCCGTGCGAGCGTCTTGGCGGCGAAGGCGAGAGCAGGAAGGTGGTGCGGGATGCCGTCGAAGGGGGACGTGCGGGCCGGGCGTTCCTGCTGCTTGACGGCCTGCCACGTGGCGACGATGTCCGCGACCGATCCGGCCGGTCCGCCGCGCAGGGCTCCGTCGGGCGAGAACACGTGGGGATTCCGCCGCACGAGCTTGGCGGTCAGCCCCTCAGCAACCTCGGCGAGCCCGAAGGATCCGACCTCGGCCTGCAGCTGTGCGTGGAGGACCACCTGGAAGAGCACGTCCCCCAGCTCCCCGCGCAGTTCGTCCAGGAGCTCCTGCGACGGCCGCTCGGCGCGGGCGACGTCGTCGACCGCTTCGTAGAGCTCGTACGTCTCCTCGACGAGGTACTCGAGCAGCGACGCCGGCTCCAGCGCAGCCGTCCAGGGGCAGTGCCGGCGGAGGAGGTCCACCACCTCCACCAGGCGGCCGACCGCGGCGCCCGGAGGCCTTCCGGGCGCGGCTCCTGGCCGTGCCGCTGCTGCGTCCGTCACCGGAGCGGCTAGGCGGCGGCCCGGCCCGCGGCCCTGTCGAAGCTCGCGGTGATGTGCTCGGCCAGGGCTTCGCGGTCCTCGAGCGGCAGGAACGCGGCGTCCACCGCGTTGAGGGTCAGTTCGAGCAGGTCGCCGAGGTCGTAGCCGAACGTGCCGACGAGGAGTTCGAACTCGCCCGTCAGGGTCACGCCGCTCATCAGGCGGTTGTCGGTGTTCACGGTGACCTTGAAGCCCAGCTGGTACAGCAGGTCGAAGGGGTGGGCGTCGATCGTGTCGCCGAAGGCCGCGATGGCGCCGGTCTGCAGGTTCGACGACGGGCACAGCTCGAGCGGGATGCCGCGGTCGCGGACCCAGGAGGCGATACGGCCCAGGTTGGCGATGCCGACCTCCTCGCCGTCGGCGGCGTCGTCGTCCGCCGACTCCTCGATCTCGATGTCCTCGGCGATGCGGACGCCGTGGCCGAGGCGCAGCGCACGTCCCGCGACGAGGGCGTCCTGGATGCTGTCCAGCCCGGCCGCCTCGCCCGCGTGCACGGTCGCCGGGAACTGCTCGGAGGCGAGGTACGTGAAGGCGTCGGCGAAGCGCGAGGGCAGGAAGCCGTTCTCCGCCCCGGCGATGTCGAAGCCGACGGCGCCGCGGTCGCGGTGGCGGACGGCGAGCTCGGCGATCTCCTGGCCGCGGTCGGCGTGCCGCATCGCCGTGATGAGCTGGCCCACCTGGATGACGCGCCCCGCGGCGATGGCCGCCGCGGCACCCGCCTCGAGGCCTTCCTGGACCGCCTCGACGGCCTCGTCGAGAGTCAGGCCCTTCTGCGTGTGCTGCTCCGGCGCCCACCGCACTTCCCCGTAGACCACGCCGTCCAGCGCCAGGTCCTCGACGAACTCCCGGGCGACCCGCGTGAGCCCCTCCCGCGTCTGCATGACCGCGATGGTGTGGTCGAAGGTCTCGAGGTACCGCTCGAGCGATCCCGAGTCCGCGGACTCGCGGAACCAGGTCCCGAGGGACTCGGCGTCCGGTGCCGGGAGCTCGTGCCCGATGTCGGCGGCGAGCTCGAGGATGGTGGCCGGCCGCAGGCCGCCGTCGAGGTGGTCGTGGAGGGAGACCTTCGGCAGGGTCCGGATGTCGATGGCAGCGTCGTTCTGGGTCTGGGTCACGCCGTCAAGCCTACGCGATGCGCCTCAGGGAGGGCTCGTCTCCCGGGCCGGCTCGGGAGAGTCCTGGGGCTCCTCGACGGCGGCCTGGAGCGGCGTCGAGCCGCGGACGAGGGCGATCACGCGGTCCACGAGGAACCCGAGGACGACGGCGATCCCGACGGCCACCGCGACGCCCAGCAGATGGTTGTGCTGGAACCAGGTCCCCGCGACCGCGCCGATACCCACGGAGTAGCCGGCCCACACCACACCGGAGAGGGCCGTGAGGGCGACGAACCGGCGCTGCGAGTACCCGGTGGCCCCCGCCGTGAGGTTGACCGCCACGCGGCCGATCGGGATGAAGCGCGCCACCAGGATCAGTGACGCGGCCCGCTTCGCGAGTTCGTTCCCCGCCCAGGTGAAGGACCGCTGCATGCGCGGTCGCCTCATCCACCGGAAGCGCGTGGTGCCGATCCCCCGGCCGAAGCGGAAGGCGATGTTGTCGCCGAGGAACGCGCCCGCGGCCGCGACCAGGATCAGCAGCCAGGGGTTCGGCACGCCCTGGGTGAGGACGAGCGACGCGAGGCCGACGACGACGGACTCGCTGGGGAACGGCGGGAAGAAACCGTCCACGACGCAGCACACGAGCACCAGGAGGTACACCCAGGGCTGCTCCGCGGCGGCCAGCACGACGTCGCTGATGCCGTCGAGGGCACTGGTGATCGCATCCATCCTGGGGCTCCTCCGCCGGTACACCCCGTGCGACCCGCCACCAGGGGTGGAGGCGGTCGTCGGAACGGGGCCGGACGACGCCGTCGCGGTGCCGGGGGGAACCGGGAACCGCTGCCGCGCGTCTGCCGTCGACGCTACCCGCGGCAGCCGTCCCGGGTCGTCGCCCTTGCGGGCGATCCGGCCCGCGGCCGGCCTCACCCCCAGGGATGAGGCCGGCGCCCGTTCCCCTAGGGGTCGCACCGGAGGTGGCCCGATCCGGACCTCAGGCGATCCGGACCTCAGGCGATCCGGACTCAGGCGATCCGGACTCAGGCGATCCGGACCCAGGCGATCCGGACCCAGGCGATCCGGACCCAGGCGATCCGGACTCACGCGATCCGGACCCAGGCGATCCGGACTCAGGCGATCCGGACTCAGGCGATGCGGACCTCAGGCGATGCGGTCGATGATGAGCTGCTGCGCCGGGCGGGAACCCTCCGGTGCGATCACGACGGCGTCGGCCAGCGCGTCCCGTGCACGGTCGAACTTCTCCGGGGTGTCCGTGAGCAGGGTCATCAGGGGCTCCCCCGCACGCACGGAGGCTCCCGGCTTCGCGTGCAGCCGCACGCCGGCCCCCGCCTGCACCTGGTCCTCCTTGCGGGCACGGCCGGCTCCGAGCCGCCAGGCGGCGACGCCCACCGAGAGCGCGTCGAGGCCCACGAGCACGCCGTCGGCCGGCGCCAGGACGACCTCGGACTCCTTCGCCACGGGCAGGGTCGCGCGGGGGTCTCCGCCCTGCGCCTCGATCATCCTGTTCCAGACGTCCATCGCGCGTCCGTCCTTCAGCGCGGCCGCCGGGTCGGCGTCGTGCACGCCCGCGCACGCGAGCATCTCCTCCGCGAGGCGCACGGTGAGCTCGACGACGTCGGCCGGTCCGCCGCCGGCGAGGACCTCCACCGACTCCTCGACCTCGATGGCGTTGCCGGCCGTCAGTCCGAGGGGTGTGCTCATGTCGGTGAGGAGCGCCACGGTGTTCACGCCGGCGTCCTTGCCGAGGGCCACCATGGTCTCGGCGAGCTCGCGTGCCTGGTCGACGTCCTTCATGAAGGCCCCGCTGCCCACCTTCACGTCCAGGACCAGCGACCCGGTCCCCTCGGCGATCTTCTTGCTCATGATCGAGGACGCGATGAGCGGGATGGCCTCGACGGTCCCCGTGACGTCGCGCAGGGCATAGAGCTTCTTGTCCGCGGGGGCCAGTCCCGTCCCGGCGGCGCAGATGACCGCGCCCACCTCGGCGAGCTGGCGCAGCATGTCCTCGTTGCTGAGGTGCGCACGCCAGCCGGGGATGGATTCCAGCTTGTCCAGGGTGCCCCCCGTGTGGCCGAGGCCGCGTCCGGAGAGCTGCGGCACGGCGACCCCGAAGACGGCGACGAGCGGGGCCAGCGGCAGGGTGATCTTGTCGCCGACGCCCCCGGTGGAGTGCTTGTCGCTGGTGGGGCGGCCGAGCGAGGAGAAGTCCATGCGCTCGCCGGAGGCGATCATCGCGGCGGTCCAGCGCGAGATCTCGGCGCGGTCCATGCCGTTGAGCAGGATCGCCATGTTGAGGGCGGCCATCTGCTCGTCGGCGATGACGCCGCGCGTGTAGGCGTCGATGGTCCAGTCGATCTGCTCGGGCGAGAGCGTGCCCCGGTCGCGCTTGGTACGGATGATGTCGACGGCGTCGAAGGCTTCGGTCATGGGGATCCTCGGATCGTGGTGCGGCTCCTGGCAGGAGCCGTGGAATGGGAAGGGGAAGAGGAGGGGCGCGGCCTGTCCGGCCGCGCCCCTGGATCAGGCGAGGTGCTGCGGCCCGAAGGCGTCCGGCAGGACCTCGTCCATGGTGCGGATGCCGCTGACGGTCATGAGCACCATGTCCGGCGCCCGGAACTCGTACAGCAGCTGGCGGCAGCGCCCGCACGGCATGAGGGTGCTGCCCTCGCCGTCCACGCAGCTGAACGCCCGGATGCGCCCGCCGCCGCTCATGGCCAGCGCGCTCACGAGCGCACACTCCGCGCACAGGGTCAGACCGTAGGAGGCGTTCTCCACGTTGCAGCCGGAGATGATCCGGCCGTCCTCGAGCAGGGCCGCGGCCCCCACGGGGTACTTCGAATAGGGGACGTAGGCGCGTTCCATGGCGTCCCTCGCCGTGGCGGCCAGGGAGTCCCAGGGGATCTCGTCGTCGGTCATGCTGCTGAGCCTCCTAGCCCTTGATGTACGGGATACCGCTGGCGCCCGGTGCCCGCGAGCGGCCGACGAGCCCCGCGACCGCGAAGACCGTCACCACGTACGGCAGCATGCGCAGGAACTGGTCCGGCACGGGCGTGCCGAGCAGGCTGAGCACGTTGGACAGGTTCGTGGCGAAGCCGAACAGCAGCGCCGCGAAGAAGGCCCCGATCGGGTTCCAGCGACCGAAGATCAGGGCGGCGAGCGCGATGTAGCCCTGGCCCGCGGTCATGTCGCGGCCGAAGCCCGAGACGGCGACGAGCGTGAAGAAGGATCCTCCGACGCCCGCGACGACGCCCGCGAGCAGCACGTTGGTGAAGCGCATGCGGTTGACGTTGACGCCGAGGGTGTCGGCGGCCTTGGGGTGTTCGCCGACGGCGCGCGTGCGCAGGCCCCAGCGCGAGTGGTAGAGCGCCACGTAGACGACGGCCACCGCGACGTACATGAGGTAGCCCACGATGGTCTGCTGGAAGAGGATCGGGCCGATCACCGGGATGTCCGCGAGCAGCGGGATCTCGATCACGGGCAGGCGCGGCGGCGAGTTCCACCGCTCCGCGTCCTCGCTCAGCACGGCGGAGAACAGGAAGCCGGTCAGCCCGGAGACCAGGACGTTCAGCACGACGCCGACGATCACCTGGTTCACGACGTAGCGGATGCTGAAGACGGCGAGGACGAGGGACACGAGGACGCCTGCCACCGCCGCGGCGAGGAGGCCGACGAAGGCACTCCCGGACAGCGACGCCGCGACCGCGGCCGCGAACGCGCCGAACAGCAGCTGGCCCTCGATCGCGATGTTCACGACGCCGGAGCGCTCGCACAGCACGCCCGAGAGCGAGCCGAAGATCAGCGGCACGGCCAGGGTGACGGATCCGGCGAGGAGACCGTAGAGGGCGACGTTGGGGGTGCGGGCGCTGCCGACGACCCACGTCAGGAACGCGACGAGGAACAGGACGGCGAAGACGGCCAGCAGCCAGGCGGGGATCTTCCGCCCCGAGCGCGTGCGCAGGATCGCGAGGACGGCGAGGGCGATCATCGCGAGTGCCGCGATCCAGCCGATCACCGGGGCGGACACCACGATGGACGGCAGGACGATCGGGTCGTTCTCCTCCGACAGCCTGAACGTGACGTCGTTGCCCGGCGCTCCGAGTGCGAAGACGAGGAGGGCGAAGAGGGCGACGACGGAGAGGATGATCGGGTTCTTCCAGCTCCGCACGGCCGCGTCGCCGGCTGCGTTCTGGCGCTCGTCGCGAGCGGTGGTTGCTGTGCTCATGCTGCTGCTCCGGTCGAGGCTGGCCTGCGGTGAGGGGTGCCGCCCTTGCCCGTGCGCGCGGCGCCCGGTGCCGGGAGGCGGAAGAGCGCACGGACGAGTGGCGGCGCCGCGATGAAGAGGACGATCAGCGACTGCACGACGAGGACGATGTCGATGCTCGTGCCCGTCGAGGCCTGCATGGCCACTCCCCCGGCGCGGAAGGCGCCGAAGAGGATGCCCGCCGCGAAGGTGCCCCACGGCGAGGACCGGCCGAGGAGTGCCACCGTGATCGCGTCGAAGCCGAAGCTCGCGGCGACGCCCGAGGTGAGGACCTTCTCGGTCCCGGAGACCTGGGCCACGCCGGCGAGGCCGGCGAGGGCCCCGGCGATGGCCATCGCGAGGATGTAGCCCCTGCTGACGTTGACACCGGCGGTGCGGGCCGCGCTCGCGTTGGCGCCGACGGCACGGAGCTCGAACCCGACGGTCGACCGGTTGAGCAGCCACCACACGAAGACGGTGGCCAGGACGGCGACGACGAAGCCCCAGTGCAGGCGGAACGCGGGACCGAGCAGCGGCGGGTACAGGGCGCTCGCGTCGAGCTGCGGGCTGATCGGGTTCGTGGAACCCGGCCGCTGGAACGCCGGGGTGCTCAGGAAGTACAGCACCAGGTTCGTCGCGATGTAGTTGAACATGATCGTCAGGATGACCTCGTGCGCACCGGTCCGAGCCTTCAGGAGGCCCACGAGACCGGCCCAGACGGCGCCGCCGACCATGCCCGCGAGGATCACGAGCAGCAGGTGGAGGCCGACGGGCAGATGGAGCGTGAAGCCGATCCAGCCCGCGAACGTGGCGCCGATCAGGATCTGTCCCTGGGCACCGATGTTGAAGAGGCCGGCCCGGAAGGCGAGGGCCACGCCGAGCCCCGCGCAGATCAGCGGGGTCGCGACGGTCAGGGTCTGCGTCAGGGGGTAGATCATGCGGGAGAAGGAATCTCCGCCGAAGTTGAAGACGGAGCCCTGGAAGAGCGCGATGTAGGCGCTCGACGCCGCCGTCCAGGCAGCACCGAGGGTGTCCTGCGGGCGGCTGAAGAAGTACGACGACGCCCGCGCCACGTTCTGGTCGGTGACCGCGATGAGCACTCCACCGAGGATCAGGGACAGCACCACCGACAGGAAGGCGACGAGCGCGTTCCCCGTCATGATGCGCTGTAGGAGGGGCGACTCCGGCGCGGGTCCGCGGCTCGCCGCCGTCGCGGGTACCGCCGGAGGGGGTACCTCCCCGCCTGCCGTCTCGACGGCGTTCTCGAGGCGCACCTCGTCCTGGCGTGCGGCCTCCTTCGCTTCCCGGCGGGTCGGCGGGGCGCCGCCGTCGGGAGCCGGGGATACCGGCCGGTCGTCCTGCGGGCTCACAGGTTTCCTCCTTGGATGTCGTGTGTCTGCGCCAGGGCTTCCTCGGCGGGCATGCCGGCCATCATCAGGCCGAGCACGTCGCGTGACACGGACCCGGGCACGATCCCCATGAGGCGGCCGCGGTAGAGGACCGCGATCCGGTCGGCGAGCTCGAGGACCTCGTCGAGTTCGGTGGAGACGATGATGACGGGCGTGCCGCCGTCGCGCTCCGCGACGATCCTGCGGTGCAGGAACTCGATGGAACCGACGTCGACGCCGCGCGTGGGCTGCGAGGCGATGAACAGTTTGAGGGGCCGCGAGAACTCGCGGGCCATGACGACCTTCTGCTGGTTGCCGCCGGAGAGGGTGCCCGCGGCGGCGGACGCGGACTGCGTGCGCACGTCGTACTCGGCGATCTTCTCGTCGGCGTTCTTCTCGATGGCCGACGGGGACATGGAGAGTCCCTTCGCGAAGGGCGCGTCGTCGTACCGGTTGAGGATGAGGTTCTCGGCGACGGAGAACGTCCCGACGAGCCCCTCGACGCTGCGGTCCTCGGGGACGAAGCCGACGCCGGCGCGGATGACGTCCTTGACGCTGCGGCCCAGGAGCTCGTTCCCGCCGAGGGTGATCGATCCGGTGACGTGGTCCTGGAGGCCCATGATCGCCTCCGTGAGTTCGGTCTGGCCGTTGCCCTGGACACCCGCGACGGCGAGGATCTCGCCCTCGGCGACCTCGAAGCTCAGGCCGTCCACCACTCGCTGCCCGTTGGGGGCCTGGACGGTGAGGTCCCGGACCCGGAAGGTCACCTCGCCCGGCGCGGCCGGCTTCTTGTCCAGGGTCAGGCTGACGGCGCGCCCCACCATGAGGGACGCGAGTTCCGTGGTCGGGGCGCTGGGGTCGGCGGTTCCGACGACCTTGCCGCGGCGGACCACGGTGATCACGTCGGAGACGGCCTTGACCTCGCGGAGCTTGTGCGAGATGAAGACGATGGATGTGCCGTTCGCCTTGAGCTGCGCCATGATCCCGAGCAGTTCGTCGGTCTCCTTGGGCGTCAGGACGGCTGTCGGCTCGTCGAGGATGAGGACCTCGGCGTCGCGGACGAGCGCCTTGATGATCTCGACGCGCTGCTGGACGCCGACCGGCAGGTCCTCGACGACCGCGTCGGGGTCGACGTCGAACCCGTACTGGTCCGAGATCTGCCGGATGCGCGTCCGGGTCTCCTGCAGGTTGAGCATCCCGCCGGCCTTGGTGGCCTCGTTGCCCAGTGCCACGTTCTCCGCGACGGTGAACACCGGCACCAGCATGAAGTGCTGGTGCACCATGCCGATCCCCGCGGCCATCGCGTCGCCCGGTCCCTTGAAGGTCACCGGCTTGTCATTGACGCGGATCTCGCCCTCGGTGGGGTCGTAGAGGCCGTACAGCACGTTCATGAGCGTGGACTTGCCGGCCCCGTTCTCGCCGAGCAGGCTGTGGACCTGTCCTGGTTCCACGACGAGATCGATGGAGTCGTTGGCGACGAGCGATCCGAAACGCTTCGTGATGCCGATCAGTTCGAGTTTCACAACCCAGCCTGTTCTGTTCTGTTGTCGTCGGTGGACGTCACCGGAAAGGATACCGGCCACGGCTCCGGGGCATGCACCCGCGGCGAACGCAAACCGCCCTCCTCCCGGCGGAAAGCCCCGGGAGGAAGGCGGTTCTCGTGCGGTGCGCTGTTACTTCGGGCTGGCGGCCGAATCGACCGCGATATCGCCGGAGATGATCTGTTCCTTCAGCTCGTCGAGCGTGGTCTGAAGATCGGCGGGGACGCTGGCCTCCTGGTCGTGGAACGGCGCCAGTGCCACGCCACCGTTCTCCAGGGTGCCGACGTACGGGGTGTTGTCGAAGTTGCCCTCGACATCGGTGCTGATGACGTCCTCGACGGCGTCGCCCATGAGCTTCATGACGGAGGTGAGGATGAACTCCTCGCCCTTGCCTGCGGTCTCGTAGCCGTCCGAGTCGACCCAGATCGCCTTGACGTCCTTGCCGCCCGCGTTCGCCTCGATGACGGCGTCGAGCGTGCCCGAGCCGACCGGACCGGCGACCGGCATGATGATGTCGGCACCCTCGTTGATGAAGTTCTGGGTGTTGGTCTTGCCTGCGGCGGCATCCTCGAAGTTACCCACGAACGTGCCGTTCTGGCTCTCCTTGTCCCAGCCGAGGAGCTGCACGTCGCCGCCGGTCTCCTCGTTGAAGTAGTCCACGCCCTCGGCGAAGCCGTCCATGAAGATGGTCACGGTCGGGATGTTGATGCCGCCGTAGGTGGCCACCTTGCCGGACTCGCTGGTCGCCGCCGCTGCGTAGCCGGCGAGGAACGCGGCCTGCGCCGTGTCGTAGATGATCGGCTTGACGTTCGGCAGGTCGATCGAGTTGTCGTCGACGATCGCGAAGTTGGCATCGGTGTTGGCTTCCGCCGCTGCCTTCGTCGTGTCCGCGAGCAGGAAGCCGACGGTGACGGTGAGGTTGCACCCGGCCTGGACCATCTGGTCGACGTTGGGGCCGAAGTCGGTCTCGGCCTGCGATTCGGCCTGGTTGATCGTGATGCCGAGGTCCGTCTCGGCCTTCTTCAGGCCCTCGTAGCTGGACTGGTTGAACGAGCGGTCGTCGAATCCACCGGAGTCGGAGACGATGCAGCCGAGGTAGTCGGTGTTGGCCTCGGCGCTCGAGCCGCCACCGGCCGAGTCCTCGGCGGGCGGCGCGCCGCAGCCGGACAGGACGAGGGCCGAGACGCCGAGAACGGCGGCGGACAGGCCGGTGCCACGCGAGAATGAGCGCAGTGAGTTCTTCAAAAATGCCTCCAGGAGAGAAATGCGCCACGGGACGAATACCAGTGAGTGTCCATCACGGTCCACGATTGGATCCGAGGCTCTGTTTTCACTGGGAGACCGTGGCGCCGCGACACCGTCGGTGCAGCACGTATGCGAATATCCTAAGCGCCAAGTGATGGGGAACACTACACGGGCGGTCCGGGCGGGAGGATCGTTCGGTTTTCGTTATGCACAGGCGGCTGAGGACAGCCGGGAGGAGGTCCCGGTTCCTCCAGGACGCAGGACCCGGCCATCAGTGGTCTCGACCGAGCACGGCCTGGAGGGCGGCGACGGCCATCACGCGGATACCGCAGGCGATCGCGCCTTCGTCGGGTGCGTAGTCCCCGCGGTGGAGGTCGTAGGTCTCGCCACCGGGGGTGCGCGTGCCCAGCCGCATCATGGCACCGGGCACCTCCTGGGTCATCCAGGCGAAATCCTCGCCGCCCATGGACTGCGGGGTGAGGACGACGGCGCCCGAACCGAGTTCGGCGCGAGCCGCGGCTTCCAGTAACCCGGTCTCCGCCTCCTGGTTCACCACCGGGGGGACGCCGCGGATGTGCTCGAGCCTCACGTCGACCCCGAACGGGGCGGCCACCTCGCGCACGGCACGGTCGAGCAGCTCGCCCGCCGATTCCCAGGCTTCCCCGTCGAGGCAGCGGAGCGTGCCGGACATGAAGCCGTGCGCCGGGATGGCATTGGGCGCGGAGCCCGCATGGATCTGCCCCCACACCACGGACACCGCACTGCGCACGTCGATGCGGCGCGAGAGGACGGCCGGGACGTTCACGGCGATGGAGGCGAGGGCGAACACGAGGTCCTCGGTGAGGTGCGGGCGCGAGGTGTGGCCGCCGCGGCCGCTGAGCTCCACGCGGATGGTGTCCGACGCCGAGGTGATGGCGCCGATACGCGTGCCGACGAGGCCGACGTCGATCCTCGGATCGCAGTGGAGCGCCAGGATCCGCGGGACGCCGGTGAGCACGCCCTGGGCGATGACGTCGATCGCCCCACCGGGCATCATCTCCTCCGCGGGCTGGAAGATGATGCGCACCGTGCCGGGTAGCGGCGCGTCGGCATCCAGGTCGGCGAGCACGAGTGCGACCCCCAGCATCACCGTGGTGTGGATGTCATGCCCGCACGCGTGGGTGACACCGGTGGCGGCCGACGTGTAGTCCAGCCCCGTCTCCTCGACGATCGGCAGGGCGTCGATGTCCGCCCGCAGGGCGATCCGCAGGGGCCCCCGGCCGATGTCCACGTAGGCTCCGGTGCCCTCGAGCCGGTGCGGCACGAGCCCGGCCTGCGCGAGCCTGGCCACGATCAGGTCGGTGGTCCGGTGTTCCTTGTAGGACAGCTCCGGATGCCGGTGGATGTCGCGCCGGATCTCGGTCAGCTCGCCGAGCATCGGCTCGAGGGAGGCACCTACTCGGGAGATCGGCGGACTCTGGGTACTGGACGTTTCCACTGGATCAGCCTACCGACCGACGGCCCGGCACCCTCACACGATCGGACTCGCCCGTGTCATGGACGAATCGGGGTCCCGTCCTACAGCACGTCCGTGTCGCCGCTGGCGCGCAACCTCTCGACGGCCTTCTTGACCTCCTGCGCGTGCTCCTTCGTCGTGACGAGGAGCGCGTCGGGTGTGTCGACGATGACGACGTCGTCGATGCCGATGAGGGCGATCACCCGCTTGGTGTCGGAGACGACGATCCCGGACGCGTTCTCCGAGAAGACGCGGGCCCCCTCCCCCATCACCGTGAGCTCGCTGTTCTCCTCGGCAGGATTGAGGCGGCCGATGGCCGCGAAGTCGCCGACGTCGTCCCAGTTGAACTCCCCGGGGATCATGGCGACGTCGCCCGCGGCGGCGGCCGGCTCCGCCACGGCGTAGTCGATCGCGATCTTCGGCAGGGTCGGCCAGACCCGGCGGGCCACCTCCACCCTGCGTGGGGTGTCCCACGCCTCGGCGATCTCCATCAGTCCCGCGTAGAGCTCGGGCTCGTTGGCGGAGAGGTGCTTCAGCATCAGGTCGACGGGTGCCACGAACATGCCCGCGTTCCACGAGTAGTTGCCGCTCCCGATATAGCCGTCGGCGACCTCCTGCGAGGGCTTCTCGACGAACTCGATGACGGCGCGCGCGCTGGGCGCTCCCGCCGAGGCGAGCGATTCACCGGCGCGGATGTACCCGAACCCGGTGGACGCGTGGGTCGGCTTGATGCCGATCGTGACGATGTATCCCCGTGCCGCGGTCTGGATGGCCTCTCGCACCGCAGCCTGGAAGACGTCCACGGGCGCGATGACCTGGTCGGCGGCGAAGGACCCCATGATGATGTCCGGGTCCCGCTGGTGCAGGATGGCCGCCGCCAGCCCGATCGCCGCCCCGGAATCCTTCGGCTCGGCCTCGAGCACCAGGTTCATGTCCTCGATCTCGGGCAGCTGCTCGAGCACGGCCCGGCGGTGCACCATCCCGGTGACCACCATGATGCGTCCGTCGCACAGCGGCCGGAGGCGGTCGTACGTCGCCCGGATCAGGGTGCTGCCGGACCCCGTGAGGTCGTGCAGGAACTTGGGTGCGGCCGCCCGCGAGAGCGGCCACAGGCGTGTGCCCGTGCCTCCCGCGGGGATGACGCCGTGGAAGCGGTCCAGCACGTTCTCGGGGGTCTGGGCCGCGGCCCTCTCTGTACTCATCCGTTCCACGGTAACGGACGGGCGGTCCCCGGCGGCGATCCGTCCCTCATCGGGGACGGCCCCGGCAGCGCCTCCGGCACTCGGGGGAGGACCTCCATCAGTCCCGGCGTGGACCCCGGCACGCACCCTCGCCACCGTCCCGGCCGGCTCCCGGTCGGCGCTCTGCCGATGCCCTGTCCGACCCGGTGTGCACGGGTGTTAACAAGGTCACAGGGAAGGGGTGCCTAAATTGAACGGGAAGTGTCACCGGCCTACATTATTCTTATCTGAAGAGTGCTGTCGCACCGGCGTAATCCCTGCGTATAACGCGCTAACGCCCATGCGATGCAGGGAGGTAATTTCAATGCCGAAGACACTGACACCAGCAGGCACCCTCTACCGTGGCCGGGAAGGCCAATGGTCCTGGGTGGCCCACCGCATCACCGGGGTAGTGATTTTCTTCTTCCTCCTCGTGCACGTCCTGGACACGTCGCTCGTCCGCGTTTCGCCGGAAGCCTACGACGCCGTCATCGCCTCGTACAAGAACCCGATCATGGGTCTCGGGGAACTCGGCCTCGTCGCAGCCATCCTGTTCCACGCCTTCAACGGGGTCCGCGTCATCCTCGTGGACTTCTGGAAGAAGGGTCCGAGGTACCACCGCCAGATGCTGTGGGCCGTCGTAGGCCTCTGGGCGGTCGTCATGATCGCCTTCTCGATCCGCCATCTCTCGCACGTCTTCGGAGGTTAGTACCCATGGCTACCCCAACCATCGAAAGCCCCCGCTCCGGACGCGTCGCCCCGGGCTACTCACGCACCCCCGGCTCGCGCGGCAACTTCGAGATGACCGCCTGGCTCTTCATGCGCCTCTCCGGCGCCATCCTCCTGGTGCTGATCCTCGTCCACCTCTACGTGAACCTCGTCGCCGGTGACGGCATCACCGGGATCGACTTCGGTTTCGTCGCCGGCAAGTGGGCGGACCCCGTCTGGCAGATCTGGGACCTCACGCTGCTGTGGCTGTCCATGCTGCACGGCACCAACGGCATCCGCGTGATCATCAACGACTATGCCGAGAAGAACAGCACCCGTATGTGGCTCAAGGGTGTCCTGTACACGGCGACCGTGGTCATCCTGGTGCTCGGCACCCTCGTGATCTTCACGTTCGACCCCTGCCCCGTCATCGACGGGGTGGCCCACGTCGCGGACTACTGCCCCGCACCGTAAGCCTGCCCACGTCGGCAGTTCCCGCACGGCGGGCCTTTTGGGGCGCCCCCGTGCACACACACCGGTTTCAACAGAAAGAGCGACCAGCATGCAGGTCCACAAGTACGACGTCGTCATCGTCGGCGCCGGTGGCGCGGGGATGCGCGCAGCCATCGAATCAGGGCAGCGCGCCCGCACCGCCGTCCTGACGAAGCTCTACCCCACCCGGTCCCACACGGGTGCGGCGCAGGGCGGCATGTGCGCTGCACTCGCCAACGTCGAGGAGGACAACTGGGAGTGGCACACCTTCGACACCGTCAAGGGCGGCGACTACCTCGTCGACCAGGACGCGGCCGAGGTCATGGCCAAGGAAGCCATCGAGGCGGTCCTCGACCTCGAGAAGATGGGCCTCCCGTTCAACCGCACCCCCGAGGGACGCATCGACCAGCGGCGCTTCGGCGGCCACACCCGCGACCACGGCAAGGCCCCCGTCCGCCGGTCCTGCTACGCGGCGGACCGTACGGGACACATGATCCTGCAGACGCTCTACCAGAACTGCGTCAAGCACAACGTCGAGTTCTACAACGAGTACTACGTCCTCGACCTGCTCATGGTGGACGAGGAGGTCACGGTCGACGGCGTGACGCGCATCCAGAAGCGCGTCGCCGGCGTCGTCTCCTACGACCTGGCCTCGGGTGAACTGCACATCTTCCAGGCCAAGTCCGTCGTCTTCGCCTCGGGCGGTGTCGGCAAGGTCTACAAGACGACGTCGAACGCCCACACCCTGACCGGGGACGGCATGGGCATCGCCTTCCGCCGCGGGATCCCCCTCGAGGACATGGAGTTCTTCCAGTTCCACCCGACCGGCCTCGCCGGACTGGGCATCCTGCTCTCCGAGGCCGCCCGCGGCGAGGGCGCCATCCTCCGCAACTCGGAGGGTGAGCGCTTCATGGAGCGCTACGCCCCCACCATCAAGGACCTCGCCCCGCGTGACATCGTCGCGCGGTCCATGGCGAACGAGGTCCGCGAGGGCCGCGGTGCCGGACCGAACAAGGACTACGTCCTCCTCGACCTGACGCACCTCGAGCCCGCGCACATCGACGCGAAGCTCCCGGACATCACCGAGTTCGCCCGCACCTACCTCGGCGTGGAGCCCTACACGGAGCCTGTCCCTGTCTTCCCGACGGCGCACTACGCCATGGGCGGCATCCCGACGAACATCAAGGCCGAGGTCCTGGCGGACAACGACACCGTGGTCCCGGGCCTCTACGCCGCCGGCGAGGTCGCCTGCGTCTCGGTGCACGGATCGAACCGCCTCGGCACCAATTCGCTCCTGGACATCAACGTCTTCGGGAAGCGCGCAGGGCTGGCCGCGGCCGAGTACGCCCTGACGGCCGACTTCGTCGAGATCCCCGAGAACCCCACGGTCGAGACCGAGGAGCTCCTCAACCGGGCACGCAGCTCGGAGGGCGGAGAGCGTGTGGCGCAGATCCGCAAGGAGCTGCAGGACATCATGGACGCGAATGTCCAGGTGTTCCGCACCGAGCAGACCCTGATCGAGGCCCTCCGCGTGATCGATACGCTGGAGGAGCGGTACACGCGGATCACCGTGCAGGACAAGGGCAAGCGGTTCAACCTCGATCTCCTCGAAGCCGTCGAGCTCGGGTTCCTCCTCGACATGGCGAAGGTCATGACGGCGGCGGCCCTGCACCGCAAGGAGTCCCGTGGTGGCCACTTCCGCGAGGACTACCCGGAGCGTGACGACGAGAATTTCATGACCCATTCCATGGCCTACAAGGATCCCAGCGCCACCGAGACGAGTGGCGTCCGCCTTGAGACCAAACCGGTTATCTTCACCCGATACCAGCCCATGGAGCGTAAGTACTGATGAGCACCGAAACGATGGAAAAGGAGCCGGCCTCCAAGGTCGAGCTCGCGCCCGGCGTCGGCGGCGGTGGAGAGATCCCCACGTTCGACATCACCCTGAAGGTCCGCCGCTACAATCCCGAGGTCTCCGACGACGCCCACTGGGACGAGTGGAAGCTGACCATGTACGGCACGGACCGCGTGCTGGACGCGCTGCACAAGGTGAAGTGGGAGCATGACGGCTCCGTCTCCTTCCGCCGCTCGTGTGCGCACGGTGTCTGCGGCTCCGACGCCATGCGCATCAACGGACGTAACCGCCTCGCCTGCAAGACCCTGCTGAAGGACCTCGACACGTCGAAGCCCATCCTCGTGGAGCCCATCAAGGGCCTTCCCGTGGAGAAGGACCTCATCGTCGACATGGAGCCGTTCTTCCAGTCCTACCGCGAGATCATGCCGTTCCTGATCAGCAAGGGCCACGAGCCCGCGAAGGAGCGCCTGCAGTCCGCCGAGGAGCGCGACCGCTACGACGACACCACCAAGTGCATCCTGTGCGCTGCGTGCACGTCGTCCTGCCCCGTCTTCTGGACCGACGGCCAGTACTTCGGCCCCGCGGCGATCGTGAACGCGCACCGTTTCATCTTCGACTCGCGCGACGACGCCGGGGACATGCGCCTCGAGATCCTGAACGACAAGGAAGGCGTGTGGCGTTGCCGCACCACCTTCAACTGCTCGGAGGCATGCCCCCGCGGCATCCAGGTCACGAAGGCGATCTCCGAGGTCAAGCAGGCGATCCTGACCCGCAAGATCTGACCGCCACCGGCGATCACGCAGTCCAGCTGCCGAGAAGGGCGGCCCGCATCGACGGGCCGCCCTTCGTCGTTCCCGAGGTCTCCCGGGCACCTCGTCGCTGCGAGCAGGACGGGCGGATCGGGTCAGCTCAGGTCACGGCGGGTCAGCTCAGGTCACGGCGGGTCAGGGCGGGTCAGGTGGGAGGATTCCCGGTGCCCGGCTTCCGTCGGCTCCGCTGCCGCAGTGTGCCGCCCTTCGCGTGGTGTTCGCGCTCCGCCCGGGTCAGGGCGTCGGCCGACCCCACCGCGCACCAGGCCGTCGCCAGCAGGTAGACCTGGCTGAGGAGGAAGAACCAGATGAACAGCGCCAGGATCACGGCGAAGGACAGCAGCAGCGGGTTGTTGCCGAAGGTGCCCAGGATCTGCGTCGAGAAGGTCCGCAGCAGTGTCGTCCCGAGCCCCGCGATGACCGACCCCTGGAGCAGGATCCGGCGCGGCATCTGGATGGCCGACGCCGAGTGGAACAGCACCACGGCCACGAGGATGTCCAGCAGGATCATCACGGCGAATCCTGCCGCCTGCGTCAGCACCTGGCTCACTGCTGCCAGGTGGAGGATCGCCAGGAGTGCGCCCAGCGAGTTGGTGGCGACGATACCCAGTCCCGTCGTCACGAGCATGATGACACCGAGCACCGCGAGCGTGCCCAGATCCTTCAGCCAGAGCACGATCGGGGGTGCCGCGACGGGCTGGAGGGCGAAGATCCCGCGCATCGCCTGGCGCATCCCCCCGATCCAGCCGAGCGCCGTCACGAGCATCACGGCCGAGGAGACGACGATCGTCCAGCCCAGGCCACTGGTCGCGTCGAAGAGACGGGCAGGGGTCACGAGTCCCCGCCCGTCCTCGCCCCTGTCGATCAGTCCCGGCACCGCCCGGTCGAGGGCGTCGACGGAAAGATCCCGGAGGTCCGCATCCCCCGCGACGACGAGGCCGAGCGCGGCGAACCCCACGACCAGGAGTGCCGCGATCGCGAAGAACAACCGGTACGCCAGTCCGGCCGCCATCAGTGGGCCCCGGCGCTCGTTGTACAGCAGCACGACGCGCACGGGTCGCAGGGTGTAGAACCGGCAGATCGCGAGGTCGAGCCGTGCCAGCAGGAGCTCGGAGCCCCCGCTTCCGGACCGGGTCAGTCGGCCCAGGCGGACCTGCGCGTCGAGGACCTTGCGGCGGAGGTCCGGCAGGCTGGCGGGCGAGGGCTGGTCAACCTGCGGCGGCTTCGGAGCCGTCAGCGACTTCGCCAAAATGCAGCTCCTCCCTCAGCTTCCACAGGCCCGACGGCACGTGCTCGTAGAGTCCCATGGATCGCACCTCGAAGGATGCCTCGAAGGCGTGGAGCTCCTCGACCGCGGCGTCCATGCCGGCCTCGGACACATCATGCGCCACCGTGACGTGCGGATGGAAGGGGAAGTCCAGGTCCCGTTCCAGCGGTCCGGTCTGGAGCCGCGCGTGCAGCTCCACGCACTCGTCGAAGCCCTCGACGAGCTTCAGGAACACCACGGGCGAGACCGGCCGGAAGGAACCGGTGCTGCGCAGGCGCACCTCGAAGGGCCGCTGCGTGCGGGCGACCGCACGCACGTGGTCGATGGTCGCGTCCCAGTCGGACGCCGGCGTCGTCGTGATGAGGGTGATGTGCGGGGGCACGACGGCCGCCATGGGGTCCCCGAACGACGCCCGCCACGATTCCAGGGCACCGGCGAGGGGCTCGGGGATCGGGATGGTGATCCCGACGCAGCTACCGTCCACGTCGGATCCGGCCATGGTCGTCACCGCTCCGCTGGGCTGACCGGTCGAGGCGCACATGGATCAGAGGACTCCCGCGGCGGGGAGGAAGCCCACGCGGGCGTAGACGTCGGCGAGCGTGGGGGCCGCGAGGTCCCGGGCCTTCGCCGCACCCTGCGCGAGCAGGCGGTCGAGTTCCGCGGGGTCGGACAGCAGTTCCTCCGCCCGGGTCCGCACGGGCGCTAACGCCTGGACGACGACGTCGGCGAGATCCACCTTCAGGTGCCCGTACATCCGTCCCTCGTACTCCGCCTCCAGCTCGGCGATGCCCTTGCCGGACAGCGCCGAGTAGATGGACAGCAGGTTCGAGATGCCCGGCTTCTCCGCGGTGTCGAAGCGGATCTCCGTTCCGGCGTCGGTCACCGCCGACCTGATGCGCTTGGCCGTGACCTTGGGATCGTCCAGCAGGTTGATCAGCCCGGCGACCGAGGACGCGGACTTCGACATCTTCGCCGTCGGGTTCTGCAGGTCGTAGATCTTCGCCGACTCCTTCTGGATGAAGGGCTTCGGGACCACGAAGGTGTCCCCGAAGCGGGAGTTGAAGCGCTGCGCCAGGTCCCTGCTCAGTTCGACGTGCTGCCGCTGGTCCTCGCCGACCGGCACGCCGTCGGGCTGGTACAGGAGGATGTCCGCGGCCTGCAGGACGGGGTAGGTGAAGAGGCCCACGCTGGCGGCATCCGTGCCCTGCTTGGACGCCTTGTCCTTGAACTGGGTCATGCGCGACGCCTCGCCGAAGCCGGTGAAGCAGTTGAGCACCCAGGCCAGCTGGGCGTGCTCCGGCACGTGGGACTGGACGAAGAGGGTGGCCCGGTCCGGGTCCACACCTCCGGCGATGTACTGGGCGGCCGTGAGGCGCGTACGGTGCGCCAGTTCCTGCGGGTCCTGCGGCACCGTGATCGCATGGAGGTCGGGGATGAAGAAGACGGCGTCGTAGGTCTCCTGCAGACGTACCCAGTGCACGAGCGCACCGAGGTAGTTGCCGAGGTGCAGCGAGCCGGCGGACGGCTGCATGCCGGAGAGGATGCGCTGCCGCCGGTTCGGGGCCGGGGCGGGGGCGGGTGTCGTCATGGAAGCTGTCCTGCACTCTGGATCTGGTAGTCGACGACGAGAGGGGCGTGGTCGGAGAACCTCGTGTCCCAGCTCGGCGCCCTGTCGACGTCGGCGCTCAGTGCGCTCTTCGCGAGGGCCTGCGTGGCCAGCTGGTAGTCGATGCGCCAGCCGGTGTCGTTGTCGAACGCCTTGCCCCGCCATGACCACCAGGTGTACGGACCGTCGACCTCGCCCGCCAGGAGCCGTGCGACGTCGACGAAACCGCACTCGTCCGAGAAGAAGCGGTCGAAGTAGGCGCGTTCCTCGGGCAGGAAACCGGCCTTCCTGACGTTGCCCTTCCAGTTCCGGATGTCGAGCTCCGTGTGGCCGACGTTGAGGTCGCCCATCACCACGGCATGGTCGGCGCCGTCCCTGAGCTGGGGCAGCCGCGTGGTCATCGCGTCGAGGAAGCGGTACTTGTCGTCCTGCTTCTGCGTGCCGACCTCGCCGGAGTGCACGTAGGCGCTCACGACCGTCAGGCTCGCGCCGTCGACCTCGAAGTCCGCCTCGACCCACCGGCCGGCGGTCTCGAAGTAGCTGTCGCCGATGGTGGTGCGCGTCGCCGTGGGCGCCCGGCGGGAGGCGACGGCGACCCCGGCACGGCCCTTGGCGTCGGCCTCGGTGTGGAGGATGTGCCATCCGTCCCCGAGCAGGTCGCGGACCACGGCATCGGGGGCCCGGACCTCCTGCAAACAGAGGATGTCGACGTCCCGCCCGTCCAGCCATTCCTGCATGCCCCGCTTGTAGGCGGCACGTATTCCGTTGACATTGACGGAGGCGATGCGGAGGGGATTCTGCGGAGGGTTCGATGCCGGACTCACTCGATCAACCTTACCCCGCACGATATTCCGATTCATCTCCGACGGGGGCCCGTCAGTCGACGACGGTGCCCTCCACGGGGCCGTCCGTGGACCCCTTCATCATGGAGCGGGCATTGTGCGAGGTGATCTCGATCGTCTCGAGTGCGCGCTCGACCATCCCCTCGTCCCGGCCGAGGTATTCACGCACGACTCCGACCTGCACCTGGACGATCTTGAAGCTGTGGTCCAGCTTGAGGTCCCGGGCCCTGTCGACGGCGACCGGAGCGGCCTGCCCCTGCCCGCCGAACCCCGCATGCCCCTGGAGGCGGGACGCGGCCTTGCGCGCGGCCGAGCGGAGGCTGAACACGACGAAGCTGAAGACCAGGAGCCAGCCGAGGGAGATGATCACCACCAGCCAGCCGACGACGTCGTTCTGGTTCGCGGCGAAGACCACGGCGACCAGGAACACGACGAGCATGATCGCCATCCCGGCGCTGCCCATGCGCATGCTCATACCCCGGCCCGCGGGCCGGCCATTACTTCCCAGTGACTGCATCCGACCATTCTCCCGCATCGTCCGGGCGCCTCCCGCTCCTTCCACCGCGGGCGAACTGTCAGGCTTCCCCAAGGTTTCTTCCATCTCCGCCCATCCGTGACCGGGGTCACCGCGAAGTACTGTCGTGCGCGCCCTACGGTGCGCTTCATTCGCACTACGGAGGACTTACCCATGAACAAGAAGATGCGTCTCCTCGCAGTACCGGCCCTCGCCATCAGCGCTGTCGCCCTCGCCGGGTCTCCCGCGATGGCCGCCGACGGCTCCTACTCGTCCACCCTCGGCCAGCTGAACGGCACCACGGGCTCCGGCACGATCACGCTCGACGTCACCGGTGACAAGGCGATGGTCAACCTGCAGGTCTCCGGTCTCGCCCAGACCTTCATGGACGCCCCGTACCCCCACGTGCAGCACATCCACGGTGGCGCCAAGGGCGTCTGCCCCACGCCCGCCGACGACGCCAATGGCGACGGGATCATCAACGTCGCCGAGGGTGTCCCGGGCTACGGAGACATCCAGACCACGCTCACCACCTCCGGCGCCACCACCCCTGCCGAGGGCCTGAACCTGCAGCTCGGTGGCCAGGGCGGGACCTACTCGATCCAGCGCGAGATCACCCTCGATGCCGCCACCAAGGCATCGCTCGAAGCCGGCACCGCCGTCGTCGTCGTGCACGGTCTCGATCCCGCCACGGCCGGCGTGTCCCCGGAGGTCTTCGGCAGCCCGTCCGAGATCGCTCCCGAGCTCCCGCTCGGCGCGACCTCGCCCGCACTGTGCGGCACCCTCGCCGCGACCCAGATGGGCGCCATGCCGTCCGGCGGAGCCGACACCGGTGTCGCCACCGAGTCCTCCTCCAACTCCGCGGGCATGATCGCCCTCGGCGGTGGCCTGGTCCTGGCTGCAGCCGCCGGCGGAACCTACGCCGTCCGCCGCCGCGCGACCAACGCATGATCCTGATCGCTTCCCGTGATCAGTAAGGTAACCGGCCGCCGCTGGGGCTTCACCGCCCCGGCGGTGGCCGCCCTTTTCCTCCTTGCCGGCTGCGGAACCGGGGACGCGCCCGCAGCGACCCCGGACTCCCCGTCGGCCCCTGCGAGCAGCTCCGCCGGTCCTGCGTCGGCTGCACCCGGTCCGGCCGTGCCCTCGGCGGCTGCTGCCACGGAGCCGGCCGCTCCTGCTGCCCCACCGACGGCACAGCCTGCCGTGCTCGCCGCCTCGGCGCCGGTCACGCTGGAGATCCCCTCCATCGGCGTGCGGACCGATCTGCTCACCCTCGGCCTGCGGGAGAACCGGAGCCTGGAGGTTCCGCCGGACGGCCCCGGCGCCCCGGCGAGCTGGTACGACCGGTCCCCCACCCCGGGCGAACGCGGACCCGCCGTGATGCTCGGGCACGTCAATGCGACCGACGGCGGCAAGGGCGTCTTCGCCGACCTGCGCTCCCTCTCCTCCGGCGACCGCATGAACGTCGTCCGCGAGGACGGCACCACGGCGGTCTTCGAGTTCCAGCGCGGCGAGGCCTACCAGAAGGACGAGTTCCCCACCCTGACGGTGTACGGGAACACTCCCGGCTCGGAGCTGCGCCTGATCACCTGCGACGGCTACAACCCGGAGACGGGCGCCTTCGACGACAACTACGTGGTCTACGCGACGCTGGTGGTGTGAGGGCTACCTCAGGAACAGCTTCCGCAGGCGCAGCGTGGTCAGCAGCATGCCGACCACGATCATGACGAGGAAGTAGCAGAGGTGGAGCACGGCGGCCGGGGTGAACGAGGCGATGCTGATCTGGCGCAGCAGCTCGACCCCGTGCCAGAGCGGCAGGGCCTGGATGAACCACTGGAGGCCCTGCGGGTAGACGCTCAGCGGATAGAAGGTGGCCGAGAACAGGAACATCGGGAGCATCACGAAGTTGATCCACTCCATCTGCTGGAAGGTCTTCATGTAGCTCGTGATCCCCATGCCGAAGGACGCGAACCCGAACGCGATCACGACAGATGCGGGGATCACGAGCAGGGCCACGGGTGTGGTGACGAGTCCCATCACGGCCATCACGGCGGTGAAGCCTGTGGCGTACATCGCTCCGCGGAGCAGGGCGAGGAAGATCTCACCGATGGCGACGTCGAGCGGCCCCAGCGAGGTGTAGAGCATGCCCTGGTAGAGCTTCGCGAAGTTCATCTTGAAGAACACGTTCCACGTGCTGTCGTACACGGCCCCGTTCATCGCGGAGACGGCCAGCAGCGCCGGCGCGATGTAGGCCGCGTAGCTGATCTGCTCGCCGTTCGGTCCGGCAAGGGTGCCGACGAGTGCCCCGAGCCCCACTCCCATCGAGACGAGGTAGAGCACGGGTTCGAAGAATCCGGACACCATGATCAGCCAGTTGCTGCTGCGCGTCGCCAGCAGGCCGCGCGCGATGACCGCCTTCGCGTTGCGCGAGTAGAGCGCCGCCAGGGGCCGCTTCGACCCACTGAGGGCATAGTCCCGGGCCGTCAGCTGCGCGCTCATCTCCCGAGCCTCCTCGCGTACACCGTGTGGGCCCTGCGCCAGCCGATCACGGCGAGGACCAGCAGGAACAGCACGTGCACGACGGCGAGCCACGCCGGTACGTCGTACCCGTACGTGAGTGCCCGGCCGAGTTCGGTGCCGTGCCACAGCGGCGAGATCCAGCCGATCCACCGCAGGAACACGGGCAGCGTGTCGAGCGGGAAGAAGGTGCCGCTGAAGAGGAACATCGGGGTCACGACGAAGCGCATCACGAGGGCGAACTGGCCCTTGTCCTCCTCGACGCCGGCCGAATAGGCCATCAGCGGGAGGCCGAACGCGAGGCCGCTGAGGACGGCGACCGGGATGGCTGCCGCGCCGGCGGCGGACGGGGAGGCGCCGAACGCCGCGACGATGAGGAAGTAGATGATCGTCGTCGCCGTCAGGCGCGCCGTGATCGCGATGATGTGCCCGTCGACGATCTGGTCCGTGCTGAGCGGCGATGCGTGCGGGCCGTAGTAGACGCGCCGCCACTTGAATCCGTCCATGACCGGGTAGGTGAACTCGGTGGCCGCCGTCATGATCGTCGCCGACGCCAGCAGGGCGGGGGCGAGGAAAGCGAGGTAGCCGACACCGCCGAACGCTCCCGCTGCGGTGCGGTCGACGAGCGTCGCGAGCCCCACCCCCATGGCGAACAGGTACAGGACCGGTGTGCCCACGCTCGAGGCGAGCAGCGTACAGCGGTAGCTGTTCATGGACCGGAGCACGTGTTCGGCGTAGTACCAGGAGCCGAACGTCCGGGCGCGCGCCGCTGACACCGCCGGCGGGTGGGCGGAGGGTCGGTAGGGCGGTGCTGCCGTTTCCTGCACGCGGGCGGGTGTCGGGTCAGTCAACGAGGCTCCTTCCGGTCAGGCGCAGGAAGACGTCCTCGAGCGACGAGCGCCGGACGAGCGACGTGATCGGCCGGAGCCCGCGCGAGGTCACCTGTTCCAGGGCCGCTTCGCCGTCGTCCGCGTAGATGAGCACCCGGTCCGGCAGCGGCTCGAGGCGTTCCCCGATACCCTGCAGCTCCGCCGCCACTGTGGTGTTGCGTTCGGACCCGAACCGCAGTTCGAGGACCTCCCGGGTCGAATGGTCGCGGATGAGCTGCGCCGGCGACCCCTCGGCCATGATCCGGCCCTTGTCGACGACGACCAGGCGGTCGCAGAGCTGCTCGGCCTCGTCCATGTAGTGCGTGGTGAGGATCAGTGTCACGCCCGACTCCTTGAGCCGGAACAGGCGGTCCCACAGGATGTGGCGCGCCTGGGGGTCCAGCCCGGTGGTGGGCTCGTCGAGCAGCAGGATCTTCGGCTCGTTGATCAGGGAGCGGGCGATGGTCAGGCGCCGCTTCATGCCGCCCGACAGCGCATCCACCTTGGCCGTGGCCTTGTCCGTGAGCTGCGCGAACTCGAGCAGTTCGTCGGCCTTGGGCCTGAGGTAGCTCATCGGCAGGCCGAAGTACCGGCCGTAGACGAGCAGGTTGTCGCGCACCCGCAGTTCCTCGTCGAGGTTGTCCTGCTGCGGGACCACACCGAGGTGGGCGCGGACCTCCGGACCGTGCTCCTCCGGGTCGAGGCCCATGATGGTGAGCCTGCCCGAGGTCCGCTGCGAGACACCGCCGATCATCCGCATCGTCGTGGACTTGCCGGCCCCGTTCGGCCCCAGCAGGCCGAACGACTCGCCCGCGGGGACGTCGAAGGAGATGCCGTCCACCGCCCGGAAGTCACCGTAGTGCTTGCTGAGCTGCTGGGCGGAGATGACCGGTGGTCCGGAGGGGGTCGTCGACACCTGCCCAGCCTAGGCGAGAACTCCCATTGGCAGAAGCCAATGGGAGTTCTCGCGCGGGCCTAGGCCCCGGCCGCCTGACGCTCGGCGGCCTCGACGACGTTCGTGAGCAGCATCGCGCGGGTCATCGGCCCCACTCCCCCGGGGTTCGGCGAGAGCCAGCTCGCCACCGACGCCACCTCCGGGGCGACGTCGCCGGTCAGCGTCGCCTTCCCGGTGTCCGGGTCCTCGACGCGGCTCACGCCGACGTCGAGCACGATGGCGCCGGGCTTGAGCTGCCCGGCCGGGATCATGTGCGGGATGCCGGCCGCGGCGACGACGACGTCGGCCCGTCCGAGGTGGTCGGCGAGGTCGACGGTCCCGGTGTGCGCGAGGGTCACGGTCGCGTTGACCTGCTTGCGCGTCAGCAGCAGGCCCAGTGGACGGCCGACCGTCACGCCGCGTCCGACGACGAGGACGTTCAGCCCCGTGAGCGCCACGTCGTGGCGGAGCAGGAGCTCGACGATGCCGTGCGGGGTGCAGGGCAACGGGGAGTCCATCGGCGCGTTGACGTTGAGGACGAGCCTCCCGAGGTTGGTCGGGTGCAGGCCGTCGGCGTCCTTCGCCGGGTCGATGCGCTCGAGGATGGCATTGGTGTCGATGTGGGCGGGCAGGGGGAGCTGGACGATGTAGCCCGTCGTGGCGTCGTCGGCGTTCAGCTCGTCGAGGACGGCCTCGAGCTCCTCCTGCGTGATCGTGTCCGGCAGGTCGCGACGGACCGAGGTGATGCCGACCTGGGCGCAGTCGCGGTGCTTGCCGGCCACATAGGACGAGCTTCCGGGATCGTCGCCGACGAGGACGGTGCCGAGGCCGGGAGTCACCCCGCGCTCGCGCAGCGCGCTCACGCGCTCGGTCAGTTCCTCCTTGATACGTGCGGCTGTCGCCTTGCCGTCAAGGATGCGGGCGTTGTTCATGGGGAAGATCCTTCTCTGGTCGCTCGTCCAGCTGTTCGAGCAGGAATGCCTTGCCGCGGTCGCAGCAGCCGGTGAAGCAGCACTCTGCGGCGGGGATGTCGAAGTCCGGTGACGCCGCCGCCCTCGAGGAGAGGGCGGCGCGGAGGATCGGATCTACCACTCCTCCTGGCCCGGGTAGAGCGGGAAGTCCGCCGCGAGTGCTGAGACACGGGCGCGCAGCGCCTCGACGTCGGGCGACGGCTTCAGGGCGGCCGCGATGATCTCCCCGACCTCGGTGAACTCGGCCGCGCCGAAACCGCGGGTCGCGAGCGCCGGGGTGCCGATGCGCAGGCCTGAGGTCACCATCGGCGGGCGGGGATCGAACGGCACGGCGTTGCGGTTGACCGTGATGCCGACGGAGTGCAGGACGTCCTCCGCCTGCTGGCCGTCGAGGGAGGAGTTGCGGAGGTCGACGAGGACGAGGTGGACGTCGGTCCCGCCGGTGAGGACCGAGACGCCGTGCTCGGCGACGTCGGCCCCGGTGAGGCGCTCGGCGATGATCCGGGCACCTTCGAGGACGCGCTCCTGGCGCTCCCTGAACTCGGGTGAGCCGGCGATCTTGAAGGCCGTGGCCTTGCCCGCGATCACATGCATGAGCGGGCCGCCCTGCTGGCCGGGGAAGACGCTCGAGTTGAGCTTCTTGGCCCATTCCTGCTTGCCCAGGATCACGCCGGAGCGCGGTCCGGCGAGGGTCTTGTGCACGGTGGACGTGACGACGTCCGAGTGCGGCACCGGGCTGGGGTGGACGCCCGCGGCCACGAGGCCGGCGAAGTGCGCCATGTCGGTCCACAGGAGCGCGCCGACCTCGTCGGCGATGGAGCGGAAGGCCGCGAAGTCGAGCTGGCGCGGGTAGGCGGACCAGCCGGCGATGATGACCTGGGGCTTCTCGGCGAGCGCCTGCTCGCGCACGCGCTCCATGTCGAGGCGGTGGGTGTCCTCCTCGACGCCGTAGGCCGCGACCTCGTACAGCTTGCCGGAGAAGTTGAGCTTCATGCCGTGCGTCAGGTGTCCGCCGTGCGCGAGGGACAGGCCCATGATCTTCTCGCCCGGCTTGATCATGGCGGCGAGGGCCGCGGCGTTGGCCTGGGCGCCGGAGTGCGGCTGCACGTTCGCGAATTCCGCGCCGAACAGGGCCTTGACGCGTTCGATCGCGAGGTTCTCCGCGACGTCGACGTGCTCGCAGCCGCCGTAGTACCGCCGCCCGGGGTAGCCCTCCGCGTACTTGTTGGTCAGCACGCTCCCCTGCGCCTCGAGGACGGCGCGCGGCGCGAAGTTCTCCGAGGCGATCATCTCGAGGGTGTCCCGCTGACGTGCGAGTTCGTCCCGCAGGACGGCGGCGATCTCCGGGTCCACCTCGGACAGGGGCGCGTTGGTGACGGAATCTGCGGCAGCCTGGGATGGAGCCGTGGGCGAAGTGGTCATCGGTTGATCCTTCTGTGGGTCTCGCAAGAGGTCAGCTTGAGTCGCGGGTGAGGCGGCGGATCGATCATCCGCGCCCCGGCCGCTCAGAAACGTGACCCGCGGCCCAGGCGTGCGATCCGTGGTCTGCACTGGAAGCACGGGTCCTCCCGGGGGGATCGATCCGGCTCCATGCCGCTTCCTGGTGGTTGCCCACCCTACGCCAGTCGCGACGGTCCCATGCTAGCCGTACGACGGCGTGCCCCGCCACCGCTCCCTGCGCACTCCCGCGCGGGGCGCCCGGCCCGCGTGCTCCGCCTCCTCGGCATCCGCCCGAAGGGGCGGCTCCCTCCCGGGCCTGTGGCGGGAGCCCGTGGAATACGGGCTCATGCCGGCCCGTTCGGGATGAGTGGAACGGTGTCCCGACGGACGGGCGCCGCCGGGGAGGTCTTGGTCATGCTCGGGTCGGTTCAGCAGGTATCGGCGGGCGGGGAACCGCGCAGGGTGCGCGTCGTCGTGATCGGTGCGGGCCAGGCGGGGCTGAGCAGCGCGTACCACCTGAGGCGCCGGGGGCTCGAGCCGCACCGGGACTTCGTGGTCCTCGATGCGAATCGCGCGCCGGGTGGTGCCTGGCTGCATCGCTGGCCCGCCCTGACCTTCGATGCCGCCCACGCCCTCCACGACCTGCCCGGCTTCCCGCTCGGCACGCCCGACCCCCAGGAGCCCGCCTCGCAGGTGGTCCATCGCTACTACGGGGCCTTCGAGCGGGAGTTCGACGTGCCGGTCGTCCGACCGGTCACCGTGCTCCGCGTCGGGTCGGCCGACGACGCGTCCAGCGGTGGCGCGTCCAGCGGTGGCGCGGACGACGGCGCCGGCCCGCTGAGGGTCGGGACGACAGATGGTGCATGGATCGCGGACGTCGTCATCAACGCGACGGGCACCTGGGACCGCCCGTACTGGCCCTACTACCCCGGCCGGGACCTCTTCACGGGCCGCCAGCTGCACACGCACGACTACCGGTCGGCCGCCGAGTTCGAGGGCCGGCGCGTCCTCGTGGTCGGCGGAGGGACGTCCGCCGTGCAGTTCCTGCTCCAGCTCCACGAGGCCGGTGCCCATCCCCTGTGGTCCACCCGCCGCCCGCCGGCCTTCACCCGCCGGCCGTTCGATCCGGAGTGGGGCAGGGAGGTCGGGGCCGAGGTCGACGCCCGCACGAGCGCCGGGCTCCCGCCGGCCAGCGTGGTGTCCGTGACCGGGTTGTCCCTCACCGCGCAGTACCGAGCCGGGATCGACGCCGGCATCCTCGTGTCGCGGGGACCACTGGCCCGGCTCCTGGACCACTCCGCCGTGTTCACCGACGGATCGGAGGAGCCGATCGACGTCGTCCTGTGGGCCACCGGATTCCGGGCCGCGCTGGACCACCTGGCCCCGCTGCGCCTCCGCGAGCCCGGCGGCGGCATCCGGATGGACGGCGTCCACGTCCGACGGGAGCCGCGACTCCTGCTCGTCGGCTACGGGGCATCGGCATCGACCCTCGGTGCCTCCCGTGCGGGCCGCACCGCGGCGGCAGCCGCGGTCGGCGCCCTCCGAAGCATCGCGTCACACGAGGGGCCTGCCGGTAATCTGGCGTAGGTGACCTCCCCCGACACCTCCCGTTCCTATTCGCTGACGCTCTCGTGCCCCGACAGGCCCGGCATCGTCCACGGCGTGTCCGGCGCCCTGGTCGGCGTGGGCGCCAACATCACCGAGTCCCAGCAGTACGGGAGCCCGGACACGGGCACCTTCTTCATGCGGGTGGCACTCGCCACGGACGCCCCGGAACAGGAGCTCCGCTCGGCCCTCGAACCCGTCGCCGCGGAGTTCGGGATGGAGTGGGCGCTCGCGCGGTCCGAGCGGCGGACGCGCACGCTCATCATGGTGTCCAGGGCCGCGCACTGCCTCAACGACCTCCTGTTCCAGCACCGCTCCGGGACCCTGGCCATCGACATCCCGGTGATCGTGTCCAACCACCGTGACCTCGAGGACCTCGCCGCCTTCTACGGGGTCGAGTTCCACCACATCCCGGTGACTCCCGCGACCAAGGCGGAGGCCGAGGCCGAACTGCGAGCCCTGATGGACCGGCACGACATCGAACTCGTGGTGCTCGCCCGCTACATGCAGATCCTCAGTGACGAGCTCTGCGAGGACCTGCTCGGGCGCGCCATCAACATCCACCACTCGTTCCTGCCGTCCTTCAAGGGGGCTCGGCCGTACCACCAGGCCCACGCCCGAGGAGTGAAACTGATCGGCGCCACAGCCCACTACGTCACCGGCGCCCTCGACGAGGGGCCGATCATCGAGCAGGAGGTCATCCGCGTGGACCACGCGCGGACGGCAGAGCAGCTCACGTCGATCGGGCGCGAACTCGAGGGCAGGGCCCTCGTCCAGGCGGTGCAGTGGCACGCCGAGCGCCGCGTCCTCCTCGACGGGCGCCGCACCATCGTCTTCAACTGACGGATCCGAGCGGACCCGCCTTCACCGGCCGTCCTTCGCCGACCGGCACCGATCACTCCCCGGCCGGCCGGGCGTCGCCTAGGCTGGCGCCATGGCACACCTGATCCCCTTCCGCGGCAAGACCCCCGACGTCAGCGATTCGGCATTCACCGCCCCGACGGCCTCCCTCATCGGCGAGGTGGTGCTGGGGCCCTTCGCGAGCGTGTTCTACGGCGCCGTCGTGCGGGCCGACACCGCGGCCATCCGGATCGGCGAGGGCACGAACCTGCAGGACAACGTGGTGGTCCACGCCGATCCCGGGTACCCCGCGCACATCGGCGCCGGCGTGAGCGTGGGGCACGCCGCCGTCGTGCACGGCTGCACCATCGAGGACGACTGCCTCATCGGCATGGGAGCCACGGTCCTGAACGGTGCCGTGATCGGCTCCGGCTCCCTCGTCGCCGCGGGCGCCGTGGTGCTCGAGGGGACGGTCGTCCCCCCGCGCTCCCTCGTGGCCGGCGTCCCGGGCAAGGTGCGCCGGCAGCTCGACGACGCCGAGGTCGACGCCGTGAAGGCCAACGCCGATCGCTACCGGTCCCTCGCGCAGGAACATCGCGCCGCGTTAACTTCTTGACTACAAGGGAGCCCTGCGGCACCCTAGAGATCATGCCCGCAGATCCCCCCTCGACGGCGAGGACAAGCCTGAGCGCCCCGCTTCCGAAGCCGGGCTCGCAGTCCGCCCTGCGCGAGCAGAACCAGCAGCGGGTCATCGCGGCCCTGATGAGCGGCGGGCCCCAGACGCAGGCGGAGCTGTCACGGCAGACCGGACTGTCCACGGCGACGGTCTCCAACATCGTCAAGGTGATGGCCGCGACCGGCGTCGTCAGCACGGCTCCGACCACCAGTTCCGGCCGGCGGGCACTGTCGGTGATCCTCAACGACAACGGCCAGGTGGCCGCGGGCATCGACATCGGCCGGCGCCACCTCCGCGTCGTGCTCGCCAGCCCGAACTACCGCGTCGTCCAGGAGGCGGCCGTCAGCCTCCCCCTCGGCCACAGCGCGGTCGACGGACTGACCGCGGCGTCGGACCTCCTCGACACCCTGCTGGAGAACGGCGGGATCGGCCGCAGGTCCCTCCTCGGCGCGGGCATCGGCATCCCGGGCCCCATCGACCGCAGGACGGGCACGGTGGTGCAGGGCGCCATCCTGCCCGAGTGGGTGGGGATCAACATCCACGAGACCTTCGGCGAACGGCTGCAGGTCCCCGTCTTCATCGACAACGACGCCAATCTCGGTGCCCTCGCGCAGGTCACCTGGGGTCCGCACAGCGCCGTCGAGAACCTGATGTTCATGAAGGTCGGATCGGGCATCGGCTCCGGTCTGGTCCTCAACGGATCCCTGTACTACGGCAACGTCGGGGTGACGGGGGAACTGGGCCACACCACCATCAACGAGCACGGCGTCATCTGCCGCTGCGGCAACCGCGGCTGCCTCGAGACCGTCGCCTCCACCTCGACGATGATCGAACTGCTCAGCCGGGGCAGCAACGAGACCGTCGACACGCAGCGCATCATCGACTGGGCACTCGCCGGCGACACGGCGGCCCTGCGGGTGATCGATGACGCCGGTGTCGCCATCGGCCGGGCACTGGCCCATACGGCCAACCTCATCAACCCGGAGACGATCGTCATCGGCGGACCGCTGACCAGTCTCGGGGACATCCTGCTCGAGCCGGTCCGCCGTGGCCTGGCCCGCCATGCCGTGCCGATCGTCGGCGAGACCACGAACGTCTGCATGTCCTCCCTCGGTGATCGCGCCGAGGCCCTGGGCGCGGCAGCCGTCGTCCTCGCCCAACCGGGGTTCACCCCCGCCCTGGCGAGTTCTGCCTAAAGTTTTCCTCTGTTTTCACCGGAGGTTGCGTTCAACAGTTGACGACAACGCCTCCTACCGTGTTCAATTCTTTCGGGCCGAGGTTGGGCCTGCACCAAGACAACGCCGTCACTGCGGGAGGCTCCATGAAGAACCACACCATCCTTGAGATGCGTTCCATCACCAAGGAATTCCCGGGAGTCAAAGCCCTCTCCGACGTGTCGCTGGCGGTCCGAGCAGGCGAGATCCACGCCATCTGCGGCGAGAACGGTGCCGGCAAGTCCACGCTCATGAAGGTCCTCTCGGGGCTCTACCCCTACGGCGACTACTCGGGCGACATCGTCTTCCAGGGCGAGGAGGTCCAGTTCAAGGACATCCGCTCCAGCGAGGCCGCGGGCATCGTCATCATCCACCAGGAACTGGCCCTGATCCCCGAGCTCTCCATCGCCGAGAACATCTTCCTCGGCAACGAGCCCACCCGCTTCGGCGTGATCGACTGGGACTACGTCAACCGGACCACGCTGGAGCTCATGGCCCGCGTGGGCCTCAGCGAGGACCCGACCACCAAGGTCAAGGACATCGGCGTCGGCAAGCAGCAGCTGGTCGAGATCGCCAAGGCCCTCAACAAGTCCGTGAAGCTCCTCATCCTCGACGAGCCCACCGCGGCCCTGAACGAGTCCGACTCGCAGCACCTCCTCGACCTCATGGCAGGCCTGCGCTCCAAGGGCATCTCGTGCATCATGATCTCCCACAAGCTGAACGAGATCGAGCAGATCGCCGATTCGATCACCATCATCCGTGACGGCAAGTCGATCGAGACGCTGCACGTCAAGGACGACGGCGTCGACGAGGACCGCATCATCCGCGGCATGGTGGGCCGGTCCCTGGAATCCCGCTTCCCGGACCACACCCCGACGATCGGCGAGACCTTCTTCGAGGTCCGCAACTGGACCGTCGGCCACCCCTCGGTGGCCGACCGCCTGGTGTGCAAGAACTCCAGCTTCCATGTCCGCCGCGGCGAGATCGTCGGTTTCGCCGGCCTGATGGGTGCAGGACGCACGGAGCTCGCCCGCTCCGTCTTCGGACGCTCCTACGGCAACTTCAAGTCCGGGCAGATCCTCATCAACGGCAGGGAGGTCACGCTGCGCTCGGTCCCCCAGGCGATCGACGCCGGGCTCGCCTACGTGACCGAGGACCGCAAGTCCCTCGGCCTGAACCTGCTCGACGACATCAAGACCACCACGGTGTCCGCCGACCTGAAGAAGATCACCAACGGCCTCGTCGTCGACAAGGACGAGGAGTTCCGCGTTGCCGAGGAGTACCGGAAGTCGCTGCGCACCAAGACGCCGAGCGTCAACGAGGGCGTCGCCAAGCTCTCGGGCGGCAACCAGCAGAAGGTGGTCCTCGCGAAGTGGATGTTCACCGACCCCGAGCTGCTCATCCTCGACGAACCCACCCGCGGGATCGACGTCGGGGCGAAGTACGAGATCTACGGCATCATCCAGAAACTCGCGGACCAGGGCAAGGGCGTGATCGTCATCTCCTCGGAGCTGCCCGAACTGCTCGGCCTCTCGGACCGCATCTACACCATCTTCGAAGGCGCGATCACGGGAGAAGTGACCCGTGAGGACGCGAACCAGGAATCCCTGATGAAACTCATGACCGCCAGCAGGAAATCTGCCTGACCGTAGCTCCCTAGGAAAGACACCATGAATTCCCTCAAACAAATATTCGGCGGGAACACCCGCCAGTTCGGGATGATCTTCGCCCTGGTCGCGCTCGTCGTGTTCTTCCAGTGGCGCACGGGCGGCAAGACGCTCACGTCCGTGAACATGATGAACCTCTTCAACGGCAACTCCTACATCCTGATCCTGGCGATCGGCATGGTCCTCGTGATCATCGCCGGGCACATCGACCTCTCCGTCGGGTCCATCGCTGCGTTCGTCGGCATCGTCGTCGCGATCGCGATGCGGGACTGGGGTATCCCCTGGTACCTCGGCGTGCTCCTGGGCCTGGTCCTCGGCGCGGTCATCGGGATCTGGCAGGGTTTCTGGGTCGCCTACGTGGGCATACCGGCGTTCATCGTCACGCTCGCCGGCATGCTCCTGTTCCGTGGCGCCAACCAGTCGGTCGGCAACTCCCTCACCGTCCCGGTGCCCGAGGGCTTCCGGTACCTCGGCGCGGGCTACCTCCCGGAGGTCGGCCCCACCACCGGCTACAACAACCTGACCCTCCTGATCGGCTTCGCCCTCGTGGCATTCGTGATCTACAGCGAGTTCCGCGGCCGCCGCAAGCTCGAGAGGATCAAGGCCGACGTCCCCCCCATGTGGGTCCCCGTCACCAAGGTCGTCCTGCTCTCCGCCGTCATCCTCTACGCGACGTACCTGTTCGCGACCGGTCGCCCCGGCACCTCCTTCCCCGTCCCCGGCCTGATCCTCGGCGTCCTCGTGATCATCTACGCCTTCATCTCCAACAAGACGATCCTCGGCCGCCACGTCTACGCCGTCGGCGGCAACCGCCACGCGGCCGAACTCTCCGGTGTGCAGAGCAAGCGCGTGAACTTCATGGTCATGATGAACATGTCCATCCTCGCCGCCCTCGCCGGCATGATCTTCGTCGGCCGCTCCACGGCGTCCGGCCCGTCCGACGGCGTCGGCTGGGAACTCGACGCCATCGCGGCCGTGTTCATCGGCGGCGCTGCCGTCACCGGTGGCGTGGGGACCGTGGTCGGATCCATTATCGGCGGCCTCGTCATGGCCGTCCTCAACAACGGACTCCAGCTGCTCGGCGCAGGCGCCGACGACACCCAGATCATCAAGGGCATCGTCCTCCTCGTCGCCGTCGCCTTCGACGTCTACAACAAGAGCCAGGGCAAGCCGTCCATCATCGGCCTGCTCACCAGGAACTTCGGCGGAGGTGGCGGCGGCGCGAAGGCCGGCACCCCCGATCCCCGGCCTGCTCCCACGGAACAGGCCGTCGGAACGAAGGAAGTCATCTCCCACGACGTCTAGGAACCGGATGGAACCGGCTTCCCGGGCGACAACGCTCCACCCGTCCACACAGCAAGAGCAATAGAAAGAGAATGGAAATGCGTAAATTCGCAAAGTCCGTCGCAGCCATCGCTGCGATATCAGCACTGGCGCTGACAGGATGCGGCCGCGAAGAGGCGGCCCCCGCGACCGAGGGCGGCGAATCTGCAGCCGCCGGTTTCGAGACGGGGTCCGCCATCGGCGTCGCACTCCCGCAGAAGACGTCGGAGAACTGGGTCCTCGCGGAGCAGCTCTTCAACGACGGCCTGACCGAGGCCGGCTACGAGCCGGACGTACAGTTCGCGAACGGCGGCGTCGCCGAGCAGCAGAACCAGATCAGCTCCATGATCACCAACGGCGTGAAGGTCCTCGTCGTCGGCGCCATCGACGGCGCGCAGCTGGGCACCCAGCTCGCCCAGGCGAAGGAGGCCGGCATCACGGTCGTGGCCTACGACCGCCTGCTCCTCAACACCGACGCCGTGGACTACTACGTGGCCTACGACAACTTCAAGGTCGGCGAGCTGCAGGGCCAGGCCCTCCTCGACGGCATGAAGGCCGCCAAGCCCGAGGGCCCCTACAACGTCGAGCTGTTCGCCGGATCGCCCGACGACGCCAACGCGAAGGTCTTCTTCGACGGTGCCATGAGCGTCCTCCAGCCCGAGATCGACAACGGCAACCTCGTCGTCGTATCGGGCCAGGAGACCTTCGAGCAGGCCGTGACCCAGGGCTGGAAGGCGGAGAACGCCCAGAAGCGCATGGACACGCTGCTCTCGGGCAGCTACGGGACCGAGGAGCTCGACGGCGTCCTCTCCCCCAACGACACGCTGGCCCGCGCCATCCTGACCTCGGTCGAGGGTGCAGGCAAGACGCTCCCCGTCGTGACCGGCCAGGACTCCGAGGTCGAGTCCGTGAAGTCCATCATGGAGGGCAAGCAGTACTCCACGATCAACAAGGACACCCGTGCCCTGGTCGAGCACGCCATCGAGATGGTGAACGGCCTGCAGGCCGGCGAGGAACTCGAGATCAACGATCCCGACTCCTACGAGAACGGCGTGAAGACCGTTCCCGCCTACCTCCTCGAGCCGCAGATCGTCACCAAGGACAACGCCGCGGAGGCGTACGCCGACGATCCCACGCTGTCGGCACTCACCAAGTAGCACCGATCCGGATCCGTCCGGCAGCAGTACCCGAAGCGCCCCGGCCCAGGCCGGGGCGCTTCCTTCGTCTCCGGCCCTGCCGGCCCCCTGGAGGACCGCATGCGCGTCCGGGACGCGGCGACCGTCCGCGTCGCAAGCACGCCGCCGCCGACCCGTCCACGCGCGGCGTCTCCCGGCGATGGACGCGGGACCACCGCAGCGGCAAGGATAGGTCCATGAACCTCCAGAACCGCATCGCCGTTCCCCCCTGCGCCGAAGCAGGCGCCCCCAGTCCGATCGACGCCACCGGCCGTCCCCTCACGTGGGGTGTCGTCGCCACGGGCGGGATCGCCGCCAAGGTCACCCAGGACATCGCGCTGCTCGAGGACGCCGTGCTGCACGCCGTCAGTTCCCGCAGTGCGGACAGCGCCGCCGCCTTCGCCGACCGCTTCGGGTTCGCCACCAGCTACGGTGACGACGGCGGGGTCACGGGATACCAGCGGCTCATGGACGATCCCGAGGTGGAGGTCGTCTACATCACGACGCCGCACGCCCAGCACTACGACGTCGCGAAGGCCGCACTGACCGCCGGCAAGCACGTGCTGTGCGAGAAGCCGTTCACCATCAACGCCACCGAGGCGGAGGAACTGGCAGGACTGGCGGCCGAGCGCGGGCTCTTCCTCATGGAGGCGGTCTGGACGCGCTTCCTGCCGAGCATCAACCGTGCCTGGGAGATCATCGCCTCCGGCGAGCTGGGCGAGATCCGGTGGGTACAGGGAGACCTCGGATTCCCCGCACCGCAGGATCCCGGCAGCCGCCTCTGGGACCCGAAGGCCGGGGGCGGTGCCCTGATGGACCTCACGGTCTACCCGCTCACCTGGGCCCTGGGCTCCCTCGGCTTCCCGGACTCCGTCTCCGCGCTCGGAACGCTGAACAGCGACGGCGTCGACGTGCAGAACGCCGTCACCCTGAGCTACGGGAACGGGGCGTACGCCCAGCTGTCGTCGTCGCTCGTCGCCTCCTGCCCGGGCCAGGCGACGGTCGCCGGATCGAAGGGCTGGCTGAAGACCGGTGGCGGAAACCTCCACAACCCGAAGGAACTGACCGTCCGGATCGGTCAGGAGGAGCCGAGGGTGGAGCACTTCGAGCAGGTCGGCGCCGGGTACACCTACGAACTGCGCGAGGTCACGCGCTGCATCCAGCAGGGGCTGACCGAGAGCCCCACGATGCCCGTCGGTGACACGGTGAGGACCATGCGCCTGCTCGACGGCGTACGGGCCCAGATCGGGCTGCGCTACGCGAACGACTCCGTCTGACGGTCCGCCAGCATCGTCCCCGGCAGTCGGGCATCGAAGGACGGGCCCCCGCGGTCGCTACCGCGGGAGCCCGTCCGTGTCCCGGAACGTCGCCTGCGCCGGTGGACTCCGGTCCACCGGCTGGAGCGACGGAGCCTACCGGGCGAGGATCGCGAGGACCTCCGACAGCTTGGCGGAGGGACGCATCACCTCGGTGACCTTCGTGACGTCGGGGTGGAAGTAGCCGCCGATGTCCGCGGGTGAGCCCTGCACGGCGAGCAGCTCGGCCACGATGGTGTCCTCGTTGCCCGTCAGCGCCTCCGCGACGCGGGAGAAGCTCTCGGCGAGTTCGGCGTCCTGCTCCTGCCGGGCCAGCTCCTCGGCCCAGTAGCGGGCGAGGAAGTAGTGGCTGCCGCGGTTGTCGATCTCGCCGACGCGGCGGCTGGGCGACTTGTTCTCGAGCAGGAACGTGCCGGTGGCGCGGTCCAGCGTGTCGGCGAGGATCTGCGCGCGGGCGTTGCCCGTCGACGTCGCCAGGTGCTCGAAGCTGACCGCCAGGGCGAGGAACTCACCCAGGCTGTCCCACCGGAGGTGGTTCTCCTTCACGAGCTGCTGCACGTGCTTCGGAGCGGACCCGCCGGCGCCGGTCTCGAAGAGTCCACCGCCGTTCATCAGCGGTACCACGGAGAGCATCTTGGCGCTCGTGCCGAGCTCGAGGATGGGGAACAGGTCCGTCAGGTAGTCGCGCAGCACGTTGCCGGTCACCGAGATGGTGTCCTCGCCCCTGCGGATGCGCTCGAGCGTGAAGGCCGTCGCGTCGACGGGCGTCATGATCTGCAGTTCGACGTCGTCCGTGTCGTGCTCCGCCAGGTAGGCCTGGACCTTGGCGATCAGGTTCGCATCGTGCGCGCGGCTCTCGTCGAGCCAGAACACCGCGGGCGTCGCCGAGGCACGGGCGCGCGTGACGGCGAGCTTCACCCAGTCGAGGATGGGCGCGTCCTTGGTCTGGCAGGCGCGCCAGATGTCGCCGGGCGCGACGTCGTGCTCGATCAGCACGGAGCCGTCGGCGTCGAGGATCTGGACCGTGCCGGCCGCGGGGATCTCGAAGGTCTTGTCGTGGCTGCCGTACTCCTCGGCCGCCTGCGCCATGAGGCCGACGTTGGGGACGGTGCCCATGGTGGTCGGGTCGAAGGCGCCGTGGGCACGGCAGTCGTCCAGGACGACCTGGTAGATGCCGGCGTAGCTGCTGTCGGGGATGACGGCCAGCGTGTCCGCTTCCTTGCCGTCCGGTCCCCACATGTGGCCCGACGAGCGGATCATCGCCGGCATGGAGGCGTCGACGATGACGTCGCTCGGCACGTGGAGGTTGGTGATGCCCTTGTCGGAATCGACCATGGCGATCGCCGGGCCGTCCTCCATGCCCTTCGAGATCGCCTGCTGCACTCCCTCGCGCACGTCCTCGGGAAGCTTGTCGAGGCCGCCGAGGATGGACGCCAGGCCGTTGTTCGGGCTCAGGCCGGCAGCCGTCAGCTGCTCACCGTAGGTCTCGAAGAGCTCGGGCAGGAAGGCGCGGACCACGTGGCCGAAGATGATGGGGTCCGAGACCTTCATCATGGTGGCCTTGAGGTGTGCCGAGAAGAGCACGCCCTCCTCCTTGGCGCGGGCGACGGAGGCCTTCAGGAAGCTGTTGAGTGCTTCGGCCCGCATGACCGTTCCGTCGACGACCTCGCCGGCGAGGACCGGGAAGGAGTCCTTGAGGACCGTCACGGAACCGTCCGCGGCGACGTGCTGGATCGAGATCGTGCCGTCGGCGGGGATCACGACGGACTGCTCGTTGGAGCGGAAGTCGTCGCCCGTCATGTGCGCGACGTTCGTCCTGGACTCCGGCGTCCAGGCACCCATGCTGTGCGGGTTCTGGCGTGCGTAGTTCTTGACCGACGCGGGAGCCCGGCGGTCCGAGTTCCCCTCGCGGAGGACGGGGTTCACGGCGCTGCCCTTGACCTTGTCGTACCGCGCGCGGACCTCCTTCTCCTCGTCCGTCGAGGGGTGGTCGGGATAGTCCGGCAGCGCGTAGCCCTGTCCCTGGAGCTCGGTGATGGCGGCCTTGAGCTGCGGGATGGAGGCGCTGATGTTGGGCAGCTTGATGATGTTGGCGTCCGGCGTCTTCGCCAGTGCGCCGAGTTCCGCGAGCGCGTCCGCCTGTCGCTGGTCCTCGGTGAGGTGATCGCCGAAGAGGGCGATGATGCGGCCCGAGAGCGAGATGTCGCGGGTCTCCACCTCGACACCCGCCGTGGAGGCGAACGCCTCGATGATCGGCAGGAACGAGTAGGTGGCCAACATCGGCGCCTCGTCGGTGTGGGTGTAGATGATCTTGGCCATGGGTGGCGTCTCCCTGGTGCTCTTGCGTTGTGCGGTCGGTTGGGGCTTGCCCATCGGCTCTAACTTACCGAGGTCCCCGAGGCATCGCCTAACGGCGGACCCGATGGAACGACGGCGTCGACGGGTGTATCCCGCAGGTCGCCGGTGGCCGGAGCCGCCGGCGCGCCTGCGGGGAGGTCAGTGGAAGAAGTGGCGTGCGCCGGTCAGGTACAGCGTCACGCCGGCCGCGTCCGCCGCGTCGATGACCTCCTGGTCGCGCACCGAGCCGCCCGGCTGGACGACGGCGCGGACACCGGCGTCGAGCAGGATCTGCAGTCCGTCCGCGAAGGGGAAGAACGCGTCGGACGCCGCGACCGAGCCGCGGGCACGCTCGGCGTCGGCGAGCGAGTTGGCGCGCTCGACGGCGAGCCTGCAGGAGTCCACGCGGTTGACCTGGCCCATGCCCACACCCACGGCTGCGCCGTCCTTCGCCAGCAGGATGGCGTTGGACTTCGCGGCCCGGCAGGCCTTCCAGGCGAAGCGGAGGTCGGCGAGCGTGGCGTCGTCGGCGGCCTTCCCGGCGGCCAGGGTCCAGCCGGAGGGGTCGTCGCCGTCGGCGTCGAGCGTGTCCGCGACCTGAAGGAGCACCCCTCCGGAGACCTGGCGGAACTCCACGGGGTTCCGGCCGTAGCCCTCGGGCAGGGTCAGGAGCCGGATGTTCTTCTTCTGCGAGAGGATCTCGACGGCCCCGGCGGAGAACGACGGCGCGATCACGACCTCCGTGAAGATGTCCTTCACCGTGGCGGCCATGCCGGCGGTCACCTCGCGGTTCGCGGCGATGACCCCGCCGAACGCCGACACCGGGTCGCAGGCGTGGGCCTTGGCGTGGGCGTCGGCGATGGGGTCCTCGGCGTCTGCCGAGCCGACCGCGACCCCGCACGGGTTGGCGTGCTTGATGATCGCGACCGCGGGCTCCTCGAAGTCGAAGGCCGCCCGGAGGGCGGCGTCGGCATCGACGAAGTTGTTGTAGCTCATGGCCTTGCCGTGGAGCTGGTCGGCCTGGGCGATGCCCGGCGTGGCGCCCTTCTCCACGTACAGTGCCGCCTGCTGGTGCGGGTTCTCGCCGTAGCGGAGCACCTCGGAGCGCTCGAGCGCGAGGCCCGCGTAGCCCGGCCAGGTGAAGGCGTCGTCGTCGGTCTCGAACTGCTCGGCGGTCCAGGACGCGACGGCGGTGTCGTACGCGGCGGTGTGCGCGAAGGCGAGGGCGGCCAGCCGGCGTCGTGCCTTCAGGTCGAAGCCGCCCTCCGCGGCCGCCGTGACCACGTCACCGTAGCGGGCGGGGTCCACGACGACGGCGACCGACGGGTGGTTCTTCGCGGCGGACCGCACCATGGCGGGTCCACCGATGTCGATCTGCTCGACGACGGCGTCGGGCTCCGCGCCCGAGCGCACCGTCTCGACGAAGGGGTACAGGTTCACCACCACGAGGTCGAACGCCTCGATGTCGAGCTCGGCGAGCTGGTCGACGTGCTCCTGCCGGCGGCGGTCCGCGAGGATGCCGGCGTGGACCTTGGGGTGCAGGGTCTTCACGCGCCCGTCGAGGGTCTCGGCGAATCCGGTCACCTCGGACACCTCGGTGACGGGGACACCTGCGGCGGCGATGCGCTGCGCCGTCGAGCCGGTGGAGACGATGGAGACGCCCGCACGGTGCAGGCCCTGCGCCAGCTCCTCCAGGCCGGTCTTGTCGAACACCGAGATCAGTGCTCGGCGGATGGGGACACGGTCGAGGTGGGTCAGGCTCACGCAGATCTCCGTCAGTAGAGCGTCGCTGGGGTCGGCACCAAGTCTATAGGTGCGGCCCTGCCCGGTCGCGAGGGGACGGCACGGGGTCCCGGGTGGCTGGCGGTACAGTTCTGGCAGAACAGCACCCTCCGAGAAGGCATCATGAACACCCATACGCAACTCCCCACCGGTGACCAGGTGGTGCAGGATCTCCCCTGGCGCTGGAAGGTCCAGGGGAAGATCTTCCTCATCGGCGGCCTCGGCTTCATGTTCGACGCCTGGGACGTGACCCTCAACGCCTACCTGATCCCCCTCCTGATCGACGACTGGGGCCTGTCCTCCGGCCAGGCGGCCTGGGTCGCGACGTCGAACCTCATCGGCATGGCGGTCGGGGCCTTCGCCTGGGGCTCGGTCGCCGACATCATCGGTCGCAAGCGGGCCTTCACCCTCACGCTGCTCGTCTTCTCGGTCTTCACCGTGCTGGGGGCGTTCTCCCCGGACATCGTCTGGTTCTGCGTGTTCCGGTTCCTCGCGGGCTTCGGCCTCGGCGGCTGCATCCCCGTGGACTACGCCCTGGTCGGCGAGTTCACGCCCCGGCGGCAGCGCGGCCGGGTCCTCACCGCGATGGATGCGTGGTGGCCCGTCGGCGCCTTCCTGTGCGGGGTGGTCACGACGGTGGTCGTGGCCCAGTCGGGCAGCTGGCGCTACGCGATGCTCGTCATGGTGCTCCCGGCACTCCTCGTCTTCTGGGTGCGGCGCGGCGTCCCCGAATCGCCGCTCTACCTCGTGCAGCGCGGCCGGGGCGAGGAGGCCAGGACGGTCATCGACGACCTGGTGGCCCGGACCGGCGCGGAGCAGCGGGAATGGCGCCTGCCGGAGCCCGAGCAGACGCCCCGGCTCTCGCTCGGCAGTGTCTCGGGCCAGCTGGCGGGGCTGTGGCGCTACGACTGGCGCATCACCCTCACGGCCTGGAGCCTGTTCCTGACCATCCTGCTCGTCTACTACGGTGCCCTGACGTGGATGCCGCGGATCCTCATCGCCTCGGGCTACGCGCAGTCGGTCGCCTTCATCACGACCACGTTCATGACCGGCGTAGGTTTCCTGGGGGTGATCGCGGCCGCCCTCCTCGTGGAGCGCGTGGGCCGCAAGTGGCTGCTGGCTGTCACGGGTCCCGGCTCCGCCGCGCTCCTGGTCGTCTTCGCGCTGACGCTCGACCTGCCCGCCGCCGCCACGGCATGGCTGCTGGGCTTCGGTTTCGTGGTGCAGGTGGCCATCCCCGTCCTCTACACCTACGTCTCGGAGCTGTACCCGACGGAGCTGCGCGGCAGCGGGTTCGGCTGGGCGTCGACCATCTCCCGGATCGGCGCGGGCCTGGTCCCCCTGATCTTCGGGACGCTCCTGTGGCCCTACCTCGGCCTGCCGCTCACGTTCGCCCTGACCGGCGGACTGGTGCTCCTCGCCGTCGTGTTCATGGCCTTCAACGCCCCCGAGACCCGGAACGCCACGCTGCGCTGACCGGCCCGGGACGACGAGGGGTCCCACCGCCGTGGCGGTGGCACCCCTTCCTCGTCGCGGGCCGCAGGTGCGGGCTAGGCCTCGGGCAGGACCGCGTCCGGGGTCTCCTCGAGCGAGGTGACCTTCCACGCGCCGTCGGCGTAGCGGACGGTGGCGGTGTAGATGGTGCCGGCCGGCGAGAACGGGCGCTGCTCGGCGACGGCACCGTCCTCCGCGAACTCGGTGTAGGCGTCGGGGTTGACGGGGATCAGGGCGGTGACATCGGCGCCCTCCGCCACCTCGTCCTCCGGCGTGGTGAGGTAGACGTTCTTCACCTTGGGCTGGCCGCCGAGCACCCACCCGCCGCCGTCGTACACGGCCTCCAGCCGTTCCGCCTCGGCCTGCTCGCTCGCCGCTCCGTCGAGGACCTCGAGCACGGCGGCCGCGTCCCCGGTCTGCAGGACATAGGCCTTGAGGTCGAAGTAGTAGTACAGGAACGCCCGGGCGCCCTCGGCGGACACCTCCCCGACGAGGTCGTTGGTCGCGGGCCGCTGGATGTTCGAGGCTGCGGCGGAGGAGCTGGCGGGGGACGGTCCGGTCCCGGCCGGGGTCGCCGGCGTGGACTCGGGGGTGCCGGCGCAGGCTGTGAGCGCCAGCAGGGTGAGGGCGGCGGTGGCCGCGATGCGCGAGGTGTTCATGAGAGTCCCAACGGTGTTCGAGATCGGAGTGGCCGGAGGCCTCCCCCACCCTACCGGTGCCCCAGGCAACTTCAGGGGCCGACCGGGCCGCGCAGGATTGACTCCTCCTGTGACGTGGGACACGCTGGTCCTTTCCCACGAAGGAGACATGTGAAACCTCGCCACGCCACCGTCGTCGTGCTGACCGCCCTCGTTGCCGGCTCCGTCACGGCACTGCCCGCCACCGCCGCACCCGAGGATCCAGGCTCCCCGCCGGCGGCCGAAGCCCGGCACTCCCTCCGCTCCGCCGTCACCGACGAGAACTTCTACTTCGTCATGGCCGACCGCTTCCGGAACGGCAGCACGGCCAACGACGACGGCGGGCTGGGACCCGATCCGTCGGTGTCCGGCTTCGACCCCACCCGCAAGGGCTACTACAACGGCGGGGACCTCCAGGGCCTGCTGCAGGAGCTCGACTACATCCAGGGCATGGGGACCACGTCCATCTGGCTCACCCCGAGCTTCAAGAACCGTGCCGTCCAGCCGGAGGACGACTCCGCCGGCTATCACGGCTACTGGATCACCGACTTCACGCAGATCGACCCGCACCTCGGCTCCAACGAGGACCTGAAGGCCCTCATCGACGCCGCCCACGAGCGCGGCATGAAGGTCTACTTCGACATCATCACCAATCACACGGCCGACGTGATCGGGTACGACGCCGGAGAGCGGGCACCGTACATCTCGAAGGACGAGGAGCCCTACCGCGACGCCGACGGTGCCGCGTTCGACGACCGCGACTACGCGGGCACGGGCACCTTCCCGGCACTCGACGCCGCGACGTCGTTCCCGTACGTCCCCGTGGTCCCGGAGGCCGACCGCGACCTGAAGGTCCCCGAGTGGCTGAACGACCCGACGCTCTACCACAACCGGGGCGACACGACCTTCGCCGGTGAGGACGCCTACTACGGCGACTTCTTCGGGCTCGACGACCTCTCCACCGAGAACCCCCGGGTGGTCGACGGCATGATCGACATCTACAAGACGTGGATCGCGGACTTCGGCGTCGACGGCTTCCGGATCGACACCATGAAGCACGTGAACGACGAGTTCTGGCAGGCCTTCGGTCCCGAGGTGCTCTCCTACGCCCAGGAGCAGGGCAAGGACGAGTTCTTCATGTTCGGCGAGGTCTTCGACACCACCAAGTCCTTCACCTCGCAGTTCACCACGCGCAACCGCATGCAGTCCGTGCTCGACTTCCCGTTCCAGGCGGCGGCGCGGGGCTATGCGTCCCAGGGTGCTCCCGCCTCGGACCTGCAGGCCTTGTTCGCCGGCGACGACTGGTACACCGATGCGGACTCCAACGCGTACAGCCTTCCGACGTTCCTGGGGAACCACGACATGGGGCGGATCGGCAGCTTCCTCACCGCCGACAACCCGGGCGCCGCCGAGGACGAGCTGCTGGCCCGGGACACCCTCGCGCACGAGCTCATGTACTTCTCGCGCGGCAACCCTGTGATCTACTACGGCGACGAGCAGGGCTTCACCGGCCCCGGCGGTGACCAGGACGCACGCCAGACGCTGTTCGCGAGCCAGGTGCCCGAGTACCTCGACGACGACCTGCTAGGCACCGCCGCGACGCATGCGACCGACAACTTCGACACCGGCCACCCGCTCTACCGCGGCATCGCCACGCTCGCCGGGGTCACCGCGGAGCACCCGGCCCTGCGCGACGGCGCCCACCAGCACCGCTACGCCGCGGACGGCCCCGGCATCTACGCGTTCTCGCGGACGGATGCCGAGGAGCAGCGTGAGTACGTCGTGGCGCTGAACAACAGCACCGAGCCGCAGACCGCAGCCATCCCCACCTACGCGGCGAAGCGCAGCTTCGGCCTCGTGTACGGGGATGCGCCGAAGCGTGCGAGGTCGGCCGCCGACGGCACCCTGAGCGTGACCGTCCCCGCACTGTCCACCGTGGTGTACGAGCTCTCCGGGAAGGTCCCGCACTCGAGCAAGGCGCCGGCCATCGCACTGCAGCAGCCCACCCCTGCCGCCGAGGACAACGGCCGGACCCGGGTGGCGGCCGACGTCGCCGGCTCCTCGTTCTACGAGGTCACGTTCGAGGCACGCACGCCCGGCGGCGGCTGGACGAGCATCGGCACCGACGACAACGCCCCCTACAGCGTCTACCACGACACCAGCGCCCTGCCCGTCGGGACCGCCGTCGAGTACCGCGCCGTCGTGCTCGACAACGGCCGGCACACGAGGACGAGCCCGACCGCGTCGGCCGTCGTCTCCGCACCCCGGCTCACCATGGGCCTGCCCGCCGAGGGCACGCAGGTGCAGGGCGACGTCGAGGTCACCGCGACGGCGAGTCCCGGGGACTCCGAGTACACGGTGACGATCGAGCGCAGCATCGCGGGTGGGGCCTGGACCCCGATCGGCACCGACGACTCGTCGCCGACCTACACGGCGGTCGACGACCTCGCCTCCCTGGACCTCGCGGAGGGCACCCGGGTGCAGTACCGGGCCGTGCTCGGTACGTCCGTGAGCGATACCAGGACGGTCCGTGTCGGATCGGTCATCGAGCAGCCCGGGACGGTGGCGGTGGCCGGCAGCCTCGACTCCGAACTGGGCTGCGGTGCCGACTGGGACCCGGCGTGCGACCAGGCGCAGATGACGTTCGACGCCGCATCGCAGACCTGGCTCCTCGGGATCGAGGAGCTGCCCGCCGGCAGCTACGAGTACAAGGCCGCCCTGAACCGGTCCTGGACGGAGAACTACGGAGCCGGTGGCGCGTTCAACGGCACCAATATCGCCCTGACCCATCCGGGCGGTCCGATCACGTTCGTCTACGACCACCGCACCAAGGTGATCAGCACCCGCTGACTCCGCCTGCACGGCATGACGGCGGGCGGGCCCCCTCGGGTCCCGGCCGCCGTCATGGACTGGTCATGCAGGCCTGACGAGTGGTCCTTCCCGCGTGCATCTGGGCGTCGGGCCGGGTCACAGCCAGTCGTTGCGCTTGAACGTCCACCACAGCCCGATGCCCATCGCCACCATCAGCAGGAGGGCGAACGGATAGCCCAGGGCCCAGTGCAGTTCCGGCATGACGTCGAAGTTCATCCCGTAGACGGAGGCGATGAGGGTCGGCGCGAAGAGGATGGCCGCCCACGACGAGATGCGCTTGACCTCCTCCCCCTGGCTCAGCGACGTCTCCGTCAGCCGCGTCATCTCCTCGTTCTGGCGCTGCGCCACGAGCGTCGAATGGACCGTGAGGGCGTTCTGCAGCAGGGCGCGGAACGTGTTCACGCGCTCGACGACGCGGATCACATGGTCCTGGACGTCGCGCAGGTTGCGTCCGAGCTCGGAATCCACCTGGTACTTCTCGGACCCGCGCAGCAGGGCGTCCATCATGGCCTCCAGGGGCTGCGTGGCGCGCTGGAACTCGATCACCTCGCGATGCAGCTCGTAGATCCGGCGCGAGACATCCGGCGCTCCCCCGAACAGCTCGTCCTCGATCTCGTCGATGTCGTTCTCGAGGCCCCGCACCACGGGCTCGTACTCGTCGACCACCTGGTCGAGCAGCGCGTACAGGACGGCCTGGGGCCCGGCGGCGAGCAGCGTCGGATCGGCCTCGAGCCTCCGCCGCACGATGCCGAGGTCCGGCGACTCGGCGTGCCGGATGGTCACCACGAAGTCATGGCCGACGAAGAGGTGCAGCTCCCCGAACTCCACCTTCTCCTCGGCGTCCAGGTAGCGCGCGGGGCGCAGCACGAGGAAGAGGGTGTCGCCGTAGCGTTCGAGCTTCGCCCGCTGGTGTCCGTTGGTGGCGTCCTCGACGGCGAGGGGGTGCAGCCCGAACTCGGCCTCGACCGCGTGGATCTCCTCGCGCTCGGGACGGTACAGGCCGATCCAGCCCATACCGCCGCTGTCCCGCATGATCTCGAACGTCTTGTCGAGGTTCTCGGGATCGATGCGGGTCTCCCCGCCGACGTACACGGCATTGGCGACGACGGGCATCTCAGGCTCCCGCTGCGGCGGAGTCGGCCGCGAGCCCCGCGAGCGTCTCGATCAGGAGCCGGCGCTCCTCGACCTTGATGCGACCGTGCAGGGAGTCCTCCGTGTCGTCGGGCAGCACGGCGACCGGGGCCTGCGCGAGGATGGGGCCGGTGTCCACCCCGGCGTCCGCGATCATGACGGTGCAGCCCGTCACCTTGACCCCGTAGGCGAGGGCATCACGGACACCGTGGGCGCCCGGGAAGCTGGGCAGGAGGGCGGGATGGGTGTTCAGGTAGCGGTCGGGGAACGCATCCAGGAAGTGCTGGTCGACGATCCGCATGAAGCCCGAGGAAACCACGTAGTCCGGAGCGTGGGAGGCGACCGCCGCGGTGAGGTCCCGGTTCCATGCCGCCCTGTCCCCGTACTGCCGGAAGTCCACCTCGAACGTGGCGATGCCGGCGTCGCGCGCCCGCTGCACGCCGCCCGTCCCGGGCCGGTCCGCCCCCACGGCGGCGATGGTCACGGGAAGGCTGCCGTCGGCGACGGCGTCGATCACGGCCTGGAGGTTCGATCCGCTGCCGGAGACGAGTACTACGATGCGCATGGCTCAACCTTAGGGTCTCGTCTCACCTAGGGTTGAACCATGCCGAGGGAGGAACGATGACGGAGCAGGGCACCAGACCGAGCGGATCGCGGAGCGTCGGGAGCGGGCGGGGAGGTCCGGACGACGCCGCTGCCGCGCGCGCCGCGTCGGCCGGGCTGTGGCTGCGCCTGTTCCTGCTGGCCCTGCTCGGCGGGGCGGTCGCGAGCAGCCTGGTCCTGCCCTGGAAGGTCCTCGGGCTCGTCCTGGCGCTGTTCGCGCTCGGGGCCGGCGTCGTCGCGCTCGTCAAGGCGATCAGCGCGAAACTGTCCCGGTTCGTGGTCGTCGCGACGGCCCTCGGCCTAGCCGCCGCGCTGTTCCTGACGGCGGGGACCACGGCCTCGGTCCTCCTGTGGCCCGTCACGCAGAACTACGAGGACTGCATGTCCCGTGCCCTCACGTTGCAGGCGCAGGCGGACTGCGAGGAAGGCCTCAGGAAGCTCGAGGGCTTCGCGCCGGGCCGGTAGCGCCCGGACTGGTGGCACCCGGGCCGAAGAAGCGTCGGGCGGAGCGGCATCCCGACAGCGCAGGCCGGCACCGGCGCGTCAGCGCCGCCGCGGTTCCCGCTCGAGCAGGGGCCCGACGGCGTGCCCGAGGAGGGCGCCGACGGCCACCTCGATCGCGAACCACAGGCCGACGGTCAGCGGATCCGGCCCCAGCTCGGTGAGACGGCCGAGGCCGAGGGAGGCACGCGAGAGGGCGGCGACGGCGGCACCGCCCAGCCCGGCCGCGATGCCGATGAGCCCCGCGAGGGCCAGGGTGGACGCCGTCGCGGTCAGCCAGCGCTGCTTGCTGTGCAGGACGAGCCACTCGTCGAAGTGGTTCTCGCCCTCGCGGAAGAACCACCAGCCGGCGAGGAGTCCCGCGACGACCGGGATGGCCAGCGCGGCGTAGCCGTACTCGAGGATGCCGGCCGGCAGCGCGCCGAGGACGGGCAGGGCGGGCAGCGGACCCACGGTACTGGCGAGCGGGGTGATGGAGCTGCCCGTGCCGAGCGCGAATCCCGCCCCCGTGGACCAGGCCATCGTCCACGCCGCGAAGTTGGGCAGGAGCCCGAGCTGGAGCAGGGTCACCACCGACGCACCGGCGATCCCGCCGTCGATCCGCTCGTAGATCGCCGCGATCCCCGCCCAGTTCAGGCCGATCGCCACCGCGAGCAGTACTGCGGACAGGCCCGCCGCGACCAGCACGGCGAGGAACCCCGAGCGGAGGACGGACCACGCGTAGGACCCCGCCCAGCGCGAGTGCTGGCTCGTACGGCCCACCCACGCCGCGAAGTCGACACCGACCAGGCGGCTCCAGGCGCCGGCCTCACGGTAGGCACCGGTGATCAGGCCCATCCCGGCGGAGACGGGCGGTATCAGGGCTCCCGCGGCCAGCGGAGCGGAGGCGTCGGCGCTCGTGGACACGTAGGCGACGGCCGCGCCGATGGCGGCATAGGTGACCAAAGCCCCGAGCAGGGCCTGCCAGAGCTGATCCGTGTAGGAGGCGCGGGCGAGCCGCCGCCCTGCCCGCCACGCGAGCAGCAACGGCACCAGGATGAGGCCGAAGGGGATCACGTGCAACAGCCCTGCGGACGCCTCGGCTCCGGCCACGCCTGCCGGGAACTGCAGGACGAGCGGGACCCCGTGCATCACGAGCCATCCCTGGCCGGCCAGCCGCGCCGCCGACTCGGCCGTGCGGTCCGCGAATCCGCCCGTCAGCCAGACGGCGGCCACGGGGAGGACCACGAGCAGCGCCGAGATCAGGGCCGCCTGGCCGAGCTCGAACACCCCCTGCAGCCACAGGGGCATGGGAAGGGAACGGGGTTTGGTGGGGAGTTTCATCCCCTCCATGGTGCCACCGGGAGCCTCCGCCGGGGCCGAGCGACGCGGGCGCCTACCGCTGCCCGCCCGGTGGCGCCTGTCACCCGAGGAGGTCGACGAGCCCCTTGACGACGGCCAGCCCCGCGCCGACGAACGCGATGACGAGGACGAACAGCCGGGCCTGGTGGTCGCGGACGAAGCGTCCCAGTTTCTCGCCGGCGAAGATGCCGGCGACGATGGCCAGCCCGATCGCGATCCACATCCACGGCGCGAGCACCGGAGCCTGGGACGGGTCGAGGATCAGCTTCGCGACCAGCGTCACGGTGCCGATGCAGACGAAGAAGGGCTGGAGGGTCGCGGCGAACGGGCGTTGCGGCCAGCGGGAGAGGACGGCGTACGCGCTCACCGCCGGGCCGCCCACGCCGGCCATGGAATTGGTGAGGCCCGCCGTGAAGCCCGCGACCACTTTCGGCACGTTGCCGCGGACGACGACGTCGGAGCGCTGGAGCACGAGGGAGATGGTCAGTGCCACGAGGACGACGGCGCCGACGGTGACGGACAGGGGCGCCGACGGCACGGCCACCGCGAGGAAGGAACCTGGCACCGACCCGAACAGGGACGGCACCACCAGCCAGCGGAACATGCTCCAGTCGATGTCCTTCCACACGCGGCCCACGATGATCGTCGAGGACACGACACCGCAGATGTTGACGAGGAGCACACCGGCGTGCGGGCCGAGGATGATCACGAGGAAGGGTGCGATCAGCAGGGCGAACCCGAGTCCGGCGATGCGCTGCGCGATGGCCCCCACGAGGACGGAGGCGAGCACGATGGAGAAGATGCCGAGGGTCACCCCAGCTACAGTACGCCGGGGCAACCACCTGCTCACCCGGTCCGCCTGCCGTGGAGCACCGCCCGACGGTAGCCTGTCCGTATGACAGCAGCCACCACCGCACTGGCCACGGCCGACTGGCGCCGGCGCGTGTTCGGCCTGTACGCCGATGTCCGCGAGCGCGCCGTCGCGGAGTCCCCCGAAGCGGCGCACGCCCTGTGGCGGACGGGTCGCGACGAGCTGTTCCGGGTCCACCCGGCGTCGGCCCTGCCGGAGCAGGCCAGGTCCTCCTTCCGCGGCCTGGCCGTCGCGCCCTACGATCCCGCCTTCCGCTTCGAGGCGATCCTCGACGACGACGGCGCGGGCGAACTGATGGAGGTCGCCACCGGCACGGACGGCGTCGTGCCGTTCCACCGCCTCGGCACCCTCCTGCTGCCGGGCCTCGGTGGACTGGCCCTCTGGAAGCTCGGATCCTACGGCGGCGGGCTCTTCCTCCCCGTGCGGGACGCCACCGCGGGCAGGCCCGGCGGCACGTACGGGGGCGGACGCTACGTCCTGGACACGATCAAGGGCGCGCACCTCGGTGAGGGGCGCGCACCCGGCAGCCTGGTCGTCGACCTCAACTTCGCCTACAACCCCTCCTGCGCCTACGACGAGGAGTGGGCCTGCCCCCTGCCCGGGCCGGGCAACCGGCTGCTCGACGAGGCCCCGGTCGGCGAGCTCTACCGCGCGTACTGACCGGTCGGGCCGGCACTGCGCGACGGCCCGGCAGTCCGTAGGCTTTGGAGCTACGGCGACGTGGGCGCCGTCCACCGGCGAGGAGCCCGAACGATGAGGACGACCCGATGAACACGACCCGATGAAACAGGACCAGTGGCGCCGCCGCTCCGAGGTGCCCCTCATCATCGCCGCCGTCCTCTACCTCGCGGCCTACTCGATCCAGGTCACGGGAGATCCCGGGCCTGCCGCCGCGCGATTCCTCGAGGGTGTCGTCTGGGGTGTCTGGGGGCTCTTCCTCCTCGACTACCTCGTGAATCTCGCCCTGGCACCCGCGCGCGGCCGCTGGTTCCTCCGTCACCTGCACGAACTCGTCATCCTGCTGCTGCCCATGCTGCGGCCCCTCCGGCTGCTGCGGCTGATCCCCCTCCTGCGCGTCCTCAACCGCTCCGGCGGTGACGCGCTGCGCGGCCATATCGTGCTCTACGTCGTCTCCGCCATGACGGTGCTCGGGTACGCGGGCGCACTCGCGGTACTCGACGTCGAACAGGACGCCCCCGGGGCGACCATCGTGACCCTCCCCGATGCGCTCTGGTGGGCGCTGACCACCGTCACCTCCGTGGGCTACGGCGACTACTACCCCGTCACCGGACCCGGGCGCCTGATCGCGGCAGGCCTGATGATCGGCGGGATCGGGGTCCTCAGTGCCGTCACCGCGGCGTTCGCCTCATGGCTGGTGGAGAACGTCGCCGCCGCGCAGGCCGCGGAGGGCCGGACCGCCGAGTCCGACACCCAGGTCCAGGACCAGCTCAAGAGCGTCAGCCTGCAGATCGACACCCTGACCCGGCAGCTCACCCACGGCGCCCACCAGGGTCGCCCCGGCCCCGAGTGACCGCCGGGACGGCGATTTCGCCCGGCGTTCACCCGGCCTCCATCCTTCCGTGGCCGCCCCTCCGCCTGCGCGGGCGACGCTGGGCCGGTGAGGATCGCCGTTGTCGCAGAATCGTTCCTGCCCCAGATGAACGGGGTCACCCAGTCGCTGCTCCAGGTGCTCGCCCACCTGCGCAGCCGGGGAGACGAGGTCCTGGTGATCGCGCCGTCGTCGTCCCGGTCCGACGACGAGGCACCGGCGTGGGTGGAGGGCTACCCCGTCCACGCGCTGCCCTCCGTACCCCTCTCCGGGTACGCGACCGTGCGGCTCGCCGCCGGCACCGTGGCCCGGGTGCGCCGCCTCCTCGCGGATTTCCGGCCCGACGTCGTGCATGTCGCCTCCCCCTTCGTCCTCGGTTGGCGTGCCGTGCAGGCCAGTGCGCAGCTCGGCCTGCCCACCGTCTCCGTCTACCAGACCGAGGTGCCCGCATACGCGGCGCGCTACGGCTTCCCGTGGCTGGAACCGCTGCTGTGGCAGCGCGTGCAGAACATCCATGATGCCTCGACGCTGACGCTCGTCCCGTCCTCCGCCGCGCTGGATCAGCTGCGGTCCCGCGGGGTGCAGCGGCTGAACCTGTGGCGGCGCGGCGTCGACACCGAACGGTTCTCACCCGACCGGTACGACGCCGCCTGGCGGGCCACCGTCGCCGGGCCGCACGAGCGCATCATCGGCTACGTGGGCCGGCTCGCCGCGGAGAAGCAGGTGGAGGACCTCGCGGTGCTCGACGCGCTGCCGGGGACCCGCCTCGTGATCATCGGATCGGGTCCGCAGCAGGAGGAGCTGCGGACACGCCTGCCCCGCGCGCACTTCGCCGGGTTCCAGGCCGGCCTCGACCTCGCGCGCAGGGTGGCGACCTTCGACCTCTTCGTCCACCCGGGAGAGTCCGAGACCTTCTGCCAGACCATCCAGGAGGCCATGGCCTCCGGGGTGCCGGTGGTCGCGGTGGGCCGGGGCGGCCCCCTGGACCTGGTGGACCCCTCGCGCACCGGATGGATCTACGGACCCGGGGACCTGCAGGGCCTCCGCGCCGCGGTGGCCGACCTGGTGGGCGACGACGCCAAGCGCCGCGCGTTCGGCCGGGCCGCCCACGCCTCGGTGCAGGGGCGCACGTGGCCCGTCCTCTGCGAGCAGCTCACCACCTACTACGGGAAGGCCATCGCCGTGCAGCGGAAACGCGCGGACGTCGCCGAGCACCGCAGGGTTCCCGTGCAACACTGAACCCGCCGGCCGGAAGGCTGGACGGCACCCACCCGAAGCGGTATCGTGCCTCGTCGCAATCGCGGCACCCCCACAGGCCCTATCATGGGATTCGACACACCCACCCCCGGAGGTTCCGATTACAGACACCGCTGCCCAACACGACATTTATTTCGGCGCACCCGAGCCGGAGAATGAAGCCGAGATCCTCGAGTCGGCGTCTCGCGCGGCGGTAGCCCGGTTCGACGGCCGCTCCGACATCACCACGGTCAAACGGCGCTTCACGCTGATCAACTCCGACCGCACGCCGCACCAGGCGATGGTCGAGGACCTGCTGTTCATCCGCGCGGCCCTCGACGACGCCGGCATCGGGTTCCTGCTGGTGCGCGGCAACGACCAGCGGCCCGTGATCGCCGTCGACCTGAACGACCGCGAGAAGCTCCGCGCAGCGCTCGTCGAGGCGTGCCGCGACGAGCCCTTCTACTCCCGCACCGTCGACACGAAGCGGCGCACCACCCTGCTCGTCGGTGACGGCGAGCTCTCGAAGAGCGGCAGGGCCCGGATCTTCCGCCTGTTCCGCCCGCGCATCGAGCCCCTCGGCGGTCTCGCCTACGGGCCGTCCGCCGGGGTGCAGATCGAGCTCTGGGCCCTGGGCGAGACCACGATCGAGCTGCCCGTGGAGAACTCCCTGACCCGCCGCACACTGCCCGCCGCCGAGGTGGTGCGTGGCGAGGTGGTACGGCACGGCCTCTCCTGGCCGACGATCGACAACATGTTCGCGGACCACGCGACGGACATCGACTTCGACGTCGACCTCGTCTTCTCCTGGGTGGACGGCAGCAGCCCCGAGTACCAGGCGGCCCGCGCCGCCCGCATGCAGGGCGTGGTGGTCGGCGAGGGCGACGACCACGAGGCGCGCTTCCGCCAGATCGACGAGCTCAAGTACGCGCTGCGCTCCGTCTACATGTTCGCGCCATGGGTGCGGCGCATCTTCATCGCCACCGATTCGGACCGGCCCGCCTGGCTCGCCGACCACCCGTCGGTGACGCTCGTCCGCTCCGAGGAGCACTTCAGCGATCCGTCCGTGCTGCCGACCCACAACTCCCAGGCCGTCGAGGCACAGCTGCAGCACATCCCCGGACTGTCGGAGTACTTCCTGTACTCGAACGACGACATGTTCTTCGGACGTCCCGTCGCTCCCGACATGTTCTTCTCGCCCGGCGGGATCACGAAGTTCATCGAGGCCGACACGCGCATCGGACTCGGCGAGAACGACGCCGACCGGAGCGGATTCGAGAACGCGGCGCGCGTCAACCGGCGCCTGCTGCACGAGCGCTTCGGCAGGATCACGACCCGGCACCTCGAGCACACGGCAGCGCCCCTGCGGAAGAGCGTGCTGCTCGAGATGGAGGACGAGTTCGCGGCCGAGTTCGCCGCCACGGCGGCGTCGCGTTTCCGCGCCAAGGACAACATCTCCGTCACCAACTCCCTGTACCACTACTACGCCCTGCTGACCGGCCGTGCCGTGACCCAGGAGATGGCGAAGGTCAAGTACGTCGACACCACGATGCGCTCCGGGCTGAGCAGCCTCATCAAGCTGCTCGACAAGCGCAACCAGGACTTCTTCTGCCTCAATGACGGGAGCTTCCCCGAGGTCCCCGCCGAGGAGCGGGCCCACCTGGTCCGGGACTTCCTCGAGAAGTACTTCCCGGTCAAGGCTCCCTGGGAGATCTGAGGCGTCCGTCCCGGCGTCGGGGACGCATGCGAGACTGGCGGCATGCAGACCTTCCTGCCGTACCCCGACTTCGCCGCGAGCGCCGCGGTGCTGGACCAGGCGAGGCTCGGCAAGCAACGGGTGGAGACCCTGCAGGCACTGCGCGCACTCGTGATCCCTGATTACGGCTGGCGCCAGCACCCCGCGATCCGCATGTGGATGGGCTACGTCCCGGCCCTGACCGTGTACGGGCTGGCCATGGTCGCGGAGTGGGTCTCCCGCGGGCATGCCGACACGACGCACCGGCAGATCCTCGAGTTCGCGCCCGGGGTCCTCGAGGACCCCGACGTGGCCATGCCGCCATGGCTCGGGGAGCCGGCCCTCCACGTCAGCCACCAGTCGAACCTGATCCAGAAGGCTCCGGAGATCTACCGGAGCAGGTTCCCCGGCATCCCCGAGGACCTGCCGTACGTCTGGCCGGAGCCGGAGCACGAGCTCGTCCCGGCCGAGCCGGAGGGGCGCCGGCTGTGGGTGTGGCGTGCGGCGTCGCATCCGCCGGAGGGCGATGCCACGCTGCTCATGCCCCCGGTCCCGCCCAGCGGGCGCGCAGCCCCGAAATGGGAGCGGCAGCTGCACACGTTCGAAGAGGCACTGGAGGACGGCGACGCCGTGGCCATCGCCGATCCGGACGGCCGGCACTTCCGCACCGGTCGCGTCGGCCGCGTCCTCATGCACGAGGACGGACTCCTCCGCCCGGCCAGCCTCCATGGCTGGCTGGAGCGCTCGGACTTCGACCCACCCGCGCTGCTCCAGGATCCGAGGACGCTGTTCAGCGTCGGCCTGCCCGACGCGTTGGACGCCTGACCGGCCCGCGCCTCAGGCGGAGGCGAGTTCGCGCACCCGGCGCCCGTCGGTGATCGTCACCCCGTGCGCGTCCAGCCTGCGGCGGGCCTCCTCCCGGGGGACCACCTCGCCCACCGGGGTGTGGCGGCCCGCCGGGACCACGGAGTGGACGATCGTCTCCTCGTACACGTGCACGAGATTGTAGGACTGCGCGCCGTCCCGTCCGCGGGTGCCGCCGCCGTCGAACAGCAGGTCCTGCGTGTAGCAGGTGGCACTCGCCACCGAGACGGGGACGCCGGCGAACATCGCGGTCGTGGAGTAGTGCAGGTGCCCGGCGAGGATGGTCCGCACGTCCGAGCCGCGGACGACACCGGCGAGGGAGCGCTGGTCCCGCAGTTCCACCAGGACGGCCAGGTCCTGGACGCTGGGAACGGGAGGGTGGTGCAGGGCGAGGATGGTCCCGTGCGGTGCGGGCACCTCCAGCTCACCCGCGAGCCACCGGAGCTGCTCGGCGGTGAACTCGCCGTGGTGGTGGCCGGGAACGGTCGAGTCCATCGTGATGATGCGCAGTCCGTCGACGAAGTGCACCGCATCCACCGGAGCGTCCGCGCGGACGGACGAGCGTTCGTCGAGGAGGCCCGCCCGGAAGGCGGCCCGGTCGTCGTGGTTTCCCATCGCCCAGATGACCCGGGCTCCGAGGCGGGCCGCCGCAGGATCCACCAGGGCCCTGAGCTTCGAGTACGCGCCGGGCTCCCCCTTGTCGGCGAGATCGCCCGTGAACACGATGGCCTGCGGGCGCGCGCCTGACGCCTCGAGGTCGTCGAAGACCTCCCGCAGCCGCTGCTCGCTGTCCACCGCGCCGTACAGCGGACCGTCGCCGGCGACGAGGTGCGTGTCGCTGAGGTGGAGGAGGAAGTGCTGCGGCCGGGGGTGTTCTGCTGTCCTGGGGACCATGGAACCTACTCCGATAGCTGATCGTCGTGTCCGACCATTCCAGCAGAGGTGCCGGCCCACCCGATGAACTCACTGCGGCACGTCGGAGAACATCGGGGAAACTCCTGCGCGCGGGCACCAGCGGCGATCCCGCAGGCACCCTCCCGCGCCGGGCGGCCGCCCGGGTGCCCGGAGGGAATGCGGGAGTACTGGCGGGGCGGCAGCACGCGCCGTAGGCTTCACAAGCGAAGCATTCTTCCAGCAGCGAAAGGCATCACCATGGGACTCCGCCCCAGCCACATCCCCCTCCGTCTCGCCACGGGCGCCTTCATCCTCAATTCGGGCCTCGGGAAGACCGGCCTGGACGAGGGCTCCGCGGGTTACCTCCAGTCCATGGCCGCCAAGGCCTTCCCCCAGCTGAGCCGGCTCGAGGCGGAGAAGTTCGGCAGGTACCTCGCGGCGGCGGAGATCACCCTCGGCTCTGTGCTGCTCGCGCCGTTCGTCCCGAGCAGGGTGGCCGGTCTGGGCCTGCTCGCCTTCTCGTCGGGCATGATGACGATGTACCTCCGGACCCCCGAACTCACCCAGGAGGACGGCATCCGTCCCACGCAGGACGGCACAGCCGTCGCGAAGGACGTCTGGATGGTGGGCATCGCCCTGTCCCTCATCCTGGACCGCAGGAAGAAGTAAACCGGCTGCGGCGTCCGATGCGCCAGGAGGGTCCGGGCGCATCGGCACAGCCGGGTCCCTCCTGGGGCTCGCTCCGGGAGGACCCACAGGACACGGGAGGAACGGCATGTGCGGGCGCTTCGTGATCGCGGGCAACAGGGCCGCCCTCATCGACGCCTTCGACGTCGACGAGGCGCTCGTGGACGAGGTCGAACCCTCGTGGAACGTCGCGCCGACGGACACCGTGCAGCTCGTCGTCGAGCGGCTGGATCCGGAGACCGGGGAACTGACGCGGCGGCTCGAGCCGGCGCGCTGGGGGCTCATCCCCTCCTGGTCGCGGTCGGCGGCGGTCGGTGCACGCATGATCAACGCGCGCAGCGAGACCGTCCTGGAGAAGCCGTCCTTCCGTGCCGCTGCGCTCAAGCGCCGCGGACTCGTCCCCGCCGACGGGTACTACGAGTGGAGGAAGAACGACGACGGGTCGAAGACCCCCGTCTACCTGCACGGCGCCGACGGCTCGCACCTGGGGTTCGCCGGGCTGTACGAGTTCTGGCGCGACCCCTCGACCGCGTCGGCGGAGCATCCCGCGGGTTCGTGGGTGGTGAGCTGCTCGATCATCACGCGTCCGGCGAGCGACGCCCTCGGCGAGATCCATGACCGCACGCCCGTGATCGTCCCGCCGGAGCTGCGCGGGGACTGGCTCGATCCGCGGAACGACTCGCGCCCGGCCGTCCAGGAACTGCTCGACGCCATCCCGGACCCGCACCTCGTCCCGCGCCTGGTGGGCGACCGGGTCGGCTCCGTGCGGAACAACGGGCCGGACCTCATCGACCCCCTCCCCGGTGATGTCACGGCCGACGGGGAACAGCAGACGCTCCTGTAGGTCACCGACGTCAGGTCACCGAGGTCAGGTCACCGACGTCAGGTCACCGGCGTCAGGTCACCGACGTCAGGTCACCGAGGTCAGGTCACCGAGGTCAGGACCGGTCCGTCCCGCTGAACGTGGCCCGCGGGGCCGGCGGCAGGTCCGCGATGTACTCGTTGACGGCGAGTGCCAGCATGTCCCGCTCGAACGGGGGGAGCAGCAACGAGCTGTACAGGTAGGCGTCGATCTCCTCCTCCCCGACGTTGCCGCCGAGGCTGAAGTACCGGAGCCAGAGGTCGTAGGTGCTCAGGCTCGTGGACCGGAACGCGGCGCACGTGCGGCGCTGCTGCTCCTCCTCGCTCATGCCCGTGCTCATTCCCGTACCTTCCCGGCTACCGCCACCGGCCGCCGTGCGCACCGTCGTCGGTCTGTTCATCAACGTAGCGACGCGCACCTCGGATGGGAAGCCCGCAGAACCCTTCCGCGCATGCTTGTCGCCCTGCCCCGCGGTGCCTAGGGTCGGAGTCAGGCGAGGAGAGAGGGAGCCACCATGATCAGGACGGACATCGCGCCCGGCATCCACTACGTCGAGCACGCCAGGACGAATGTGTACCTGGTGGAGGACGACGACGGCATCCTGCTCGTGGACACCGGGCTCCCCCGGTCGAAGACCGTGCTGCTGGAGGCCCTGGGCCGCATCGGCAGGGCGGTCGGGGACATCCGCGCCGTCGTCCTGACGCACGGGCACTTCGACCACGTGGGCACGGCCGAGCACCTGCGGTCCCGGTACGGGATCCCCGTGTACTGTCACCCGGACGACGCGCACATCGCCGCACACCCCTACAGCTACGAGCACGAGAGCTCGCCGTTCCTCTACCCCCTGAGGTATCCGCGGGCCGTTCCGGGCCTGCTGCGGATGACCGTCGCGGGGGCCGTGGCCGTCAAGGGCATCCGCGACACCCTCCCGCTCACCCCCGAGGCGGCGGCGGCGCTGCCCGGCGCCCCCCTCGTGGTCCCGACCCCGGGCCACACCAGGGGCCACTGCGGCCTGCACTTCCCGGACCGCGACGCCGTGATCAGCGGGGACGCCCTCGTGACCCTCGACCCGTACACGGGACACCCGGGTCCGCAGGTCGTGGCGCGAGCGGCGACGGCGGACACCGCCACGGCACTGCGTTCGCTCGACGCACTGCGCGCCACGGCGGCCCGCACCGTCCTGCCGGGGCACGGCTTCCCGTGGCGTGCCGGCGTGGAGTCGGCGGTGGCCCAGGCGCTGGAGGTCGGCGGTCACTAGGCGCGTGCCGTCGTCGGGCGCATCGGTGCAACGGCGAGAGGATACGCTGGGCGCATGGGCTGGCTGAAGCAGAAGACGATATTCGGATTCGCACGCACCACGGCGAAACGCGCGGCCGTCACCCTGTTCTCGGCACAGGCCGTGGTCATCGCCGGGCTCGTCGGGGTGGACGCCTACCAGAAACGCCGGCGTACCAGGCGTCCGGGCTTCCCGCAGCCGGGCACCTTCCGGACGACGATCGCCGACACGGACACGACGGTCTACACCTACGGCGAGGACCTCTACGACGCCATGATCGCGGCGATCGACAAGGCCGAGCACCAGGTCCTCCTCGAGACGTACATCTGGAAGGGCGACGCCGTCGGGGCGCGGTTCCGCGATGCCGTGAACCGGGCAGCGGAGCGCGGTGTGAAGGTCTTCGTCATCTACGACGGCTTCGCGAACCTCGTGGTGAATCCGTTCTTCTACTCGTTCCACCCCCTCGTGAACGCCTACCGCTTCCCCGTCCTCCGCCCGTCCATCGTCTTCACGAACATCCGCGGAACCGGCTTCGACCACCGCAAGGTCCTCGTGGTCGACGACGAGGTCGGCTTCGTGGGCGGCTACAACATCGGCGCGGACTATGCGACGAAGTGGCGCGACACGCACCTGGAGATCCGCGGTCCGTCCGTCTGGGAGCTCCGGGAGGCCTTCGTCAGCTTCTGGAACCTCCGCGCCATCCCGCGCAGGCCCCTCCTGCCGGATCTCAGCGCCTCCTTCTGGGAGCCCCGCATCCGGGCGGTCAACAACATCCCGGCGTACCTGGTGTTCCCCATCCGCGGGATCTACCTGGACGCGATCAACCGTGCAGAGAAGCACATCTTCATCACGACGGCCTATTTCATCCCGGACCGCCAGATCCTCGACGCCCTCCTGCGGGCGAGCCGCCGCGGTGTGGATGTGCGCGTGATCCTGCCCGAGGAATCCAACCACGTGGTGTCCGACTGGCTGTCCCGCGGGTTCTACTCGTCGCTGATCGGGGCCGGCGTGCAGATCCTGCTGTACCAGAACTCCATGATCCATGCGAAGACCGCGACGATCGACGGCGAGTGGAGCACCGTGGGCACGGCCAACATCGACCGCCTCAGCCTCACCGGGAACTACGAGATCAACCTGGAGATCTTCGACCGCGCACTCGCCGCCACGATGGAGCAGATCTTCGAGGTGGACTCCTCCAACAGCCGCGTGCTCACGAAGGAGGAGTGGGAGGGCCGCCATGTCGTGGCCCGCGCCAGCGAACTCATCCTCGCTCCGCTGCGCCCGTTCCTGTAGTCCCGGGTCCCGCACTCCCAGCGGCCCCGGCCCCGGCTCCCGAGGAGGGCGCCGAGAAGCGCTCCAGGTAGCCCCGTTGGGAGGATCCCACGTGGGCGGCCATGAGCCGCTCCGCCTCGGCCTCGTTCCCCGCGTCGATCGCCGCCATCACGAGGCGGTGCTCGCCCCAGGACTGCTTGCCACGGTTGTCGACGTCGGCCGCGTAGAGCCACTCGATCTTCCCCGATATCTGCCGCAGGAGCGCGGCCAGCGAGGAGCTCCCGCTGAGCTCCGCGACGCCGAGGTGGAACCGGATGTTCAGCTCGGGCAGGTCCACGAGGGCGTCGGCCGCCACGGCGCGGTCGCCGTCGTCGAGGATGTCGGTCAGGGCGCGCCGCGCCGACCACCACGCGGCGCTCGGCGCGTCCGCCGCGAACTGCGCCGCAGCACGGCGCGCCGCCCGGCGGGCGATCGTCGACTCGATGACGCCGCGCACCGCGAAGAGGTCCTCGGCGTCATCGAGCGGTATCTCGGCGACAGTGGACCCGGCGTAGGGCCTCGACTCGACGAAACCCTCCGCCTCGAGGGCCCGCAGCGCCTCCCGCACCGGCACGCGTGACACACCGTACCTCCCGGCGAGCGCCGCCTCCGTCACGCGCGTGCCGGGGCGCAGCGCACCGAAGATGATGTCCCGGCGGATGGCGTCGAGGACGCGCTGCGGCGCCGCCGCGTCCTGGTCAGGCCGCAAAGGCCGCACCGGGGATGGCTCCGAGGAGCTCCTTCGTGTAGTCCGCCCGCGGGCGGTTGAACACGTCGTCCACCGGGCCGCTCTCCACGACCTCGCCCGACCGCATGACCACCACCTGGTGGGCGATCTGGCGCACCACCGAGAGATCGTGCGTGATGAACAGGTAGGTGAGCCCGAGCCGCTCCTGCAGGTCTGCCAGCAGCGTCAGGATCTGGTCCTGGACGAGGACGTCCAGTGCGGAGACGGCCTCGTCGCAGATGAGCAGCTCCGGTTCGAGGGCGAGGGCCCTCGCGATGGCGACGCGCTGTCGCTGCCCGCCGGAGAGCTCGTTCGGCCGGCGCTGGGCGACGCTGCGCGGCAGGGCCACCTGGTCGAGGAGTTCGGCGACCCTCTCCTGCCGGCTCGAGCGGTCGCCCACGCCGAAGATACGCAACGGCTCGTCGATCAGGCGCTCGATGCTGTAGGTCGGGTCGAGGGAACCGTAGGGATCCTGGAAGACGGGCTGCACCTTCCGGCGCAGGGCCCGGCGCCGGCTCCCGCGCGTGGTGGTGAGCGACTCCCCGTCGATCAGGGCCTCCCCCGATGATGCGGTCTCGAGCCCGAGGATGATGCGCGCGACCGTCGTCTTGCCCGAGCCGGACTCCCCGACCACCGCCGTCGTCGTCCCGCGTGCCACCTCGAAGGACACGTCACCGACCGCCCGCACGGTGCCGCCGCGCTGCCCGCGGAGGGCGAACTCCTTGACGAGGCCGTCGACCACGAGGATCGACGGCGGGCGGACCTCCGCCGGTGCCGGCGGCTCGGCCAGGGGTTCCGCGTCGAGGACCGCCGCCACCGAGGGCGCCGCCGCGACGAGCTGTTTCGTGTACTCCTCCCGGGGGTCCAGCAGGATCTCGCGGGGCGTCCCCACTTCGACGATGCGGCCCTCCGACATCACGATGATGCGGTCCGTGCGGTCCGCCGCCAGCCCGAGGTCGTGCGTGATGAACAGCAGCGAGGTCCCGCGCGCGTCGACGAGCGACTGCAGGTGGTTGAGGATCTGCCGCTGCACGGTGACGTCGAGCGCCGAGGTCGGCTCGTCGGCGATCAGCAGCTCCGGCTCTCCCGCCAGGGCGATCGCGATGAGCACGCGCTGGCGCATGCCCCCGGAGAATTCGTGCGGGTACTGGCCGTAGCGGCGTCCGGCGTCGGGGATCCCGGCCTCGGAGAGCAGGGCGATCGCCCGCTTCTTGACGTCGGCCCGGTCCGGCTTCCCGAGGTCGCGCCGGCTGGCGACGATCGCGTCGGCCACCTGCGGACCGATCTTCATGGCCGGATTGAGGTTGGACATGGGGTCCTGCGGCACGAGGCCCACGCGCTGGCCGCGGATGCCCCGCATCAGGGGTTCGGAGGCGGTGGCGAGGTCCACGACGTCGCCCCGGGTGCGTCCGGCACCCAGCACGATGGAACCGTGCGTGATCCGCCCGCTGCCCGGGAGCAGCCGCAGGATCGCCCCGATGGCGGTCGACTTGCCGGACCCGGACTGCCCGACGATGGCGACGCGTTCGCCGCGCCGCATCGAGAAGCCGACCCGGTGCAGCACGGGTGTTCCGCCGAAGGCGACCTCGAGATCGGTGACTTCCAGGATGTTCTCAGCGTCCTGCAGCATAGCCCTGTGCTCCTCGCGGATTGGCGGCGGCCGACAGCACGCCGGTCTCGTGGTCCCTGGTGACGGAGGAGAGCCGGCCGAGCGACCAGTCCCCTGCCCGGGTGATGACGTGGCCCCGCCGTTCGAGGTCGGCGATGACGTCCGCCCCGAGCCGGTCCTCGACGACGGCACCGCCCGGCTCCCAGGTGCGCGGCCAGAAGGAGCCGGGGATGGATGTCGTGTGGAGGGACGGGGCGTCGATGGCCTGCTGGGGCGAGTAGCCGCCGACGATCGTGCGCAGGAGGTACAGCAGCTGCCACTGGTCCTGCTGGTCGCCTCCGGGGGACCCGAGGGCGACCACGGGCCGGCCGTCCTTCAGGACGAGCGTCGGGGTGAGCGTGGTGCGGGGCCGCTTCCCGGCCTGCAGCGTGGACGGGCCGCCCTCCTCGAGCCAGGTCATCTGCAGCCGTGAGCCGAGGCAGAAGCCGAGTTCGGGGATGGTGGGCGAGGACTGCAGCCAGCCGCCGCTCGGTGTCGCGGAGACCATGTTGCCTGCCGAGTCGACGACGTCGATGTGGCAGGTGTCGCCGCGCGTCTCCCCCTCACGCGAGACGGTCGGCTCGCCCACCCCGGCGAACCCGCTCCCGTCGGCGAGTGCCGGCGGGGTGTAGCCGGTGCGCAGGGGCGGGAGGAACGGCTCGACGCCGGGCACTGTACCGGGGCGGAACTCGAGGGATGCCTCGTCGCCGATGAGGGCCCGCCGCTCCGCGGCGTATCCCGCCGAGAGGAGGTGGTCCAGGGGCACGTCGGCGTCGCCGTAGTACGCCTCGCGATCGGCGATGGCGAGCTTCTGCGCCTCGAGGATGGTGTGCGCGCCGATCGCGGTGGACGGGTCGAGGCGCTCGTCGTCGAACCCGTCGAGGATGGCGAGGGTCTGCAGCAGGGCCGGGCCCTGGCCCCACGGTCCGGTCTTGGCGATCGTGTAGCCGCGGAACTCGAGGGTGGTGGCCTCCTCGTAGCCGGCTTCGAAGCCGGCGAAGTCGTCGACCGTGAGGACGCCGGCGTGGTCGAGGCCGGAGGAGTGCCGGTGCGGCGTCCGGACGAACTCGGCGGCGGCCTGCGCGACCAGGCCGGTGCGCCATTCGAGGCGTGCTGCGTCGATCCGCTCGGTGCGGGTGGCGCCGTCCGAGGCCGCGCTGACGAGCGACCCGAGGACACGGGCGTAGGCCTCGTTGCGGATGACCTCGCCCTCGCGCGGGGGGCGGCCCTCGGGCATCCAGAGGGCCGCCGAGGTGGGCCAGTGCTCGGTGAAGAGATCCGCGACGGCGGCGATGGTGGCCCCCACGCGTCCGACGACCGGGTGGCCGTCGCCGGCGTAGCCGATCGCGAAGGCGAGCACGTCCTCCAGTTCCCACGTCCCGTGGTCGCGCAGCAGGACCAGCCAGGCGTCGACGGCGGCCGGGACGGCGGCGGCGAGGGCTCCGGCGCCGGGGACGAGTTCGAGGCCTTCGGCGAGGTAGTGCTCACGCGTGGCACCGGCAGGTGCCGGGCCCTGTCCCATGAGCACCACGGGCCGGCCCGGCTCGTCGGCCGTGGCGAAGACACCCGTCATGTCGCCGCCCGGTCCGTTGAGGTGGGGTTCGACGACGTGCAGCACGAACGCGCCGGCGACGGCGGCGTCGAAGGCGTTGCCACCGCGCTCGAGCACGGCCTGCGCGGAGGCGGTGGCCAGCCAGTGCGTGGACGCACTCATGCCGAAGGTGCCCTGGAGGGTGGGCCGCGTGGTGAAGGAGGGTGGGGGTGTGTACGTCATCGTCGTCACTTTCGGGTGGTGTTCGTCGGGTCGAAGGCGTCGCGGAGGGCGTCCCCGAACAGGTTGAAGGCGAGGCAGATCGCGGCGATGGCGATGCCGGGGAAGATGGCCGCGCTGGGTGCCCGGAAGATGTACTGCTGGGCGTCCGAGAGCATGATGCCGAGGCTCGGTGTGGGTGGCTGGATGCCGAGCCCGAGGAAGGACAGCAGGGCCTCGCCGATCACCGCGACGGGCATGATGACCGTCGCCTGGACGATGATGGCCGATGTCGCGTTGGGGAGCACGTGCCGCAGCATGATCCAGGTCGGCGACGCGTCCATGGTGCGGGCGCCGAGCACGAAGTCGCTCTCCTTGATGCGCAGCGTCTCGCCGCGCACCACCCGGATCATCGTCGGGATCTGGGCGATGCCGAGGGCGACCGCCGCGTTGCCGAGACTGGGCCCGCTGATCGCGGCCAGTCCGACGGCGATGATGAGGAACGGGAAGGCGAGGGTGACGTCGGTCAGGCGTGAGATGACGGCGTCGAACCCGCGGGAGTACCCGGCCAGGAGACCGAGCGGCGTCCCGATGACGACTGCGAGGAGCACGGAGAGGACACCCACCTGCAGCGAGGTCTGGATCCCGAAGAGCAGACGGGAGAGGACGTCACGGCCGAGGTCGTCCGTGCCGAGCAGGAAGCCCTCGGTGAGGGGCCGCTGGAACGGGGTGTCGAAGTGCACCTCGGTGGGCGGATAGGGCGCGAGCACGGGGGCGAGGAGCGCGGCCAGCACGACGGCGACGAGCATCACGCCGCCGGTGATGCCCAGCGGGTTGGAGCGGAGCGAGGACAGGATGCGGCCGCGGCCGGAGCCCAGGCCTGACCCGGCGGTTCCGGGGGGCAGTGTTTCGACGGCCATCAGTTGGCTCCTCCGACACGGATCTTGGGATTGACCACCGAGTACAGGATGTCCACGGCGAGGTTGATGAGGATGTAGCTGACGGTGATGATCAGCACCACGGCCTGGATGACGGGATAGTCGCGGGTGAAGACGGCGTCCAGGGTGAGCTTGCCGAAGCCCGGCAGCGCGAAGATCCGCTCGGTGACCACGGCCCCGGAGATGAGGCCACCGAGCTGCAGGCCCACGATGGTGACGACGACGATGAGCGAGTTCCGGAGCCCGTAGCGCACCAGCACACGGCCCCGTCCCAGCCCCTTCGCGCGGGCCGTACGGACGTAGTCGGTGGTCATGGTCTCGATCATCGAGGCGCGGGTCTGCCGCATGATCACCGCTGCGAGCCCGGTCCCGAGGATCAGCGCGGGCAGCGTGAGGTAGTACAGGCCCCGCAGCGGATCCGAGAGGACATCCACATAGCCTGAGGCGGGGAACCAGCCGAGCGTCACCGCGAGGTACAGGATGGCGAGGATGCCGAGCCAGAAGTTGGGGACGGACAAGCCCACCAGCGCGAAGGCGTTCGCCACCCATTCGGGCCAGCGGCCGCGGAACCGCTCGGCGATGACGCCGAAGAGGATCCCGACGACGATCGCCACGACGATCGCGTACGCCGAGAGCCAGAGCGTCACGGGCAGCGTGGTGGCGATCAGCTCGGTCACGGGTGTCCCCGTCCGGGTGGACTCGCCGAAGTCGCCGCGGAACATGTTGCGCACGAAGGCGAGGTACTGGGCCACGAGCGGCTGGTCGAGGCCCATCTCCGCGCGGACCGCGGCGAGTTGTTCCGGTGTCGCCTCCTCCCCCGCCATGGCGAGGGCCGGGTCGCCGGGAAGCTGGCGCACCCCGACGAAGACCACGATCGAGGCCAGGACCAGGGTGAGGACCGACTGCCAGAGTTTCGTGAACACGTAACGGCCCATGTCAGTTCTCCGTCTCGATGAATGCCGCGCCGCTGAGGTGCACGACGCCGTCGGCGAAGGTCTCCACACCGGCGATGTCGGTGCTGTACGCGGTCAGGCTCCGCTGCCGGTACAGGTAGATCAGGGGGTTGTCCTCGTGCAGCCGCTCCACGACGTCCCCGTACAGTGCCGCGCGTTCCGCGACGTCGTTGATCTGGGCCGCGTCGGTGAGCAGGTCGTCCACCTCGGGATTGCTGTAGCCGGAGTAGTTGTTGCCGCCGCCGGTCGAGAGGAAGTTGAACATGTTGCCGTGGGGGTCGATGCGTCCGGACCAGCCGAGTTGCAGCGCCTCGAAGTCGCCCTGGGACTGCACGTCGAGGAGCGTGGAGTACTCGACCGGCACCACGGTGAGGTCGAAGCCGCCGTCGGCGACCGCGGCCTGCAGCGCCTGACCGTAGCGCAGGGTGTCCGGGGTGTTGGTCACCTGCATCTCGATCGGGTACGGCGCCTCGACGCCGGCGTCCTCGAGCAGCTTCTTCGCGCCGTCCGGGTCGTACGGCGGGCACGCCTCGCTGGCCTCGGAGGCGTAGGGGCTGTCGGGCGAGACGGGTGAGCAGGCGGGTTCGAACCAGCTGTTGAACACCGTGTTGACGAGGGCTTCCCGGTCGATCGACATGGACAGCGCCAGGCGGATGGCCTTGTCCTGGGCGAGCGGCGTGGCCATGGTGCCCACGGGCTCCCCCACGCCGTCGGTGTTGCCGACGTTCACGGTGAGGCCCTGGTAGCCCAGCGAGCCGACCTGCAGCACTCCGAGCCCGTCCTCCTTGAGCAGGGCGTCGATGTCCTGCGGCGAGATGGTGTCGGCGACCTGCACGTCGCCGGAGCGCAGGTTCGCGGCCCTGATGTTCGCGTCGGTGATGATCCGGTAGGTGATGGTGTCCAGGTGCACGTTGGCGGCGTCGTAGTAGAGCGGATCGCGCTCGACGGTGATGGAGGTCTGCGGCACGCGGTCGACGAACTTGAAGGGTCCGACGCAGACCGGGCTGCTCCCGAAGTCCGCGCCCTTCTCCTCGATGGCCTCGGGCGAGAGCATCATGCCCGCGCGGTCGGCGAGCGCGGCCGCCAGCGGCGCGAAGGGCCGCTCGTAGCGGATCCGCACACGGTCCGGGCCGACGGCACGGATCTCCGTGATCGGCCCGAGCTCGCTCTTGCGGGTCGAGCCCTCGAGCGTGAGGTGGCGCTCCAAAGTGGCGCGCACGGCATCGGCGTCGAAGGGGACACCGTCGGCGAACACGGCGTCGGTGCGCACGGGGATCGTGACCGTGAGTCCGTCGTCCGAGATCTCCGGCAGCGCTGTGGCGAGCTGCGGTACGAGTTCCCCGTCGGCGTCGATGTCGTAGAGCTTCTGGCACATGGTCTGCATGACGTAGCGCGTGTAGAGGGACGACGACGTCGTCGGGTCGAGTTTGTCCGGCTCGGCGGAGAGTGCCATGACGAGGTCTCCTCCCTCACGGACTGCGGCGTCCCCGATGGGCACGCTGGTGACGTCCTCACGGACGGGGGCGGCCGGCAACGGCTGGACCGGCTGGCATGCGGTCAGGACCGTCACGGCGACGGCCGCGGCCGCCAGCAGTCCGGCGGCCCGGCCGGATCTCCTGCGGGGTGTCGGGGTGGGGGTGGAGTGCTGCATGGGGTTCCTCACGAACGGAAGGATGGAACTGCTTCTGCAGGGAGATCGAAAGATTGAATACAATCGCCTGTACGACGATAAGCTTCGTATACATTCGTTTCAAGGCTGTTACCGAGGGAATTCATGGGAAAGAAGAATCCGCGTATAGCGACCGACCGGCTCCACCTGTGGCTCATGCTCGCCCTGACCTTCTCCACGGGCGTGATCGACGCCGTCGGCTACCTCGGCCTGGACAGGGTCTTCACGGGCAACATGACGGGCAACGTGGTGCTGCTGGGCATGGCCTTCGCCGGCGGGGCGGACCTGCCGATCCTCCGGCCCGCACTGGCCCTCGTCTTCTTCATGGTCGGCGCCGCCCTCGCCGGGCGTGTCCTGCGGAAGGGCCCGGAGGGGTGGTCCGGCCGCACGTCGATCGCCCTCCTGGCCGTGACCGTGGGCCTGACGGCCCTCGCGGTGTACGTCGCCCTCGTGGACGTGCACGCCGAGGAGGTGCTGGGGAGCATCACGACGTCGGTGCTGGCGACGATGATGGGCGTCCAGGCCGCGACGGCGAAGCGCCTGAAGGTCGCCGAGATCACCACGGTGGTCGTCACGTCCACCATCACGGGCCTCGCCTCGGATTCCCGCCTCGCCGGCGGGAAGAGTCCCTTCTGGGCGCGCCGCTTCTCCGCCATCGCGCTGATCATGGCCGGAGCCGTGGTCGGCGCCCTGACCCTGACGGTGGATCTCTGGCTCGGCATCGCCGTATCGGCGCTGCTCTCCGCCGTCGTCACACTCCTCGGGCACCTGCGCCACCGGCGGGACCGCAAGGAATCCGTCGCAGAGAACGCCAAGGAATCCGCACTACGGTAGAAGCATGGAACAGGTTGACCGGCAGTTCGAATTCCACCGTTTGGCCCACTCGTGGCCGCAGCACCGCTGGTGGAGACCGCTCCTCACCGCACTGCTCGGAGTCGCCTTCTACCTGGTCCTCACGGTACTCCTGCTGATCGTCGGAGTGGTCCTCGCACTGAGTTCCTCGGCGGACATCGGGCCCTACCTCGACGCCGCAGCGGCGATCGACCTCGCCGATCCGGTGATCTTCGCCTTCACCCTGGCCTCGCTGATCCTCATGATCCCCGCCCTCGCGCTCGCTGTGCTGATCGTCGGGCCGCGGCCCCTCGGCCTGCTCTCCTCGGTGGCCGGCCGCATCCGCTGGCGCTGGCTGGGGGTCTGCGCCGTCGCGGCGCTGTCCGTCTTCCTCGTGAGCCTCGCCGTCTCGACGGGGATCGGTTTCCTCTTCCCCGAGGAGGCCGCCGCCGCCCCCGTGCAGCAGGACACGACGATCCTGCTCGTCCTGCTGGCCCTGTCCCTGTTCGCGGTCCCGTTCCAGGCCGCCGCGGAGGAGTACGTCTTCCGGGGCTTCCTGATGCAGGCGATCGGGAGCTGGCTGCGGCACCCGGCCTTCGCGATCCTGCTGCCCGTCCCGCTCTTCGTCCTCGGCCACGGCTACGACCCGCTCGGCCAGGCCGACGTCGCGGTCTTCGCTGTCGTCGCGGGCTGGCTCACGTGGCGGACCGGCGGCCTGGAGGCGGCGATCGCCGTCCACGCGATCAACAACATGACCATCTTCGTGCTCGGTGCGTTCGGGCTGGTCGACGTGAACTCGACCGACGGCTCCGTGAGTGGACTCGTCGTGTCCGTGGCGACCATGGCGGTGACCACGGTCGTCATCGTCCGCCTCGCGGACCGCCGTGGCATCGCCCGGACGCGCACCGCGGCCCCCCTGCCCGCCGTCCGGCGCCCGCCCTACCCCGCTTCCTCGGTCCCGGCCGGGATGCCCGCGCCGTTCGCCCATGCCGGACAGGCACCGGTCGGCGCGACACCCTGGGCACAGGGGCCGGCGCTGCCGCAGTCACGGTCGCTGCCTCGGTCGCCGGGACACGCCTACGACCCGTCGCAGTACGACGCCGCGCACTACGCACCGGCCGCCGGACCCGCCCCCGCCTCATCTGCCGCCCCGACCTCGGCCCGGTCGGTCGATGCGCCGGCGGCCTCCGCAGAGGGCCCGTCCGGACGCTCACCGGTGCCTCGGACCGCGTCCGGTTCCTCGTCCGGTTCCTCGTCCGCAGCACAGGGTTCCGTGGCAGCGCCATCACCCGCTCCGGGCCGGGACTACACCGCCGACCGGCATCCGTCCGGACCGGCCCATCCGCCGGGCCCCGGCCATCCCTCAGGCACGGCGCACCCCGGCGGACCCGGCTACCCGGGCACCGGCTCGTCCGCATCCGCCTGACGGCCTGGTGCCCCCGCGGCGGTGATCCGGGCTCACCCCTCGATGCGCAGACCCATGCTCTCGGCGAGGAACGGCGCCAGCAGCTGTAGCTGGTACTCGTCGATCGTGGCGCCGCGCAGGCCGTCGAGACCGTGGATGCTGCGGAAGGTGCTCGTGCGCAGGTCGGCGTCCTTCAGTTGTGCGCCGTCGAGGGTGAGGGTCCCGATGGTGCAGTCCCGCAGGGCCAGCCGGGTCGCCCGGACCCCGGTCAGGTCCAGTTCGCCGATGATGCAGTCGCTCACCAGGACGTCCGTCAGCTGGGAGCTGCGGAGGTTCACGTAGTCCAGCTTCCCGCCGTCGAGGTGCACCGCGTCGAACCGGCTGTCGTACAGCTCGGCGGAACCCCACCGCGTGCTCCGCAGGGACGTCTCCCGCCAGCTGCTCCGCGGTGCGCGGAAGACCGGCGCATACGTGTCCTCGAGGGCGCATTCGAGGAAGCGGGCGCCGCGCAGGTCCGTGTCGTTCAGGCAGACGCCCTCGAGCAGGCACTCCTGCAGGGTGATGCCGGCAAGCTCCCCACCGTCGAACGAGGTCCGCTCGTAGTGCTCGCCCTCCCGGTGGTCGCCGTCGAGCAGCCGCGGCTCGGCCACCCGGGTGACGCCCTGCGGCGCCCGCAGGGCAAGCCGCGGCGCGGGAGTCGCGCCACCTGCGGTCTTCCTGGGCATGGGTCCCTCCCCGTCATCCGGTGCGGGTGCACCGGCTGGCCAGTCTAGCCGCGCGGTCCAGAGCCGACGGCCCCGGCGAGAAACGGTGGGACGACAGGGGGACCACGAAGGACCCGTGGTCTACTCTGGAGCGATCGTCAGTCCAGGGGGGAATCCGATGAGCAGCGACCGCATGCAGGGAACCTACGATCCACGCTACGCAGACATCTACCAGCGTGGCGGCGACGGCGATGCGGCATCGCGGATGGCATCCCCGCGCCGCTCGCACCCGCCCTGCCGCAGGTCATCGGGAGCACGGCCGATCCGTCGGAGATCCGCGAGGTGGGACCCGGGACGGTGGCGCGCCCGGCGCACGACACGCCCCGCAATCCCTTCGACGTGTGGGTGTGGCTGGTCGCGGGCGTCCTCCTGGCGGCGGGCACCTACCTCCTCGTGGCGCCGATCCTGCACGACCAGCAGTACCTGGAGAGCATGGCGCTCGCGCCGTCGGGCCCCACCGGCCCCCCGTGGTTCCAGTACACCGTGACGGCCGCGCCGCCGCTGATCCTCCTCGGCGGTGCCACCGCCGTCGTCCAGCTCTTCGTGCTCTCGATCCGCCACACCCTGCGCACCCGCTGACCGGCGCCCGGGGCGTCGTGCCGGCGCGGCCCCCGTAGGGTGGACAGCATGGAATCGCCGATCGAGAGCTACCTCAGGACCATCCACCGGGAGATCTCCGAACTGCGGGACGGCAAGCCGTACAGCAGCATCCCCGCGATGGCGAACGTCGATCCCGACAATTTCGGGATCTGCCTGACCACCGTGGACGGATACATGTACGAGGTCGGTGACACCCGCGAGGAGTTCACCATCCAGTCGATCTCCAAGCCCTTCACCTACGGGCTGGCGCTCTCCGATCTCGGCATGGAGGCCGTCGACGCGAAGGTGGACGTGGAGCCCTCCGGCGACTCCTTCAACGAGATCTCGCTGGCGCCGGGCACGGGCCGGCCGTCGAACGCGATGATCAACGCCGGCGCGCTCACGGCGACGTCCCTCGTCCGGTCCCGGGGCGGCAACACCCGGTTCCGCCGCATCGTGAACACCTACTCCGCCTTCGCGGGCCGCCAGCTGGGCGTGGACGAGGAGATCTTCCGGTCCGAGCTCGAGCACGGACACCGCAACCGCGCCCTGGCCTACCTGCTGCGGTCCTTCGACATCATCGAGGAGGACCCGACGCCCGTTCTGGAGGACTACTTCCGCCAGTGCTCCGTGATGGTCACCTGCATGGACCTCTCCGTCATGGCGGCGACCCTCGCCAACTCGGGCCGCAATCCCCTGACCGGCGTCGAGGCGATGGACCTGTCCGCCGTGGAGCGCGTCCTGTCCGTCATGACCACCTGCGGCATGTACGACGACGCCGGATCGTGGATCAGCACGGTGGGCATGCCGGCCAAGAGCGGGGTGGGCGGCGGCACCATCGCCGTGCTCCCCGGTCAGGTGGGCCTCGCCGTCTATTCGCCACCCCTCGACGACCACGGCAGCAGTGTGCGCGGCATGGCGACCAGCCAGCGGCTCTCCCGCGACATGGAGCTCCACTTCGTGCGGGCCGCGCGGGCGGGGCGATCGGCCATCCGCGCGACCTACGACATCACGGCGGCTCCCTCCGGCATCCGGCGGACCGACGAGGCGATGGACGTCCTCCGCGACCACGGCCACCGCGCCATGGTCATCGAACTCAACGGTGACCTGCTCTTCGCCGGCACCGAATCGATGGTCCGGGAGCTCAGCAGCCTGGACGACGACGTCGACTTCGTGATCCTCGATCTGCGCCGCGTCGACGAGGTCGCGGACGTCTCCCTCCGGCTGCTCAGCGAGGTGCGTGAGAACCTCGCGACGGTGAACCGTGAGCTGGTGCTGATCGACGGCGAAGGCACGCTCGCGGAGACCTTCCGGGACGTGGACCGCGCGGTCCCGACATTCGACACGCGCACCGCCGCGGTCGAGTGGTGCGAGAACGAACTGATCACCCGCTACGGCGGGGACCTGGTCCTCCCGGCCGAGGTGGAGGTGGCCCAGTGCCCGGCGCTGAGCCCCCTGAGCGACGAGGACGTCGAGGCCCTGGCCCGGCGGATGGAGGATCGCACGTACGAGAAGGGCCATGTGATTCGCCGTGTCGGCCAGGCCTTCGGCGGCGTCTACTTCATCCTCTCCGGCAGGATCTCCACCTCGGTCCCCGGCCCCTCCGGCGGGCGGCTCCGGCTGACCACCCTGAGCGCGGGGATGACGTTCGGGGAGCTGGCCCTCGGCAGCGACGACCGCCAGGAGACGACGGTCAAGGCCCTGGAGGAGGTGCACGTCAAGGTGCTGACGGCCCGGGCCATCCGGACGATCGAGCAGGAGGACCCCCGACTCGCCGTCGAACTCTGGAAGGCCCTGACGCGGGACGCCTACACGCGTGTGGACCTGTACCTGAGGGAGACCGCGGTACGCATCCGGGACTAGTGGACGACGCCGGTCCCGCCCGCCCTAGACTGGCGGACGGACCGGCTGCCAGGGCTCGGCCGAAGACGAAGGACGGATGCGCGATGACGGTGCTGATAGCGGGCTGTGGAGACCTCGGGACCGAGGTGGGCCTCCGGCTGGCCGCGCGCGGGGAACGGGTGGTCGGGTGGCGGCGCTCGTCCGGGCGCATCCCGGCGGGGATCGAGGGCGTGGCGGCGGATCTGACGCAGGCACTGCCCGCGATCCCGCAGGACACCGACGTCGTCGTCATCGCCACGGCGGCCGGGGACCGCAGCGAGGCTGCCTACCGCAGCGCCTATGTCGACGCGACCCGGAACGTCCTGGACGCCCTCGACCGCGACGGCGTCCGGCCGCGCCGCATCCTCTTCGTGTCGTCCACCGCGGTGTACGGGGATTTCGACGGCGGCTGGGTCACCGAGGAGTCACCGGCGGAGAGCCCCGCCCCGACGGCCCGCCTCGTCCGCGAGGCCGAGCAGGTGCTCCTCCGCCGCTCTGACCGCGGCACGGTCCTCCGGCTCTCGGGGATCTACGGGCCGGGCCGCACCCGCCTGATCGACCAGGTGAGGACCGGCGCGGCCGTGCTGCCGGCGGAACCGCAGTGGACGAACCGGATCCACCGCGACGACGCCGCGGCTGCGATCGTGCACCTGGTCACGGCGGTCGACGCTCCCGCACCCATCTACCTCGGCAGTGACGAGCTACCCGTGGACCTCGGTGAGGTGCTGGAGTTCCTCGCCGGAGAGCTCGGCCTGCCGGAGCCGCCCCGCGGCGAGGTGTCCCCGACCCGCGGCGGCGCGCGCAGGGTGGACAGCAGCCTGCTCCGGTCCACGGGGTTCTCCTTCACCCACCCGACGTACCGGGAGGGCTACCGCGCCGTCCTGGCAGGGCAGGGCGTCAGGCACCCGTAGCCGCGGCGGCAGGGATCCGCGCCCGGGCGGTCAGGCGTCCGAGCCGCACGAGGGACCAGACCAGGATGCTCACCACGAGCAGGTTCCGGAGCGTGAGCAGGACGGCGACGGCCGGGTCGAGCTCGTAGCGCAGGGCGTCGTAGAACACCGGATACACGAGGGTCGTCAGGCCCGCCGTGGCCAGCATGGCGAGGGCCGGGTAGCGCCACTCGGACACGCGGTCGAGCACGAGTCCTCCGGCGATCACGGCCGCCATCCACAGCATGAACTGCGGGGAGCCCACCTTGTTGAACACCACGAGGGTGCTCACCAGCGCCAGCGCCCCCGTGGCGAGCAGGGCATCGGCCGGGGCTCCGCGGTGCAGGGCGACCGCGAGGAACACGGCGACCAGGAGGACTGTCAGCGCCATCAGCGGGGTCATGAGGTCCCCGACGACCCCGCTCAGCGCACCCCGGACCTCCATGGTGTTGATGACCTCGTCCTCGAAGAAGTAGGCGCCCGAGGTCCCCGTGATCGCCTGCCACACGCCGGGCGTGCTGAGCGGCGCCTCGAGCTGCATGCCGCGGGCACCCTGCGCGCTGAGGAAGCCGGTGAGGTTGCGGACGTCACCGGTCAGCGCGACGACGGCGGCGATGCCGGCGGTGAGGGCGAGGCCTGCGCCGAGGATGCGGAGCCGGCCCCTCCGCACGGCGACGAGCGCCGCGAGGACGACGGCGGCCGGCCAGACCTTCATCCAGGTGGCGGCACTCAGGACGAGCGAGGCCACGAAGGGCCGCGCGGCGACGAGGAGCAGTGCGGTGATCACCAGGGGCGCCGTCAGGCCGTCGATCCGGCCGACCGCGACCGGCCCGAGCAGTGCCGTCGCCGTCAGCCACCAGTAGGCGGCGGTGAACGACGACGGTGTGCCCCGCCGGACCAGGGCAGCTGTGCCGACGGCGTTGAGCGCGGCGAAGAGCAGGAACCAGGCGAGCTGGTAGAGATACGGGCCGAGGACGGTGGCGAGGACCATCGGTGCGAGGGCTCCGACGGGGTACACCCAGGCGGTGTCGATCCCCTGCCAGACGCCGTCGTCCAGCCCCTGGTACGCCCACTCACGGTAGAAGCGGATGTCACTGAGCACTCCGCCCCCGAGGATGAACGGCAGCAGGCGTGCGAGGAAACCGGCGTGGACGAGGGCGAAGAACAGCCAGACCGGGTGCGCGCTGTTGCGGGTCTCCGGACGGGGCAGGCGGATGCGCACGGGGGCTCCTGATCAGCGGGGTGGCGGCAGCCGCCAGTGTCTCACCCGCCGCGTTGCCGACGCCAATCCCCCGGGGACGCGCCGGACTCCCGCCGGCCACGACCTCGCGGGCGGCGGCGAGGTACTCCGCGGCCCCTTCCCCTCCGCCGCATCGACGAGCGCCTCCGCCTGCGCGAGGGCGGCCCGGGCGGGTGCATGCCGCCCCGGGCGGGTGAGTAGTTCCGCACGGTGGAGCTCGGCCGGCACCCGTCCGGTGGGCGACCGCGGTCCAGGGTCCACGGCCGTACTGCTCGTCAGTCAGGCGGTTCCCTGAGCGTCCTGCACGCCTACGTCGCGGAGCCCGAGCTGCGCAGCGAGTCGCGCGACCGTGTAGTCGTGGAGCGCGTCCGGATCGCTGAACGTATCGGTGCCGTACTGACCGAAGACCTCGAACGAGACGGCACCGAAGAGGGCGGACCAGGCCTGCACGGTGGCGGCGAGGACGTCGTCCGGCGCGGCGAGCGACAGCTGGTCGCGGATGACGCGGTAGTCGCCCGCGAGCCGTGTGGGTGCCGGTCCGGCGGCGCCGTGCAGGTTCCCCGCGCGCCAGGCGTCGTCGACGATGTGCGCGAGCAGCGTGACGACGCGGGTCCCCTGGGTCGTGGTCTGCTCCGCTGGCGCCTCGTAGCCGGGGACGGGGCTGCCGTAGAGCAGTGCGTAACGCGACGGTTCACGCACGGCCCATGCCCGGACGGCGCCGGCGAGTGCCGTGAAACGCCCGAGGGCAGCCTGCGGCGCGGAATCCACGGCGGCGTCGACCTCGTCACCGAGCTCCCTGTAGGCGTCGACCACGAGGAGCGTGAGCAATTCGTCGCGGTTGGCGACATAGCGGTAGACGGCCGAGGAGACGACGCCGAGTTCCCTCGCCACGGCACGCAGGGAGAGGGCCGCGGCGCCCACCTCCCCGAGCTGACGGCGGCCGATGAGGGTGATGTCGCTGAGTGTCTGTTCGCGGGCGCGTTCGCGCGGTGTTCCGGCCATGGTGTCACTCTGGCACCCGGATGAGAGCAGTGTCAACTTTTGAGAGCAGTGATCTTGACCAGAGCCGGAGGAGGGTACAACCTTGGAAGCGAGAGCACTGCTCTCATTCTCCTACGGCCCGAAAGGCACACCATGAGCCAGTACATCGTCACCGGAGCAGGACCTGTCGGCTGGACCGTCGCGGAACAGCTCGCAGCGCGCGGGGACTCCGTGCGCATCCTGACACGGTCCGGCAGCGGGCCGGACCACCCCCTCGTCGAGAAGCTGGTCGTCGACGTGTCCGACGCCTCCGCCCTCGCGACCGCCATCACCGGGGCGGTCGCGGTCTTCTCCTGCATCCACGGCAGCACCTACTCCGCGGCGGCCTGGCAGCGGGAACTACCCGCGGCCGAGTCCGTGGTGCTCGAGGCCGCAGCGCGGGAGGGCGCCGTCGTCGTGTTCCCCGAGAGCCTGTATTCCTACAGCAGGCCGGACCAGGTGATGACGGAGCAGGGCGAGCGCGCTGCGGAAGGCGGCAAGCGCGGTGTCCGGACGGCCCTGCTGGCGGCGCGGGCAGCGTCCACGACGGACACCGTCTCGGTGGTCGCGTCGGACTTCTACGGGCCGAGGGTGCGGATGGCGCACGCCGGTGACCGGATGGTGCCGGCCGTGCTGGACGGCAGCCCGATCCGGCTCGTGGGCAGTCCGGACGCCGCACACTCGTTCACCTACGTCCCCGACCTCGCCGCGGCGATGATCGCGGCGGCCGAGCTGCCGCGCGTCCGCGACCGGGTGCTGCACGCACCGACCCTCCCCGCCCTCACGCAGCGCGCGCTCGTCGAGGCCTTCGCATCGACGGCCGGAGTCGCCGCACCCCGCCTGACGGGGACACCGGGCTGGCTGTTCCGCGGACTCGGCGTGGTCGTGCCGTCCGTGCGGGAGCTGGCCGAGATGTCCTACCAGTTCGACCGGCCGTTCGTCATGGACTCGACGTCGTCGCAGCGGCTGCTGGGCATCGCACCCACGCCGCTGGAGGCCGCCCTCGACGAGACCGTACGATGGTGGCGCGGAGAGCTGGCCGCCACACCGGCCTAGCCGGGCGGACGCCCGGAGGGCACGTACCCGAGGGCCTTGTCGACGACACCCGGCAGGGGCCGCCCCTCGACCCACAGCAGGAAGTTCCGCTCGAACTGCGCGGCGAGGTCGTCGAGCCAGGAATCGGCATTGCTCGCCATGTGCGGCGTGACGAGCACGGTGGGCAGGGACCACAACGGATTCTCCGGGGGCAGCGGTTCGACGGCGAACGTGTCGAGGACCGCTCCGGCGAGCGTCCCGGCCCGCAGTCGGCCGGTGAGGGCCGCCTCGTCCACGAGCCGCCCCCGTCCCACGTTGATGAGGACGGCGGACGGTTTCATCGCCCCGATCGCCTCAGCGCCCATCATGTTCTCGGTGGACGGGGTCAGGGGGGCCACCAGGACGACCCAGTCGAACCCGGGCACCACCCGGGCCAGGTCCGCGGCGGCGTGCACGCGGCCGAAATCGTCGTCGTGCTCCAGCGCGACCCTGCCCGCGCCCTCGACGCGCACCCCGACCGCCCGCAGCAGTCGTGCGGTATGGCGGCCGATGCTGCCCGTGCCCACCACCAGTGCCCGGGAACCGGCGATGTTGCGGCCCTCCCGCCAGGCCCAGCGGGCCTCGCGCTGGGAGTCCCGCAGGGGCCCGAAACCCTTCGCGGCGTGGAGCATGGCACCCAGCACGTACTCCGCCATCGGCTGGTCGAAGATGCCGTGGGCGTTCGTCACGACGACGTCGGAGGCCACGAGTCCCGGGAAGAGCAGTTTGTCCACGCCGGCGGCCGCGACGTGCAGCCAGCGGAGGGAGCCGGCTGCGTGCCAGGCCGCGGGGAGCGCTCCGGAGAAGTAGTCCCAGAGGTAGAGGACGTCGGCGCCGTCGAGGGCTCCGGGGAGGCCAGCCGCCTGCGCCACCCGGACCTCTGCCACCTCGGCCACGCGCTCGAGCCCGCGCACCGGCGTCGCACCCTCGAGGACCGCGACCACAGGACGACCGGTCATGGCTGCTCCGACCGGTGCCCCACGGGGCCGGCCGGGGGCGGACCCGTGTCCGGTACGGGCTCGCCGGCCCCGCCGGCAGGCGGCGAGGCGGCGGGATCACCGGAGGCGACGCCCGTCTCCGGGCGGTGCTCGATCGACAGGTCACGCAGGTACCGCAGCACCACGATCCCCACGGCCGTGGTGGGGACGGCGAGGAAGGCGCCGATGATACCGAAGATCGTGCCGCCCGCCGTGACGGAGGCGAGGACCACGGCGGGATGGATCTCGAGGGTGCGGCCCACCAGCAGGGGCTGGATGAAGTTGCTCTCGAGCTGCTGCACGAGCACCACCAGCCCGAGGACGATCAGTGCCGTCACCCAGCCGTAGGCCAGAAAGGCCACGAGGGTCGCGACGAGGCCGGAGACGATGGCTCCGACCACCGGGATGAACGCGGAGAAGAACACGAGCACGGCCAGCGGGACCGCGAGCGGGATGTCCAGCAGCACGAGGCCCAGCCCGATGAACACGGCGTCCACGAGCGCCACGGTGGCCTGCGCGAAGATGTAGGAGGACAGCGTCTTCCAGGCCCCGCCGGCGATGCTCGCGGCGTGGGCGTACGCCGCGGAGTTGGTCCACCGCCCCGCCCAGGGCAGGAAGCGGTCGCCGTCCTTGAGGAAGAAGAACGTGAAGACGAGCGCCAGCAGCACGACGACGGTGCCCGAGGTCAGCTCGCTCAGCCCCGTGGTGATACCGGTGACGATGTTCCCGACGTTCGCCTGCAGCTGGCTCAGGCCGGTGTCCACGATCCCGTCCAGGTTGGCACCGTCCAGGTTCAGGGGCGGCCCGGCGACGAAATCCGCGAGGTCGGCGACATTGTCCCGGGCCAGCGTCGAGAGGTCGGCGACCCCGCCGGCGATCGAGGGAACGGTCAGCGCTCCGATCCCGCCGACGAGGCCGAGGAATCCGAAGAGCGTCACGAGGGCGGCGAGCACCTTCGGGAGGCCCTTGCGCAGGAACCGGTTGACCGGCCAGAGGACCGAGGCGAGCAGCAGTGCGAACAGCGTGGGCAGCACGATCGACCACAGGGCCCCGGTGATGTACCAGAGGATGACCAGTCCTGCCAGGACGATGATGCTGCGCGCCGTCCAGGCGGCACTGGCCTTCAATCCCTCCGCGAAGGCGTGGGGGCGGAAGCGCCGGGCCACCGAGGAGCCGTGCGGTTCCGCCGGGGCGGGCGCCGCCGGGAGCCGCCAGCGGCGGGAGCGGGATCGCGCGGAGGTCGGGTCTGCCGGGTTGTCGGAGTCTGCAGGTGTCACACAGCCATCCTGCCCTAGTCCCGGCCGGCGGCGCCGGGTGGGCCGGCCGCTTGCACCCGCCGGGCTCCTCCCTCGGATCGACGGAGGAGCCCGGGCTAGGGTGGAGGAACACCTCCGACGCCAGCAAAGGGAACGCATGCGCTACGTGAAACTCGGCTCCACAGGCCTCGACATCTCGCCCCTCGCCCTCGGCTGCATGAGTTACGGCGAACCGGACCGCGGCAACCACCCCTGGACGCTGACCGAGGAGGAGAGCCGCCCCCTGATCCGCGCCGCGGTCGACGCGGGCATCAACTTCTTCGACACGGCGAACGTCTACTCCGACGGCTCGAGCGAGGAGATCGTCGGACGCGCGCTGGCGGAGTTCACCCGCCGCGAGGAGACCGTCATCGCCACCAAGGTGCACGGCCGCATGCACGAGGGGCCGAACGGCGCCGGGCTGTCCCGCAAGGCGATCTTCGCGGAGCTCGACAACAGCCTCCGGCGCCTCGGGACCGACTACGTGGATCTCTACCAGATCCACCGGTTCGATCCGGGAACCCCGCTGGAGGAGACCCTGGAAGCACTGCACGACGTCGTCCGGGCCGGCAAGGTGCGGTATCTCGGGGCGTCCTCCATGTATGCGTGGCAGTTCTCGAAAGCCCTCTACCTCCAGCGCATCAACGGCTGGACCCGCTTCGTCACGATGCAGGACCACTACAACCTGATCAACCGCGAGGAGGAGCGCGAGATGTACGGGCTGTGCGCGGACCAGGGCGTCGGCGTCCTGCCGTGGAGCCCGCTCGCGCGCGGGAAGCTGGCGCGCCCGTGGGACGAGACGACGTCGCGGTCCGAGACGGACTCCTTCGGCAAGACCCTCTACGGCACCCTCGACGCGGACCGGCGCGTGTCCGACGCCGTCGGGACCGTCGCCGGGGCGCGCGGGGTCACCCGCGCCCAGGTCGCCCTCGCCTGGGTGTCGCGCAATCCCGTGGTCTCCGCGCCGATCGTCGGCGTCGGCAAGCCGCGGCACCTCGAGGACGCCCTCGCCTCGCTGGACCTCGAGCTCACGGAGGACGAGGTCGGCGCGCTGGAGGAGCACTACGTGCCCCACCCCCTCGTCGGGTTCTGAGGTCCGTCCTCGCGCCGTGAGCGGATGCGGTCCCGCCCCGACCCGGCCGGCACGGAACCGCTCGTGCCCTCGGAGGCGCCGACCCCCGAGGCCGCCCTCGGTGCCTCCACCGCCGGCTCGGGCGGGGTGAGCCGGTCGGCGGACGCGCGGGCTTCGAGCGGTAGGTCGCCACCGACCGGGTCCTAGCGCACCTCCTCCCGGGGAGCAAGGGTGGTTGCGCTGTCGGCGCCGTGCTGTACGTTGTGACCACGCTCACTCGGAAGGCAGATCGATGACCATTTCCAGACGGCAGATACTCGGTGGTGCGGGCTTCCTCGCAGCGGCGGCAGCGCTCAACGGCTGCGCGGGATTCTCGGGGGGCGGCGGGTCGGAGGGCGGCGACGACGGCGGGGAGAACACCCTCACGTTCACCACCTGGGGCAGCCCCGCCGAGGAGGAGGGTTTCCGCCGCGGCATCGCCGCCTTCGAGGCCGCGAACTCGGGCACGAAGGTCGAGCTCGACCTCGTCCCCTACGAGCAGATCTTCTCGAACATCGACGCCCAGCTGCAGGCCGGCACGGCTCCGGACCTCTTCCGCGTGGACTACGGCACCATCGGCGCCTACAGCAGCCAGGACCAGCTCCTCGACCTCGGCAGCTACTTCGACACCGCCGCCGGCGAGGAGTTCCTCCCTGCGATGTGGCAGGCCGTCCAGTTCGACGGCAAGCCCTACGGCGTGCCCCACCAGACGGACACCTCGGCCGTCGTGTACCGCACGGACCTCTTCGAGCAGGCGGGCATCGGCAGTGTCCCGGACAGCCTCGACTCCGCCTGGACCTGGGACGAGTTCCGCCAGGTCGCGGAGCAGCTCCGCGGGTCCCTCCCCGACGACCTCTTCCCCTTCGTCTACAACTGGCAGCTGGGCGGGTCCACCCGCTGGTTGAGCTGGCTGTTCCAGGCGGGGGGACGGCTCTTCGACGAGAACCTGACCGGATCCGCGATCGAGTCCGATGCCGGCGCGAAGGCCCTCGCGTTCACGCAGGGGTTCTTCACCGACGGCCTGGTGCCTCCGAGCAGCTCGGTGAAGTCCTCGACCTACGCCGACAACGCGTTCTCGGCCGGCACCACCGCCATGGCCTTCGTCGGCAACTTCGTGCTCCCGAGCCTCGACGAGGCCATCACCGACTTCGAGTGGGGGGCCACCTACCTGCCACGCGATCAGCGAGGCGCCTGCGATCTCGGTGGCAACGCCCTCGTGGCCACGAAGAACGCACGCAATCCCGACCTCGCCGCGGAGTTCCTGAAATTCATGACGCAACCGGACCAGATGTCCGATTTCTGTGCCCGCGCGATGGAGCTGCCCACCCTGACCAGCCTGGTGGACACCGACCTCGACTACCAGACGCGGCCCGACATCGCGGGGATCTTCGTGGAGCAGGCGACGACGCTCGAACCGGGTGACGTCCAGCAGCTCACCTCCCCCGCCATGGCGACCATCAACCCGAAGCTCCGCGACCAGCTGGAGGCCGCGTTCGTCCAGGGCCAGCCGGTCGAGGAGACGCTGGCGAACATCGCGGCAGCAGTCGACGAGGCAGCCGGCTGATGTCCGCCGGCACCTCGGCGCGCGAGGAGTCGACCGGCAGGACCGATCCAGCCGCCTCCCCGGCCGCCACCTATGCCGCGAGGACCCGGCGGGTGTCGTCGCGGCAGCGCGCCACCCTGGCCTCCTACGGCTTCCTCGGCCCGAACCTCGTCCTGCTCGGGATCTTCCTGTTCCTCCCCCTGGGCTGGGCCTTCCTGATCAGCTTCCAGGAATCCAGCGGTTTCGGCGCCAGCGGATGGGTGGGGCTCGCGAACTACCAACGCCTTGTCGCGGACCCCACGTTCTGGCAGTCCGCCCTGAACACCGCGGTCTTCACGCTTCTCACGGTGCCGCTCAGTCTCGCCCTCGGGCTGGGCCTCGCCGTCCTCATGAACTCCGTCCTTCCCGGGCGGAGGCTGTTCCGCACCCTCATCTACCTCCCCATGGTCATCTCGGGCGTGGCGACGGCCCTGATGGGCGTCCTGCTGTTCGACGAGGCCATCGGGATCGTCAACAAGCTCCTGCGCGAAGGCGGGCTCGCCGTCATCCCGTGGCAGTCGCAGGGGTCGGCCGCGTTCGCGTCGATCATCCTCGTGACCCTGTGGATCCGAGTCGGCTTCAACATGGTCATCTACCTGGCCGCCCTGCAGGGCATCTCGCCCGAGCTCTACGAGGCCGCACGCCTCGAGGGGGCGGGCCCGTGGCAGCAGTTCCGCTACCTGACGGTGCCGCTCGTGGGACCGTCCACGTTCTTCCTGCTGATCATGGACGTCATCTACTCCTTCCAGGTCTTCGACACGATCTTCGTGATGACCGGCGGTGGCCCGGGGCGCTCGACGTCGGTGCTGGTCACCTATGCCTACGAGAACGGCTTCGTCACGCGCGACCAGAGTTACGCGGCGGCGATCGGCATCGTCATCTTCCTGCTCACCCTTCTCTTCACGGCGATCCAGTGGCGCGGCAACCGCTCCCGCGACACTGCCGGATAGCCCCGGACCACCAGGACAGGACCCCCATGGCCCGACCACTCCCGCTCCAGGACGACGGCGCGCGCACCGCCGCAGCGAGGACCGACGACGCTCCGGGCGGCTTCGTACCGCGTGTCAGGCATGTACCGCCGGCCCAGCGTGTGGCCGCAGCCGCCCGCCTGGTCACGGCGGTCGCCGTCGGGCTGGTGATGATGTTCCCGCTCTACTGGATGGTCACGCTCGCCTTCTCGCCGAACGCCGACGTCTTCAGCAGGGAGCTGCGCATCTGGCCGTCCTCGTGGAGCCTCGACAACTTCCGCACGGTCTTCGGCAGCTTCCCCACGGCAACCTGGTTCGGGAACTCCGTGGTCATCACCGCGTTCGTCACGGTCCTCACGGTCACGGTGAACCTGCTCGCGGGCTATGCCTTCGCCAAGCTGGACTTCCGCGGCAAGGGCGCGATCTTCCTGCTCGTCCTGAGCACCATGATGATCCCGGTCCAGGTGCTGATGGTGGCGCAGTTCCGCCTCGTGACGCAGCTCGGCATCTACGGGACCTTCTGGGCCGTCATCCTCCCGTCGGCGGCGTCGGCGTTCGGTATCTTCCTGGCACGCCAGTTCATCATCGCCATCCCGGACGAGCTCATCGAAGCGGCGAAGGTCGACGGCGCCGGGACCCTCCGGATCTTCCTGCAGATCGTCCTGCCGCTCTGCAAGCCGCTCATCGCCGTCCTGGTCCTGCTCACCGTCATGTACCAGTGGAACGACTTCGCCTGGCCGCTGATCGCCCTGAAGGACAGCGAGCTCTTCACGCTGCCCATCGGCCTCCTGTACCTGCGGGGCCAGTACGGGGCGGACTACGGCGCCATCATGGCCCTGGCGCTGGTCTCCATCACGCCGATCGTCATCATGTTCCTCGCGTTCCAGAAGTACTTCGTGCAGGGGCTGGCCCGGAGCGGCATCCGCTAGTCGTGCGGATGCCGCCTGCCTGGGCGCCGAGGTCCGCGCGGGGTCACCAGCGGCGGAAGCCGCCCTCCGTACTCAGGACCTGGCCCACCATCCAGCGGCCCTCGTCCCCGAGCAGCCAGGCGATGAGCCGTGCCGGATCGTCGGGCTCGCCGAAGCGCCCGGACGGGCAGTGCCGGAGGACCTGCTGCAGCACCTCGGCAGGCCGGTCCGCGGTGTCCTCGTCGAGGTACCCGGTGTTGACCGGGCCGGGGTTGACGGTGTTGAGCAGGATGCGCCGGTCGACGAGGTCGTCGGCGACCGACGCCGTCAGCCCGGCGAGCGCCGCCTTGGACGCGGCGTAGGCGATCTCGCCGGGCATCGGACCGGCGACCTGCCCGGACGTCAGCCAGATGACGCGGCCACCCTCCCTGCCGTCGTGCTGGTCCGCGAAGTACCTGGTGGCCATGATCGTGGCGCGGGTGTTGACCTGCCAGTGCGCGTCGAGGTCCTCCCAGGAGATGTCGCCGAGCCGGCCGTCGCCCCCGCTCCTCGCATGGTTGCACACGAGCCCGTCGAGGTGTCCGAGCGCGTCCCGTGCCTCGGCGATGAGCCGTTCGCCGCCGTCGGGCCGGGAGAGGTCGATACTCGCGTGGGCGAGCCGCGCGTCGTCCTGCAGCAGGCCGCGGATCCCCGCGACGACGAGGTCGACGTCGTCCGCGCCCCACGGCTGCTCGGCGTCGTGCGGAGCGTAGGAATGCAGGAACAGGCTCGCGCCCATGCCCGCGAGGCGGGACGCGACGGCGTAGCCGATGCCCCTGCGTCGGCTCACCCCGGTGACGACGAAGGTACGACCGGACAGGGCACGGGTGGACTCCATGGCTCCCAGCCTAGGGGTGCGCCCGTTCGCTAGGCTGGGAGCATCATCCACCCCGATTCCGCCCCCAGGAGATCAATGCGCCGCATCCCCCGCTGCCCGGCACTGGTCGCCGGATGCTGCAGCGTGCTGCTCGGACTGGCCGCGTGCGGCCTGGGGCCGGTGCTGGGCGTCCTCGATCGGGACCAGACGGACCAGGACGTCCTCACCATTCGGACGGATCTCGACGGCATCGACCTCTCGACCACCCGCTTCCTCGCCGAACGCGACGGCGTCGAGTACTTCGCAGCCAGGCCGACGGCCGGCACCGGCAGCGACGACATAGCCTGCCTCCTCGTCGAGGAGGGCATCGGGGTCGGTCTGGAATGCGCGCCGCTCGTACCCGGGAGCGCAGGCGCCACGATCCGCGACAGCAGGGCCACCGTGGTGCTGCTGCCGGACGACATCGATCGGAATGCGCTGACCGACGAGGGCTTCGAATTGCTGCACCCCAACCTCGCACTCCGTGCGGCGGATGCCGGCTAGGCACCGACGGCGTCCGGCGCCCCGATGCGGAACAAAGAGTGGACACCGCCGTCCGCGTCCCGCCAGCATGGGAGGAACAGCACAGGACCTGCAGGAGGAATCATGGCAGTTGCAGAGGACGACGGCGGCGAACTGATCGTCGGTGACGTGACACGGACGGGGGGCCGGGCCCTGGCGGTCGGGCTGTCCCCCTCGCCCGACGACCAGGGCAGGCCGACCATCAGCGTGGGCTGGATGGAGCAGGGCGATCGCCTCCAGCTCACGGTCGACGAGGCAGTGGCCCTGCGGGACGAGCTGACGCGCATCATCCGGGACGCCGGCGGTACCGGCGCCTAGGGCAGGGCGGCCAGGGGCGCCCGCCACGTCCCGATCGGATCGTGCGGCCTACGCCTGGACCTGCGTCTCCCCCACGAGGATCCTGTGGTTCTGCTCACACTGGAAGACGGCGAGGGTCCCGTCGGGCACCGGCCCCTCCGCCGGCCATTGATCCTCGCTCAGTTCGATCAGGGCCGATCCGCAGCTGGGGCATCGTGCTTCCATGGGGCGGGTCCTTTCCGTGCATCAGGTCCGCGACATGCCCACGCATCCGCGAAGACCCCAGTACACACCGCTTGCCTGTCCTGCGCCACCACCGGCCGTCGCGACTCCGCCGGATGGACACCGGCAACGCCAGGGCTCAACCGTTCCGCCGGAGGACGCGCCGGGCCCCGGCGCCGACCAGCCCCGCCGCAGCGAGGCAGACGAGGACGGCAACCCAGGGGAACGGCGGCCTGCCGGCGACGTACCGCGTGGAGGGGTCCTCGCCGGAGCGCATGATCGGCAGCAGCTCGACGGCGTGGGAGGCCCGCGCCAGTGCCGAACTGATCCGGTGGAGCGCGGGGACGAGGCTCCCGGGAGCGCCGAGGAGCGCGTGGTCCACGGCATCACGGCCCCGGTCGAGGACGGACAGCGGCAGGGCGGCGACGACGTTGCCGGGCGGGCGCCGTGCCACCACGGGGTGGGCCCGCGTCGGCGCGATGCGCCGCACCACCTCCCACAGGACGCCGAGCACCTGCAGCTCCCGGCGGGAGACCCGGGCCTGCAGCCGGGGGAAGAGGGAGTCCTCCTCGTCACGGACGTCGTCGTCGAGCACCTCGGCGAGCCGCCCGAGGACATCCGCCCGTTCGGTGAAGCCGTCCGGGAGTCCTTCGAGCTTCTGCACCAGCTCGTTGACCTCCTGGTGCTCGCGCTCCACCTCCAGCGTGAGCTCGCCGCCGTCGGGCAGGACCCTGCGCATCACGGGCCACAGGACGGATTCCTCCGCGAACGCGTGGGGGAACACCAGCCGGTAGATGTCGAGCAGCACGTCGGCCTGGGTCTCGCCGGACGTCCCACGCAGCTGCTCGAGCAACGCGCTCAGCCTCACGTGGTCCCGCTTCTGGCGGACGAGCACGCTGAGCGGCCCACCGAGCTGTTCGGTGGTCTGGTCTGCAACCGAGGTGTACACGGAGTCTCCCTGGGGCCGTACGGAAGGCGGTGCCGGGATGGCACCCCTCCCATCTCTACCCGCCCGCCGCCGTCGGGAACAGGAGCGCGCTCCCCTGTCGCCGCCGATGTCCGGTGCCTATAATCGGGCGTGCTCCCCGGTGAGAGTCCGGGCCCGTGGTCCGGCCCTCGCTGGTCGCACGGGTGCCGCTGCCCCTCCCCCGACGACGGCGGCCGGCCCGCCCGGGGCGGCCGTAACGAGCACCACGAAAGGACACCGCAGCCCCATGGACCTCGTGGAACAGGCAGAGGCCCTGTACGTCCTGCCGCTCGATCGATTCACGGAGGCCCGGAACACCGCGGCGAAGGAAGCAACCGGGGAGGGCGCCAGGGACCTCGCTGCGACCCTGCGGAAGCTACCCAAGCCGGCCGCGGCGGCCTGGCTCGTCAACGTCCTCGTCGATCGCCGGCGCAACGAGGTGGAGCAGGTGCTCGAGCTCGGTGCCTCGCTCAGGGAGGCGCAGGACAGCCTCGACCGTGCCCAACTGAACGCGTTGGGCCAGCAGCGACAGCGCCTCCTCACCGCCGTCGCGCGGCAGTCCCTCGATGCCGCCGCGGAGATCGGGCACACCATCGGCCCCGCAGCCCTGCCCGGCGTCGAGCAGACCCTGCGGGCCGCCCTCGCGGATCCTGCGGCGGCTGCGGCGGTACTCACCGGCCGGCTCGTCCGGACGCTCGAGGTCACCGGCTGGGATCCCGTGGACCTCGAGGGCGCGGTGGCCGGCCCCTTCACTCCACCCGCGGACGGGGAGACGACGGCGACGGACGACGCGACCGACACGGGCGCCGCGGGCCCGTGTCACCGGACGCCGGAGCCGACCGCGGTCCCTGCACGCCGGCGGAAGGAAGCCGACGCGCGGTTCGCGGCCGCTCAGCACGCGCGGATGGAGGCCGAGGAGGCAGCGGCGGGGCTGCAGCAGAAATCCCGGCGGCTCGTCGTGCGGCGCGATGGGCTGACGGCCTCCATCGAGGATCTCGAGGAACGCCTCGACGCACTCCGCCGGGAGATCACCGACGTCGACGCCGAGGCCGCTGCCCTCGATCGGGAGGCGGCGTCCGCCGACCGCGCCCTCGCGCGGGCGACGAAGGCGGAAGAGGCCGCCGCGGCTCAGGTCCGCGCCCTGAGCCCCTGAACGGCTCCCTCGCCGGCCCGGGCAACGGCGTAGGCTAGAACCGAGATCAGGAGTATCCGCCAGGCCGAGGGAAGAGCTGTGACCGAGCAGGAAGTACTGAGCGACGTCAATGACGAGCTGTTCTCCCTCCTGACCGAGACGGCGGGTATCCAGGAGTTCCTCGACGAGTTCGCCGTCATGGCGGCGGAGCGGCTCTCCGGAGCGGTTCCCGTATCCTGTGCTATCACGCTCGTCCGGCGTCGGAAAGCCGGCACCCTGGCAGCGAGCGACGCCGTCGCACGGCAGGCCGACGAGTTCCAGAACCGTTTCCACGAGGGCCCGTGCCTCGAGGCCGCCATGACGGAACGCTCGGTGTACTGCCCGGACACCGTCCGGGATGCGCGCTGGCCCGTGTACCTCGAGCGGCTCGACACCCGCCGGGTCCGATCGATCCTGGGTGTCTCGTTCGCCCTGGAGGACAGCGGACGTGCGGCTCTCAATCTGTACGCCGCCCAGCCCGATGCCTTTCCATCGGCAGCCATCAAGGCCGCCGAAGCGTTGGCCGAGGCGGCGTCGTCGTCGCTGCGGTTCGCCGTGCGCGCCGCGTCGGTGGACGACGAGAACCACGATCTGGAAGCGGCGCTCGCCTCCCGACAGACCATCAACACCGCGGTCGGGATCATCATGTTCCAGAACAAGTGCTCCCAGGCCGACGCCATGGCGATCCTGCAACGGGCCGCCAGCAGCCGGAACATGAAGCTCCGACTGGTCGCCGAACGCGTCGTGAATTCCGCCACCCAACACCCCTGACCGGAGACGCACCGCTCGTGTCGATGATCCCGGCGCTCAGTCGAAGTGCGTGCTGACCGGCGCATCGACCGTGCTCGTGAGGACACTCGAGGCGAGATCGCGGAGCTTCATGTTGCGCGAACTGGACGCCGCCCGCAGGATCTCGATCGCCTCCTCCTGGCCGCACCGGTTCTGCGCCATGATGATTCCCGCTGCCAGGTCGATGGTGGTGCGTGACTCCATGGCCGCGGCGAGGTGTTCCGCCCGCTCCGTGAGCCGCGCGAGGCGGAGAGCGAGGCGCAGGGGCGTGGACGCCTCCGCGGCGAAGTGTTCCGCCCGCTCCACCTTCTCCTCGGGGAACGCACCCGGCTCGCGGGAATAGTAGGTGACCGCGACTCTCTCCGGCCCGTCCAGTGGGACGGGGACACCGAGGCTGGAGCGGATGCCGCGCTGCAGGGCCGCGGAGGCGTAGAGCGGGAAGGTGCCGTCAGCGGCGAAGTCCGGCACACCGACGGTCCGGCCCGTGGCTGCCGCCCTCATGCAGGGGCCGTCGTCGAACCGGTACTGGATGTCCGCGAGTCGGCGGGCCGTCTGGCAGCTGCTCGCTATGGTGGCCTTGCTCCGGGGACGCAGGAGGGTGACGCTGGTCAGGGTCTCGGAATGCTCGTCCGAGAACACGGCCGCCGCGGCACCCACGAGCCCGTCGAGGAACTCGTCGAGGCCGGCGCTCACCACCAGCAGGTCCTGGAGCAGGCTCCGTGCATCCGATCCGGGTAGGAAGTCCAACGCCTCGCCCATGACATGTCCCCCTTGCACTGCAACGCCCTCGAGGCGGGCGCGACGATCAGGAAGCTGCTGGCTGTTGAACAACTACCGACAATGCTAGCGAGTGGAGCGGCGTGAGGACAGACGCAGAGGACGAGATCGACCCGACCGACGAGGCATCGGGTATCGGGGTCGGGCAATTTGCCTCGCTTCCACCCGTTGACTATCTTTGACGTGTCCAGAAGTGGGCACGGCATAGTGCCGGCATGGCCGGCACCTGGACATCCCGAGGCTTATCTTGCACTCAGAGCCCAATCTCAACGAATTGGCCGTGGTCTTCGGCCGCGTCCGTGGCCTCCTCCTCACCGAAGAGACCGTGCAGCACGCTGTCGACCTGCTCGCCGAAGCTGCACGCGACCTCATCCCCGGCGCGGTCGGGGCCGGCGTGTCCCTGATCCACCGCGGGGAGCGCACGAGCACCGGCGCCACCGATACCCTGGTCCGCCGCGCCGACGAACTGCAGTACGAGTTCTCCGAGGGTCCCTGCCTCACCGCCTGGTCCAGGAGCGCACCCGTCCGCGCGGACGACACCACCGCCGCCGACCAGCTGTGGCCACGATGGGCCGAGGCCGCCGCCGCCATGGGGGTGCGGTCCTGCCAGAGCGTGCCCCTGATCCAGGGCAGCACGACGATCGGGGCCATGAAGGTGTACTCCACCCGGGCCGGCGCCTTCGACGAGGCCACCGAGCGCGCGCTGACGCGTTTCGCCGTTCCCGCCGCGGCCCTCCTCAGCCACGTCCAGACGACGGAGACTCCGCACCAGATCCGGTCGGAACTGGCGACCGCCCTGCAGATGCGCGACCGCATCGGCATGGCGAAGGGCATCCTGATGGCCCAGCTCGGCATCGACGACCGCAGCGCGTTCCGTGAGCTGGTCTCCCGGGCGGAGCAGGCTAGGCGCTCCGTCGCGGACGTCGCGCTCGAGCTGACCGGCGGCACGGCGCGCACCCCCTGATCCTTGCGGCTCAGTTCCTCGTCGCGTCGCCGCGGCGCGCTTCCTCGGCGTGGCGTGAGCGCCCGATCTCCTGCTGGGCACGGCGGACGAAGGAGCGGAGGAACCGCTGCTTCTCCCCCGGGAAGGGATGGGGACGCTGGTCGAGGATGCAGAAGGTGCCGATGTTCCAGCCGCCGGGGCCCTGGAGCGGGTGGCCCGCGTAGAACCTCAGGTACGGTTCGTCGACGACGAGCGGGTGGTCGCTGAAGCGGCCGTCCGCATGGGTGTCGGTAACCACCAGCGGATACGCCGTCCGGATCGTCTCGTCGCAGAAGGCCTCCCTCCGCGGCAGGTGCCCACGGAGTGGCCCGATCGAGGCCTTCAGGTGCTGGTGGTACGCGCCGATCACGGACACGCTCGCGGAGCTGACGCCGAAGGCGTCCCGCGCCTCCTCCACCAGGGCGTCGAGCACGGGGACAGGACCGCTGTGCACCAGGCCCGTCGCGGCGAGGGACTTCAACCGCTCGCCCTCCGCCTCGTCGTCGGTGAGCAACCATGCTGCGGCGGCGCTGATCCCGGGACCGTCGGTGCCTCCGTCCACGACGGGCGGGAGCACGTAGGGTACGAGGCTGGGAAGCTGCCGGTCCCAGAGCATCTCGTTGATCGCGTGCGCGAGGATGTCACGCTCGAGGGCCGGCAGGCGTGCCCCGCCCTTGAGGAAGAGGTCGATCCGTGCCTCCCCGAGGTGGCCACCGTTGCCGCAGTAGTGGAGCCACACTTGGTCGAGGGGGAGGTTGCACAGCGACAGCGCGTCGAGCATCCTCTGTCGCTGGACCCGGTCCACTGCACGTCCTTCGGCTCGTCCACGTCCGCCGACGGAATGGTCAGCATGCTTATTGTTTTACGGTACCGGAGGTTCGCCGGAGGGGAAACCCTCCGGCAGGGTTCGGGTCCCCCGCGGGGTCAGCGCAGACCCGCGGCCGGTCCCACGAGCGTCACGATGTTGCCCAGCAGTGCGGCGTTGAAGTCGACGCCCAGCTGGTTGGGGATGGTCACGAGCAGCGTGTCGGCGGCCTGGACGGCGGCGTCGGCGGCGAGTTGTTCCGCGATGACGTCCGGCGCTCCGATGTAGCTGCGGCCGAACCGCGACCTCGCGCCGTCGAGGATCCCCACCTGATCCGTCGACTCCCGCTGGGCGCGGATGCCGAAGTAGTACTCGTCCGCCTCGCTCACGATGGGCCGGATGCTGCGGCTCACCGAGACCCTCGGCCTCCAGGCATGTCCGGCGTCCGCCCATGCCTTGCGGAAGATGTCGATCTGCTCGGCCTGGAGTTCGTCGAACGGGACACCGGTGTCCTCGGTGAGGAGCGTGGAACTCATGAGGTTCATGCCCTGCTCCCCCGCCCACTGCGCGGTGGCCCGGGTACCGGAACCCCACCAGATGCGCTCCGGCAGCCCGGGCGAGAGGGGGTCGATCGGCAGCCTGCCCGGGCTGCCGGTCATGCGGGGATTGGCGTCGGCGACACCGTGCCCTGCGATCGCGCGCCGGAACAACGCGGCCTTGTCGCGCGCGAGGTCCGCGTCCGTGGTTCCCTCCGCCGGCACGTAGCCGAAGGTCCGTGAGCCGTCGAGCGCGGTCTCGGGAGACCCACGGCTGATGCCGAGCTGCAGTCGCCGGTTGCTGATGAGGTCGGTGACTGCAGCTTCCTCCGCCATGTACAGCGGGTTCTCGTAGCGCATGTCGATCACGCCCGTGCCGAGTTCGATGGTCTTCGTCCGCGCGGCCATGGCTGCGAGTACGGGGAACGGCGCCGAGTACTGCGGCGCGAAGTGGTGGACACGCATGTACGCGCCGTCGACGCCGAGCTCCTCCGCCGCGACCGCCAGTTCGACGGCCTGCACCAGTGATTCCTGCGCGGTGGGCACCAGGGAGCCGCGCACGTCCTGGTAGTGGCCGAAGGACAGGAATCCGATCTTCTTCATATCCCGTGCAGCGTTTCGGGAGGGCTCGGCATTCCCGCCCGTCGGCGTCGGGCCCGTCCGGGCGCGGGCCCGCCTAGTCGAGCGGACCAGGCCGGGAGGTGGCGGGGGCGAGCCCGCGCACCAGGACGACGGCGGTCAGTGCGCCCGCCGCCATGATCGCGGCGAGGACCACGATCTGGAAGCGTCCTGCCTCGAGCGGCGAGATCCCACCGAAGATCGCACCGACGAAGGCACCCGGGAGCGTGACCAGGCCCGTGGTCCTGGTCTGGTCGGTGGACGGGATGAGGGCCTCGTACACCGCGGTGCGGGCCAGCTCCAGGGTCGCCCTCCTCGGCGTCGAACCGAGCGCGAGCCAGCCTTCCACCTCGTCCCATCGCTCGAGGGTCGATCGTCGGAGCCGCCGGCCGGCGAGCGTCGCGATGGACATCGTGTTGCCGATGACGATCCCGCCGAGGGCCAGGAGATAGCGCGGCTCCGCGAGGATCGCTCCGGTGGCGAACACGATGGCGAGGGTCACGGTGACGCCCAGGGCCATGCCGGAGGCCACGACGGCGAGGTGCGCGCGGGTGAACCCGATGCGGCGTGTGGCGGTTCCGGTGGCGACGGCGAACATGACGAGCAGCGCGCAGGCCACCCACAGCGGATCCGTGATGACTCCGCCCAGGACGAGGCTGATGAGCCCCAGCTGCACCGCACCGCGCAGGACGGCGAGCGCGGGAGCGAACCGATGGGGAGACCGCGACCAGGTGAGGACACCGAGGGTGACGGCCATGAGGAGCACCACGGCGCCCGCGGTCGGGGCGAGGGCGAGGAGGGTGGCTCCGACGGCGGTCACGGATTCAGCGTATCCACCGGACGCGGCTGCCCGCGCCGCCTTGTCCCGCGTGCGGATCCCGACCCGCGTCGGTGCAGCGTGCAACACTCGCACCATGACGATCCCCATCACGGCCTTTGCCCACGTCCGCCTCACGGTCACGGACATCGACACCTCACGCGCCTTCTACGATGCCCTCTTCGGCCTGCCCATCGCGTTCGAGGTGCCCGAGGGCGCCGACGAGGAGACGCGTGAGGGCCTCGGGTTCCTCTACGGCGGCGTGATCTACAGACTGGGCGGCAGCCTGCTGGGACTGCGACCTGTGGCCGACGACCGCTTCAGCGAGAACCGCGTGGGCCTCGATCACGTCGCCTTCGCCGTCGACGGCCGCCCGGTGCTCGACGACGCGGCGGCGCAGCTCGATGCCATGGGCATCGCACACGGCGGGGTCAAGGACATCGGTGCGGGCTACATCCTGGAGTTCCGGGACCCGGACAACATCGCCCTCGAACTCTTCGCCGCCGCGGCTTAGCGCACCCGGCTCGACGCAGCCCGACCGGGTCGTTCCCCATAGCAGCATCTGCGTGGCTGTCCGACTGCTTCCGAATGGCTCGGCAGGACCTCGGGTCGGTGGGCCGGAGGCCCTTGACATCGGGGTCGTGCCGGGCTCAGTACCTGTCCGCTCGCCCCCGATTCTGGGGGTGGCGGATGGGCTCATGAGGCACGGAATCAGCCGGCGCGGGGCCACCCGTCAGTCTTCCCACGCCCGGCACGACGACGGCGGGCCACCCCTTCCGGAGGAACCCGCCGTCGACCTGTGGAACAGGCGTTCCGCGTCGTGACGCCGGTGCCGCAGCGTCAGGCCAGCTTGACCGCCAGGACGTTGCAGCGGGCCGAGAGCAGGATGGTCTGCGCCGTGGAACCCATGATCAGCTTGCCCACCGGCGTCCGGTGCCGCAGCCCGATCACGATCAGGTCAGCATCCAGTTCCTCCGCCGTCTCCACGACCTCCTCGGCCGCCGTGGCCTCGGAGATGCTGTGACGTACCGAGTACGGGACACCGGTGGACCGGAGCATGCCCTCGAGCTTCGAGACGTCCTCCGAGTCGGCATAGGCGGGGTTGACGAGGCGGTCGGCGCGCGTGGTGTTGATGACCACGAGCTCGGCGTCCCGTCGTCGGGCCTCCTCCACCGCCTCGGCGACGGCGGCATCGCCCAGGGCGTTGGGCACGTAGCCCACAACGATCGTGCTCATCGGTCAGGATCCTCTCGGGTGGTCGTCGTCGGGGCAACGGCGGCCTCGGGGGCCGCCGTGGAACTGCGGACGACGTCGGATGCGTCGGCGTTCGCCGCGACCATCGCCTCGAACTGGCGCTGGCGGCGCTTCAGCAGGAAGGACAGCGCGAAGATGATGATCAGGACGACGTAGATGACGGCCGCGACGGGTGACTGCACGAGCGCCACCGGATCGCCCTGCGAGATCGCGAGCGACCTGCGCAGCTGGCTCTCGAAGATGGGCCCGAGGATCAGGCCCACCACCATCGGCGCGATCGGGTAGCCGAAGCGCCTCATGAAGAATCCGAGGATGCCGACGATCAGCAGGATGATCACGTCGATCGGGGTGAAGTTCACCGAGAACGCACCCAGCACGGCGAACACCAGGATGCCCGCGTACAGGTAGGGCCGCGGGATCTGGAGGATCTTGACCCAGATGCCCACGAGCGGGAGGTTCAGCACGAGCAGCATCAGGTTGCCGACGTAGAGGCTTGCGATGAGCGCCCACACGAGCGCGCTGTTCGATTCGAAGAGCTGCGGGCCCACGGGGATCTGGTACCGCTGGAAGGCCACGAGCATCATGGCGGCGGTCGCCGTCGTCGGGATGCCGAGTGTCAGCAGGGGCACCAGGACGCCGGCTGCAGCCGCGTTGTTCGCGGCTTCAGGACCCGCGACGCCCTCGATGGCACCCTTGCCGAACTGCTTCTTGTTCTCGCCCTTGGCGAGCTTGCGCTCCGAGGCGTAGGACAGGAAGGTCGCGACGTCTGCTCCACCGGCGGGGATGGTGCCGACGGGGAAGCCGATCAGTGTTCCCCGGAGCCATGGCTTCCAGGAGCGGCGGAGATCGTCCTTGCGGAGCCAGCTCGTCCAGCCGCCGGTCACCGGGATGACCTTGATGGGGCCGTGCCGGAGGCGGGAGGCCACGTACAGCGCCTCGCCGACGGCGAAGAGCGCCACCGCCACGAGGACGACGTCGATCCCGTCCGCCAGGAAGGGGCTGCCGAAGGTGTAGCGCTGCTGGGCGGTGAGCGAGTCGAAGCCCACGAGCGCGATGAAGAGGCCGAGGCCGAGGGACGCGAGGCCACGCAGCACGGACGAACCGAGGAGTGCGCCGACCGTCAGGAACGCCACGACCATCAGGGCCACGTACTCCACGGGGCCGATCTGCACCGCGAAGGCCGCCACGTACGGAGCGACGAAGCTGAGCAGGACGGTGGCGATGGTGCCGGCGACGAACGAGCCGACCGCCGCCGTCGCCAGCGCTGCCGCTCCCCTGCCGGCCTTGGCCATCTTGTTGCCCTCGAGCGCCGTGACGATCGAGGACGACTCGCCGGGCGTGTTGAGCAGGATGGACGTGGTCGACCCGCCGTACATGCCGCCGTAGTAGATGCCGGCGAAGACGATGATCGCCGCCGTCGGTTCCAGGCTGTACGTGATGGGCATGAGCAGCGCGACGGTCATGGCCGGGCCGATGCCCGGGAGGACGCCGACGGCGGTGCCGACGAGCACGCCGCCGAGCGCGAAGAGCAGGTAGATGGGTTGCATCGCCGTGGCGAAGCCCTCCATCAGCATGAAGAAGTTATCCACCGAAGACACCGAACCCTTCGAGGAAGCCGGGGGGCAGCGAGACGCCGAGCAGTCCGCCGAAGACGAACTGCAGCACCAGTGCCAGGACGATGGCGGTGACGAGGTTGCGCCACCAGGGGCGGGCCCCGAGGGACCAGGCTGCTCCGAAGAACAGGAAGGCGGCGGCGACGGGCCAGCCAAGCGGAACGATGAGGAAGGCGTGGACCAGCACGAACGCTGCGAGCTTGCCGACGGTCAGCCAGTCGGTCTTCGCCTCGAGGTCCACGTCCTCGCCCTCGTCGGCTGCTCCACGATGGCCGCGGAGGATCTGGATCACCAGGCCGACGCCGACGGCGACGAGCAGTGCCGATACGGCGAACGGGAAGGCGCGCGGCCCGATGTCGCTGGCCGACGGCGGGGTCTGGATGCCGGCGCCGGCCACGAAGCCGACCACACCGATGCTGACGATGATGAGCGCGAAGATCAGCTCACCGATCGGCCTGCCGGGAGCGGCGGCCGTGCCGCTCCCGGGGGCGTTCTCCACGGAGGTACTCATCTGCTACAGCAGTCCGATGTCGGTGAGGGTCGTCTTGACGCTGGCGATGTCCTCGTCGAGGAAGGACTGGAACTCGTCGCCGGACAGGAAGGCGTCCGACCAGTTGTTCTCCTCGAGGGTGGCCTTCCAGGTGTCGGTCTCGTGCAGGTCGGTGACCAGCTGGGTCAGCTTGTCCGCCTGGGCGTCGTCGATGTTCCCGGGGGCGACGACGCCGCGCCAGTTGGTGAGCACAAGGTCCACGCCCTCCTCGGTGAGGGTCGGGGTGTCGGGCAGCTGCGGCGCGGCCTCCTCACCGGAGACGGCGAGGGCGCGGAGCTTGCCGGAGTTGACCTGCTCCGCGTACTCGCCGACACCCGAGATACCGGCGTTCACCTTGTTGCCGAGCAGTGCCGCGAGGGACTCGCCGCCGCCGGAGTACGGGATGTAGTTCAGGTTGTCGGGCGTGATGCCCGCTTCCTTGAGGACGGAGCCGGCGAGGATGTGGTCAGCACCGCCGGCCGAGCCGCCCGTGATGGAGACGCCCTGGCCCTTGGCCTCGATGTCGTCGAGCAGGTCCTGGATGGTCTGGTACGGGGAGTCCGCGGGGACCACGATCACGAGGGGTTCCTCGGTCAGGCGGGCGATCGGCGTGGTGTCCTCGATGCGGTTGGCCGCATTGTTGGTCTCCACGGCACCCACCATCACGTATCCCATGACCATGAGGGTGTTGGGGTCCGTCTCGGTGGCGAGCTGCGCGAGGCCGTTGGTACCGCCGGCGCCGCCCACGTTGACCACGGACGCATTGCCCACGAGTTCGTTCTCCTTGAGGTCGGTCTCCATGGCCCGGCCGGTCTGGTCCCAGCCTCCACCGGGATCGGCGGGAACCACGATCTGGAGCTTCTCGATGGCACCGTCCGCCTCGTCGGAGGTGGTGCTCTGCGTCATCGAGCTGCAGGCCGAGAGGGCCAGGGCGGAGACGAGGGCGAGGGTTGTGAGGGTCGAACGGCGCGCCGTTGTGCGATCGATCGTCATGATCTTCTCTTCCTTGAGATTCGAGTGCGAGATGTGATGCGGGTCACCACTGCTGTCCTCAGGGTAGGAAGGCGGCCGATCGGCGGTAAAGAATGCGGTCGTAGTGCTCGTATTGGTCTTTGTGGTCATGGCGGCTCCTCCGGCGACCGGGGGCGCCATGATGTGACGCGACACGGCGTGTCACACTATGAGGATGATCCGAACGATGTCGCTCCGATCGCAGCTGTTCCTCCTGCAGTTGGCCATCGTGCTCGTCATCGTCGCCGTGGCGGGTTCCACCGCCGTCGCCATGCAGCGCCTGCAGATCCGGGAGCAGTACCAGGGCCGGATGGTCGGCGTCGCCCAGTCGGTCGCCCAGCTGCCCTCGGTGGTCGAGGCCTTCGACCAGCCGGATCCCAGCGCCACGATCCAGCCCATCGCCGACCTCATCCGGCAGTCCACGGGCGTGACCTACGTCGTCGTCACGGACGAGGAGGGCATCCGCTACTCGCACCCGAACCCGGACCTCATCGGGGAGCCCGTCTCCACCGATCCGTCCATCCCCCTCTCCGGGGACATCTTCGTGGGCACCCAGACCGGGACGCTCGGCAAGTCCTGGCGTGTGAAGGTACCCATCTACGACGGCGCCGGCAGCATCATCGGCACGGCGTCCGTCGGCACACTGGAGTCGGAGCTCGACGCCGACCTCTACGAGGACCTCCCGCGCCTCCTGGCCTGGCTGATCGTGGCCGCACTCGTGGGGTCCGCCGGCGCGATCTGGATCTCCCGCCTCGTATGGCGTCGCATCTACCGCCTGGAACCCGAGCAGATCGCCTCCCTCCTCGAGACCCGCGACGCCATGATCCACGGCATCAGCGAGGGCATGGTCGCCGTCGACGAGCACCACCGGATCGCGCTCCTCAACGACGAGGCCAAGAGGCTCCTGAACCTCGACGACGCCGCCACGGGCCAGTTGGCCGACGACGTCATGGAACCCGCCCTCGCGCGGCTCCTCGTCGATCCCGCCGACACCGACGAGACCGTGCTGTCCGGCGAGCGCGTCCTCCTCGCCCGCACGTCCGACGCCCTGGTGGACGGCACGCGCGTGGGCCGCGTCATGATCCTCCGTGACCGCACCGAGCTGTACCAGCTGCTCACCGACCTCGACGGCGAGCGCGACGTCACGCAGGCGCTCCGGGCGCAGGCGCACGAGTTCGCCAACCGCATGCACACCATCTCGGGCCTGCTCGAACTGGGCCGCACCGAACAGGCCGTGGACTTCATCTCGCGCTCCGGCCACGGCGGTTCGCTCGTGTCGGGATCGATCGCCCCGGGCATCCAGGACCCCGACGCTGCGAGCCTGCTCATGACGAAGAGCACCATCGCCGCGGAGAAGGGCATCACGCTCTCGATCGACGACACCTCGACGCTCCAGCCGGACGGCACCACGGACGTCGTGACCGTGCTCGGCATCCTGATCGACAACGCCATGGAAGCCGTCGCAGGCAGCGGACGCCCCGACGGCCGGGTGGTCGTCCAGGTGGACACGGACGACGACGCCGTGCGCATCACGGTCTCCGACAACGGCCCCGGCGTGGCGCCAGCGCACATCGACGGCATCTTCTCCTCCGGCTACTCCACGAAGGACGGGGGCTCCACCGGGACGCGCGGCTTCGGCCTCGCGCTCGTGGACCGCATCGCGCGCCGCCGCTCCGGGCACGTCGTCGTCGACGACTCCGACCTCGGCGGCGCGGAGTTCACCGTCTGGCTCGCGCCGTCGCTCGCCGACACCCCCCGCACCACGCTGCAGGTGCCATGACCGGCGCGACTCCCCCCGCGGCACCGCGCAGGAAGCAGCCCCCGATCCCCACCCTGGTCGTGGACGACGACCACCAGGTCGCCGGGATCCACACCGGGTTCCTCCTCGCCCACGGCGCGTTCGAGGTCGTCGGGGCCGCGCACACCGGTGCCCGTGCACTCGAACTCGCCGACGAGCTGAGGCCGCGGCTCGTCCTGCTCGACATCCACCTCCCGGACATGACGGGCATCGAGGTGCTCCGTGCGCTGCGCAACCGGCCGGGCGAACCCGTCGACGTCATCGCGATCACGGCCGCCCGCGAACTCGAGACCGTGCGCGCCGCGGTGGCCGGCGGCGTGCTGCACTACCTCGTGAAGCCCTTCAATGCGGCCGTGCTCAACGAGCGCCTGGACTCGTACGTCGCGTACCGCGCCGACCTCGAGGACCACGCGGCGGACGGGTCGGCATCGCTGGACCAGGGCAGGATCGACCAGCTCCTCCGGACGACCGCGCCGGGCGGAGCCGCCCTCGGCGGTGCGGCCACCGCAACAGTCACGACCCCGAAGGGCCTCTCGGCGCCGACACTCGACGCCGTGATGCAGGACCTGCGCAGCCAGGGCCGCGGTACGTCGGCCTCCGACGTCGCGGAAAGGCTCGGCATGGCCCGCGTCAGCGCGCGGCGGTACCTCGAGTTCCTGGTGTCCCGGGGCCAGGCGAGGATCGTTCCGCAGTACGGCTCGGCCGGGCGACCGGAGAAGTTCTACGTCTGGACGGACGGTGCGCAGCGCGGTTGAGGAATAACCCCGGACCGGGGAGGTTGTGCTGGGCATGAGTGAGAACACGACACCCCGGACCGACGTCCCGCGCAGCACCATCGGCTTCATCGGCAGCGGCCACATCGGCTCGCAGCTCGCACGCCTGGCCGTCGCCCGTGGCTACCGCGTGGTGATGAGCAACTCACGGGGCCCGGAGACGCTGCAGGACCTCGTTCGCGAACTCGGCGACGCGGCGCGTGCCGGGACCGTCGACGACGCCGCGCGGGAGGGCGACGTCGTCGTCGTCACCATCCCGCTCAAGGACATCGGCTCGGTCCCCGTGGAGCCGCTCGCCGGCAAGCTGGTCATCGACACCTGCAACTACTACCCGTACCGGGACGGCCGGATCGCCGAGCTGGACGACGAGACCACGACCACGAGCGAGCTCGTGCAGCGCCATCTCCCGGGTTCCTCCGTGGTGAAGGTCTTCAACAACATCGCCGCCGCCCAGCTGACCACGGACGGCACGCCCGCCGGCACCCCGGACCGCCGTGCACTGCCGATCGCCGGCGACGACTCCGACGCGAAGCAGGCCGTGGTGGAGCTCCTCGACGAGTTCGGCTTCGACGCCGTGGACGCAGGATCCCTCGCAGAGGGCTGGCGCTTCCAGCGCGACACCCCGGGGTACGGCACGGTGCACGACGCCGACGGCATGCGCGGGGCCCTCGGCCAGGCGCGGCGCTACGCCGAGATGGGCTGACGCCCGCTCCCCTGCTGCCCCGCTCCTGCAAGGATTCGTGCCGGAACCGGCCCGCGCGCGCAGGTATTGCTCAGTATTGCCGCAGCCTGCCCGTGGGCGCCGTCCGACGCGCGCTCTCGGGTACGTTGGATGCTGGCTTCATGGTCCCTCAGGGTCCGGTGATCTCCTGCGCTCATACCGATCCGGCGTAGGTGCACCACCGAAGCCCTGATCAGGTAGACCGAGAACAGAAGTGGAGCGTACTGGGCCGATGACGACACTGTCACCGAACGATCCGTCCGCAGACAGTGGTGGGGCCCCTCAGCGGGAAGCCTCGTCCGGTGGCCGGACGCTGCTGATCCGGGCCATCGTGCTCGTGACGGCCGTCCTCGGCCTCAACTACGTGGTGTGGCGGTGGCTGTACTCCATCAACTGGGACGCGTGGTGGATCGCCATCCCCCTGGTGCTGGCGGAGACCTATTCCCTCGTGGACTCCCTCCTGTTCGGCTTCACGGTGTGGAAGCTCAAGAAGCGCACTGCCCCCGAGCCTCCCGCCGGCCTCACCGTGGACGTCTTCATCACCACCTACAACGAGCCGCTGGACCTCGTCCTCACCACCGCCCGGGCCGCCAAGGACATCCGCTATCCGCACCGGACATGGATCCTCGACGACGGCAACCGGGCCGAGGTGCGGGCAGCGGCCGAGGCCGAGGGGATCGGCTGGATCACCCGGTCCGCGGACTGGAAGGACATGCCGCGGCACGCGAAGGCCGGCAACCTCAACAACGCGCTGGCCTCCACGGACGGCGAGTTCCTCCTGATCCTCGACGCCGACCAGATTCCCGACCCGCTCATCCTCGACAGGACCCTCGGGTACTTCACCAACGACAGGATGGCACTGGTCCAGACCCCGCAGGTCTTCATCAACGTGCCGGAGTCCGATCCCCTGGGCAGCCAGGCACCGCTCTTCTACGGCCCCATCCAGCAGGGCAAGGACGGGTGGAACGCAGCGTTCTTCTGCGGCTCGAACGCCACCATCCGGCGTGAGGCGCTCATGCAGCTCGGCGTCACGCGCTACGTCACGGAGATCGAACTCTCCCTGAACCGCGCGCTCAAGACCGCCGACCGGGTGATCGCGAAGGCCAAGAAGGGCCTCGACGCCGACAACCCGAGGATGTCGGATGCCCTGGACCTGGTGGCGAAGGACCTGCGCCGGGTACGCCGCAAGCTTCAGAAGGGGGACGGCATCTCCGAGGTCACCTACGAGTTCCAGCAGCGCGTGGAGCAGGTCAGCCGCGACCTCGTCTCCGCGGACATGGCTGCGCTCCACGAGGATCTCGCCTCCCTCGAGGAACTCGGCATCGAGGGCCTCGAAGGAGGGGCGCCGGGCACTCCCGACCTCGCCGTCGTGGACGCCGGCGCGCTCGACCAGCTCGCCCAGCGGTCCTGGTCGCCGCTGGCCGCGATCGACGCCGTCCGCCTCCTCATCGAGTCGGTCAACGCCGACCGCGGCGGTGAGGCGCAGGCCGTCATGCCGATGGCGACCATCTCCGTGACCGAGGACATGGCGACGTGCATGCGCCTCCACGGCCTCGGCTGGGAGACGGCCTACCACCACGAGAAGCTCGCCGACGGACTCGCTCCTGAGGACCTCAACTCCATGCTGACCCAGCGGCTCCGCTGGGCCCAGGGGACCATCCAGGTGATGTTCCGCGAGAACCCGTTCGCACAGAAGGGCCTCTCGATCGCCCAGCGGCTCATGTACGCGGCGACCATGTGGAGCTACCTCTCCGGCTTCGCCGCGGTCGTCTACATCGCCGCGCCCATCATCTACCTGATCTTCGGCATCCTGCCCGTCAGCTCCATCAGCACCGAGTTCTTCCTGCGGCTCATCCCCTTCCTCCTGGTCAACCAGCTGCTGTTCGCCGTCGTCGGCAAGGGCGTGAAGACCTGGCGTGGGCAGCAGTACTCGCTGGCGCTGTTCCCCGTCTGGATCCGTTCGATCACCTCGGCGTTCGGCAATGTCTACCTGGGCAAGAGCCTCGATTTCGCCGTGACGCCGAAGACCCTGCAGCAGGACAACCAGCTGCGGTGGGACCTCGTGAAGCCGCAACTGTGGGCCATGGGGCTGCTCGTGGCGGCGGTGGTCATCGGCATCATCCGGATGGCCGTGGGACAGGCGGACATCCTGGGGACCTCCGTCAACATCGTCTGGGTCCTCTTCGACCTCGTCATCTTCAGTGTCATCATCGAAGCCGTCCGCTACCGGGGATACGAGCACTACCAGTCGGACATCGCGACCGCCAAGGCCCGCCAGGAAGCGAAGGGATGACGGCCGCCGCCGGGAGCCGGGCGCTGATCCGCCTGGTCCTGCCGGTGGCACTGGTGCTGGGGTTCCTGGCCGGAGGCCTGCCCGCGCAGGCCGATGCCGCGGGCCTGCCCGCCACCACGCACGGCAGCGGCCAGGCGCCGGTCGAGGACCCGACAGCCCTCGCCGAGGGTCGCTACTTCGGCCCGGAGCTCGACTGGTCCGAGGACAACGCCCGCGCCTACGCCGACCGCACCGGGACGACGCCGTCGTTCTTCAGCCGTCCGATCCCCTACCCGCTCGACGCAGCGGCCGAGCGCGACCTCTTCGACCTCGCACGGCAGGAAGCACCCCTGGGTGCCGTCGCCGTCGTCACCCTCGAGCCGACGAAATCGCTCGACGAGCTGACCGGCGACGACGCCGCGCGTCTCGCCGACACGCTCGGCCGCATCGGCGACGAGTTCCGCACCGCCTTCTTCCTCCGCTTCGCACCCGAGATGAACGGCACCTGGCACGGCTGGGGCCAGCAGCCCGCCGGGTACGTCGACGCCTTCCGGTCCCTCGCCGGCGTCATCCACTCCGAGGTGCCGACCGCCGCCATGGTCTGGGCGCCGTCGTACGCGGCCGGCTACCCGTTCACCGAGGCGTACGGCGCCGTGGAGGGTCTCGCGTCCGGCGCCGTCACCGCCCTCGACACGAACGGCAACGGCCTGATCGACGGCGGCGACGACCCGTACGCGCCCTACTACCCGGGGGACGACGCCGTCGACTGGGTGGGCCTGTCCATGTACCACTTCGGCAGCTACGAGCAGGGCGCCACCACGAACGCGGACGGGACGCGCGAGTACTCCGGCGCGATCACCACCTCCGTGCTCCCGGAACCGGACAAGTTCGCAGACCAGCTCGCCGGCATTTACGGCGCGGCCCCGGGCGCTCCCCGTATCGATTTCGTGAAGGACTACGCCGCAGCGAAGGGCAAGCGGTTCCTCGTCCAGACCGCCGCACTCCACGATCCCGAGGATTCCGACAGCGCCCCTGAAGCGGACATCAAGCGCGCGTGGCTCGACCAGCTGTTCGACCCGGTGATCGCTGCGCGATATCCGGAGATCGGCATGGTGTCCTGGCTCGAGGCCGAGCGGGAGGAGCCGGAGGCGCAGGGCCACACCGTGGACTGGCGGCTCGGTGCGGACGAGGCGACGGTGGCGGCGCTGCGCGACACCCTCGGTGCGGCACCGGGTGTGCGGCTCGGGCCGATCACCCAGGTGGTCGACCAGGCGGATGCGAACGAATCGACCCGGCAGGTGTGGCAGGCAGGCGCCCCGGTCAGTGCCGTGATGGGCTGGCTCGTCGCCTGCGTCGTCGGGCTCTTCGCCCTGGTCCTCCTCGCCGGAGCAGCCGGGCGCTTCGTTCCGCACTGGCGGTATCCCGACGAGCACGCTTCCCGGGACGCCCGCATCGACCTGCTGCGTGGCTGGATCATCACCTCGGTGGTCGTCACCCACATCGAGGTCGCCGGGCCCTGGTCCTTCATCTCGCGCACCCTGATCGGGACCATCACCGGAGCGGAACTCTTCGTCCTGCTCTCCGGCGTCGTCCTCGGGATGGTGCACCCCATCGCCGTCCGGCGACGCGGGGCCGGCGCCGCCGCCAGGAGCACCACCCGACGGGCGGTGAAGCTCTACGTCACGGCCCTGGCCGTGGTCATCACCGTCTACCTGCTCTCCCTGGTGCCGTTCATCGACGCGTCGGTGCTGACCACCTTCACGGACCGCGGAACAGGCCAGGCCGGAACGGGAGCCGCGGGGCGCGTGTACGACCTGTACCCGAACGTCGCACGCCTGGTGGACTACCCGCCGCCCGCCTACGCGGTACGGGACCTGCTGCTCCTGAACATGGGGCCGTGGGCCTTCAACATCATGGGCCTCTACGTCGTGCTGACCCTGACGGTTCCACTGCTGGTCCTGCTGCTGCGGAAGAAGCTGTGGTGGCTGGTGCTGGCCATCAGCTGGGCACTCTACGCGGTCGACGCCGTGTTCTCGCTGCGGGTCCTGGACTCGCAGTTCCAGGACGTCTTCCCCCTGCTGACCTGGCAGGTCATCTTCGTCCACGGCGTCGTCCTCGGCTACCACCGCCGCTCGATCATCGACGCCCTCAGCACACGTCGCGGGAAGATCCTGGTGGGCGCCGCCACCGGCGCCTACGCCCTCGTGCTCGGTACCCTCTGGCTGAATTCCACGCTGGAACTCGGTCTGCCGTTCATCCCGGCCGGCTTCTACGAGACCCTGTACGAGTCCGCGTACGTGCGGGTGTTCCTGCAGCCCGGCAGGCTCCTGAACCTGGCCTTCTTCATCCTTGCCGCCCACGTGATCCTGACCGCGTTCTGGCGCCCCATCAACACGCTGACGGGCTGGCTGTACGTCCCGCTGGGGCGTGCGAGCCTGTACGTCTTCATCCTCCACGTGTTCTTCGTGCTCGCGGTGGCGAACATCCCGGGCCTCGACCGCACGGACGCCTGGCAGGGACTCCTGATCCACGCCGTCGTGACCCTCGTCATCTGGGTTCTGGTGAAGCGGAGGGTCCTCTTCGGGATCATCCCGAACTGACCCGCCCCCGCCCGGCCGCCCGGCGACTCTCCGGCCGGACGGAGGACCGTGGCGCTGACCGCGGGAAGTGCGCCGGTCCGGTCCCTCGTGGCTCCCGGGGGACCGTCCGTACCGGTAGACTGGAGGGGCTCCGCAGCACCGCTGCAGGATCATGAGCCCCCCGGGGCCGCTCGTCCCAGTTCTGGTCTCGCCGTCGACGACCCCGTCCGGCCGGCCCGTTTGCTCGGACATCTTCACCGGCTCCAGGACGTCGTCGCACCAGCGCCACCGATGTCGATCCGCACCGTGATGTCCATTCACGGCCCCCGCCCCACCAGTGAAGGCTCCATGACCTCCTTCCCCACCCCGGCACGCCTGTCGTCCCTCGGAGCGCTGCTGTTCGACCTCGACGGCGTGCTCACCCCGACCGCCGAGGTCCACATGCAGGCGTGGTCGCGGCTGTTCACTCCCTATCTGGAGGGGAAGCAGGTGGAGGGCTACACCGACGCGGACTACTTCGCCTCCATCGACGGCCGCCCCCGCTACGACGGCGTCCGGGCACTCCTGGCCTCCCGCGGCATCACACTGCCCGAGGGCCTCCCCGGGGACGCGCCCGAGCTGGAGACCGTCTGCGGGCTCGGCAACCGCAAGAACCGGGCCTTCAACGAGACCCTCGAGGAGGACGGCGTCGCACCCTATCCGGGGTCCCTCGCATTCCTCGACGCAGCCATCGCCGCCGGCGTCGCCGTCGCGGTCGTCACGAGCTCCCGCAACGGTGTCCCCGTCCTCGAGGCCGCCGGTCTCCGCGACCGCTTCGACGTCGTGGTCGACGGCGTCCTCGCGGCCGACCGGGAGATCGCCGGCAAGCCCGCTCCCGACACCTACCTCTACGCCGCAGACCTGCTGGGCCTCCCCGCCTCGGCGTGCGCAGTGGTCGAGGACGCACACTCCGGCGTCGCCGCCGGTCGGGCGGGTGCCTTCGGTCTCGTCATCGGCGTCGACCGGGGCGTCGGCGCCGACACCCTCCTCGCCCATGGCGCCGACACCGTCGTCGACGACCTCGCCGAACTCCTCCCCTTCCTCCCGACCCGGCCGGCCACCGCCGCCCCGGGCGCGCGTACCTCCTGACCAGGACATCCCTTATGAATCTCATCACCTCCGATCCACTGGACCGCAACCACTTCCCCGTGGACGAGTGGGCGCTCGTCGAGACGGAGTTCGACGTCGCCCTCCAGGGCCGTACCGAGACACTCTTTTCCGTCGGCAACGGCTATCTCGGCCTCCGCGGCAACGTGGACGAGGGCAGGGACGGGCACCACTACGGCACCTTCATCAACGGCTTCCACGAGACCTGGCCCATCCAGCACGCGGAGGAGGCCTTCGGTTTCGCCCGCGTCGGACAGACGATCGTCAACGTCCCCGACGCGCGGATCATCCGCCTGTACGTCGACGACGAGCCGTTCGTCCTGACGGAGGCCGACATCCTGCGCTACTCGCGGCGTCTCGGTTTCTCCGACGGGCTCCTGGTGCGCGAGCTCGAATGGCGCACGCCCTCCGGCAAGCGCGTCCTCGTCCGGACGCGCCGCCTCGTCTCCTTCACGGACCGCCACCTGGCCGTCGTCGACTACGAGGTGGAGATGCTGGACGCCGAGGCGTCCATCCTCATCTCGAGCCAGATCCTCAACCGCCAGGACGGCATCGACAAGGACCAGGTGAACCCCGTCGCGGAGAACACGTCCTTCGACCCCCGCAAGGCGGATGCGTTCAAGGATCGGGTGCTCCAGCCACGGCTCAAGCGCGTCGACGGTTCCCGCTACCTGCTCGGCTACCGCACCACCAACTCCTCGATGACCCTGGCCTGCGGTGTGGAACACGAGCTCGTCACGGACAACGAGTGGGACGAGCGGTCGCACATCGAGGACGACCTCGCCAAGCACGTCTACCGCGTGAAGGCGATGCCCGGCCGGCCCATCCGGCTCGTCAAGACCATCACCTACCACACCTCCCGCGGCGTGCCCGTCCGCGAACTCGCCGACCGCTGCGAGCGCACGCTCGACCGCGCCCGCGAGATCCCCCTCGAGCAGCAGTACCGGAAGCAGCGGGAGTGGCTGGCCGACTTCTGGTCGCGCTCCGACGTCGAGGTGGAGGGCCAGCCGGCCATCCAGCAGGCCGTGCGCTGGAACATCTTCCAGCTCGCCCAGGCCACGGCCCGCACCGACGGCGGCGGCATCGCAGCCAAGGGCGTGTCCGGCTCCGGGTACGGCGGCCACTACTTCTGGGACACCGAGGTCTACGTCCTCCCCTTCCTCAGCTACACCGCTCCCCTCGTCGCACGGAACGCACTCCGCTTCCGCCAGGCCATGCTCGAGCCGGCACGCTCGCGGGCGGCCGAACTCAATCAGCGTGGGGCGCTGTTCCCGTGGCGCACCATCAACGGTCAGGAATCCTCGGCCTACTACGCCGCAAGCACCGCCCAGTACCACATCGACGCCGACATCTCCCACGCGCTCATGCAGTACGTCGCCGCGACGGGCGACGAGGACTTCCTGGTCCGCGGGGCGATCGACATCCTCGTGGAGACCGCGCGGATGTGGGCCGACCTGGGCTTCTGGCGCAGCAACGGCGACGACAACTTCCACATCCACGGCGTCACGGGACCCGACGAGTACACGACCGTCGTCAACGACAACCTCTATACGAACGTCATGGCACGCGCCAACCTCAAGGCGGCGACGCGTTCCGTCGAATCGCTGCGGGCCGACGATCCAGTCGCCTACGAGCGGATGGTCGCACGCCTGAATTTGTCCGAGGACGAGATCTTCGAGTGGTCGCTCGCCGCCGAGAAGATGCACATCCCCTTCGACGAGCGCGCGGGCATCCATCCGCAGGACGCCGCGTTCCTGGAGAAGGAACTGTGGGACCTCGAGAACACGCCCGCGAGCAAGCGGCCCCTGCTGCTGCACTACCACCCGCTGGTGATCTACCGCTTCCAGGTCCTCAAGCAGGCCGACGTCGTCCTCGCGCTCCTCCTGCAGGGCCACGAGTTCACCGCGGAGCAGAAGCGCGCCGACTTCGAGTACTACGAGGCCCTCACGACCGGCGACTCGACCCTCTCCGCGGTGGTCCAGTCGATCATCGCCGCCGAGGTCGGGTACCAGGACCTGGCGATGAGGTACTTCCAGTCGGCCCTGTTCGTGGACCTCGCCGATCTGCACCGCAACACCTCGGACGGCATCCACGTCGCATCGACCGGAGGCGTGTGGAGTGCCCTCACCTACGGGTTCGGTGGCATGCGCGACCACGGCGGCCGCATCACCTTCGACCCGCGCCTCCCCGAGGGCTGGACCCGCATGAGTTTCCGTGTGACCCTGCACGGGACACGCCTGCGCGCGGAGGTCACCCAGCAGGCCATGACGCTGACGGTCGAATCCGGTGGAAGCGCGACGGTCTCCGTCCGCAGCCAGGTCGTGCATGTCGAGGCCGGCAGTCCCGTCACCGTCCACCTCAGCCACCAGGGCCCGCGCCTGACCGGCGCTCCGACCACGAGTGACATCGAGGGGACGCGGCGGGCGGACGGCACGCTGGTGACCGCGTCGATGCCGACCGTCACCGTCAGGCCGTGACAGCACTCCTGCGGCACGCCGTGGCGTGAGCCCCGGGCGAGGCTGCGGCCACGCACGGCGGGGGTTGCTGCCACGCCGTCGGGCAGGGACGCGGGCCACGCACGGCTGGGGATGCGGCCACGCCGTCGTCCGGCTCAGGCCGGCGCCAGTCACGTCTGATCGGTGCCCGTCAGGTCGAAGCCGGCGACCGTAATGTCTGATCGGTGCCCCTCAGGTGGGAGCCACCGATTGCCAGGTCGAAGCCGGCGACCGTCGGGCCGGAGCCGGCGACCGTCAGGCGTGCGCGTCGACAGCGGATCTGGTCGCGATCGGCGTCGTCCCGTGGTGACCGTCCCCGGCGCGGCTCAGCTGGAGCCGCGCAAGATGCGCCGCCAGAAGGACACCCTCTGCGGTTCCGGCGGCGCGGCCGCCTCCGCCGCGAGGCGCGCTGCGGCCCGGCGTTCGCGCCACCGCTCCACCTCGGCGTCGACGTCACGCAGTTTCGTGATGACGGGCGGCCCGCCGAGGAGCTGGCGCCTCGCGTCGATGACGCGGTAGTTGAAGTCCTCGAGGACCTCGCGCACCTGCCGCTCGGTGTACTGGCGGTCGAGGCGGTCGTCGAGCTCAGCGTCCTCCGTGCGGAGCAGGATGGCCCGCGGTCCGAGCCCGGTGATGTTCTCGCGCTGGATGAGTCCCTTGACCCACCAGTCCGGATCGTGTGCTTCCCCCAGGCCGGGGATCGGCTTGCCGGCAAGAGCCAGGTCGTCGAACTCCCCGCGGGCCACGGCCCGGTCGACGATCAGGCGTGCCCGCCGGACCTCGTCCTCCCCCGTGCGCAGCGGGGCCATCTCCCCGTTCGGTGCGTCGCCGTCGTCGTTCTGGCGTTCCAGCTCGGCGAGTGCATCGCTCGCATCGCCTCCGCCACTCCGGGCAGCCCGGTACTGGGCCGCCTTGCGCAGCCTCTCCTCGTGCTCCTGGGACCCGCTGATGCCGCTGCCCTCCGCCTCGCTCGTGCCGGTCCTCCAAGTATTCCGACGGGGCCGAGGGGCCCGCAACCGATTCTCCTGCGGACGAACGGCCTCGCGCCGCGGGGTCGCACGCGCGACGGCGCGGGTTCGTGCACGCGTTCCGACGGCTCCGCCCCGTTCCCACGGCGTGTCCCGTCGCGACACGCAGCTTTTGGGTCGATACGCGTGCACGAAGCCGCAGCCCAGGGGTCGAAACGCGTGCACGAAGCCGCAGCCCGGCCACCGGAGCGCCGGGAACGACGACGGCGGGCGCCGTGAGGGGCCCGCCGTCGGACAGCAGGTACTAGACGAGCCAGGCCGTCGTGTCCCCCGGCAACCGGCCGTCGACGAGGGGCGAGCTGCTCAGCACCACCCTGCCGGCGGGCAGGTCCACCGGCGACGACCCGAAGTTCGTGACGCAGTGCCATCCGCCGGGACGCGTGAAGTGCAGGACGTCGGCGGAGGGCGTTGCCACCCAGTCGAAGTCCTCCTCGCCCTGCCGTTCGCGCCGCAGTTCCAGGGCACGGCGGTAGAAGCTGAGGTTGGAGGCCGGATCGCCCTCCTGCACCTCGACGGCGTATTCGCCGAACCACTCCGGCTGCGGCAGGTGCGCGCCGCCGAACCCGAAGCCGAAGGACTCGCCGTCCCTGGTCCACGGCAGCGGCACGCGGCAGCCGTCACGGCCGACGTCGACGCCCGTGTTGCGGAAGAACGTCGGGTCCTGGCGGTCCTCGGCGGCGATGTCGGCGACCTCGTGCAGTCCGAGCTCCTCGCCCTGGTACACGTAGGCGGAGCCCGGCAGTGCCAGCATGAGCTGCGTGACCGCGCGGGCGCGGCGTTCGCCGAGGTCGCGGTCCAGGGCCGGCTCGGTGCCACCGCTCAGGAGCCAGGCCGATCCGTCCTGGCCGCCCTGCCCGCCCTGCCCGGGCTTGCTCCTGCTGTCGGGGTCGGCCGGCGGGAGCCCGTAGCGCGTGGCGTGGCGGACGACGTCGTGGTTGGAGAACACCCAGGTCGACGACGCGCCGGAGGAGGTCGCCTCGACGAGGTTCCTGGTGATGATGTCGCGGAACTGGCCCGGGTTCCAGTCGGCCTTGAGGAGATCGAAGTTGAACGCCTGGCCGAGCCCTTCCGGGCTGGCGTAGCGGGCGCGGCGCTCGGCATGGACCCAGGCCTCGGCCACGGCCGTGCGCGGCGGCGTGTACTCGTTGAACACCGCACGCCATTCGGCGAAGACCTCGTGGACCTCGTCGCGGTCCCAGAACGGGTGCCGGCCGTTGTGGTTCTCGTCCTCGGCGCCGAGATCGGCCTTCGAGGGCAGGGGTTCGGTCATGTCCTTGGTGAGGGCGTGGGCCACGTCGACGCGGAAGCCGTCGACACCGCGGTCGGACCAGAAGCGCAGGGTCTTCAGGAAGTCGTCGCGTACCTCGCGGTTGTCCCAGTTCAGGTCGGGCTGCTCCCGGGCGAAGATGTGCATGTACCACTGGCCGTCCGCGGTCCGCTCCCAGGCGGGTCCGCCGAACACGGAGTCCCAGTCCGACGGCGGCTCGTCGCCGTTCGGACCCTTGCCGTCGCGGAAGATGTAGCGGGCCCGCGCGGCCGACCCCTTCGGCGCTGCCAGTGCCTCCCGGAACCAGGCGTGCCGGTCGGAGGTGTGGTTGGGGACGATGTCGGCGATGAGCTTGATGCCGGCCTCGTGCAGCGCGGCCACCATCTCGTCGAAGTCCTCGAGGGTGCCGAGCTTGGGGTCGACGTCGCGGTAGTCGTCGACGTCGTACCCGCCGTCAGCCAGTGCGGAGGGGTAGAACGGGCTCAGCCAGACGGCGTCGATGCCCAGGGACCTGAGGTACGGGATCCGGGACGTGATGCCCTTCAGGTCACCGATGCCGTCACCGTCGGAGTCGGCGAAGCTGCGCGGGTAGATCTGGTAGACGGCGGCCTGGCGCCACCAGGAGGGGTCCTGCATGCGCTCGGCGAGCGCATCGGCGGAGAGCCCGGACGTGGCGTCGACGGCCGAGTCGACCTCGGGGTTGACGGTGGAAGTCACGAAGGTGTCCCTTTCGAGGAGTGGGGATGTGGACGTTACTTGGAGGATCCGCGCATCACGCCGGAGATGACCCAGCGCTGCGCGAAGAGGTACACGATCAACAACGGTGCCATCGCCATGAGGTAGGACGCGAATGCCACCGAGTAGTTGGTGTTGAATTGCCCCTGGAAGATGAACTGTGCCAGTGGCAGCGTCTGCGCCGACGGGTCGGAGAGGATGACCAGCGGCAGCATGAAGTCGTTCCACGCCCAGAGGCAGGTGAGGATGCCGACGGTCGCGTTCATGGGGCCGAGGAGCGGGAAGATGATCCGCCAGAAGACGGTCCAGGTGGTGGCACCGTCGGTGAGCGCTGCCTCCTCGAGTTCGAGCGGGATGGACCGGATGTAGGCGACGTACACGAAGATGTTGAACGAGAGCCCGTACACCGTATAGAGCAGGATCAGGCCCAGCTGGTTGTCGAGCCCGAAGATCGCCGTCTGCTTGACCACCGGCAGCATGATGATGGGGAACGGCACGAACAGGGCTGCGATGAAGTAGAAGTACAGCCCCTTGAAGAACCTGCGGTGCATGTTCCTCGCGATCGCGTAGGCGACCATCGAGTTGGTGACGAGGGTCAGCAGCACCGTGCCCACGGTGACCAGCCCGGTGTTGAGCAGGGCCCGCGGGAAGCTGGTCAGGGTCCAGGCGTCGGCGAAGTTCTCCCAGCGGGCGGTCGTCGGCAGACCGAAACCGGTGCCGCCGAGCTGGTCGGGCGTCTTCAGGGCCGTGACCACGGTGAGGTAGAGCGGAACGAGCACCGTCAGGGCGCACACGGCGACGAGGGCCGTCAGCCACCAGTTCACGCGGCGACGATCCGGTCGGTAGGCGCGTTCGACGACGTCGTCGCCGTCGGGGCGGTCGGTGGCCACGCGGCGCACCGCGGAGGAGGATGTGGCGGTCATCAGAACGAGGCCTCCCTGCGCTGCAGGATCCGCAGCTGGATGAATGAGATGGCGATGATCACGAAGAGGTAGAGGACGGCGTTGGCGGTCTGGTAGCCGTACTCGCCGCCCTGGAAGCCGCCCCGGTAGATGAGCAGCGAGATCGATTCGGTGGACGTCCCGGGGCCGCCGGCGGTCAGCGAGATGATCTGGTCGAAGACCTGCAGGAAGTTCTTGAGGCTGAGCACCATGTTGATGGTGAAGAACGCGCCGATCATCGGGAACGTGATGGACGTGAACTGCTTCCAGGGCGAGGCTCCGTCCAGGGACGCCGCTTCGTAGAGCTCGCCCGGGATGGTCTGCAGCCCGGCCAGGTAGATGATGATGTTGAAGGCCGCGGCCTGCCAGACGGACAGGATGACGACGCCGATCCAGGCGGTGTCGGGGCTCGCCAGGATGCTCGTGGTCAGAGATGTGATGCCGAGTGCGTCGGCGATCGCCGGGACCGAGTTCGAGAAGAGGTAGTTGAACACGTACCCGACGATCAGGATGGACAGGATGTTCGGGATGAAGAAGACGCCCCGGAATCCGGTCTTGAAGCGGATGCGTCCGTTGAGCGCGATGGCGACGGCGAGGGCGATGATGTTCACCGCCACCGTGGACACGATCGCGAACAGGAACGTGAAGCCGTAGGCGCCGTAGATGCGGTCGTCGCCGAAGAGGTTGGCGTAGTTCCGCAGGCCCACGAAGGACCATTCGCCGTAGCCCGCGTAGTTCGTGAGGCTGAAGAACATCCCGGTGAGGAGGGGCACGGTGTGGAACACGGCGAACAGGGCGAGGGCGGGGAGCACCATCAGGTAGAAGACCCGCGGCACGCGCCGTTCCCCGCGGAGTGCCGTCGGCGGCGGGCCCGGGCGCGCCGGGCTGCTGACTGGTGTGCTCATGTCAGTCCTTCTCGTTCGGGATGGTCCGAGCTGCGATCTTGCTCCACTCGCGGTCCAGGGTGGCCAGGAAGTCCTCGGTCCGTCCGCCGAGCACGAGTTCCTGCAGGTACTGGGGCAGCGGCAGGCTCGCGGGGAGCTGGTGGTCGATGAAGCCGATGATCCGGTTGTCGTCGAAGTACGGGGCGAGGCCGGCAAGCGCCGGGTCCGTGGTCTCGGCGCCGGTCGCCAGCGGGGAGAAGGCGCTCTGCTCCTGTGCGTACCGCTCGACGACCTCGGGTGACATCAGGAACTCGACGAACCTCCTCGCCTCCGCCGGGTGGTCCGTGTCCCGTCCGATGGACACACCGACGTCGACGCCGGACACGACGACGGTGTCCTCCGGGGAGTTGGTCGCCGGATAGGGGAAGGAACCGATGTTCACGTCGGGGTCGACGGCCCGGATGGCGGGGATGGCGTAGCTGCCCTGCAGGTACATCGCGGACTCCCCCGTCGCGAAGGCGGCGTTCCCGGCGTTGTAGTCCCGGCCTGCGGCGTCGTCCTGGCCGAACGCGTAGAGCGCCGTCAGCTTCTCCATCGCTTCCGGGTAGTCCTTGGAGAACGACACCTCACCGGACTGCACGTCCGGCCCCTGGGCACGGAGCCGGTCGAAGAAACCCTCCGGCTGGAGCGCACCGCCGAGGTTCACGAAGGCGGGGCCCACCGTCCAGGCGTCCTTGATCGTGGTGTAGAAGGGTGTGACGCCTGCGGCCTCGAAGGTCCGCGCCGCGTCCAGCAGTTCGTCCCAGGTGGTCGGCACCTCGACGCCGTACTGCTCGAAGAGGTCCCTGTTGTACAGGATGCCGCTCGCATTGCTCGAGAACGGGACCGCGTTCACCTCGTCGCCGCAGGATCCGAGGTCGCGGATGATGTCGCTGACCGCCGGCCGGACCTGCTCGACGACGGGCAGGTCCGAGAGGTCCGCGAAGACACAGGCCTTCGCGAGGTCGCCGTAGCGCCCGTTGCCGTTGAGGGTGAGGACATCGGGGGTCTTGTCCTTGACCAGGAGGGTCCGGATGGCGGTGTCGGCGTCCGGCACGTGGTTCTGCACCACCCGGATGCCCGGGTTGGCGGCCTCGAACTCGTCGATGATGGCGCTGAAGTTCGCGACCGCTTCGGGTTTGAACTGGAAGAAATCGAGCGTGACGACGTCGTCCTGGGCTGCGCATCCCGGGAGGACCAGCGCGAGGGCCGCCGCTCCTGCCGCGCATCGGACGGCGCGCCTCGCGCGGCCGTGGGGTTGCTTCACAACTGGCTCTCCTTCGTGCTGTGTGAGGGCGTGCCGTGTCCACGTCCGTGTCGAACTGGGCACTGGTTATTTTTACGACAGAAATAAGAGCGGTGTCAACCATTCCACTCACGCGACATCCGGAGCGTCCGCAGGAGTATCCGCACCGAAAAGCCAGGCCATTAGCGATACTCTGAAAATAAGTACCCCCTGCGAACGGAACATCATGGACGCGGTCACCTCGCTCGCACCCTCCAGCCCGGCCCGGGCGCTCGCGCGCGAAGTCCTTATCCGCGGACCCATCTCCCGTGCCGACCTCGCGGCCCGCCTCGGCCTGTCGGTCGCCAGCCTCACGCGGCTGAGCAAGCCCCTCCTCGATGCGGGCGTCCTCCGGGAGTCGGACGAGGTCGCGGCCGCGGCCATCGGGAGGCCCGTCCGCCCGCTCGAGGTCAGTCCGGACGCGCACCGGTTCGTGGGCGTCAAACTGACCGGCGACACCGCGTCCGCGGTCGCCACGAACCTCAAGGCCGATGTCGTCGGGTCGAGCGAGGCGGCGCTGCCGGGCCACGCCGTCGGGGAGGTGATCGACGCCATCGTCGACGCCGTGGCCGACCTCGGGCCCCTGGCGGGATTCAGTGGTATCGGCATCAGCATCGGCGGCAAGGTGGACTCCGGTGCGGAGGTGCTGCGCGCCCCGTTCCTCGGGTGGCGCGACGTGCCCCTCGCCGCACTCGTGCAGGAGCGGACCGGGCTGCCGGTCGCCGTCGAGAACGACGTCGTGGCCCTCACGATCGCGGAGCAGTGGTTCGGCGCGGGGCGCGGGGAGAAGGACTTCGCCGTCCTGACGGTCGGCGCCGGCGTGGGCTACGGGCTGGTGATCAACGACGCCGTCATCTCGCCGCCCGATGCCGGGCTCGGCCTCGTGGGGCACTATCCGCTCGACCCCTCCGGGCCACGGTGCATGGAGGGCCACCGCGGGTGCTCCTCCGCCGTGCTGACCATTCCCGCCATCTGCTCCCAGTTCGCCGCCTCCACCGGCGAGCAGCGGACCTACGACGAGATCCTCGGGCTCGCCGGGGAGGGCCACCCCGTGGCCGCCGCCGTCGTCGGCGCGGCGGGAGAGGCGCTGGGCCTCCTGGTGTCGGCGGTCGCGAACCTGACGATGGTGGAGCTCGTCGTGCTGTCCGGTGAGGGCATGGACCTGGCGGACGTCGCAGCCGAGGCACTGCGGGCCTCGATCGACTACCACCGCGACCCGGAAGCGGCGCCCATCCGGCTGAGCCGCCAGCCGTCGGACTTCGCCCAGTGGGCGCGCGGGGCTGCCGCCGTCGTCATCCAGCGCACCATCCTCGGGACGCTCCGCTGAGAAAATCAGCTCACGTCGGAATGATGGGGCGGCCCGGCTCCTTGCACGGAGTATGACAACTCTCGCGATCATCGGAGCAGGACGCGGCCTCGGGGCCGCTGTGGCACGGCGTTTCGGAGCGGAGGGATTCTCCGTGGCCCTCATCTCCCGGAGCCAGGGCAAGGTGGACGCCCTCGCCGAGGACCTCGGCACGGAGGGCATCCAGGCCCGCGGTTTCGCGGCGGACGTCCGGAACCCCGAATCCATCGCCGCAGCCCTCGAGGCCGCCACCGAGACACTGGGCCCCATCGAGGTGCTGCAGTACAGCCCCCTGCCGCAGAAGGACTTCATGCGGCCCGTCCTCGAGACGACACCGGCCGACCTCAGGGGCCCGGTGGAGTTCTCCATCTACGGCCCCGTCGCCGCGGTGCACCAGGTACTGCCCGGTATGAGGTTCCTCGGCGGGAACCGTGGCACCATCCTGTTCGTCAACGGCGGGTCCGCGGTCAAGCCCGGCCGCGGTGTCACCGGCACCTCGGTGGCCTTCGCGGGCCAGGCGGCCTACGCCCAGCTGCTGCACGAGGTGCTCGGCGAGGAGGGGATCCACGTCTCGCAGCTCATCATCGGCGGCCGCATCATCGAGGGCGACCCGGAGAAGGACCCGGCCGTCCTCGCCGGCGTGCTCTGGGACCTCCATGCCCGACGGGACACCTTCCGCCGGCAGATCAGCACCGACTGACCGGACCGGTCGGGTCGGTGCAGGCACCCCGGTCCTCGCGGACAGGACCGGGGTGCCTACTTCCCGACGCCGTCCGCGAGTCCGCGGACGAAGTACTTCTGGGTGAGGAAGAAGAGCAGGATCACCGGGACGGCGGCGATCGTCATGCCGGCGAACACCACGGGGTATTCGGTCCCGTGCTTGCTCATCAGGTTGGTCAGCCCGATCGGCAGGGTCTGCAGGTCTCCCCCGCTGGTGAACACCATGGCGAACAGGTATTCGTTCCAGGTGAAGAGGATGTTCAGGATCACGCTGGACACGAGGATCGGCTTGCACATGGGCAGCACGATGCTCCAGAAGGCCCTGGCCTTGCCGGCCCCGTCCACCGCTGCCGCCTCGTCGATCTCGACCGGCAGGTCCACCATGTAGGCGCGGATCAGGAAGGTCGTGAACGGGATCCGGAACGCCACGTAGAGGATCAGGAGCGCCCAGAACGTGTTGTAGAGCCCGAGCGCCTGGAACATCCTGACGAGCGGGATCAGCGCGACGGCGGGAGCGAGCATCAGGCCGCCGAGGATCAGGGCGAGGACCGTCCGGCTGAACGGGATCTGCATCCGCGTGAGCCCGTACGCCGCCCAGGCGCTGATGAAGACGGTGGCGATGGTCGCCGTGACGGTGACGAGGATGCTGGTCATCAGATAGCTGCTGACACCGCGGTTCCACGCCTTCGCGTAGTTCTCCCAGGTGAACTGCAGCGGCAGCGCGAAGGGGTTGCCGAACAGCTCGCTGTTGGTCTTGAACCCGTTCAGGACCATCCACAGCAGCGGATAGATCACGACGACGGCAAGGGCCAGCAGGAACGACGCGACGAAGGTCCGCGCGACGACGCCGAGGACACTCGTTCGGGTCACCATTCGACTCTCCTCTTCCGTGTGATGGCCAGCTGCAGGAGCGCGACGCCCAGGGTCAGGACGAAGATCACCGTCGCGATGGCGGCTGCGTAGCCGAAGTCGTTGCGGCCGAAGCCCATCCGGTAGAGCCATGACACGAGGACCTGGCTGGAGTTGTTGGGGCCTCCGCTGGTCATCACCATGACCTCGTTGAACACCTGGAACGCGCCCGAGAGCGTGACGATGATCATCAGGCCGGTCATCTCACGCGTCAGCGGGACGGTGACCTGGAGGAACCTCCGGATCGGGCCGACGCCGTCGAGCGACGCGGCGTCGTAGAGGTCCTGCGGGATGCGCTGGATGGCGATCGCGAACAGCAGCGTGGAGTAGCCGAAGCCCTGCCACTGGCTCATTGCGATCACGGCCCAGATCGCGGTGCCCTCCTGCCCCAGCCAGGCCTGCGTCAGCCCATCCAGTCCGACGCCCCTCAGCAGCGCGTTCAGGATGCCCAGTTCCGGCTCGTACACGAAGTAGAACAGCAGCCCGGCGACCGTCAGGGAGATGGCGGACGGCACGAAGTAGACGGCCCGCAGTGCGCGGCGCCACCGCTCGGACCGGAGGCCCTCCACCAGCGCGGCGAGGAGCAGCGCGCCGAAGACCTGGCAGACGAGGGAGACCGCCGCGTAGGCCGTGTTGTTGAGCAGCGCCCGCCAGAACACGGGGTCGCCGGCCAGCTTCTCGTAGTTGGCCAGCCCCACGAAGGAGGAGCCGCCCGCGTAGATGTCCCACTTCATGACGCTGTACTGCAGGTTCTGGAGCAGGGGCAGGTAGACGAAGACGCCCAGCACCAGGAGCGCGGGAGCGACCCACACCCAACCGCGTGGCCTGCGGGGCCGCCGCGCCCCTGCGTCGACGGTTCGTGGAAGCAGGGGCGCGGCGGGTGCGGTGCTACTCGGCGCTGTCTGAAGCGGCGCGGACATTGCTCAGAACCTCTTCGGGAGTCTCGGATCCGGACACCAGCGCCTCGCCGCCGGCAAGCCAGGCGTCCGCGACATCGGGGACGGTGACGGCGTCGAGCCACCCGAGGAGGTAGCTGGCCTCGTTGAGCTTCGCGACACCCTCGACGACGGCCGGGCTCGCCGTGGATGCGGAGACGGCACCGACGATCGTACTGGGCTGGCTGAAGGGGGCTCCGGCGAGCGTCTCCGCGTTGGCCTTGCTGGTCGCGAACTTGAGGAAGTCGACGGCGAGCGCCTGGCGGGGGGACCTCGCGTTGACCATCATGCCCTCGGGTGATCCCTCGAGCGCGGCCGGATCGCCCTCGGCCCCCTCGGGGGCGGGCAGGGCGAAGATGCCGAAGTCCTCGGCGGTGATCTCCGAGCCGTCCGTGACCACCGAGTCGAACTCCAGGATCTCCTGGAAGTACATGGCTGCCTGGCCGGCGGACTGCGCCTGCTGCGCCGTGGAGTACAGCACCCCGTTGGAGTCGGTGCCCGTGGCCGTGCAGTCCCGCACCACCGTCTGGAACTCCTCGAGCGACTTCGCGTAGCCGGGGTGGTCCCAGCTGGCCGTCGCGGGGACGAAGTCCTTCTCGAGCACGTCCCGGGGCACGTTGTAGGCGAAGAGCTGCTGGAGGAAGTGCAGGCCGGGCCAGCCGTCCTTGTTCCCGAAGGCGAGCGGCTCCACGCCCTGCGCCTCCAGCTTCGGGCAGGCTGCGATCAGCTCCTCGAAGGTGGTGGGGACGGCGACGCCGGCCGCCTCGAAGATGCTCTTGTTGTAGCCCATGAACTTGCCGTTGTTGTAGAGGGGGACGGCGTAGTACTTGCCGTCCTGCGCGAAGGCATCGAGCGACGCTGCCCCGAACGTCGAGCCCCAGTCCGAATCGGGCGAGAGCACGTCGCTGAGGTCGGTGGCCAACCCGCCCTCGATGAACTTGTCGGCGTAGTCTCCGGTCCAGGAGAAGTAGATGTCCGGCAGTGCCGAGGAGGCCACCAGGGTCTTGGTCTTGTCCTTGATGCTCTGGTCGGTCTCCTGGATGATCTCGAAGTCCACGTCCGGGTGCAGCGCCGTGTACTCGGCTGCGAGGTCCTCGAAGTAGGGCGACAGCGGCTCGCCGCCGAACTTCGTGAGGATCGACAGCGTCCCCTCGTACTCGGGCGCGGCCGTGAGGTCTGCCGCCTCGACATCGGTCCCGCCTCCACAGGCCGTGAGGCCCATCAGTGCCGCGGCGGACACCGCACATACTCTCCGTCGGACGTTCTTCATGGCCGAGCCTCCTTGATTGACCGGGACGTGCCCGGAAGCCTCCGCTGCGGTGGGGAGCAGCTGCCCGGTGGGCCTGCCCTTTCCGCGTGGTGCGGATCACAGTAGCGCAAGTTTGATACCGGTACCAGCCCCTCGACCACAAAGATGCGAAAGCGACGGGACGAATAGAAGAAGCGCATGCAGATGGTTGACTCGCTCAATTTCTGCGTGCAACGATGTGCCGGTGATACCGGTATCAGTTTCGGGTCATCATCGCCTCCTCCGAAGGGATCGTCATGCTGAAGTTCGATGAGGACCAGTTCCTCACACGCGCACAGAGTTTCCTGGCCCTGCAGCCGCGCATAGAAGAAATCGTCGGAGGCCTGTCCGACGTCGAAGCCGTGTTCCTCATCGGGTCGGGCGGGACCTATGCGGCCATGTGGCCCTATGAGCACCTCCTGCGCCGGAACACCACGGTTCCCGTCCGGTCGGCCATCGCCGCGGAACTCGTCCTCTCCGGTGACGCCCTCCTCAACGAGCGTTCCGTCGCCGTGTTCGCCTCGGCCTCGGGCACCACCGAGGACGTGATCGCGTGCATCGAGTTCTGCCGGGCCCGTGGCGTCCGCACCATCGGGTTCACCGGCATCGCCGAGAGCCCCATCGCGCAGGCCGTGGACCACGCGCTGATCACCGAACCCGACGCCTGGCCGTTCGATCTCGGCCTGCTGCTCCTCACCACGCGGTTCCTCTCGGAGCGCGGGGAGTTCGCCGGCTACGACAAGCTGGTCGACCAGCTGCGGGCCGTCCCCCAGGCCCTCGTGGGCGTGGCCCGCCAGGCGGAACCGCTGGCGGAGGCCTTCGCGGAACGGCACAGGGAGACGGACTTCCACTTCGTGGTCGGCAGCGGCAACCTCTGGGGCCATGCCTACCTGTACTCCATGTGCATCCTCGAGGAGATGCAGTGGCTGCACACCACCCGGGTGCACGGTGCCGAGTTCTTCCACGGCTCCCTGGAGCTGATCGAGCCCGACACCAGCGTCCTGCTCTTCGTGGGCGAGGACGAGACCCGCCCGCTGATGGAGCGCGTCGTCGCGTTCTCCGAGAAGTACTCGCAGGCCACCACGGTCCTCGATACCGCGGACTACCCGCTCGAGGGCATCGACGACGAGTTCCGGGGACTGCTGGGCCCGCTGGTGATGGACACCATCACCAGCCGGATCAGCAAGCACCTCGAGAAGCAGCGCGACCACTCGCTCGACCTGCGCCGGTACTACCGCGTCGTGGAGTACTGAGCCGTGTCGTCCTGAGCCGACGGCGAGACCCCCTCGCCGGCCGGGTGCCCGCCACCCGGCCGGCGGCCCTTCCTCCGAACAGCAAGGCACCCATGCGCGTTCTCGGCTATGGCGACAATATCGTCGACCGCTTCATCGACCGCCGCACGTCCTATCCCGGCGGCAACAGCGTCAATTTCTCTGTGTTCGCGCGGCGCCTCGGAGCCGATGCGGGATATCTCGGCGTGTTCGGGGACGACGTGTTCGGGGACCTCCTCAGGGGGGCGCTCCTCGCGGAGTCCGTGGACATCTCACGCTCCATCACCCGGCACGGCCCGAGTGGCTGGACCAACATCCGGCTGGAGGACGGCGAGCGCCAGTTCCTGGACTGGAACGGAGGAGGCATCACCCTCGCGGAGCCGCTCCGGCCCTCCCCCGGGGACCTGGCGTACCTGGCCGGTTTCGACGTCGTGCATTCCAGCGTCTACTCGGGCATCGAGGAGCACCTGCCGGCCCTGCGGACCGCCGTCGCCCGCGTGAGCTTCGACTTCTCGTCCGACGACGACCGCCGGTCCGACACCTATCTCGCTGCCGTGTGCCCCTCCGTGGACCTCGCGCAGTTCTCCTGCGCGGACCTGAGCCACCGGGAGTCCCGGGACCTCCTCTCGACGGCGATCCGGTTCGGCGCCGGCGCGGCCCTGGCGACGCGCGGCACCGAGGGCGCCCTCTTCCTCGACGGGGACACGTTCTACGAGGACGGGGCGGAGCACATCCCGCCGTCGTCGATCGTGGACACCATGGGATGCGGGGACGCCTACCTCACCGCGTTCCTCCTCCGGCTGGTGCAGGCCGGCTGGTCACGGACGCACCGTGCCGACGCCGCCGACGTCGCCGCCGCGATGCGGGCAGCCGCCCTGTACTCCGCCCGGCAATGCACGGTGGAAGGGGCGTTCGGCCACGGCCGGCCGTTCTCCGACGCGGACCCGGAGGCTGCGCGCGCCGCCCTCGCCGGTCCGACCGCCCCGCTGTCTCGTTACCATTAGCCCATGGCGTCCGAGCATCCTTCCAGCAGCGCCCCCACCATCTCCGACGTCGCGGCGGAAGCGGGTGTCGGCCGGGCGACGGCGGCGCGGACCCTCGGCGGCTACGGCTCGGTGAGCGCCGTCGCCCGTGAACGCGTCCTCGCGGCGGCCGAGCGCCTCGGGTACCGGTCCAACATCCTCGCGCGGAGCATGACCACGGGGGTCACCAATTCGCTCGGTATCGTCGTCGCGGACATCGGGAACACGTTCTTCTCCGGCCTGATCCGCGGGGCCTCGGATGCAGCGAGCGCACGGAACCTCGACGTCATCGTCATCAGCACCTACGAGGACCTGGCGGCCGAGCGCCACGCCGTCGGCGTGCTCCTCGACAAGCAGGTGGACGGCATCGTGGTGTCCTCGGCCGCGGTCGGCGCGCCCGAGGCGGAGCACCTCACCGAGGCGACCCGCCGCGGGACACCGGTGGTCCTCATCGACCGACTGATCCCGGGACTGCACCTGGACGCCGTCGTCGTCGACAACCGGGCCGAGGCACGACGCGTCACGAGGACGCTCATCGAGGCCGGCCACCGGCGCATCGGCTTCCTGTGGGGACCCACCACCGATGCCGCGATCGACACACTGGACGGTCTCCTGACGGTCAACACGCGCAGCCTGTGGAGTGATGCCGAGCGGCTCCGCGGGTACCTGGATGCCCTGCAGGATGCAGGGATCCCCTACTCGCCGGCACTCGTCAGCACCGGGGCGAAGACCGAGGAGTCCGCGGCGGAGGCCGCCTCCGTGATGCTCCGGTCCGCCGATCCTCCCACCGCGATCTTCGCGACGGAGGCGGAGGCCCTCATCGGCGCGCTCCACGCGGTGCAGGATCTCGGCCTCTCCTACCCCGGGGACGTCTCGCTGGTGGGCTTCGACGACACGAGCTGGGCGACGGTCATGCAGCCGCCACTCACCATGATCGCCCAGCCCGTCGACGAGATGGGACGGCTGGCGGTGGAGCAGGTCGTGTCGCGGATCGGTGCGCCGGAGTACGAGCCGCGGCTGCACATGCTCCCGGCCGAGCTCATGCTCCGCTCCTCCATCGGACCGGCGCAGGCCATACCGGTGGTGCCGGCGCAGGCCATACCGGCGGGACAAGCGCAGGCGTCACCGGCGGGACAGGCCTGAGCCCTCGCCGTTGCGCCCTGGCCCGGGTCCCCGCCGGTCGGGCGGACCCGGTCAGGCGAAACGGCCCGGCCGGAAGGTCTCCAGCATCGGGTGCTTCCGCCCGGTCATGATCTCACCCGCGAGGAGTTCGCCCGCGATGAGCCCGAGCGTCGCCCCGGAGTGCGTGAAGGCGACGAAGCAGCCGGGGACGGACCCGAGTTCCCCGAACACGGGTTCCCCGTCGCCCGGGATGGGCTTGCGGCCGATCGTCCAGGATGCCGCGGAGAGCCGCGGCCGGCCCTCCAGGAGTCCGGCGGCCTCGTCGGTGAGCTCGTGGACCACCGCCTCCGGGATCGAGTACGTCCCGTCGGCGTCCTGCGTGATGCTCTCCTCGTACCAGTCGTGGTCCAGCGCGAGGGTGTTGCCCGGATTCGGCCGGACGGCCGCCCGCGGGGTGTTCAGCACCGCCCTCACCGCGTGGTCCACGGGGGCGGTGGTCACGAGCATCGACATCGGCGAGGCGTCGGGGATCCTGACGCCGAGTTCGGCGACGACGGCGGGCGTCTGCGGTCCGCAGGCCACCACGACGGCGTCCGCGGGGAAGGATCCCGCCCCGTCCGTGTCGATGCCGGTGGCCCGCCCGTCACCGACCCGGACGCGCGCGGTGCCCGCGTCCGTCACGAGTTCGCCGCCCCGGGAGGTGAACTCCTCCATAAGGAACCCGATCAGGTGCGGCAGGCTGACCCAGCCCTCACCGGGGTTGAAGATCGCCACGGGTCCCAGGGCGTCCCGGCTGATGCCCGGGGTGTGGTCGTCCACCGTTCCCGGGGACACCAGGACGGAGTCGTAGCCGAGGGCCCTCTCGTACTCGTGGCGCGCCACGGTGTCCTGGTCCGAGCCGGTGTCCGCCCAGTGCAGGCCGCCGTCGAACCGCAGCCAGTCGCGGGACGGGTCCGAGGCGAACAGTGTCCGGTACCGGTCGATGCCGCACATCCGCAGCTGGTGGTAGGGCGTGGCCCGCTCCCCCGCGCTGTTCAGCCAGGACAGCGACCGGCCCGAGGCTCCGCTCGCGAGCTCCGCCTCGGTGACGAGGACGACGGAGGCACCCTCGCGCAGGAGGTGCACAGCCGTCGACACCCCGAGGATGCCGCCGCCGAGGACGGCGACGTGCCGCGTGTTTCCTGCCGTGCTCATGGTCGATTCCTTCTGCCGTCGGTTCGCCCCTCGCTGAATTGGTATCGGTATCACAAAGGGATATCCAGAATCTATCGCGTGTCCTGATCCGGGACAATGGAGGGAAGGACATCGACCACCAACCGGAGGACTCATGAAGATCGCACTGCTCGGCGTCGGACGCATGGGGCACGAACTCGGCGTGCACCTGCTCGCCGCGGGCCACGACCTCACCGCATGGAACAGGACGGCGGGCGCCGTCGACCGCCTGCGCGAGGCAGGAGCCTCGCGGGCGAACTCGCCCGAGGACGCCGTCCGCGACGCCGACGTGGTCCTGACGGTCCTCTTCGGACCGGACACCGTCCGCGAGGTGGTGCTCTCCGGGCTGGAGATCCCCGCCGAGGCCGTCTGGTTCGACGTCACCACCGTCTCCCCCGAGGACGCGCGTGAGTTCGCCGACTACGCCGCCGCGGCCGGCATCCGGTACGTGCACGGACCCGTCATCGGGAGTCTCGCGCCGGCCCGTGCCGGTCAGCTGGGTGTCCTGCTCGGTGGAGAGCCGGGGGACGTCGACGTCGTCGAACCCCTCGCCGCCCTGTGGGGCGACGCCGAGCGGCTCCGTCGGGTGCCGACGCCGTCGGACGCCGCGACCGGCAAGCTGCTCGCCAACCTCGCCCTCGGCGTGACGCTGCAGGGCCTCGTCGAGGCGCTGCGCCTCGGCAGGGCCAACGGTCTCGATGCCGGGGCCGTGCTGGACCTGCTCAAGGGGACGGGCCTGGGCGTGATCGCGGGTATGAAGGGCCCGGTCATCACCGCGGGCACGTTCGGCGACACGCAGTTCTCCGCCGACCTCCTCGCGAAGGACGCGCGGCTGATGCTGCGCTCCACCCCCGATCCCCTGCCGGCGGTCACGGCGGTGCTGCAGTCGCTCACGGACGCGCAGCGCGCCGGCTCGGGCGACGACGACATCGCGGTGATCGCGAAGCCCGAGCTCGGCTAGGTGCGATGCCCGGGGCGCCGGCCGCCCCGGGCACCCGCATCCGCCGGCAGTCAGTCGACCTGCGGGAACCCGAGGTCGATCCTCGAGGTGGAGGGGTCCGGCCAGCGTGTGGTGACCACCTTGCCGCGCGTGTAGAAGCGGATGCTGTCCGGTCCGTACATGTGGGTGTCGCCGAACAGCGAGTTCTTCCAGCCGCCGAACGAGTAGGTGCCCACCGGCACGGGGATCGGCACGTTGACGCCCACCATGCCGGCCTCCGCCTCGACCTCGAACTGCCGCGCCGCACCGCCGTCGCGCGTGAAGATCGCCACCCCGTTGCCGTACTGGTTCTCGTTCACGAGGCGGACGGCGTCGGCGTAGGTCTCGACGCGGACCACGGACAGCACGGGTCCGAAGATCTCGTCGTCGTAGACCTTCATGCCCGGCTTCACATGGTCCACGAGGGAGACCCCGAGGAAGAAGCCGTCCGAGTCGAACTGCTGCTGCGTGCCGTCGACGACGACGGTCGCCCCCTCGGCGGGCGCCCCCGTGACGTACGAGGCCACGCGGTCCCGGTGTTCCGCCGAGATGAGGGGCCCCATCTCCGACCGGGGATCGGTCCCCGGCCCGATCCTGAGCGAGCCCATGCGCGAGCGCACCGCCTCGACGAGATCGTCGGCGATGCCGCCCACGGCAACGATCACGCTGATCGCCATGCAGCGTTCGCCGGCGGAACCGTAGGCGGCGGAGATCGCGGCGTCGGCCGCCATGTCGAGGTCGGCGTCGGGCAGCACCACCATGTGGTTCTTCGCGCCGCCGAGCGCCTGGACGCGCTTGCCGTTGGCCGCCGCACGCGAGTAGATGGTCTTCGCGATCGGCGTGGACCCGACGAAGCTCACAGCCTTCACGCCCGGGTGGTCGAGGATGCTCTCCACCGCCTCGCGGTCTCCGTGGACCACGTTGAGGACACCGTCCGGGAGTCCGGCCTCGGAGAAGATCTCGGCGATGAACACGGAGGAGGACGGGTCCTTCTCGCTCGGCTTGAGCAGCACGGTGTTGCCGCAGGCGATCGCGCTGCCGATCATCCAGAGCGGCACCATGGCCGGGAAGTTGAACGGGGTGATGCACGCGACCACACCGACGGGCTGGCGGATGGAGTGGACGTCGACGCCGGAGGACACCTGTTCGGACCGCTCGCCCTTGAGCATGTGGCCCAGCCCGGTGGCGAACTCGATGTTCTCCAGGCCGCGGGCGATCTCCCCCGCGGCGTCCGAGAGGACCTTGCCGTGCTCGCCGGTGAGGATCGCGGCGAGCTCGGACGTCCGTTCGGTGAGCAGCTGGCGGACCCGGTAGAAGACGGCGGCCCGCTTCGCCAGGCTCGCTGAGCGCCAGCCGGGCAGGGCGGCTTCGGCCGCGGCGACGGCTTCGTCCACGCGCGACGGCGACGCGAGGGGCACCTCCTTCTCCTGCCGGCCCGTAGCGGGGTCGAAGACGGGGCCGAACCGCTCGGCGTCGGTCACACGGGTGCCATCGATGTAGTGCGGGATCTGCTGCATGGGAATCCTTCGGGAGTGGGACGGTGCCTAGAGGGAGCCGTCGACGAGCTTGATGATCATGGAGCAGTCCTTGCCGCCCTGACCGTCGGCGATGAGGCGCTGGAAGAGCTGCTGCACGTGCTCGCCGATCTCGAGCGGGGTGTCGGTGTCGCGGGCGGCGGCCAGCGCGAGCCCGATGTCCTTGTTCGCCAGCTCCGTGGTGAACGTCGGCGCGAAGTCGTTGTTCGAGGCGGCGGTCTCCACGACACCCGGCACCGGGTACCAGGTCCGCAGCGCCCAGCTGTCACCGGAGGACACCGAGGCGATGTCCCAGAACACCTGCTTGTCGAGCCCGAGGCGATCGGCGAGCACGGCGCCCTCCGCGGTGGATGCGAGGTTGATGAAGAGCATCAGGTTGTTGCAGATCTTCGCCGCCTGGCCGGTGGTCGCACCGCCGGTGGGAATGATGTTCCGCGCCATCGGCTCGATGAAGGCGGTGGCGTCCTTCACCGCCCCCTCCTCGCCGCCGATCATGAAGGTGAGCGTCCCGGCCTTCGCCCCGCTGATACCGCCCGAGACGGGGGCGTCGACGAAGCGGAAGCCCTTGCCGGCGGCCGCCTCGTGGAGTGCCGCAGCGGATCCGATGTCGATCGTGGACGAGTCGACCAGCAGCGTCGACGGGTCCGCGGACGCCAGGACACCGTCGTCCCCGAGGTAGACGGCCCGCGCGTGGTCGCCCTTCGGCAGCATCGTGAAGACCACGTCGGCACCCTTCACGGCGTCGGCGATCCCCTGTACGGAGGTGACACCCGCCGCCTCCGCCGCTGCCACAGCGTCGGCACTGAGGTCGAAGCCCCGTACCGTGTGGCCCGCCTTCACCAGGTTGGCGGTCATCGGACCGCCCATGTTCCCGAGTCCTATCCAGCCGATCGTTGCCATCTCAAGCTCCTTCGCTCGTGGGGTCGTACACGGGAACGACGACGGCGCCGGTGCGCCGCCGTCGTTCCCCGGTCATGGGTTGTCATCCGCGCCGCGGTGCTACTTCTTCGCGGCCAGGAGGTCCGCCGTGCCGCGGGCGTCGGCCTCGTCGACGTCGAGCAGCGAGATGCCGCGGGTTTCCTTGAGCAGCAGCACGGCGACGACGGTGACGCAGCAGGCGAGCAGCAGGTAGACCGCCACCGGCGTCGAGGAGCCGTAGTCCCGCAGGAGGGTCGTCGCGATGATCGGCGCCAGGGACCCGGCGACGATCGAGGTGACCTGGTAGCCGAGCGAGACGCCCGAGTACCGCATGCGGGTGGGGAACATCTCGGCCATGATCGCGGGCTGCCCCGCGTACATGAGGGCGTGGAAGAACAGCCCGATGGTGACGGCCGCGAGGATGATGAGGTCGTTGCCGGTGTCCATCATGGGGAAGGCGAAGAAGCCCCAGGTGGCACCGAGCACGGCTCCGGCGAGGTAGACCGGCTTGCGTCCCAGCTTGTCGGAGTAGCGGCCGACGATCGGCACGGCGCAGAAGTGCAGGAAGTGCGCCACGAGGAGCAGCAGCAGGATCCGCGTGCGGTCCTCCCCCACCACGGTGCTGAGGTAGGTGATGCTGAACGTGACCACGAGGTAGTACAGGATGTTCTCGGCGAAGCGCAGACCCATGGCGGTGAAGACGCCGCGGGGGTAGCGCCGGAAGACCTCGATCACGCCGTAGCCCTTGGCCTCCTCCACGACCTCCTTGCGGGCCTCGAGGAAGATCGGGGCGTCGTTGACCTTGGTGCGGATGTAGTAGCCGACGATCACGATCACGGCGGAGAGCCAGAACGCCACGCGCCAGCCCCAGCCGAGGAAGGACGCCTCGTCGAGGACCGCCGAGAGGCCGAAGAGCACACCGGTCGCGAGGAGGTTGCCCATGGGGACGGCGGACTGCGGCCAGCTGGCCCAGAAACCGCGGCTGCGGCTCGGGCTGTGCTCGGCGACCAGGAGGACGGCGCCGCCCCATTCGCCGCCGACGGCGAAGCCCTGGATGAAGCGGAGCACCACGAGGAGTCCCGGGGCCCAGTAGCCCACCTGGTCGAAGGTGGGCAGGCAGCCCATGAGGAACGTCGAGACGCCCACGAGGACGATGCTCACCTGCAGCAGCTGCTTGCGCCCGTACTTGTCGCCGAAGTGGCCGAACACGATCCCGCCGATGGGGCGTGCCACGAAACCGACGGCGTAGGTCAGGAAGCCGGCGATGATCGCGTCCAGCTCCGAGTCGGCACTGGGGAAGAAGACGGTGGCGAAGACGAGCGTGGCCGCCGCCGCGTAGAGGAAGAACTCGTACCACTCGACGACGGTCCCGGCCATCGATGCGACGACGACCTTCTTCAGGCCCGACTGTTCGACGTCGGGCTCCTGCCGCTGCGGGGGTGTGTGCTGCGTTGAACTCATGCGGGCTACTCCTTCTGTGTCTTCATTGACACGGCTCGCCGTGACCGGCCTCCGCTGGCCGGTGCGCAGTGGGACACACCGGGGCGATACGAGTATTGCCGCCGCCGACGGACCGATCAACGCCGATTAGTGCACAGCCCTTCTGCATTTACGCACAGAGCGCGCTCCACGTGGGACGCGCACGACCCCGCGGACGATGCCGGTGCAGAAGATGCCTGTGTAAGTGTCGGCACGGCTGGGTACTGACGGAGTATGGCTACCCCCGACACACCAGGTCCCGACGCACACCACCAGCGCCCCGAGGGCGTCTCCGACCTCACGGTCGAAGCCCTCGGAAAGCTGTCCGAAGCACTCGAGGTCGTGGAACATGCCCGCGGCTACCTCTACGGCTTCCACCGGCTCACCGGCAAGGCCGACCTCAACCTCTCCGAGGCCGAGGAGCTCTTCCGCAGGGCGGGGCATCCGGAGATCGCCGACAGGCTCGCGAGCGAGATCATCGGCCGCAATGTGATCGAGGGTCGGTGGACGTTCCAGATCATGGAGGACTACGACGACCACTACTACTCCGAGTTCAAGGCCTTCGAGAAGGAGGCACGCGACTCCCTCGCGGAGGGCAAGCGCCACTTGTTCGAGGCGGAGATGAAGGAGGACCGGCGCACCAAGGGCCGGGAGCACCACGAGGCCCTGCCGCCGGAGGCCTGAGCCGGGAGCACCCGGACCGCTACTGCACCGCCTACCACCGCTCGTATGTACAAGCGTACGCATCATGCGTACGCTTGTACATAACTGGTGGACGGGCGCGAGGAGTGGATGGTGCACGGGCAGTATCTCGAGGACGACGCGCGAGCCCGCACCGCCGAGCAGGACGGGCCGAGCCGGCGAGGCGATGCCCTCGCGACCGGCGGGACCCCTCCCTCGAGTAGGCGCCGCCATGACCCCGGGCGTCGTGAACGCCTGATCGACGTGGCCCTCGGGGTGATCGCCGAATACGGCGTCGCCGGGACCACGCACCGCCGGGTCGCGGCAGCCGCGGACGTGCCCCTGGGGTCGATGACCTATCACTTCGCCGGAATGGACGACCTCCTCCACGCGGCGTTCACGCGCCTCGCCGGGAGGACGGCGGACGTCTTCGACACCGTCCTGTCCCGCGCCGACACCGTCGAGGAGGCGGGCGACGCCGTCGTCGGCCTCATCACCGGGACCACCCTGAACGCATCCGAGACGATGCTCGCCAGCCTCGAGCTGTACGCGCTGGCGGCACGGCGGCCGGAGTTCAGAACGATCACCGACGCCTGGATGGCGCGCAGCCGTGAAGCACTCCACGCGCATTTCGATCCGCAGACGGCGCTCATGCTCGACGCCCTGATCGAGGGCACCACTCTCCACCGCGCCCTCTCGCTGGACCCCATGTCCGTCTCCACCGTCCGCACCGCCGTCGAGAGGATCATCCGGCCATGACCACCCATTCATCCGCGCCGCCCCAGGAGTACAGCGCCCAGCGGCTCGGCCGGGCCCGCCTCGCCGTGAGCGCCCTGTTCCTGACCAACGGCGCGTTGTTCGCCAACATCCTGCCGCACTACCCCGCCATCAAGGACGGGCTGGACCTCGGCAACGCGGCCTTCGGCATCTCGGTGGCCGCCTTCCCCCTCGGTGCCATCACGGCGGGACTCGCCGCCGGCGCGCTCGTGCGCCGCTTCCGGTCCTCCCGCGTGGCGACCATGGGCACCTGGTTCATCGGACTGGCGATCCTCCTCGCCGGCATCGCGCCGTCCTGGGCCGTGCTCACGGCGACCCTGTTCCTGGCCGGTGCCATGGATGCCATCACCGACGTGGCGCAGAACTCGCACGGGTTGCACGTCCAGAAGCTGTACAGGAGGTCCATCCTCAACTCCTTCCACGCGGTGTGGAGCATCGGTGCAGTGCTCGGCGGCCTGTTGGGCGCGGCGGCGGCCGGCCTCTCCATCCCCCGCGGACTGCATCTGACGGTGTCCTTCGTACTCTTCAGCGCCCTCACCCTCGCCTGCTACCGCTTCCTGCTGCCCGGCCGCGAGCCGGTGGAGTCCGGCGGCGAACCGGTGGCAGCGACGGCGACGCGTGGCGCAGTGCGGCGCGGCGCGCTCGCCACGGCGGGCGTCCTGGCCGCGCTCGTCGTCATCGGGATCGCCGGAGCGCTCGTCGAGGACGCCGGCAGCACGTGGGCCGCGGTCTATCTCACCGACGCACTCGACGCGACCCCCACGGTGGCGGGCCTCGGCTTCGTGGCCCTCGTCGGGCTCCAGTTCGTGGGGCGGCTCTTCGGCGACCGCCTCGTGGACCGATTCGGCCAGCGCACCGTGGCGCAGGCCGGCGGGACACTGGCGGCCGTCGGCATGGGGACCGCCCTGCTCTTCCCGTCGATCCCGCTGACCATCCTCGGCTTCGGCCTGGCCGGGCTGGGCGTCGCCACGCTCGTTCCGGCGGCGATGCACTCCGCGGACGAACTGCCCGGACTGCGCGCCGGCACCGGACTGACGGTGATCAGCTGGCTGCTGCGCCTCGGGTTCCTCCTCTCACCTCCGATCGTGGGAGCGGTCGCGGACTCGTCCTCGCTGCGCGTGGGCCTGATCGTGGTGCCCCTCGCAGGCGTCCTGACGCTGCTGGCGTCACCGGCGCTGCCGAAGCGCGTAGCCACCCGGTAGCGAGAGCCCGGAGCGGCGGCACGCCGGAAGGTCAGTAGACTGCGAACATGCCGCACTGCGAGGACCGCTCCCCGAAACCTTCCCGCCCGTGACGCTGACGGGCGGCATCGCCCACCAGCCCGCGGGGTACGAACCCGAGCCGTTCCTGCAGTCCCTGCCCGACCGGGCCGGCGCCGCACGGAACTCTCTGCCCCGGGCCCTGTCCCTCGCCGCGGACCTCGGTGCCGCCGTGCCCCTGCCGGGATCAGGCCGGACGGCGGTCGCCTGGCAGGTCCTCACGACGCTCGCGTCCACCGATCTCACCGTGGCACGCGTCGTCGAGCCCCACCTCGATGCCCTCGCCATCCTCGACCAGGCCGGGCACGGTGGAGGGCCGGCGAACCGGGCGGGTGCCACCGGGACCTGGGGGGTCTTCGCGGCCGAAGGACCCGGCGTGGTCCTCGAGGCGGCGCCCGCACCCGACGGCGGCTGGAGCCTGACCGGTACCAAGCCCTGGTGCTCCCTCGCAGACCAGCTGGACGCCGCCGTCGTCACCGCACACCTGGCCGACGGCCGGCGCCGGGCCTTCGCCGTCGACCTCCGCGCCGACGGCGTCCTGCCGGAACCGGCAGGAACCTGGGTGAGCCGGGGCCTCCCCTCGATTCCCAGTTGCTCCGTCCGCTTCGAGGCGGCCCGCGCCGTACCCGTCGGGGAGCCCGACTGGTACCTGGCACGCGACGGGTTCGCCTGGGGCGGGATCGGCGTGGCGGCCTGCTGGTACGGCGGGGCCCTCGGCATCGCCGGGACCCTGCTCGCCGCGGCACGACGCCGACAGCCGGACCAGATCGCCCTGATGCACCTGGGCCGCGTGGACGCCGCCCTGCACGGGACCCGCACGATGCTCGCGGACGCCGCGGACGCGGTCGACTCCGGCAGGGCCTCCGGGCAGGACGGCGCACTGCTCGCGGCTCGCGTCCGCGCCACCGCCTTCCGCTGCGCGGAACTGGTGCTGGACGCAGCCGCGCACGCGCTCGGCCCCGCACCGCTCGCCTTCGACGACGTCCACGCTGCGCGCGTCGCGGACCTCCACCTCTACCTACGCCAGCACCACGCCGAGCGCGACGACGCAGCCCTCGGACGGCGGATCCTCGAGCGGGCAGACGCGGGGGCGGCGGCATGGTGAGCTTCACGCACGACGGCGAGGGGACTCCGGAGAGCCACTGGCGGAGATGGGAACAGGAGCGTGAGGCCGGCGGGAACCTGCAGGTCGAGGAGCTCTTCGACGGCAGGCTCCCCGCCCGGTTCCTCCTGCTGGCCGCTCACCCCGACGACGAGACACTCGGCGCCGGCGGGCTGCTCGCCCGGCTGTCCCGGGAGGGCGTGAGATGCGACGTCGTCGTGCTCAGCGACGGTGAGGCCTCCCACCCCGGTTCCCCCACCCATCCACCCCACCGGCTCGCCGAGTTGCGGCGCACCGAGGTGGCGGACGCGCTGCAGATCCTGGCACCGGCCGCACAGCTGACGTTCGAGGGCCTGCCGGACGGCGGGCTCGGGCACGACGACATCGCCGCCGTCCTGCGACGCGAACTCGGCGACGGCGACTCCCTGACCCTCGTCGCCGCCCCGTGGCGCCACGACGGCCATCCCGACCACGACGCCGCCGGCAGTGCCGCGGCCGAGGTCTGCGGTGAGCTCGACGTGCCGCTGCTCGAGTACCCCATCTGGCTCTGGCACTGGGGCACGGCGGAGGACTCCGCGGATCGGCTCGCCACCCTCTCGTTCCAGTGGCTGGACGCCGCCGACCACGGCCGCAAGGGCACCGCCCTCGCGGCGCATCTCTCGCAGACCCTGCCCCTGTCCGACGCCCCGGGCGACGAGACACTGCTGTCACCCGGGATCCTCGAGCACTTCGAGCGGAACTTCGAGTCCTTCTTCGTCACCCGGGGCTCCTCGACGTTCGAGCGGCTGCACCGGGACAGGGCGGATCCGTGGGAGGTCGCCGAGCGGTTCTACGAGCAGCGCAAGCGTGCACTGACCATGGCTGCGCTGCCGCGCCGCCGCTTCTGCCGGACCCTCGAGATCGGCTGCTCGGTGGGGGCCCTGACCAGAGAGCTCGCCGCCGTCTCGGACAATCTCCTGGCCCTCGACACGAGCGAGACGGCCGTCCGGCGCACCAACGAGGCCCTCATCATGGACGAGGCCGCCACGGCCCGGCTGGCCACCGTCCCCCGCGACTGGCCGCGCGAAGACGGACCGTTCGACCTCATCGTGCTGTCGGAGACCGGCTACTTCCTGACCGCCGACCAGCTCGACGCCGTCATTGATCTCATCAAGGCCTCACTCGATGACGACGGCGTGCTCGTCCTCTGCCACTGGCGGCACCCGATCGAGGGCTGGGAGCTCGACGGCGATGCCGTGCACGAGCGGGTCCGTCGGCTGTCAGGCCTCGAGACCCTCGTGCTGCACACGGAGGAGGACTTCCTCCTGGAGGTCCTCGTGCCGGCACCCGCGTCCTCCGTCGCCCGCCGCGAAGGCCTGCTGTGATCCCCGGCCAGGTGGCCGTCGTCGTCCCTGCCTTCAACGAGCAGGACTGGCTGCCCGCGTCCCTTCGGGCGATCGACGCCGCGCGCGTCCATCTCATGCGCACCATCCCGCGCGTCCTCGTGTCGGTGACCGTCGTCCTGGACCGCTGCACGGACGGCTCGGCCGCTGCGGCGCGCGCCGGCCACGGGATCTCGGTCATCTCCGGCAGCTTCGACTCGGTGGGGGCCGCCCGCGACGCCGGGGTCCGTTTCGCGCTGGCACGGTCACGCAGCGTTCCCGCGCGCACCTGGATCGCGAACACCGACGCCGACACCCTGGTCCCGCGCGACTGGCTCGTCCGGCACCATGCATTCGGCGGACACTCCGACCTCGTGCTGGGGACCGTCCGTCCCACGCTCACGGCCGACAACGCCGACCGGATCCAGCTCTGGTCCAACGCCTATGTACCCCGTGACGGCCACGACCACGTCCATGGGGCGAACCTCGGCATCCGGGGAAGCACCTACCAGGACGTGGGCGGCTTCGCCCCGCTGGCCCAGGACGAGGACGTGCACCTCGCCGAACGGGTCAAGGCGGCCGGGGCGAGGTGGACGGCCTCCGGGTCTCTCGAGGTCACGACGTCGTCGCGCACCAGCGGCCGCGTCCCGGCCGGGTTCTCGACCTATCTCCGGGGGCTCGTCTGACCGCGGTCGACGAGGTTTTCCCGATTGTCCGGAGCATCTGTTAGACAAGGGTGTCACGGATCGAATCCCGCGTGCCGAGCGGGCCGCAGTGACCACACTCTGGGGATGGGAGCTGTATGCGATTCGGGGAGATGCTGCGCGAGGCCCGCAGCGCCAAGGGGTTGACCCACGCGGAGCTGGGCGCCGACGTGTATTCCACGCATTTCGTCTCCCTGCTCGAGCGCGGTCTGCGCCAGCCCACCGCCGAGATGGTGCAGCACTTCGCGGACCGGCTGGGCATGGACGCGCAGACCCTGAACTGGTGGGTGGAGCCGCCGTCGTCCGACGACCCGGCCGCCCTCACCACGGCGATGTTGGCCGCGAACTACGCCCGTGACATGCAGGACGACGCGCTGGCGGCATCGGAAGCCGAGTACGCGGCGAGCATCGCCCAGGAGCAGCGGAACGCGCCGGCCTGGTGGGACATGTCGATGCTCCAGGCGCAGTCGCTGATCGCCCTGCGACGCCTGGATGAGGCCGAGGTCGTGCTGGTGCGGATGGAGAACTCCTCGCTGATGGTTGCGACGCCGGAACTCCGGTCCGTCGTGCAGGGGCGGCTTTCCACCATCGCCCGCAACAGGGGTCGCCTGGTCGAGGCCCTCGAGCTCGCACAGCAGTCCATGGCTTCGGCGGCGGACCTTCCCGACCAGTCCCCTGCGCGGCTGCAGGCCGCCTTCATCCTCATCGCCGCGCTGTCGGTGAAGGGGGATCTCGACGCCGCGTGGGACGTGGCGACGTCGCTCGACATCAGTGAGGGCACTCCGTACGTCCCGTCGCTGTTGGTCGCGCGCGGCGCATGGACCATCGGCAACGTCGCCTTCCGTCGCGGCGACGTCGAGGTGGGCCGCGAGCAGCATGCCCTCGCGGCGCGGCTCCTCCTGCCGCAGGCGGATCTGGAGAGGTGGGCCGATTTCCATAAGGCGAGCGCGAACTTCAAGGTGCAGGCCGGCCTCGTCGACGACTCCGTCCGGACCTCGATCAGGAACGCCGAGCTGGGCCTCTCGCTCGTCGGTACTCCTGGCCAGCGCCTCGAGCTCACCCTCACCCGGGCCGGATTCGCCCTCCTGACCCACGAGCTCGACACCGCCAAGCAGCTGCTCGACGTCGTCGACGGCCGGCGTGACCTGCTCGACTTCGAGTCCACGACGGAACTCGAGGACAGCCTCGGGCAGTACTACGCGGCGTCGGGCTCCACGGAGCGGGCCGCGCTCCATCTCGCCGAGGCCGCCCGCCTGTACTCCGACGCCGGGGCGGATGAGAAGGCCCGGGAACTGATGGACCAGGTGCGTTCGCTCGCGGTGTGAGTCCCACTCCTGCCCCACGTGCACCAATCACCGACTTTCTGCTGGAGATCGTGGACACCGGGCCGGAGCGGTCCTAGCATTTCGTCCAGCACGATGACTCCTGGGGGAACAGGGCCGTGCGCGCACCATGGCGGCCGTGGCCGCTACTCGGCGCTGGGGCCGGTCAGAGCGTCTCGACGATCTCTCGCACCCCAAGGACAACCACCATGAAGGGTACAAGCACGCCTCTTGTCGCGGCCGCACTCGCGGTCGCACTCACCTCCACCGCCGGCGCGGCACTCGCAGCGCCCACCTCCGTTCCCTCGCAGCGCAGCTGGGCAGTCACCGCAGGTGAGCAGACGGAACTCGCCACTGGCCTCCTCGGCCCCCTCCGGGTCGCGATCGGTCGCGGCAACACCGCCTACGTGTCGCAGAACTTCGGCGGACAGCTCACCAGCGTGGACCGCAACGGAGCCCGTGCCACGCTCGTCGACAGGCCCGGCATCGAGGTCGGCGGCGTCTCCACGAACCACGGTGAGGTGTACTTCACCGAGAGCGCCGGCGGACCGGGTTCTCCAGACCCGTTCGTCGCGAACGTCAGCGTCCTCGAGAAAGGCACGGTCCGCATCCTCGCCGACCTCGCCGCGCTGGAGACCGCCAACAACTACGACGGCGCCAGTTCCTACGGTTTCCAGGACCTCACCCCGGAATGCGCGGGCCTGATCGCGCCGGAGCTCGCCCCTCTCGCGCTGCCGCATGGAGGAGAGACGTACTCGCACCCGTATGCGACGGCGGTGTCGAACTCCGGACGCTACGTCTATGTGGCCGATGCCGGGGCGAACGCGGTCTTCACCGTGGACACGCGCCGCACTACGGTGAGCGCAACGGTCCTCGAGCCTGTGGTGACGGTCATCACCGAGCAGCTGTTCGCCTCCCTGGCGGAACAGGGAATCGTCCTGCCCGAGTGCGTGCTCGGCGCCACGTTCAACAGTGAGCCTGTTCCCACCGACCTCGAACTCGGTACGGACGGCCTCCTGTACCTGACGTCGCTCCCGGGAGTGCCGGAGGATCCCACGCTCGGATCGGTGCGCCGGCTCGACCCGGCGACGGGGGTCGTGGAGGTCATCGCGTCCGGCCTCACGTCGCCCACCGGGCTGGCCCTGGACCGACGGGGCAACATCTTCGTCGCCGAACTCTTCGCGGGCAGGATCTCGGTCATTGCTGCGGGGACCACTGAGGCTGTTCCCCTCCTGGAGGCGGTGCTGCCGGCCGACGTCGAGATCGACGGCAAGTACCTGTACGCCACCACCAATGCCCTGCCGAGCGGTCCCGAGCCGGCTCCTCCGGCCGGCGTCCTGCTGCGCACGCGCCTGGACTACAGCCGGCAGTAGCCCGATCACGACGACGCCGTGTCCCCGGCCGGTGGCACGGCGTCGTCGTGATCGGACATGCCGGGCCGGTCGTACCTGCGGTCCAGCCGGGCGCAGCCATGCCCGCCGACCGCCTGCCGTCCTGGCCGTTCAGATGGTTGACGAGGTGGTGCGGTACGCGACGGCGGGCAGCCGGGGCCGCTAATCCATCGACGCCAGCAGGGCTTCGCAGGCGCGCTCACACCGGCGGCACGCCTCCGCGCAGACGCGGCAGTGCTCGTGCATCGAGGCATGCTGCGAGCACTCGTCACCGCACGCTCTGCACGCCGTGCGGCAGGCCTCGAGCACGGCCCGCGTCAGGTTCGCGTCGTACCCCGTGTGCCGGGAGAGGATCCGCCCGGTCGTGCTGCAGATGTCCGCGCAGTCGAGGTCGGTCCGGATGCACTTCCGCAGGTCGGCCACCATGTCCTCGGCGAGGCAGGCGTCAGCGCAGGCCGTACAGGTCTGTGCGCAGTCGAGGCAGGCATCGATGCACTCTGCGAGCAGGTCGCTGTCGAAGCCGTCCCGGTCCAGTGGGTAGGTGTCGAGCATGGCGCGGGCGTCGGACATGGTGTGCTCCTCGGGTCGGTACTGCGCGAAAGGGACGTGCTGGGACGGATCAGTACTGGGACGGATCAGTGCCGGGACGGATCAGAGCTGGGACGGAAGCGGCGGATGCTGTAGACGATGAAGGCGGCGGCCAGCAGACCGGAGACCACGAGCCCCGATCCCACGCTCCATCCGCCGGGCAGCCACCAACGGTCGTCGAGGGGCCACCACCCCGGCACGGGAGGGTGCACCCCCCACAGGACGCCGAGCAGGATGAGGATGAGTGCGCCCGTGAAACTGAGCACGATGTTGCGGGTGCTCTTCACGCCCTGGGCTGCTGCCGCGAAGGCCTTCCGCTTGACGGGCTGCAGCCAGCGCCGCGCCCACTCGTACTGCTGTGCGAGGACGGCGAGGCCGGCAACGAGGGCCAGCAGCCCCGGGCCGGGCAGCACGAGGGCGGCGAGGCCGATCAGCACCAGCAGCCAACCGACCACGAGCCCGATGATGCGGCTGGCACCGTGGGGCCGCGTACGCCCGGCGAACACTGCACCGTGCGGACGCCGTTGTCGAGGAGGCCGAGCCATCAATAATTCCTCAGTAGGCTTCGCATTCCACTATCGTTGAACCGATCGACGCTGGTGGCAACACCCGGCCGCATCAGGACCGGGCCCTTGCCTTCGGGCCGAAATCGCGGGACCAGGCGCAGCCGACGCGGCGTCACCACCAGCAGGACCAGGGACTTCCCGCACATCGCGGGCACAGAGAAGGAGATTGACATGATCGGATTCATCCTCGCCGGCCTCATCATCGGCGCCCTTGCGCGCCTCATCAAGCCGGGCAAGCAGAACCTCGGCCTGCTCGCCACACTGCTGCTCGGCCTCGTCGGTTCCGTCATCGGCGGCGCCATCGCGAGCCTGCTCGGCACCGGCAACATGTGGGAACTGAACATCCTCGGGTTCATCGTCTCGGTCATCGCGGCAGTGCTGCTGATCGGCGTCGCGGAGAGCGTCGCGGGTCGCCGTCACGTGAGGCGCTAGGACTTCCCGGCATCGGAAGGGGCGGCTTCGGCCGCCCCTTCCGCATGTCCGGGCCTTGTCGTCAGCGCCTTCCGTGCACCGTGCGCCCGACGGCGGCACGCCTGCGCCGTCCCGCTCGTTCTCCCAGTACACGCGCCCATCCTCCTCCCAGCGTGCAGGTGTAGCGTTGACGCCAGATGGGGCAGAGATTCGTTCGGAAGGCTCAATCATGAACAAGAACTGGCGCTGGCTCCCCGCCGGCATCGTCCCGGTCGTCATCGTCACTGCTGCCGTGAGCGGTTCCGCCGTCGCCGAGGCCCAACCGCAGCTCCCCGCCAAAACCGCGCAGGAACTGCTCGAATTCGTGGCCACCAGTTCGGACGACGCCTATTCCGGCACCGTCGAGCAGTCCTCCAACCTCGGCCTCCCCGACATCGGACTCGCCACTCCCCCGGGTGGCACGTCCAGCTCGGACCCCACCTCCACCGCGCTCGAGCTGCTCAGCGGCGAGCACACCGCGCAGGTCTACGTCGACGGACCTGACCGGGCACGCGTCCAGGTGCTCGACCAGCTGGCCCAGCGCGACGTCGTCGTGAACCAGGACGAGGTCTGGTTCTACGACTCCGCGGCCAAGGAAGCGACGCATGCCGTACTGCCCGACAGGGACGCCGCGAAGGCACAGCTGGAGGCGACGCTCCAGGAGAAGGCCGCCGAGTACCCCGAGCTGCAGGACGTCCCCCGCACTCCGGCCGAGCTCGCCCAGGTGTTCCTCGCGACGATCGACCCGAGCACCGAGGTGACCGTCGACGGCACCAGCCGTGTCGCGGGCCGCGGCGCCTACGAGCTCCTGCTGACACCCGAGGACGAGGCCACGCTGATCGGCTCGATCGCCGTCGCGGTCGACTCCGAGACCGGTGTCCCCCTCAGCGTCACCGTACAGGCGAAAGGCCAGGAGGAAGCAGCCTTCTCGGCCGGCTTCAGCGACGTGGACTTCAGCACTCCTGACGCCGACACCTTCGACTTCGTTCCCCCGGCCGACGCCACCGTCACCGAGGCCCCGACCGCCGACGAGGCGAAGGCGCGCGTCGACGCGAAGGACGAGCCTGCCCCCTCCGAGGAGCCCGTCGTGATCGGCGAGGGCTGGAGCACCATCGTGGAGCTGCCCGCCGGCACCGCGTCGACGCTCGGGCTGGACCTCGGCACCGGCGAAGCGGCCGGCATGGGCGACATCATGGACATCAAACCCGGCATGGACCCGGAGGAGGTCGCGGGAGCCCAGGCGATGCTGGAGCAGGCCCTCACCGACGTCGACGGTGGGCATGCCCTGCAGACGTCGCTCGTCTCGGTGCTCATCACGGACGACGGCCGGATCCTCGCAGGCGCCGTCAGCGCCGACCAGCTCGTCGCCGCCTCCCAGCGGTGATCCATGACGTACCACCGCAGACCCGTACCGATGGTGCGGGTCTGCCGGTGAGCACCGGCGAGTTCGCGATCGAGACGCACGGCCTGACCAAGGTGTTCGGCAAGCAGAAGGCCGTCAACGGCGTCGACCTCGCCGTTCCGCGGGGGTCGGTCTTCGGCTTCCTCGGCCCCAACGGGTCGGGGAAGACCACCACCATCCGGGTGCTCCTCGGGCTGGCCGCAGCGTCCAGCGGGAGGATCCGCCTGCTCGACGGCGAGATGCCGAAGGACGCGCGCGCCGTCCTGCCGCGTGTCGGAGCCCTTGTCGAGGGTCCCGCCATCTATCCGTTCCTCTCGGGACGGGCGAACCTCCAGCGGTTCGACGCCGCGGACCGCCACACCGATCCCGCGACACGCAACAGGCGCGTGGACGCCGCCCTCGACCGCGTGGGCCTCAGCCACGCGGCGAAGAAGCGTGCGCACGCCTACTCGCTCGGCATGAAGCAGCGCCTCGGCATCGCCAACGCGCTGCTCGCACCGCGGGACCTGCTGATCCTCGACGAGCCCACCAACGGCCTCGACCCGCAGGGTACCCGCGAGGTTCGCGGCCTCATCCGGTCCCTGTCCGACGACGGCACCACCATCTTCGTCTCCAGCCACCTCCTCGCCGAGGTGGAGCAGATGTGCACCGGGATCGCCGTGATGAGTGCCGGCCGCCTCGTGGCGCAGGGCTCGCTCGATGACCTCCGATCCGAGGGCACCTCCCGCGTGCGGGTCACCACGCCCGACTACGCCGACGCCCATCACGTCCTCACAGGACTGGGGCTCACCCCCGAGCTCCACGGGCGGGACGACGTCATCACGGCCGAACTGTCCGTGCCCGGCCTCCAGCCCGAGACCGTCAACGCCGCCCTGGTGCGGGCCGACGTGCGGGTGCGCGGCTTCGAGGCCAGCGGCGCCTCGCTCGAAGACCGCTTCGTCGCACTCACCGGAGAGGGGTTCGACGTTGCCGGCTGAATCCGCAGTAGCCCGCCCCCGTGCCGGAGGGTCCCTCGGGCTCACGCTCGTGCTCTCGGAGATCTCGGTGCTGTTCCGCAGGCTCCGCACCTGGGCGATGATCGGTGCTCTGGCGCTGATCCCGATCCTCATCGCCGTCGTCGTCCGGGTCTCGTCCGACGGCTCCGGGAGCGGACGCGGACCCGCGTTCCTCGACAGCATCACGCAGAACGGGCTGTTCGTCTCGCTGACCGCACTCACCGTGGCCATCCCGCTGTTCCTGCCGCTGACCATCGGCGTCGTCGCCGGTGACACCATCGCTGGCGAGGCGAATCTGGGGACGCTGCGGTACCTGCTCGTGGCGCCCGCCGGGCGCATCCGCCTCCTGCTCGTGAAGTATGCGGGGGCGGCGCTGTTCTGTCTCGTGGCGACCCTCACCGTCGTCATCACGGGTGCCATCATCGGGGCGCTGCTGTTCCCGGTAGGGCCGGTGACGCTGCTGTCCGGCGACACCGTGGGCATTCCCGGCTACTTCGTGCGGTTGCTGCTGCTCGCGCTCTACGTGACGCTGTCCCTGATGGGGCTCAGTGCGATCGGGCTGTTCATCTCGACGCTGACCACCATCCCGGTCGGCGCGATGGCGGCGACGGCCGCGCTGGCCGCCGTCGCGCAGATCCTCGGCGCGCTGCCGCAGCTCGAGTGGCTGCACCCCTGGCTGTTCACCAACTACTGGCTGGGGTTCGCGGACCTGCTGCGGCAGCCGATCGTCTGGAACTCCTTCGCGGACAACGCCCTGCTGCAGTTCGGCTACATCGCGGTCTTCGGGACGCTGGCCTACGGGCGGTTCAGCACGAAGGACATCCTGAGCTGAGGGCCGGCACCGACAAAGGCCTCCGACGGCGTGCCGGGGCCTTCACCACGTCCTCCTCAGCGGGACGCCGTTCCTAGTTCACCCGCCGTCGTCCGACCCAGGCGAGCAGGCCGGTGACCGCGGACTCGAGCACTCCCCGCACGTCTGCAGGTGTCTCGTCCCGTGAGGCGTCGGGCCGGTCCAACCCGACCCACTCGCGCAGCTCGCACTCGCTGACGGCGCGGATGGCCTGACCCGCGCCGATGTACTGGAGCGCCTTCCTCTCCTTGGCGGTACCCGGTGTCAGGAATGCCCTGCGTCGGCCGGCATCCTGCTGTCCGACGACGAGCATCGTGGTCCTCTTGGTGACGTTGGCGGCAGGCGTCGCGCCGCAGTCAGCGATCAGGTTCATCGCGTCCTGCCGCGTCAGGGTGGCGAGGTCCCCGGTGAACGCCACCTCCTGACCGAAGAGGGGGTTCGACGGGTCGGCCTGATGGTTCGCTCGCGGCAGTCCGGCAGGGGCAGTGCTGGCCGCGGAGCGGTAGGAGCGGACCGATGCCTGCTGGGCCGGTGGCCAGAGCAGGTCGAGCGAGTGGAGTGCGTGTCGTCGCGCGATCTGTACGACGGCGGCCGCGCAGATCTCGGCGTCGCTCCCGGCATCATGGTGCTGGAAAGCCCCCAGGCCGAGGGCCTTCGCGACGTGCGGGAGCTTGTGCTGCTCGAGATCGAGGAGGCGACGGGCGAGGTCGACGGAGCAGTGGAAGGTGGTGTCGGGAACTGTGAGTCCTGACTCCACGCACGCACCGCGCAGGACGGACCGGTCGAAGGACGCGTTGTGCGCGACGAATCGGTCATCGCCGGCGAAGTCCAGAATGCGTTGCAGGCTCTCGGGCCACCCCGGAGCAGTGCGGACGTCAGCAGGGCGGATGCCGTGCACCTGGATATTGCGTGGCGCGAACTCGCCGACGGAGCGCGGGGGCTTGATCAGCCACGCCGCCCTGTCGACGACGACGCCGTTGCTCACCTTCGCCAGGCCGACGGCGCAGACCGAGCCCCGCTTGCTGTTCGCGGTCTCGAAGTCGATCGCGGTGAAGTCGAGACCCTGCACTGTTCCCCCTGAAGCTGTCGCCGCTCGTTCCGCGACCCTCTCCAGCCTAACGGGAGCCTGCCCGCCCACCGATCGGCGGCGCGCCTCGAGCGCTCCGTCGCGGGCCCGTGCCGGTGCGGAAATGCTGTGGCAATCCTGCCGGCAATCGGCGCCCTGACCGGCCTCATCACTGCACTTCGCCCGGTAGATTCGTCCTACCCGGGCGAGGCTCAGCTCGCCCGGGTCTCAGGCTCGGGGGGAATCGCATGGCGTCGGGAAGCGGACCATGAGCGCGGCTGTCCCACTCGACGACGACGTCGCCTACGTCGAACCGGCGACTCTCGGCCTGCTCAAGCGGCGTGTCCCCGGTCAGTCGGTCATGGAGCAGCTGCTCGACGTCCACGGCACGAAGGACACGCGCGGACTGCTGGCCCGGGTGTTCGGCGTCCGTCCGCTGGCTCCCGACAGCCGGCCCTGGTACTGGGGAGCACTCGGCGAACGCTCCGTGGGTCGCACCCTCGCATCCCTGGGACCCGAGTGGACGGTCCTGCACGCCGTCCCGGTCGGTGAGAAGTCCTCGGACATCGACCACGTGGTCATCGGCCCGACCGGCATCTTCACGATCAACACGAAACGCCATCCCGGCCAGGATGTCTGGACCGCGAAGGGCACCTTCCTGGTCGCCGGGACGCGCTACCCCTACATCCGGAACTCGGAGCATGAGGCGGCCCGGGCCGGGAAGCTGCTGTCCGCCGCCGTCCTGAACTCCGTGTCGGTATCGGCCGCGATCGTGGTCGTCGGGGCTCGGCAGGTCACCGTGAAGGAGAAGCACCGGTCCGTGGCGGTGGTTCCCGAGAACCAGCTCCTGCGGTGGCTCACCCGACGGCCGGTGGTCCACACCGGGCAGCAGGTCGCCCTCCTCTCGGCTGCCGCAGCGCAGCCCTCGACCTGGCGGCGCACGGCACCTGCGCTGCGCGACCCGGCCGAGGTCGTCGGGCCCTTCGAAGCGCTGGACCGGCTGGTGGACCAGGCACGACGACGACGGATCGGCTGGCTCCTTGCCGTGCCCGCGGCATTCGTCGCCTCGGCGGCGGGCGTCCTGCCACCCTTCTGAGCTGCCGCTCCCTCGCCTCGCAGCGCCACCTACTCCCTGTACCGGAAGAATCCATGCTCCACTTCCCCTCGAAGAACAGCGCAGCCCATACGGCGGATCCCGCGGACGTGACCCGCCTGCACCAGCTCCTGGGCGATCACGTCTGGGCCTTCAGCAACTGCCGCGTCGACGCACCGGGTCTGCCGGTCGCCGAGGTGGACTGGCTCTTCTACAACTCGACCAACGGGACCTTCATCCTCAGCGAGTGGAAGCGGTTCCCTGCCGCGGTGGTCCGCGTGAAGGATGCCGGCGAAGCGTGGACGCTGGGAAATCAGTCCGTGGTGCCGAATCCCCTCGAGCAGGTGGGCAAGCAACTCGACGCCGTCCGTCGCGCTCTTCGGCTGAATATCTGCAGGGAGCATTTCCCGTCGGCCGACCAGCACTCCATCAACCTGTATCCGACCGTGTACTCCCCTCAGGTGAATGAGGCCACGCGGCGGGAGCGGTTGCGGTACGGCGTGGTGCACGGGTCGCTCGACGACGTCGCCCTCATGGTCGAGCGCAGGGCCGTCACTGTTCCCCTGATCGCTGCCGGTGGCAGTGCGCAGGTCGCTCTCGCCGAGGCGCTGGCCGAGCTCTTCCGGTGCTCGATCAGCCAGGCGGTGCGTAGGAGGATCGCTCCGCCCGCTCCCGTACCACCGAGTCCTCAGGTGAGGATCGCGGCCATCTACCGCGAACTGGCCGCGCTCCATCTCGAACTCGCAGCGCTGGTCGACGAGGGGCTTGTTGCGCCATCAGGCACGCAGGCGCCGGAACTTCTGGCCAGTCCGTCGACAGCAACGTCGGTGGTTCCTTTCAAGGTGCCGGCAGCAGCCCCGATCGCTGCACCCGAGTCACCGGCAGTAGCGATGGCTAGTGCGCCCCTCAAGCAGAAAGCAGCACCACCTGTCGCCGAGCCGGCCAAAAAGATTCCGTCGGTCAATGGACACCTGCAGCGTCACGTCCTGAAGCACGTCCCGCCGTCAGCCGGTCCCGAACACGTGCGGGCGGCCTTCCTCGCGGCGCTTCAGGACGGCCACCTGCGCAAGAGCGGGGTGCACGTCGGTCAGTTCGGCGGCTATGTGGGGTTGCTCCTCGACGGTGGCAGGAAACTGGCAGACCTACGGCTGGGCAGCCTCGAGAAGTGGTGCCTGACCCAGGCAACTGCGGCCGGCATAGCTGCAGTGAAGGACCCGACTGCTCCGTCCATCGTCCGACTGGGAAAACCGGCACAGACATAAACGAGCGCCCTGCGGGTGCCCTACAGCTCCGGCGCCCGCTTCGCCCACCCCGTCGCCTGCTCGAACGCATACGCGACCTGCAGCAGTTCGACGTCGCTGCCGTGCGGCATCGCGAGCTGCAGCCCGACCGGCAGGCCGTCCTCGCTGAAGCCGGCAGGCACCGACACCGCGGGCAGCCCGGTCGCCGAGATCAGGCAGGCCGAACGCATCCAGTCCAGGTACGTCTCGAACTCCACGCCGTTGACCGACGTCGGATACCGCTCGGTTGCGTCGAACGGAAGCACCTGCGCCGTCGGACTGGCGAAGACGTCGTACTTCCCGAAGTAGCGCCGCACGCTCGTGTCGAGCCGGGTCCGGGCGAGGGCGGCATCGACCATGTCCTGCGCCGTCAGCTGCAACCCCTGCTCCACATTCCAGCGGATCTCGGGTTTGATCGCATCGTCGTGCTTCTGCACGAGCTCACCGAGTCCGAGCACGAAGTCGAAGGCGCGCGTCGTACCGAACACCTGGTCTGCGTCGCGCAGGTCCGGCGCGGCCTCCTCGACGATCGCGCCGAGGTCGGCGAAGACCTGCAGCTGTCCCTCGAGGACCCGCAGTACCTCGCGATCCACCGGTACGCCCACTCCGAAATCGGGTGACCAGCCGATGCGTAGCCCGGTCAGGTCCCGCTGCAGCGGGGCTGCGAACGAGCCCGACACGGGGTAGGCGTACGGAACCGCCGGGTCGGCACCGGCGATCGCCGTCATCCCCAGCGCGATGTCCTCGACATCACGAGCCATCAGCCCGTTGCGGCCGAGCCATGCCCAGGCGTTGCGCGTCGGCACGGCGGGGACGACGCCGATCGACGGGCGGTACCCGACCACGTTGCAGAACGACGCGGGGATCCGCAGCGAGCCGCCCATGTCGCTGCCGTCGCCGAGCGGCTGGATGCGTGCCGCGATCGATGCCGCCACTCCCCCGCTGCTGCCGCCGGCACTGCGCGTGGTGTCGTACGGATTGACCGTCGTCCCGAAGACCTCGTTGAAGGTATGTGAGCCGGCGGCGAACTCCGGCACGTTCGTCTTGCCCGTCGTCACCACACCGGCGCTCTTCAGGCGGCCGATGATCAGGTCGTCGAACGTCGGCACGAAGTCCCGGAAGATCGGTGACCCCTGCGTCGTGCGCAGTCCCCTGGTGTTGTGCGTGTCCTTGTGCGTCATCGGCAGACCGTGCAGCGGCGGGAGGTCGGCGCTCGACGCCGTCAGGTCATCGGCTGCGTCCGCGAGCGCTGCGGCACCCTCACGGTCCTCGGTGATGACGGCGTTGATCGGGCCGTTGACGGCGTCGATGCGGTCGAAGTGCGCCTCGAGCGCCTCGCGTGCGGACACCTCCCGACGGCGGATGGCCCCCGTGAGTTCGACGGCGGACAGGTCGGAGAGCGCAGCGGTCACGCGGTGGTCCCGACCTTCGACAGCAGGGCCGTCATGGCGGCCCGGACTCCGGTGGAGAGCGTCGGCTCGATGACCGGCGCAAAGTACGGCGAGTGGTTGCCGGGAACGGGGTTGTCGCCGTCGAGCAGTTCCTGCGGGTGTCCGCCGAAGAACCAGTAGACGCTCGGTACACCGATGGCCTCGGCCAGGAGTCCGAAGTCCTCGCTGCCCATCACCGGCGGGGCCTCGATGACGGCATCCTCCCCCAGCACCTCGCCGAGGACGGCCATCAGATCCTCCGTCGAGGCAGGGTCGTTGTAGCACTGGGGGAAGTTGGTGATCTGCTCGATCACCGGCTCCGGTGCTCCCGACGCCGCGGCCTCCGCGCTGATGATCCGCCGCAGCGAGCCGAGGACGCGCTCGCGCACGTCGACGTCGAACGTCCGCACGTTGAGTGTGAACTCCGCCGACGCCGGGATGATGTTCTCCTTCAACCCGCCGTGGAAGGTGCCGATCGTGACGACCGCGGACTTCATGGGGTGCACCTCGCGCGAGACGATCGTCTGGATGCGCACCACCATGTGGGCGCCGAGCACGATCGGGTCGATCGACTGCTCGGGCTGCGAGCCGTGCGCCTGCTTGCCGTGCACGGTCACCTTCCAGGAGTCGGCCATCGCCATGGCGGTGCCCTTGCTGATGTTCACGGTGCCGGCGAGTCCCGGCCACACATGCTGCCCGTAGATGATCGACGGCTTCGGCGCCTTGTCCCACAGGCCGTCCTCGACCATCGCCTCCGCGCCCTCGCCGGTCTCCTCGCCGGGCTGGAAGATGAAGACCACGGTGCCGGACCACGCCTCGCGGCTCTCTGCCAGCAGCTGGGCGGCGGTGAGACCCACGGTCATGTGGGTGTCGTGGCCGCAGCCGTGCATCACGGGGACATCGGTGCCGTCGGCGAGGTTGCCCGCCGTCGTGCTGGCGTAGGCGAGGCCGGTGTCCTCGGCGATGGGCAGGCCGTCCGTGTCCGCGCGGTAGCCGACCACCGGGCCGTCGCCGTTGCGCAGGATCCCGACGACGCCGGTGCCTCCGCACATAAAGGTCTCCAGCCCGAGGTGGTTCAGTTTCTCGAGGATGAACGCCGCCGTGTGCGTCTCCTGCATGGACAGCTCGGGGTGGGCGTGGAGGTGCTGGTACAGCTCGTGCATCGCGGTGGTGTCGGCGTCGGAGAGGTCGAAGACGGCGGTGTCGATGGTCATGGTGTCCTTTCGGGCGGGTCTGTCTGGAGCCTAGTTGACGAGGGTGGTGGGGGTTGCGGTCGCCTTGCGCGAGCGGAGGAACCAGGCCAGCACGGCGGTGATCAGGACGACGACGCCGGTGGCCGGCTTGGCGAGTACAGGGACCGCCGGCACCAGGACGAAGAGCACCACGACGGCGACGACGACGGCGATCACGGTCACGCGGGGCTGCTTCATGGTGACGATCAGCTGGACGAGGACGCCGCCGATGATCGCCGGGAAGATGTAGAGCCGCGCGACGTCGACGATGTCGGTGGGGATGATGCTGACCAGCCAGGTCCCGAGGATCCCGACGAACAGCAGCATCGAGACGACGTGGACCATCGCCGCGCCGCAGATGGCCATGAGGGCCGCGAACTCGCCCCGCTTGGTGCCGGCTTTCGCTCCGACGGCCGCCTGTGCCACCAGGGCCGAGGGCAGGAGCTTGTTGGCGATGTTGCCGATCATGAAGGCCTGGTACATCGCGGCCGGCCCGAGCACCGGGTAGTAGGTGATGGGCTCCACGAACCAGAGCACGAAGAACGCTGCGGCGACGGCGAGATAGGCCGTCCAGATCATCCCGGCAGTGATGCCCAGGTCCGTGAAGAAGACGAGGTACAGGGGCGCGGCGAGGGAGAGGAGGAGGGCGGTGCCCATGGTGAGCTGACCCCAGAGGGAGGTGGTGCGGTCGAATTCGGCGAGCGATCCGGAGGAGGTGACGGCAGTATCTGCAGCAGACATGGTGGTTCCTTTCGGGTGAGGTACTGCCTAGGCGGCGGGGGCCATGCCGGAGGTGTGGGCGATGTACGCGGCGAACAGCCCGACGATGATCGAGATGCCGAGCCCCCACTCCCTCAGCCAGGTCGCGGAGGTCCTGTTCGCGAGGACGATGCACACGGCCATGGTGATGGCCGAGACGATGACCGACAGGATGTGGACCGGTGTCTTGCCGAGTTCGGCGATACCGAGGCTTGCGAAGGCCCCGATGAGGGCGGCCGCCGGCACGATGGCCATCAGGGCGGGATTGACCCGCCGCAGCTTCGTGTCACCCCTGCGCAGGATGGGCGTCAGCACGAGCGTCGCCAGCATCCAGCCGGCACCGGAGAGACTCATGGCCATGAATGCCACCACGAACACCGCCTGCGTGTAGTCCGGCCCGCCGAGGGTGGCGCCCATGGTGCCGGCGGCAAGGCTCGCGGAGGCCGATTCGGTGGCGGCCGAGCCGACGAGGCCGATCCGCACCAGCACGGCCGGTGTGCCGAACAGCGTGAGGAGGGCGATGCTGACCAGTACCACGGCCAGCGACGGCCCGATCGCGGCGATGGCACCGGCCCGGAAGGATGTCCGCAGTTCGTCAGCGGAGATGTCGGCCGCGGGTCCGGCCTTCTTCGCGGCCTTCATGTAGATCAGCGACTGGACGATGATGGCGCCGAATACCCCGAGGGCGAGGATCCAGAGGACGGGCAGGTTGGCGATCGCAAGGATGTCCGTGGACAGTCCCTCGGGAGTCAGTGCAGTTTTCATGGGAACTCCGGTCGGCAGGGCGGGTGGGGGTCGAAGAGCCGGTCAGTCGGTCGGTCGGGTGTCGGTGCCGTCGAGCCGGCGGAGGGTCGCGACGAGCGCGCTCACGCCGGTGGCGATGTCCTCCGTACTGCTCCACTCCTCCGGGCAATGGCTCTTGCCGTTCTTGGAGGGGATGAAGAGCATGCCCATGGGTGCGAGGGAGGACATGTGCACGGCGTCGTGCGTCGCACCGCTGGGGATCGGCATCCATGGCAGTCCGAGGGCGTCGGCGGCTGCGCCGGCCACGTCCTGCACGCCCCGGTCCGCCTGGACCACGGTGTTGTCGGTCGACCACTCGAAGCCGACGTCGACGCCGAGGTCGGTCGCCTTCGCGGCGATCTCGGCGGTGAGGCGTCCCTTGACGCCGGACAGCCAGGAGGAGTCGACGCTGCGGACCTCGCTGTACATGCGGACGAGGGACGGCACCACGTTCGGTGACCGGGATTCCGATTCCACGCGCGTCGAGGTCGCGACGCCATGGGTGGGCGCCCCGCAGCCTTCGGCGCGCACCGCGAGGACGGCCTCGGCGGCGGCGATCATCGCGTCCCGGCGGTCCTCCATGGAGGTGGTTCCGGCGTGGTCCGCGGAGCCCGCGAAGGTGGCGATGAAGCGCTCGATCCCGGTGATCGCCGTGACGACGCCCAGCGGCAACCCACGATTCTCGAGGGTGGGGCCCTGTTCGATGTGCAGTTCGACGAAGGCGTGCAGCGCTCGCTTCGCCCAGGGCACGTCGGAGAGCGTCGACGGATCGAGACCGAAGTCGGTGTACGCCCGGCCGAGGCTCACGCCGCGGTAGTCCCGCCGTTCGAGGTCCTCCGGCGTCATCTCCTGGGCTGCGCACCGGCTGCCCAGACAGCTGAGGCCGAAGACGTTGGATTCCTCCCCGAGGAAATCGACGACCAGCAGGTCCCGCTCCAGCTGCGTCCCGGATTCCTGCAGGAGCCGTGCGGCCTCGATGGACCCGAGGACACCGACGATGCCGTCGAACCGTCCACCGCCGTCGACAGTGTCCGTGTGCGATCCCGTGACCAGCGCCGGGGCGGACGGTTCGCGGCCTGCGAGACGGCCCACGATGTTGCCGGCGGCATCGACATGCACCTCCAGGCCGACCTGGCGCATGCGGTCCGCGGTCCAGGTCCGGGAGGCCCGATAGGGCTCGCTGAACACCTCCCGGGTCCAGCCGGGACGGTCGCCGTCGACGAAACCGGACAGTGCGGTGACGCCGGTGCCGAGTCGTTCGACGGTCTCGAGTGAGGTGGACTGGAGCATGGGATCCTGTCATTCGCGCAAACGATTGCGTTCCGCATCGGGGAGGGACGATCGCGGAAGTATGGTGTACATCACACTACGGGTGGGTGGTTTCGTCAATGTTTCCGCACTGTGAAAGCTGCGGGACCCCGTACCACTCGCGCAAACCTTTGCGTATCCCCTGCACCTGCTGTCCGGGGAGCCCCGGGCCCCTAGACTCGAGGCAATGAAGGACGAACCCATCACCGGCCCGACGTCCGGTCGATCGCGCCCCGTGACGCTCGCGACCGTGGCGCGGCATGCGCAGGTGCATGTGTCCACGGCATCACGGGCGCTGAGCGACGATCCGGCCGGGGTGGGTGCGGATACGGTCCGGCGCGTTCGGGAGCTGGCTGCCGTGCTCGGGTACCGGCGCGACGTCGGCGCGGCGGGACTCAGGACCGGATCGTCCCGTCTCATCGGCGTCCTCGTCCCTCGCCTCACCGATCTCGTGCTCGCGTCCATCTACGAGAGCATCGACGCCGCGGCCAGCGCTGCCGGCTACGGGACGGTCGTCGCCAACACCCTCGACGATCCGGATCACCGACGGACCCGTCTCGACGCGATGCTCTCGCGGAGGATCGACGGCGTCATCATCGGCGATTCACACATCGGTGACACGGCAGCGCATGAGTTGCGGCGCCGGGGCGTCCCCTACGTCCTCGTCATGCGGAAGCTCGAGGGCCACCTGTCCGTCACCACGGACGACCACCGCGGTGGGCACCTCGCGGCCGAGCACCTCCTGGCTCTCGGTCACCGTCGGGTGGGAGTCATCGCCGGGGACCAGTTGGCGAGCACGGGCCGCGAGCGGACCCTCGGTTTTCGCAGGGCCTTCGAGTCCGCCGGCTATCCGCTGCCGGACGCCTACGTCGTCGAGTCGGCGTTCAGCACGCCCTCGGGGCTGGAGGCGGGTCGGCAGCTCATGCAGTTGCCGGAGCCACCCACGGCCATCTTCGCCGTGCACGACCTCCTCGCCCTCGGCGCGATGGGAGCCATCCGCGACGCCGGGAAGCGGGTCGGCGACGACGTCGCCCTGGTCGGCTACAACGATCTCGACCTCGCAGCGACGCTCCCGGTCCCGCTGACCTCCATCCGCTCCGACCTGCAGCGGATGGGCACCCTCAGCGTCGACGCACTGCTGCGGGGATTCAAGGGGGAGACCGCTTCGAGCGTCCTGTTGCAGCCGGAGCTGATCGTCCGGGCCACCACGCCGCCGTTGCGTTCCTAGGCGAGCTTTGGCGGCCTGTTCACCTCCCTGCCCAGCGGAGGCAACCCGCCCGTGACTCCCCCTCGGCAGCGTGGAACCGACACCACTGCTGCCCGACGAGGAGCCATCCGTGAAAGCAATCGTCCGCGCCATCTCCGTCCTGCTGTCCGCCGTCCTGGTCACGGGCGCCGCGAAGCCAGCCGTCGAGGACTTCCCCGCCACGGTCGATGGCGGTGCCTGGCCCGCCGGGCACGTCCAGGGGATCGCCGTCGACACCGAGAACGAGGTCGTCTACTACTCCTTCACCTCGATGCTGGTGAAGACCGACCTCGACGGCACCGTCCTCGGCACCGTCACGGGATTCACCGGCCACCTCGGGGACCTCGACTTCAACGAGAAGGACGGCCGCGTCTACGGATCGCTGGAGTACAAGGCGGCCGAGTCCTTCTACATCGCCATCTTCGACGTCGACCGCATCACCGGGATGGACATGGACGCCGAGACGGACGGCATCGTCACGGCCGTCCACCTCGACGAGGTGGTGCAGGACTTCACCGCGGATCTGGACGGCAACGGCGTCTTCGACGGCGACATCGCAGACACCCCGGACCACCGCTACGGCAGCAGCGGGATCGACGGTGTCTCCTTCGGCCCGGCGTTCGGCCGCAAGAACGGCAGGCAGCTGCTCACGGTCGCCTACGGCGTGTACTCGAACACCGGACGCACGGACAACGACCACCAGGTGCTCCTGCAGTACGACGTCACACGGTGGAAGAAGTACGAGCAGCCGCTCGCCCAGGCCGCCCCCCACACCTCCGGCCCGGCGACCACCGACGGCAAGTACTTCGTCCACACCGGCAACACCACCTACGGCGTGCAGAACCTGAACTACGACGCCTTCACCCACACCTGGCTCCTCGGCGTCTACAGGGGCGTGAAGGAGCACTTCCCCAACTACTCGCTCTTCGCCGTCGACGGCTCGTCACGACCTGTACGAGGCATCATCGAGGGCCAGCCGACCCGCGAGGAAGGCCTGCTCCTCCCCCTCCTCCAGCAGGGCCTCTCCCACGAGCCCACCGGAATCCGGGGCTGGAACTTCACGGCCGACGTCGGGCTCGAATCGCTCGGCAACGGCTACTTCTACATCGCCACCCAGGGCCGGATCACCGAGGACGGTGTCACCCGGCAGACCGCGGTGCTGGACCTGTTCCGCTGGACCGGCGCGCCGTCGTCGCCCTTCGAGCCCGTGGTCCGATAGGCCGGGCCGGCCGGGCACCGGTCCACGAGCACCCTTCCCACTGCATACCGCGCTTCGCCGGCTCGACGACGTGGTCCTCGATCTGGCGACCCCGGGCCGAAATGGTACAGAATGCGATCATGGACATCACTGACAACGGACCGAACCCGAACGCTTTCGACATCGAGAGTGCAACGACGGCGAACACCGATTACCGTCGCGTCGCCTGGACGGGCAAGCACCTGCAGGTGACGCTCATGTCGATCGAGCCGGGCAATGCGATCGGCCTCGAGGTGCACCACGGCACCGACCAGTTCCTGCGCGTCGATGCCGGGAAGGGCCGCGTCACGATGGGGCCCTCGAAGGACGACCTCTCGTACCAGCAGGACGTCGCGGACGGCTGGAGCATCCAGGTGCCCGCCGGCACGTGGCACGACGTCGAGAACACCGGGGACGAACCCCTGCGTCTCTACGCCGTCTACGCACCCACGCACCACGCGCAGGGCATCGTGCAGGCGACGGCGGCGGACGCCGAGAAGGACGAGGAGCAGGGACGCGACGAGCCGCCGTCGTGGGTCGAGGAAGTCGACGACAAGGGCGAGGAGAGCGCCTGACCACCGTCGCTCCCGGTCCGGGTCCACAATCGCCGACCGGACCGGGTACGACGACGGGATCAGGCGCGGGGAGCGTCGATTCCTGCCTGCGCCTGGACGCGGCAGTTCAGGACGGCGATCAGCGTGGCCGCGTCGGCAGGGACCGCCGGGTCGTACCCGGTGAGCTGATGGACCCGTGCCAGCCGGTTGAGCACCGTGTTGCGGTGGCAGTACAGCTGCTGCGCAGCCAGGGAGACCGATCCGGAGTTCACGTAGGCGAGGAGGGTCTCGACGAGGCGTTCCCCCTCCGCCGCCGGGATGCGCGCCAGCGGCCCGAGGACCTCGTCGGCGAGCACCGCGCCGAATCCGCCGAGCCGTGCAGCAGCCACCGGGCCCCAGGCCTGCCGGATCGACTGGTGGCCCGGCGCCGTGAAGTCCAGCACCGCCACGGCCTCGAGGGCCACGCGGACCATCGTCGGGACCTCCGCCAGGGACCCGGCGACGGGCGCGACGAAGCACCGGAGGCCGGTCAGCCAGGCCGGCACGGCGACCGTCGCCCGACCCGACGGCGGACGCCGGTCCTCGAGGACGAGGATGAGCGCTCCGTCGCGCTCGTGCAGGTAGTCCTCCGCCTGCGCCCGGGCGACGCCGGCCCTGAACTCCCTGCGCGCGCTCTCCGCCCCGACCGCGACGACGAACGATCCCTGCGGAGACACGCCCAGCGCCCGTGCGGCCTGCCCGAGCAGTTGCGGGTCCCGACCGTCCGAGGACAGCAGCCTCGACAGCAGGAAGGCCCGCTGCTGTTCCTTCTCGTGGGCCATCGATGCGAGTTCGTCCATGTATCCGGCGTGCACACGGGTCACATGGAACTCGACGGCTTCCCACACCCGCACCGCATCGTGCGTGAAATCGGACAGGGACTCGGCCGGGACCCTGCCGAGCATCTCGGTCCACAGGATGCGGAAGTCCATCCGCACGGCCCGCAGCAGTGACTCGAGGGGTACACCCTGGCTCGCCCTGCGGTGGCCGAGCGCGTCCGACATGAGCGCCAGGCGCTCCGGAACCGGCAGTCCGCCGACCATCCTCAGCAGCAGCTCCATCGAGGCGACGGCCGTGTCCCGCAGGTCCTGGTCCTGCACGGGCGAGCCCGCGTAGCCCTCGATGTCCTGCACGTCGACCAGGAACCGTTCGGCGATGCCGTCGATGTCCGCGAGGCAGCTGGTCACCACGTCGGACAGGACCGACCGCCCGGTTGCCGAGGAGTCACTGTTCTTGGGCATTTGCCCATCCTAGGGCTGGAGTCCGTGCCATCCCTCCATTGTGGGCGCCGGTGACGGAGACCACACTGATAGGAATCGAACAGCTCCACTCACTCGAGGGAACACAATGCTCGACGTCAAGATCATCAACGCCCAGCTCTTCACACTCAGTGATACCCGCCCGACGGCGCAGTCGATGGGCATCCTCAACGGGCTCATCGTCGGGTTCGACGACGACGTCTCCGGCCTCCCGGCCCGGCGGACGATCGACGCGGACCAGGCCGTCGTCGTCCCCGGTTTTGGAGATTCCCACAACCACATGGCGTGGTTCGGACAGTCACTGCAGGAGCTCGACCTCAGCGGCTGCCTCACCCTCGACGAGGTGTCCGTAGCGGTGCGGGACGCCGCGGCGATCCTCCACGAGGGTCAGTGGCTCGTCGGGTCCGGGTACGACGACACCGTCCTCGGCGCGCATCCGCACCGCACGCTGCTGGACGCCGCAGCGCCGGGACGCCCGGTCTGGCTGAAGCACCGTTCCGGCCACATGTGTTCGGTGAACTCCCTCGCCCTCGAGCTGGCCGGCGTCCTCGACGGCACGGCCGCGACGCCGGAAGGCGGGAAGGTGGTGACCGACGCCGACGGCCCGACGGGCCTGCTGGAGGAACGGGCCCAGCAGCTCGTCACCGCACTCGTGCTGCCGTATCCCGTCGCGGAGCTGGCCGACGCCGTCGCAGGGGCCAGCGAGGTGTACGCGTCCGAGGGCCTGACGCATGTCGTGGAAGCGGGCATCGGCGGCGGACTGATCGGACGCAGCCCCGTCGAACTCGCCGCCTACGCGCTCGCCCGCCGGCAGGGCGGACTGCGGACGCGCGTCCAGCTCATGGTCGCCAGCGACGCCCTCCACCCGGTCACGGCGCACGACGACGACGGCATCACCTTCGGCCTGGACCTCGGCATCGCGACGGGATTCGGGGACGACACCGTCCGGATCGGCCCGATGAAGATCTTCGTGGACGGGTCCCTGATCGGGCGCACCGCTGCCGTGACCGAACCGTTCTGCGACCACGCCCACGGTACCGGCGACTTCCAGCTCTCGATCGAGGAACTGACCCGCCGGATCGTCTCGGCACACTGCTCGGGCTGGACCGTCGCCGCGCACGCCATCGGGGACTCCGCCGTCGACGTCGCCCTCGACGCCTTCGCGGCAGCCCAGCAGCAGCAACCCCGGCCCGGCGTACGCCACCGGATCGAACACGCGGGCATGGTGCGCCCCGACCAGCTCGACCGGTTCGTGGAGCTCGGCATCACGCCCGTCCCGCAACCGCGCTTCCTGTACGAGGTCGGCGACACCATGGCCGCCGCCGTCGGACGCGACCGCGAGCCGTGGGTCTACCGCCATCGATCCTTCCTCGAGCGGGGCGTGCGTGTCCCGGGCAGCTCCGACCGCCCGGTCGCGACCGGCGCTCCCCTGCTCGGCATGCAGTCCATGGTGCAGCGGACCACGTCGTCGGGCGCTGTCATCGCTCCCGGGGAGCGCGTCGACGCCGAGACCGCCCTGCGCGCGTACACCGTGGACGCGGCGTGGGCCGCCGGCGAGGAGGACCGCCGGGGCACCCTCGAGGCGGGCAAGCTCGCCGACCTCGTCGTCCTCTCGGACCACCCCGCCCGCGTCGACCCGGACCGGATCGGCGCCATCACCGTCCTCGCCACCCTCGTGGGCGGCGAGTGCGTCTTCGGTGACGGATTCCTCACCCCCCGGACGGTCGTCCCCGTCCCTGCCACCACCCCGATCCCCTCCGACCAGGAAGTATGACCATGCAACCCTCCGAGGCAACACCCGCACCCCCACCAGAGATCCCGACAGTGAGCGGGGCCGACGCCGGCAAGATCGCGCGCGCCGCGTTCGTCGGCACGGCCCTGGAATGGTACGACTACTTCCTTTTCGGCACCGCCGCGGCGATCGTGTTCAACCGCCTGTTCTTCACGACGCTGGATCCCACCGCAGCGACCCTCGCCGCCTTCGCGACCTTCGGCGTCGGTTTCGCGGCCCGCCCGCTCGGTGCCGTCCTCTTCGGCTTCATCGGCGATCGCGTGGGGCGCCGACCCGCCCTGCTCATCACCATCGTGATGATCGGCTGTGCCACCGGGCTCATCGGCGTCCTGCCGGACTTCGGCAGCATCGGGCTGGCAGCGCCGATCATGCTCGCCATCCTGCGCCTGATGCAGGGCCTGGCCGTGGGCGGCGAGTGGGGGGGAGCCATGACGATCGCCGTCGAGCACGCACCCATCGAGAAGCGCGGCCGGTACGCGGCACTCGTGCAGGTCGGCTCTCCCGTCGGCACCCTGATGTCCTCCGGCGCCTTCGCCCTCGTCCTGCTGCTGCCCTCGGAGGCCTTCGACTCCTGGGGCTGGCGCCTGCCGTTCCTGGCCGCCTTCCCGCTGCTGCTGATCGCCCTCTACATCCGGCTCAAGGTCGAGGAGTCCCCGATCTTCCGCGAACTCGTCAAGCTCGAGGAGCGCGCCAAGATCCCCGCTCTGGAGGTCTTCCGCAACGCGTGGGGCCGCCTGCTCGTCGCTGTCGCCGCCGCGTTCCTCGGTGTCGGCGGGTTCTACGTCATGACCACCTTCGTCATCAGCTACGGCACCGTCACGCTCGGCCTCGAGCGTGGGCTCATGGTCAACGCGACGCTGGTCGCCGCCGTCTTCCAGATCGGCGTCGTGCTCGTCATGGGACGCCTCAGCGAGCGCGTCGGGCCGGGACGCATGACCCTTCTCGGTGGCCTCGTCACCGCCGCAGCGGCGTTCCCGCTGTTCTGGCTCATCGACACGAGGAACCCCGCGGCCATCATCCTCGCCGTGACGCTCGGCATCGCGTTCCTGTCCATCGCCTACGCGGTGACCGGCGCCCTGCTCACCGAGCTGTTCCCGCCCCACCTCCGCTACAGCGGTGTCGCCCTGGGCTACAACCTCGCCGGCGCTCTGAGCGGGTTCCTCCCCTTCATCGCCGTCGCCCTGCAGGGCGCCACCGGCGGCGGGTCCTGGACCGCGGCCCTGCTGCTCATGGCCGTCTCGCTCATCACCGCAGCCGGCGGCTTCTTCGGCGAGCGCCTCCGCGTGAAGGACAAAGCCATTGTCCAGTGATGTCATGCCCGGGTCCGGGCTCGACGACGGACAGCGCACCCGGATCCTCGACGCCGTCGATGCCGCCTTCGACCGCCAGCTCGCGTTCACGGCCGAGCTCGTCCGCCACCCGTCGCTGCGGGCGCAGGAGGCCAGTGCCCAGGACCTGATGGTCAGCGCACTCCAGGAGCGCGGGTTCGAGCTGGACCGCTGGCAGCTGGAGGAGGACTCCCTGTCCGGGCATGTCGGGTACGGCCCGACGACGGTCGACTTCGAGGACCTGACCAACGTGGTGGGGACGTACACGCCGTCCGCGCCGGCAGCCGGGCGGTCCCTGATCCTCAACGGGCACATCGACGTCGTTCCCACCGGCCCGGTGGAGACCTGGTCCCGCAGCCCCTGGGATGCCCCGATCCTCGACGGCTGGATGTACGGGCGCGGGGTCGGCGACATGAAGGCGGGGCTCGCCGCGAACCTGTTTGCGTTCGACGCCGTGCGCGCCGCCGGCCTGTCGCCCCAGGGACGCATCCACGTGCAGTCCGTCGTCGAGGAGGAATGCACGGGCAACGGGTCGCTCGCGGCGCTGCAGCGCGGCTACACGGCCGACGCCGTCGTCATTCCCGAGCCGGAGGAGGACATGCTCGTCCGCGCGAACGTGGGCGTCATCTGGTTCCGCGTCCGGGTGTCCGGGCAGCCGACGCACGTCCGCGAGATGGCGTCGGGGTTCAATGCGATCGACGCCGCTTATCCGGTCATGCAGGAGCTGCGCACGGTGCAGGACCGCTGGAATGCCGAGAAGGGCGAGCACCGGTACTTCGAGGACCTCGACCATCCGATCAACTTCAACATCGGCACGATCGCCGGTGGTGACTGGCCCTCGAGCGTCCCCTCCTGGTGCGAGTTCGACGTCCGCGCCTCCCTCTACCCGGGTACCTCGGCGGCGGATGCCTACCGTGAGATCGAGGACTGCCTGGCAGGCATCGACAGCGACGCGGAGATCTCGGCCGTGCGTACGGGCTTCTTCTCCGAGGGCTACGTCCTCGAGGAGGGGTCGGCGGCCGAGCAGGCGTTGGCGGCGGCCCACCAGCACGTCACTGGGACCGCGTTGCAGAGCTTCACGACGCCGGGCTACCTCGACGGCCGCGTGTTCTCGCTGTATGCCGGCATCCCGGCGCTGGTCTACGGGCCGACGTCGGAGGCCATCCACGGCTTCGACGAACGCGTGTCCGTCGAGTCGGTCCGCAACGTCACGAAGACGATCGCCCTGTTCATCGCCGGCTGGTGCGGAGTGGCCGAGACGGCCTGAGCCTTATCACACAGAAGGAGCCCCGCCGGGTGGCGGGGCTCCTTCTCTCTGGGAGTCACTGTATCGGTTCGTCGAGCTCCCCGAGGCACAGCGCGCGGACGGTGTCGGTGAGCACGTGCAGGCCGTTCACGATGTCCTCGTCGGTGGTGTACTCGTGCTCGTTGTGCGAGATGCCCTCGACGGAGGGGACGAACAGCATGACGGTCGGGACCACGTCCTTCATGTTGGTGGAATCGTGTCCGGCGATCGTCTGGACGCGGGCGTGCTTCAGGCCGCGGTTCGCGGCGATCTTCTCCGCCAGCTCGACGCCCTGCGGCTGGTAGGGCGTGACCGGCCAGCAGTGCGACCCGGTCTTCTCGATGCGCACCCGGGCCCGCTCCTCGATCACCCGGAGCTGCTCGTGCAGTTGCCGGTCGGCGGCGGCGAGCAGTTCCTCGTCGGCGGAGCGGAGATCCAGCAGCAGGCTCACGCGGGACGCGACGACCACCGGGGAGTTCGGGTAGACGTGCAGCTCGCCCACCGAGGTGTGGACGGCGCCCGCCGGGAACGCGTCGGCGACGTCCCGCGCGGCCACGACGAGCAGCGAAGCCCCCAGCAGTGCGTCCTGGCGGTCCGCCATGACCGTCGATCCGGTGTGGGACTGCTCGCCGTGGACGACGAACTCGTACTTGTTCGCCGCCCAGTTCGATGCGACGGCGCCGATCGTGACGCCGTCCCGTTCCATCCCGCGGCCCTGCTCGATGTGGATCTCGGCGTAGTAGGCCGGGTCGGGTCCCTCCAATGTGCCGGAGCTCGCCGTCGCTGCCAGTGCTTCGCGCACGGCGACCCCTGCCGGATCCGTCGTGGCGAGCGCATCCTCGAGGGCGAGCTTCCCCGTGAAGACGGAACTGCCCATCATGGACGGCTTGAACCGCGAGCCCTCCTCGTTGAACCAGTTCACCACTGCGAGGTTGTAGCGCGGAGCCGCACCGGCCGCGCGCCACTCCTCCGCGAGCGTGAATGCCGCGTGAGCTGCGGCCAGGACGCCGAAGGCGCCGTCGTACCTGCCGGCGGTCGGCTGCGAGTCGAGGTGTGAGCCGACGAGCACGAAGGGTGCGCCGGGAACGAGCTCGAGGAGCCCGAACTGGTTGCCGGCCCGGTCGAAACGAACGGTGAAGCCCTGCGCCGTCAGCAGGTCCGTGAGCCAGGCACGCTGCTCGCCATCGGCCGGCGAGCCCGCCTGGCGTTCCACTCCTCCCCCGGGTGTGGCTCCGAAGGTACTGAGGGTGGCGAAGTCCTGCAGAAAGGCGGCGTCCCTCCCCTCGTACGTCGACGGGTCGGGGTTGGGTACGGCGTCGTTGCCCATGGCGGTCCATTCTGTGGCGGAATCGGCTGTCCATCCAATCGTCCCAGCGGCAGCACCACGCGATACTGGCTGTTCTCCACCGATCAGCGGAACCCCGGTGTGCTTTCGCACAGCGCCCGGGGAAACGGTACGGCCGGCCCCGAAGGACCGGCCTTTCCTTCCTGCTACGGGCAGATCAGCTGATCGCTGCGCGCAGTTCCTTCGCGGCCTGTGCGGGATCATCGGCGCTGTAGATACCGCCGCCGACGACGGCGACATCGGCACCCGAGGCCTGGACGTCCTTGAGGGTGGCGAGCTTCACGCCTCCGGCGACGGAGAATGCGACGCCGGCTTCCTTGCCTGCGGTCAGCAGGGTGTCCAGGTCGTAGCCGTCCTGGGCCTGCTCGTCGAGTCCGGCGTGGAACTCGACGAACTCCGCACCGAGGTCGGTGACCTCCTTGGCGCGGGCTGCCTTGTCGTCGACGCCGATGAGGTCCACGACCACGCCCTTGCCGTGGGCCTTGCCGGCCTTGATGGCTCCGGCGATGGTGGAGTCATCGGCGACGCCGAGCACGGTCACGAGGTCGGCGCCGGCCGTGAAGGCGATGTCGGCCTCGAGCTCGCCGGCGTCCATGGTCTTCAGATCCGCGAAGACGATCTTGTCCGGGTGGGCTTCCTTGATGGCCGTGACGGCGGAGAGTCCGGCGTTCTTGACCAGGGGGGTGCCCAGTTCGATGATGTCGACGTACTCGGCGACCTTCCCGGAGAGCTCGAGGGCGTCCTCGACGGTCAGTACGTCCATGGCGAGTTGCAGTTTCATGATGTGTCCTTTGCTGGCTGGGGGGGGATCAGGGGGGCGCGCTATTCGAGGTTGGCGTGCCGGGGCCAGAGGTCTTCGGCGGGGGTGCCGTCGGCCTTCCAGAGGGTGTGGAACGTGGCGTCGAGCACCAGGAGCAGTGCCTGCTCGAAGAGGCTGCCGGAGTACTGGCGGGAGGCCGTGCCTCCGTGGTCCGTCTTCTGCGCGGCAGGGATGACCACCACGCGGTGGGCCAGTCCGGCGAGCGTCGACTCGCCGTCGGTGGTCAGGGCCGCCACCCGGGCGTCCACGGAGACCGCGGTCTCTGCAGCAGCGACGGCACCGGCGGTGGTTCCGGAGCCGGAGGCGACGATCAGGAGGTCGCCGGAGCCGATGGCCGGCGTCGTCGTCTCGCCCACCACGTGCACCGGAAGTCCGAGGTGCATGAGGCGCATGGCGTGCATGCGCAGGGCGAGGCCGCTACGGCCTCCACCGGCGACGAAGATCTTCCGGGCCTGCTGGATCTCGGCCACGAGCGCTGCGAGCTGGTCGTCCTGTAGGCCGCCGGCTGCTCCTGCGAGCTCGTCCTGGATCAGGCTCAGACTGGCTGCAACCGACGGTGTGTCCGATGCTCTCGTCACGGGTGGTGCTCCTGCCTGTGGGGGTTGGTCCGGACTCCAGTCCATCACTCCCCCGGGGCGTTCCAGCACGCAAGACCTACCCCGCTGGACCTAGTTCGCGCAGGGCTAGCCTGACCTGTGGCCCGCGCCACAGCGGCGGGAGGATCAGGCGGAGGCAGGGGACGACGTCGTCATCCCGGCGAGCCTCGCGAGCGCGGCTTCGCTGCTGGATCCCGGCGCCCCATAGTAGGTGCAGACGCTCTGGTCCGCTTCTCCCGGGACCAGGAGGGTCTGGTAGTGCAGCACGAACTCGCCGCCCACCGGGTGGTTGAAGCGGATCTCGCCCTGGTCCTTCTCGTGGACGTTCTGGTCCTCCCAGAACCGGGTGAACTCAGGGCAACCCGCCCGGAGATCGGCGATGAGTTCGGCCAGCTGGCGGTCCTCCGGGAAGCGTCCGACGTCGAGGTGCAGCATCGCGGTGGTCTGCTCACCCACCTGCTCCCAGTCCCGGTAGAGCTCACGGGCCTTCGGATCGAGCAGGATGAAGCGGGCGTAGTTGCGGTGCGGAGCCGGAAGCGCCTCGAAGTCGGTCATCAGGGCCCTCGCCAGGCGGTTGCTGGCCAGCACGTCGGTGCGGCGTCCGAGGATGATCGCGGGTACCGATTCCATGACGGCGAGCAGGTCGTACAGCCCGGGGCGCACGCGCTGGGGCTCCAGGCCGGGCGTGTGGTGCGGCAGCGGAGTGCCGCAGAGGTTGAGCAGGTGGTTCCGTTCCACCGTGTCGAGGCGGAGGGCCAGGGCGATGGAGTCGATGATCTCCAGCGACACCGCGCCACCGCGGCCCTGCTCGATCCGCGTGTAGTAGTCGGGGCTCATGCCGGCGAGCCGGGCCACTTCCTCGCGCCGGAGCCCGGGCACGCGCCGCACCCTGCCGTCGAACGGCGCTCCGAGCGTGGTCGGCGAGATCCGTGCGCGTCGCGAGCGCAGGAAAGCGGAGATCTCTGCGGCCCGGTCCATGCCTTCCATCTTGCCGCACCCGGGACGTCCGCCGGACCCCGACAGCTACCCCTGGACGGTTGTGTCCCCGTCGAGGGTGGAGTGCGTCCACCGGCCCCCGAGCATGGTCGCCGACACGGCGAAGTCCCGCAGCTGGTGGTCGTCGGCGCGGAGCGGGTCCAGTTCGGTGACCACGAGGTCTGCTACCGACCCCGGCCGCAGCATCGTGCGCCCGTCGGTGGACGCGGCGAGTGCCACCGACGACAGCACGCGCTGCTCGGGGTGCCACGGTGACCGCCCGTCCCGTGCTCGGGACACGGCAGCGGCCATCGACACCCACGGGTCGAGCTGTGCGACCGGCGCGTCCGAGCCGAGCCTGACCTCCGCGCCCGCTGCCACCAGGCTCCCGAAGGCGAAGGCCCGGTGCGTGCGCCCCGGCCAGTACCGGTCCGCGACGTCGCGATCGTCCATCGCGTGCTCCGGCTGGACGCTGGCAGTGACGCCGAGGCGCGCGAAGCGTCCGAAGTCGGCCTCGTCGACGAGCTGGGCGTGCTCGATGCTTCCGCCGCAGCCCACCTCCTCGAACGCGTCGAGGGCGAGGGAGTTCGCCGCGTCCCCGATGGCGTGGACCGCCGGGACGAGGCCTGCCGACGACGCGCGGCGCAGCAGGCCGACGAGGTCGCTCCCGCCCACGGTGGAGATCCCGCGCTCTTCGGCTGTGTTCTCAAGTCCTGGGTACGGGTCGTGGCAGAACGCGGTGCGGGTGTTCAGCGAACCATCGGTGATGACCTTGAACGGGCCCATCGTCACCAGGCCCTCCGTACCCTCGATGACGTCCCCGGTGCGCAGGCCCCTCGCGATGACGGTGTCGAGATCGTGCGGGTACACGCCGGCCCGGACCCGCATACCCCGGATGCCACCGGCTACACGGTGAGCCCACCGGTCGAGGGAGAGGGTCATCTCGAGGTCCACGATGCCGACGACGCCACGGGCGGCTGCGGCGTCGACCGCCTCCCCCACCCAGCCGTCGAGGTGCTCGTCGGGTACCGAGCTGATGCGGGCGTTGACGTCGAAGGCGGCCTGCTCGCGCAGCAGCCCCGTGGGGTGGTCGGCGTGCCCGTGGAGGGCGAGGGCCCTGGTGTTGAGCCAGGCCGCGTGCAGGTCCTTGCTGACGAGCACGACGGGCACGTCGGCCCCGACGGCGTCGAGCAGTTCCTGTGTCGGGGCGTCCGGCCACAGTCCGTCCTGGAAGCCGTAGCCGATCAGGGGCTGTCCGGCCGCCGGTGGCATCGAGCGCAGGCGTCCGGCGACCAGTGCCGCGGCGCCGGCGGCCGATGTCGCCGGGGACAGGTCGAGGCGCTGGCGCATGAGCGCCCACTGGCCCATGTGCACGTGCGAATCCCAGAGACCCGGTGACACCCACCGTCCGCCCAGATCCACCGTCCGGGCCGAACCGGATTCCAGGCCCTCGCGCACAGCAGTGACGATCCCGTCCTCGACGAGGAGGTCCACTGGTTCACCGGGCGTCCCGACCAGGCGCGCGGAGCGGAGAAGAACGCCACCCACGGAGCTGTTCATCCGTGCCACGTACGCCGCATCTCGCGGGCGAGGGCCGGGTTCGCGTAGTGCTCGCCGTGCTCGAGCTCGTCCACGATCCGTTCCACCACGGCGGGAGCCTTGTCCTGGCTGAGCTTGAGCCGCGCGTCGAAGCGGGTCACGCGCAGGCGGATGCCTACCGTCCCCCGTGCGACGCGGCGTGATCCCTCGGGGTCCAGGGCCAGAGCGCTGGGCTCCGGCATGACGGCCTCGAAGGTGTCGACCAGCTTCCCGAGCACTCGGAAGTTCTCCTCGTCGGAGAGGATCTCCGGCTTCCCGTACAGGTGCGCTGTGACATGGTTCCACGTCGGGATGACCTGGTCCTCGGGGTACCAGCCGGGTGAGATGTAGCCGTGCGGGCCCTGGATGATCACCAGTACCTCGTGGTTCCCGAGGTCGTGCAGCTGCTCGTCGGGGCGCCCCACATGACTGATGATGCTGATGCTGTCGTCGGACGTCTCCTCGAGCATCACCGGATAGTGGGACGCCACGAGTCCGCCTGCCGGTGAGGACACGATCGTCGCCCACGGATTCTCGCGGACGAGTCGCTTGACCTCGCCGACGTCGGACAGGACGAAGTGTGGCGTGTGGCGCATGCTCGTCACTCTGCCACACCGGCATCCCGCCGGGCTGTGGCTCCACACCTCATGCCAGTACGACCACGCCCGCATTCGCCTCACCCACAACACCCCGCAGTTGCTCTCCGCGTGGGCTCGACGAGCCGCGAGGAGAACCTGAGGGAACTGCTCTCCTTCAGCCAGGACTACACGCCGCTGCCGCAGGACATCGTTGACGAACTCTTCGTTCTGCGGCGCCGCTGGTCGGACGAGACGGACACCGATGCGGAGCTTTGCGGCAGGGAGGGCTTGGCGCTGAACAACGACGGCGGGGCAGCCACCTGAGGTGACTGCCCCGCCGTCATTCGTTCCGGCGAGAGTTGCTAGCTGTCGCAGCCCCATCCGTCGCCGTCACGGTCGAACTTCGGCTGGAAGCCGGGTGAGCCGGCGGCGATCGGAGCCGCACCGGCCGCACGGACGGCATCGCAGTTCTGGTAGTAGGGCGCGGGCGCCGGAGCTACCGGTGCAGGCGCCACGGGTGCGGGCGCAGGTGCCACCGGGGCGGGTGCCGGCGCCGGCACAACGGGAGCGGGAGCCGGAGCCACGGGAGGGGCTACGGGTTCCGGCACGACTGGCGCGGGCGCCTCGGTCTCGGCGGGTGCCACCGGCGGTGCCACGGAGGGCGCCATCTGGTTGGTCGGCGCGAGGATGCCGTTGCAGTCGGACAGGATGCGCGCCATGGCGTCGTGTTCGGCCTGCGTCACCCACAGGGCGTACGTCGCCTTGACCGACACCTGCCGTGCCACGTACTCGCAGCGGTAGCCCTTGTTCGGCGGCAGCCACGTGGCGGCGTCGCCCGCGCCCTTCTGCTGGTTGGTGGGTCCGTCCGTGGACTGCAGGTTCAGCGGGTCGTTCGCGAAGGCGAGGCGCTGGTCGAAGGTGAGCTGCTGCGCGCCCTTCTGCCAGGCGTCGGAAAGAGCGACGACGTGATCGATCTGCACCTTGGTGCTCGTCGCCTGTCCGCGTAGGAACGCGATGGTGGACGCCGTGTACGGATCGTCCAGGATGCCCGACTGCACCTTGCAGGGCACGGAGTTCGCGTGGACGATCTCCGTCAGGTCCCTGTTCAGCATGTCGTTGCGGGTGTCGCAGCCGTTGTGGTCGACGTCGAGCCAGGCCTGCCCGAACTCCTCGCGGTCGTACCCGGTGTTCGGCGCACGTCCCTTGATCGGCAGCGTCTCCAGGACGGCGAGCGCCGTGGTGTCGAAGGCCGGTTGGTCCGACGGCGCCCGGGGCGTACCGGTGGCATCGGGGACGGTGTCCGGGTCGAGCGGGGCAACGTCCGACGACGTTGCGCTGGGAGTCGGCGACGGCGTCGGCGTGGGTGACGGCGTCGGCGTGGCGGAGGGCCGGCTCGTGCTCGGCTCATCGGTCGGGTCTGCCTGCTCGGCCTCCTCCGTAGCCTGCTCCGTCACCTGTTCGGCGACGGCTGTCGGGACCGTGTCGGAGGCGGGGGCGATGGCACCACCCACGAGGAGCGCGACGACGGCGGCTCCCGCCGTGATCGCTCCGGCCTTGCGCCCGGCGAGGCGTGCCCACGACGGGCGGTTGGTGATGAGCGTGTAGAGGCCTGTGAAGAAGGCGAACGACGCCGCCATCATGAGCGCTCCGCCGATACCGCCGGTGATGAGCCCGATGACCACGAGGATCAGTGCAAGTCCGGCGAGGATAGCGGTGGAGGTCCGTATCTCCAGCTTGATCGTGGACGACGAGGTCGACGACGGCGTGCGGGCAGGCGGACGGAATGGCGATTTGATGAGATGCTCCCCAGCGTTGATGCGATGTCTTGGGGCAGCGTACCCGCGGTTCTGCGAAATGATGAACATGTCAGCATTGGCTGCTCATTCATCGTCCCTCGGCTTTGGATTGGCTCAGTTTCCGCTCAGGACTGGAGCCGATTCGCGCTTCCCTTCCCGATCCGGGATCAGGAGCATCGGCCTGTGCTAGAACTTCTCTGTCACCTGCTTCGCTGAGACCTGTCCGAAGGCGCCCACGCCGGCCCGGTTGATGGTCCGCATCAGCTGACACTCCAATCCCTGCGGTGTCGGGTGAGTCCATCGAGCCACCACCGCCCAGCTCTCGTATTCGTACCCGTAGAAGAAGACCGATGAATCCTGCTCGTTTTCACCGCCTCGCACCGGCGACCCTCCTGACCGCGGCGGTTCTCGCCTCGACCCTGACAGCCTGCACCGACCCCGCGTCGTCAGGTGAGGCAGCATCCGACTACCAGCCGGGCACTGTCGTGCGGGTGGTCGACGGCGACACCCTTGTCATCAATTTCGACGGCGAGGACCAGACCGTACGCCTGCTGAACGTGGACACGCCCGAGACGAAGCACCCCGACAAGCCCGTCGAATGCCTCGGCCCGGAGGCCACCCAGAAGCTCGAATCGCTGACGCCGCCAGGAACGAAGGTTGCGCTGGATTTCGATATCGAGCGAACGGACAAGTACGACCGCGTGTTGGCTGCCGTCTTCATCGAGGACCAGACCCTGGTCAACGCGGAACTCGCGCGTGTGGGCTTGGGCGTCCCGGTTCTCATCGAGCCGAACAGGAAGTACTACGACGAGGTGCAAGCGGCCTACGACGAGGCCACAGCACAGGGCGCCGGGTTGCTGGACGTCGCGGAAGGCTGCACCCTTCCGGCTGAGGTGACCGATGCCGTGGAGACCCTCGCCGCGGCGACCGAGGCTCCTGTCGGCGAGACAGGGGCAGCTGTCGCTGCAACCGCTGCCGGAATCCTCGCCGCCCTGACGACAGCGAAGGCCGCACGGGAAGCCCTCGAGGCGGGCAAGGACACCGTCCGGGTTCTCGCGGTCGGAGCCGATCGCACGGCAGCAATGGTGAGCGACCTCGACGCCCAGATCGCCAAGGGCGAGCGGTCACTGGCCGCTGCTGCAAGCAAAGCCACAGCACTCAAGGAAGCCGAAGCCGCCGCGCAGGTTGCAGCAGCTGAAGCAGAAGCCGCCAGGGCCGCAGAAGCAGCACGGGTCGAGGCCGAACGTATTCAGGCGGAAGCAGCGGAGGCCGCTCGTATCGAGTCTAAGCGGATCCAGGCGGAAGCCAATGCTCGTGCCGAGGCCGACCGGCTGGCCGCCGAAGCGGCAGCAGCCGCTGAGCAGGAGCGTATCCGGAACCTCGCGCCCGCACCCGAGCCCTATGTCCCGCCTGCGCAGCAGTATGTTCCTCCTGCTCCCCCTGTGATCGCGGATCCTTACACCGGTCCTCGGTGCTACGCACCCGGTGGAAAGACTTACCGGCCCTGCTGAACGTGCAGGCCATCGAGCCACCAGCTCATCGACGCGGCGACCGCTCCGTAGTCCCGAGCTCCTTTTCTGAGGGAACTACTGATGGATGCCGTCGATTAACTTCCTGAGCAGTAGGTCGCTCCGCACCAGGAGCTGCGCTGCATCACAACAGGAGGATCGGTCATGACGAGCAGCTTCGCGGCGGCAGCCGTCGGCGAATCGACGGTGACCGGTAGAACCACGTGCCTCGACACCCAGCTGTCCGCTGGCACGGGCTACCCATGACCGGCACCGTCGCGCGTGTCGGTCAGCGGCGCCCGATTCAGGTGCTCGTAGGCGTTCTGATCCTCGCCGTGCTGGGCTCAGCACTCGTGTTCCTGGGGCCGACCTTCCTCAGCGGTTTGGCCACCGGAGGCGGGTCGCTTCTCTCCGGTCCGGAGTGCGTGGTGCGCACTGCGGACGGAGAGGTCGGGTTCAGCCGAGTTGAGGCGAAACGAGCCACGACGGAAGTAGCGCTTCGGGCCCGTGGCGTAGAGCCCGCGGAAAGCTCGAGCCTCGACGAAGCCGCCCTTCAGGCCCTGACTGACGGCCCAGCAAGCGACGCCGGGCCGGTCCTGACCTGTAAGGGCTCCGTAGATTCGGAACTCCGAGTGGAGGAGCTGACCCCGTCGGGCCTGACTCCGCGCGCCGAGCAGGTGCGGACGGCTATGGCTGAGGTGTTCGGCGAGCAGAGCCTCGGCGGTTTCGAGCCCGGCGGTGTCGGTTCCGGGCACGGCGGCGACTCCACGCACTACGACGGGCGGGCCATCGACATTTTCTTCCGACCCGTGACCGAGGAGAACCGGCGGGAGGGGTGGGTACTCGCGCAGTGGCTAGTCGCCCACGCCGAGGGTCTGAACATCCAGTACGTCATTTTTGACGACCAGTTTTGGAGCGCACGGCTGGCGAGGGGCGGGTGGCACCCTTACGACGCGCCCACGCCGGCGAACGAAATCTTGCGCCACCTCGATCACGTGCACGTGGACGTGCTTGGCGGAAAGACGCCCTAAGTGTTCTCTTGAGCTGCAGTGGGCGCTTGCAGTGCGCCGTCGTGACATCCGATGAACAGCTAGTGCGTACGAGACGGGCTCTCCACGCCGCATCAAGGAAATTCGGGCCACACGGAGAACCATCCCAGGGGTGATCCGTTGACACGAGTTGGGACTCTCGTCCGCAAAACACTCTGTTGTGCCGTAAGTTCGTCCTATGATTCTGAATAAGGTCGCACGAGAGCAGCAGATTGCAGTATTCGGGGAAAGCGGAAGCGGAAAGACGGTACTCCTGTCATCGTTTTACGGCCTAGCGTTGGAGGGCCTGCTCTCCGGCACTGAACGGTTTGACGTTCTTGCCGGGGACAGCGCTCAAGGTCGGCTGCTACATCAGAATTACCTGGGCATGAAAAACTCAGCAGCACTTCCGATGACCAACAGGTTCTCTGCAACGTCATACGCTTTCGCGATCAAGCGCAAGCCCGGAGCGGCCGCGAAGGCAAAAAAGCACGCCGCTGAAGAACTGCGCTTGGTGTGGCACGATTACCCCGGCGAGTGGTTTGAAGAGGACCCGACCGAGCCTGAAGAAGAAAAACGCAGGATAGACACTTTTCGTTCACTGCTGGGTTCCGATGTGGCGCTCGTACTAGTAGACGGCCAAAAGCTTCTCGACAACGCCGGCGAGGAGGAACGCTACCTCAAAGCGCTTCTGACGAACCTCAGCACTCAGCTACTGAAGGTTCGTGACAACCTCTTGGAGGACAGCAAGCCGCTGGTGAAGTTTCCTCGGATTTGGTTGATGGCCCTTTCGAAGGCGGACCTACTGCCGAATATGGACGTGGTCAACTTCCAAGACATGCTCGTGGAAAAAGCCGGAGCAGAGTTGAACAAGCTGCAAAGCGTGATCGCATCGTTTGTGGAAGCCCCCGAAGCCCTTTCGGTAGGAGATGATTTTGTACTTCTCTCTTCGGCTGAGTTTGAACCTGGCAAGATTGAAATAGCTAAGCGAGTCGGGCTGGATCTGATGCTGCCCATAGCGGCTATGCTTCCCTTCTCTCGCTATGTGAGGTGGGCCTTTGCAGCGCGAAAAGGGGGAGCAGTAGCGGAACATCTGCTGCAAGTGGCCACACCTCTGGCCGCCTTGCTGGCTCAGGTGAAGCTACCCACCTTCCTCGTGCGAGCAGCTGGCCCGCTCGGTCCTATAGCCCGTCTCGTAAGTCCCAATCTCATACAGGTCGTGCTTGATCTCGCTGGCGACAAAGTCAAGGATCTACATGTCGAAGCGAGCGGAAAGCATGATTTTCTTACTGAAACGCTGACCGGTTTCCAGCTTGAGCTGGATGAGGGTGAAGCGGGGCGTGTTCTTCTGCGGAGCCGCACGTGAAAGCTGATGGCGGTCCAACCCAAGAGCAAATCGACTTCTTATGGGCAACACGCGGGAGGGACTGGGGTTTTCGATTCCTCCGCTCGGCAAATCGACCAAGTCCCCTCAAGGCCTACGAAGCCGCCTTTTCCGGCATCGAGCACGGAGCAGAAGCTTTTCGTGCAACTGCAGACACTGTCGCATTTCGGTTTTTGGATCCGGAGAACAGGCGTGATGCAGCCGGTAGAGTCATTCCGCACGAGTTCGTTTTGTTCCTGCCTCTCTCCAGCAGCGTGACCTCCGTGGGAGAGGGCTTCCAACTGGTGTGGCCCCTTGTGAGAGATGACTTCACCCGTATCTGGGAGCAACCCCGTCCATGTAATATCAGCCCCTGATACAAGCCCGGCACTCGCGCCTCAGCTGGTTGCACATTCGCGCTAGACTGAGGCCGCGATTGGCCGCTCTGCGTCCGTCGATAGGTGGATAGAGCAGGAACGACCCTCAGGCGTTTCGGCAGCTCGAAGGGGACGGATATTATCAAGCTACTGAAGCGCGCGGCTTTGACGGTGACCTGCGCAACTGTTCTGGTTCTGGCCGGAATCGGGGTCGGAAATATATATGGGTTTGGCTTGTTCCAAACAGAGCGGATCGATCGAAGCCAGCCCACCCTGCTGACGTCGATTGAAGACATCGGCGAGTACCACGCGGCGATGGGTAACTTCGAGGTGTTGCTCGATGTCGAGGACGATGTCGCATGGTTACCTGATTTCGTCGCCGGACGACGGACGCTATTTGTTGCAGCGGGAACTGTTGACGCCTACGTCGACTTGTCCGGCCTTACCGAGCGGGACATCGTTGTGTCGGACGACGGAGACTCGGTGAAGATGCGGGTGCCAGAGCCCCAACTCGATAAACCCAACCTCGACCAGAGCCGGTCCTACTTGTTCGCGCAGGATCGCGGCGTGTTTGAACGGGTGGCTGATGCGATCGAGTTGCCTGAGCAGTCGCAGTTCTACCAGGACGCCGAATCAAGAATGGTTTCCGCGGCAGAGGAGTCGGAGCTTCGACAACAGGCTGCCGACAACACCCGAGCAATGCTCACTGGGCTATGCGGTTCGTTGGGAATCCGGGTCAGCTTCATCGACTGAGCAACGGGCGAAGTCGTGTCGCGCGAGACCCAAGCAAATCACTTACAGCGGCGGACGCCCACCAAACCGTGAGCGTCCGCCGTCGCGAACTGGAACCTAGTAGACCCAAATCGGGATCTCCGCTGGGTCCATGAGCAGCGACTCGATCTCGTCGTCGAGCCTCACGAGCGTGATGGATGCGGCGGCCATGTGCAGCGAGGTGCAGTACTCCCCCACATAGCTGCGGCCCACGCGGATGCCCTGCTCGGCGAGGCGCTTGTGCGCTTGCCCGTACAGCAGGTACAGCTCGCTGATCGGGGTGCCGCCGAGTCCGTTGATCATGAGCGCGACGCGGTCGCCCTCCTTGAACGGCAGGTCTTTCACGACCGGGCCGATCATCTCCTCGACGATCTCGTTGGCGGGCATCATTCTCGCCTGATGGCGCCCCGACTCAACCCGCTATGAATGCCATGCAATCGCGCTCGTCACCTGGTTTCCCAGCCGCTGCACAGCAGCATCGGTGCTTGGATCTCCGCACGAGAACGATTCCATCTGCGATTTGATGGTCGAAGCCAGGGTCGCCCATGAAATCCAGCACACGACGTCGTCGATCCTGAACATCAGATCATCCTCCGAGAAACCGGTGTTTCCCGCGCGCTCAAGGACAGCCGGAAGGTACAGCCGAATTGCTTCGTGCAGCGTCATCTTGCCGAGCCCCTTGACCGACAGGGGTGGTTCGACACCCAAGAGGAACAGGAATGGTAGCCGATCACCTGCGTTGGTCATTACAGCCACGTATTCCCGCGCAAGTTGCTACGGTTGGAAGGCGCTGGTCCGAATGCGTTTCGCCTCGACGAAGGCGAAGACATCCGGTGTGGAGATCACTGCATCAGGCTGCACGATGAAGCTTCTCGCTGCCGCGCCCAGTGGGTTCACCGACATGTCCCCGGGTAGAAGTGACATGTCCGCTACTTCAGCATGCTCGACCAGTCGATCCCTGGCGCTGGCGGCCCCCGAGCATGAGTCGATGACAGCAGCGAAGAAGTGGCTCCTCGGTAGGAGGTCCAGTGCGATGAGCACCTCCGCCGTCAGGACGTTCTCCATCCCACGGCCGCCCTTTCGATACTTCACGGCCTTCTCCCAAAAAATCTCTTCCAGGAGTCGCGCAATCATTGACGGTGACGGGGCATCAATTTCCATGACCTCATCCTCCCTCACCGGCCACGTGCAATCCCCGGGTCGATGGGGACACGATCCTGGATGATTCGACGAGGCTCGACTCCCGCATCCGCGCCGCAGCCACCGAAGCCTAGTGACCGTGGATCCGCACGGCGGGGATTCGCAGCTGTTCCGTCTGGAAGCTGCGGATAAAGGAGCTTCATTGAGGTTGCCCGCCCTTTGCTCAACGCCCTCAGCCTTGGTGCCGAAGAGTGCTGCCCAGCCATTGTCGAGAGCGGGGTCGAAGCCTATGATCCTCCCGGGGAGGAGCTTGGTCTCGACCAATTCCATGAGGGGCAATCCCATGACCGACTTCTTCACGATGAGACCCGGCGAGACCGCAGCGCCAGTGCCGTCAGGGCCCATTCTCTGCACCGGATCGGCGACCATGCGGCGTATCCACCGTTTCTTCCTGTGGGCGTACGGCGAGGCGCCCTACCTGGTGAGATCCGTCGAGCCGGGCGACACCGACCGCGCCACTTACATCGGCGAGGTACTGGGGAATTTCGACAAGGTGTTCCATGTGCATCATGAAGGCGAGGACCTTCTCATGTACCCGCGGCTGGCCGAAAGAGCACCGAGGTGCGCGCTGCACGTCGAGCTGATGCTCGAGCAGCACAGACAGGTCACTCAACGGCTCGAGAGCATCGAGCCGGTTCGCCTGCGCTGGATGGAGACAGCCGATGCAGGCGTGCGAGCGGACCTCGCTGATCGGTACGAGGAGCTGTCGACCGTCCTCCAGGTGCACCTGCGCCGTGAGGTCACCGAAGTGATGCCCGCTGTGGACAGAGTGATGACCGAGAAGGAGGGGAAGGAGATCGGGAAGCACGGGGTGGAGACGTTCGACAAGAAGTTCCTGGTCGGTTACCTCGGGATGGTGCTGGCCACGAATCCGCCCGGCGAGCGCGAGGAGTTCTTCAAGGAGATCCCGCCGCCGGTCCGTCTCGCCTACCGCCTCGTAGGGCGCAGGCTCTATCGGAAGCAGTACGCCACGCTCTTTCCGGGACGTGTCATTCCCGACACGCTGTGAACCACGGTGAAGGGTGAAGACGCCGGACAGGAGCACCAACCACCCGAGGAGTTCAGCGTGCCGAGCAAAAAGTCCAGAACCTTCGTGGACAGGACCGACGCCGGACGGCAGTTAGGGCAAAGGCTCGCAGGGCTACGGGGTCAGGACGTGGTGGTGCTGGGACTGCCCCGTGGCGGTGTTCCGGTTGCCTTCGAGGTGGCGAAAGCCCTTGGTGCGCCACTGGATGTGGTCGTGGTGCGGAAGCTGGGGGTTCCGTTCCGGCCAGAGCTTGCCATGGGGGCCATTGGGGAGGGCGGCACCCGGGTCCTCGATGCGCACATCCTCTCCCAGGCTGATGTCACGGAGGAGGACCTGCAAACGATCGAGACGAAAGAACGCCAGCTCCTCGAGGAGCGCCGGACCCGGTACCGGCAGGGACGAATCCGGACAGATGTCCACGGGCGAATCGTCGTCGTCGTGGACGACGGCATGGCCACCGGCTCCACGGGGCGGGTGGCGTGCCAGGTGGCCAAGCAACTCGGCGCGGCATGGGTGATCCTGGCGGTACCAGTCGCGCCGGCATCGACTGTGGCCTCCTTCACGGAGGCGGACGAAATCGTGAGCCTGGTTTCACCGCGGAGATTCGAGGCAGTGGGCTGCTACTACAACGACTTCTCAGCAACCGACGACGACGAAGTGGTCACGCTGCTCAACGCCGCGGCCCGCCCACGGAGTGGTCCCGTCGGTGGCTGTCCCGATCCCCGGGAGGGGCAGTAGCAGGCCGAAGCCACCGGCAACCGGGCCGGCCCGAACACACAATCAGGTCCAGGCCTCCGGGCTCGTCAGACGGTGAGCCTCTGCGTCCACGGAACGTGCTGGATGGGTGGGGTACCCGGCCGCGATCTGACGCTTGACCTGCTCGAGCTCGTCCTTGAGCGACTCGACAGTGGCACGATACTTCGTGAATTCAGCCTTCCGTCGTCGAGCTCTGGCGAAATTGACGAACGCGGCAAGAATGACCAGCGGGACTGACACCAGCAAGGCCCACCCGGACGCGGCAAGGAAGTCCAGCGCTATGGGGAGGGCCTGCTGGAACGCCCGGAAGTCGTTCACCCCGCCGACTACTCCTTCCAATGCGGAGTCCAGTGGCACCAGGAACTCCCCCACCATCGGCGTCTCGGAGAGCGACGGAGCATCCAAGGGTGCATTTCCTTCCGGCGACCACCTCGGCTCACTGAAGTGGTTCAGCACGTAGATCCCAGCAGCCGCGTTGAGTGCGGCGAAGAGCAGAACGGCACCGACCGCGATCCAATGGAAGCTGCGCCGAAGCAGGACACCCGCCACCAGCACGACGACGGCAGGTGCAATCCAGGTGAAGATGTGCAGGGCGCCGAGGCTCATGCCGCCGAGTGGATCCAAGGAGTGCCCCCATAGAGATGATTCGATGTTCGCTCCAACCGTCAGACCCTGGGAGCTCGCCGTCAGGCTACATCTTTTCATCGGTCGTGATGGTCAACGACACCTTGGATGCCTGCCGAAAAACGGCGGGCCGCCCACCGAGGTGAGCGACCAGCCGTCGTACGCTGTGAATCTAGAACACGCGGATGGGGATCTCCGCCGGATCCATGAGTAGCGACTCGATCTCGTCGTCGAGCCTCACCAGGGTGATGGACGCCCCGGCCATGTCCAGGGAGGTGCAGTACTCCCCCACATAGCTGCGACCCACACTGATGCCCTGCTCCGCGAGGCGCTTGTGCGCCTGCCCGTACAGCAGGTACAGCTCGCTGATCGGCGTGCCGCCCAGGCCGTTGACCATGAGGGCCACGCGGTCGCCGTCGCCGAACGGCAGGTCCTTCACCACCGGGCCGAGGAGCTCCTCGACGATCTCGTTGGCGGGCATCATCTTCGCTCGGCGCCGTCCCGGCTCGCCGTGGATGCCCACGCCCATCTCGATCTCGTCCTCGCCCAGCTCGAACAGCGGGCTGCCCTTCGCCGGCGGGGTGCACGCGGTCAGCGCGACACCCATCGTCCGGGTCACGGAGTTCACCTTCTCGCCGATGCGGATGACCTCGTCCAGGTCCGCTCCGCGCTCCGCCGCTGCGGCCACGGCCTTGATGACGAAGAAGTTGCCGGCCACACCGCGGCGGCCGATCGTGTAGGTCGAATCCTCCACGGAGACGTCGTCGTTGATGAACAGCGTCTTCACCTCGATGCCCTCGGCTGAGGACATCTCCTGCGCCATCTCGAACACCATCTTGTCGCCCGTGTAGTTGTTCACGAGCAGCAGGACACCCTTGGGCGACGCCATGAGCTTGGTCGTCTCGTACACGTAGTCGAACGGGGGTGCGGCGAAGACGTCACCCGGGCAGGCGGCGTCCAGCATGCCTCTGCCCACGATCATCACGTGCGCCGGCTCGTGCCCCGACCCGGAGCCCTGCACGATCGACACCTTGTTCTGGTCCGGACCGTCGGCACGCATGATCAGGTTGTACTCGGGCACGTACTTCAGCGTGTCCGGGTTCGCGAGCGCCAGGCCTTCGAGCATCTCCGGGACGAACTGCTGCGGATCATTGACGAACTTCTTCATGAGGGCTCCACGTCGTTGTGAGTAGGGATGAGTTGAGCTAGCAGTACGTTCAGGGCCAGTCGGCGACGATGCGCTCCGCGATGATCGCGACCGCCACCGCCCCGGCGTCCGGGGAACCGATGCTGCGTTCCCCGCTGTAGCTGGCGCGGCCGCGTCGAGCCTCGAGGGTCGACGTCGCATCCGCGCACTCGCGGACCTTCGCCGCGAAGGCCGCACGGCACTCCTCCGGGGAAGCACCCGCCGCCAGTTGCCGCTCGAGCTCATCGGTCGCCGGGATCAGCGCGTCGAGCAGGGTCTTGTCGCCGAGGTCCGCGTTGCCGCGGGCCTTGATGCCGTCGGTGGCTCCGCGCAGCATGGCGACGACGGCGGCGCCGTCGATCGTGTCCACCGCCTTCGCTGCCGCAGAGGCCCGCAGGAATGCCGTCCCCCACAACGGCCCGGAGGTCCCGCCGATCCTGCTGGAGATGGCGAGCGCGATCTGCTGCAGGAAGGTGGCGACGTCGTCGCGCTTGAACGAGTCCCAATCTGCGAGGACCTTCTCGAAGCCACGGGCGAGGGAGTAACCGAGGTCGCCGTCGCCCACCACGGCATCGAGGTCACCGAACTCCTTCTCCTTGAGGACGGCGGTCTGTGCCAGGGAGTGGACGACGTATTCGACGTCGGCGAGGTCGGTGGCGCTCATGGGGTCTCCGTCTCTTGGGTTGTGCTCGAAGGGGCAGGGGCGGACAGCAGCGAATGCAGGGTCGCGAGGGTGACGACGCCGGACGGGCCGGCATCGTACGGGTCGGCGAGGACTTCGGCTTGCTCACCGTCGGGGTCCCCGAGGGAGCTGACCACGAGCGACGCGCCGGTGAAGTCCTCCTCGCGGGTGAAGCCGCTGACGGTCACCACGGTCCTGAGCCCGGCTCCGACGGCGGCGCGCAGCCCGTTGCCGCTGTCCTCGACGACGATCGCGTCATCGGCCGACACCCCGAGTTCCGACAGGGCCAGCAGGTAGATGTCCGGTGCCGGTTTCTTGGCGGGCACCACGTCGCCGGCGAAGACGGAGAAGTGCGCGGCCAGATCATCCCCGACGGCGTGCGTCAGGACGGCGCGCACCGCGGGTTCCGCAGAGGTGGAGGCGACGGCGAGCGTCCACCCGGCGTCGTGCGCTTCCTGCACGATGCGCGCGATGCCGGGCCGCGCGGGCATGAGGCCGCTCTCGACGAGTCCCTTGTAGACCTCAGTCTTGCGCTTGTGCCAGGAGAGGATCGCGGCGTCGATGGCGGCGCCGTCATTCAGGCCCAGCTCCAGCGCGAGCGCCGGTGTGAGGATGCTGCGCATGCGCTCCTTGCCGCCGCCGATCTTCACCTTCTCGGCGTACTCCTCGACGCTCCACTGCACGGGGACGCCGAAGTCGGAAAAGGTCTGGTTGAAGGCGGGGAGGTGGCCGTACTGTTCGGTGTCGGCGAGCACGCCGTCGCAGTCGAAGATCAGGGCCGGCATGGTCAGCGGCCGCCCTTGCCCGCGCTGCCGAACTGTCCGCAGAGGTCGGTGACCATCGCGACGATGTCGGCCCGGGTGTGCTTGAACAGCGACGGCGGGTCCCACTTGTTGTTCTGCTCGGCTTGCTTGAGGAACGTAAGGCTGGACTGCATGTACGTCTCCTTGAGGGCCGTGGAGATGTTGACCTTCGCACAGCCGCGGGCGATGAGGTCGGCGAACTGCTCGGGGCTCAGGCCGCTGCCGCCGTGCAGGGCAATGGGCACGTTGCGTGCCTCCACGATCTGCGTGACGCGTTCGACGTCGAGCACGGGTGCGGCTTTGTAGCTGCCGTGGGCGTTTCCGATCGAGGGGGCGAAGACGTCGATCCCGGTGGCGTCGATGAACGCGAGCGCCACGTCGAGGCTCTGCTGCTTGGAGACCTCGTCGGACCCATGGTCGTCCTCGACGCCGGTGATGGCCTCGATCTCTCCCTCCACCTGGGCACCGTAGCTGCGGGCCTCGGCGACGACCTCGACGGTCTGGCGCTGGTTCTCCTCGACCGGGAGGTTGGAGGCGTCGAAGAGCACGGAGTTCCAGCCGGCCTTCAGGCATTCGGTGACGACGTCCCGGTCCGGGCAGTGGTCCAGGTGCAGGGTGACGGGCACCTCGATACCGCGCGTCATCGATTGCCACATGTCGAACAGCACGCGGGAGCCGATGCTGCGCACGGTCTTGACCGAGGTCTGCAGGATCACCGGCGAGTTGGCCTCGACGGCCCCGGCAAGCACGGCCTCCATGGTCAGGTCATTGAAGATGTTGATCGCGGGCACCCCGTAGCGCGCCTGGAATGCCGGATCAACGATGTCCTTCAGGGGTACAACACCCACAACAATTCCTCCTGGATAGGCTCCTGCCCACGCTAGGCGGGCATCGGGCACACCGGAATGGGTGGTATCCCTCCCCTCCCCTCCCCCTGGGGGTAATCACCACCTCGTCAAGCGCGGGCTTCGGTGGTTGAGTGGAGCGCGGCCGCTCCGGCCACCTCTTCTTTGACTTCGACGACGAAGGACACCCCATGCCCCAGGGATCAGTGCTCGAGACCATCACCGCCGAGGAAGCCCGCCGTGTCATCGACGCCGCCGCGGCGAAGGCCACGGAGATCGGCCAGCCGATGGACATCGCCATCGTGGACGCCGGCGGCAACCTGAAGGCGCACGTGCGGATGGACGGAGCGAACATCGGCAGCATCACCATCTCGATCAACAAGGCCTACACGTCCATCGCGTTCCAGTGCGAGACAGGTGACCTGCAGGGTGTCACCCGGCAGGACGGTCCCATCTACGGGTTGAGCGACGCCCACGGCGGCCGGCTCGCGGTGTTCCCCGGCGGCATCCCGCTGGTGCGGGACGGCAGCATCATGGGCGCCATCGGCGTCTCCACTGGCACCATCGAGCAGGACCAGGAAGTAGCCACAGCGGGCGCGGCCGCCTACTGAGCCTGGCGCAGAGGCGGGGGCTTCGTGCTGAACTCGGCGATCCGCTTGATGGCGGCGAGCGTCTGCGGGATGCCGTCGAGCGCCTGCTGGGTCCGATCGATGATCTGCGCGGGCGCATCGTCCCCGAACTTCTCCTCGAACATGGCGATGCCACCCGGCAGGAAATCCCAGGATTCAGTCACGGTGGTCCCGGTGCCGGCCGGCGTCAGCGTGTAGCCCCAGCGAACCCGATCGCCGCCGACCACCCAGGCGAACTCACGGCCGCGCTCCGCGGCCACGACCTGCGACCGGGTCTCCCAGGTACGGTGCGGAAGCTCATTGCGCCCCGTGAACCAGGCACCGATCTCGCCTGCGTTGTTGTCGTCCTCCCACCAGCACTGGGTACATACCGGACTCCACTCGCCGGTGCGGGTGATGTCGGAGACCAGATCGTAGATGTTTTCCACCGATGCCTGGATGGTGACGGACTCCTGGTGGTGGCGGATCTCTGCCTGGCTCATGCGCCCATTCTCACAGAAGAATCCCCTCGCCACCGCGGGGATCGGCTGCAGCGATGTGTGCCCGCATAGACTGGGTCCTCGCGCTGGCTACGGAAGGCTTTTACATGTTGAAGACCGAACGAACCGGCACCGGCAAGCCACTCGTCCTCGTGCACGGGCTCGGCTCGAGCGTCCGCACCTGGGACCCCGTCCTCCCCCTGCTGCGGAAACAGCGCGAGGTCATCGCTGTCGACCTCCCCGGGTTCGGCGGCAGCGAGCCGCTCGCGGGCGAGGTGACCATCGCGACCCTCACGGACGCCGTCGAGCAATTCCTCGAGCAGGAGAACCTGCGCGATGCGGATATCGTCGGAAGCTCGATGGGTGCGCGGATCGTGGTCGAGCTGGCGCGGCGGGGTCACGCCGGCAACGTCGTCGCCCTCGATCCCGGAGGATTCTGGAACGACACCCAGGTGCGCATCTTCAACGCCAGCATCACCGCGTCCATTGCACTGGTACGGCGCCTCCAGCCCGTCCTGCCGTCACTCGTCCAGCAGGCTGCGGGCCGGACGGCGCTGCTCGCCCAGTTCTCCGCGGCCCCCTGGAAGCTCGACCCGGACCTCGTCCTGACGGAGCTCCGCGGATTCGCCACCTCGCCCAGTCTTGACGAAGCGCGCAAGTCACTCGCGCACGGGCCGCGCCAGGCAGGCGCGCCCCGGGGGACGATCAAGGGCACGCTGGCATTCGGCTGGGGCCGGTCGGACAGGGTTACCCCGCTCAGTGAGGCCGCCGTCGCCATGTCTCTCTACCCGGACGCCACCCTGCACGTCTTCGAGGACTGCGGGCACTTCCCGCACTGGGACCAGCCGCAGGAGACAGCCCGGTTCATCCTCGACGCCACCGCCGCCAGGTCGTCGTAACCATCCTCCGAGCTGCACACCTGGCGAGCGTGCTGGTGACGCCTCAGTTCACAGGCTGAGGACGGGCGCGGGCGCCTACGTGGGGTTCGCGGTCGCCTGAGACGTGTCCTGCTGCAGGGTCACGAGCATGGTGCGGTTGCGGGCGCCGGTCTTCCGGAGCATCGCGCCCACGTGCTTCTCCACCGTCTTGACGGAGATCCCGAGGCGCGTGGCAATCTGCTTGTCTGCCAGCCCCTCGGCGAGCAGGTCGCGCACCTCCAGTTCGCGGACCGTGAGGTGAGCGACGGTCGACACGGGCTCGGCTGTCTGCCGGGTCTCGGCGAGTCGGGTGAACATCGCCCCGTCCAGCAGGGCGTCGCCGCGGGCAGCGGCGACGACGACGCGCGCCACCTCGGCGGGTGTCGAGGACAGCGAGAGGAACCCCCGCACCCCCGACGACGCCGCTGCCGCCAACTGCTCGTCGGTTGGATGGTCGACGACGGCGACCACGGGCCGCTCCACGGTGTCCCCACTGGTTACTTTGGCCTCGGCGTACTGGCCGAGCAGGTGCTCGTCGAGGACGATCATGTCCGGTTGCAGTAGGGACACCGCTTCGGTGAGGTCCTCGAGGGTGGCGAGTTCCCCGAGCACATGGACGGACGGCTCGGAAGTTTCGAGCAGGCGCACGAGCCCGGCCCGGACGAGCGGTTGGGCGCAGGCGACGAGGACCTTCCAGCGCTCCCGGGAGGCATCGCCGTTGGAGGAGTAGGGCACCTGCGCGCGAATGCTGGTCCCCCAGCCCGGCGTCGAATCGACATGAAGTTCACCCCGGAGGTAGTGGGCGCGGGCCACCATGCCATGGAGGCCAAGCCGGCTGCACTGCACGCTTACTGCATCACTCGCGATGTCCGGGCGCTCGAAGCCGCGCCCGTTGTCCTCGACCACCACGGTCATGCCGGTGGTGTCGTAGAAGATGCCTACTCGGCACGTGGTGGCTCGGGCATGGGCGACGACGTTGGCCACAGCTTCCTGGATAATCATGAAGAGCTGGTGGGCGACGACGGGCGCTAGTTCGTGCGGTTCGCCGGTCACGAGGAGCGTCAGGTCGATGGGGTAACTGCTGCCTACACGATCGAGTTCTCGACGTACTGCCTCTTCGAGAGTACTGCCGGCAAGGCTGGACGGTGCGAGGCCCAGCACGGAACGTCGGGTCTCGAAAAGCGCCTCGTGCGCGAGCACGCGGGCGGAGTCGATGTGCTGGATGGAGTGCGATCCGCCCGGCGTCGCCCTGTCGGCCCGGTCGAGGTGCAGCAGGAGTGAGCCGAGCGACCGGCCGATGGTCTCGTGGACGCTTTGAACGACCCGTTCGCGTTCACCCGCGACCGCCGCCTCGCGCGCCTTTGCTGCGGCGGCCTGGTGGAGCCGGGAGTTCATGATGGCGATGGCGGCGTGGTTGGCGAAGAGTTCCACGAGGGAGGCGTCTGCTGCGGTGAAGTTGCGGTCCGGGCCACCGCTGAAGATCGCGAACGTGCCGATGATGGCCCCGTCCCACGCGATAGGCACTCCGATGACGGCGCTCCCCCAGCGTGGGTCAGCGGGGTCAATGTGGCCGTTGGGCACGGACGCATAGCGGTCGAGAATGACCGTTCCGCGCGTGGCGACGATTCGGCCGGTCAGACCCTCGGTCAGTGGAAAAGTCTGGCCCTGGTGGCACCCGACGCCCTGATCCACTTCCTTGCGGTAGTACCCCTCGGCTTCATGGACTATCGAGATGGAGCCGCTCTCACAGTCGAGGAGTGCGACGGCGTGCCCGAGGACCCGTTCGAGGAGCGGGACCAGTTCGAACTGACCGGCGAGGTCGCCGGCACGTTCGGTGATGCGGTCGAGCTCCGAGAGCGGGGTCTCACTCGGGCGATTCTGGCTCTGGTTCGGCGTGGGAAGCTGCGGCATGTACGGCACCTGTCTCCTGCAACCCGGCGCGACGCTGCGCACGGGCCTTCAGGATAGCGGGCCGAGTGCAAAGTGCGGCACAGTGCCTACCAATTCTCCTAGCGGACGAGCGCTGCAATCGCCGCGCTTATCCGCCAAGAGGATGCTGCGGCGTAGACAGGTTCCTCGTTGCGAGATCACATCAGTAATCTGCTGTGCAACCATAGCCCCATGAGTGATACCACAAGCGACGAGTCCAAAGCGGCCGGTTCCGATCGTGATCACACAGTCATACCCAGTCACCTCTGGGATTACGCGCAGGATCAGTCTGTTCTTACCGAGGCCGCACAGGACATCCGCCGGTACCTCGAGGAACTTGCCCGAAGAGGGAGCATAAATCTGCACACGATCGAGTCTCGCGCCAAAAGCCTTTCTTCTTACCAGAATAAGTCTGAGAAGGAACTTGAAGATGGCTCGCGTAAATATTCTGACCCTGCTACTCAGATTCATGACTGCGTTGCCGCACGGGTCATAGTATTCACGACTCGAACCAGGAACGATCTTGCCGATCTCATTGAGAACCACGCAGAAGTAATCGAGCGCGTCAACCCCGGCGATCTGAAACACAACGGATATGACAGCGAACACTTAGTCATTAAGAGTCTTAAGAAGCAAGATGAACGCGCTCGCTATGGTGCCCTTGGTAAATATTTCGAGAAATACCGCGGGCTTGAAATCCAGATTAGGAGCGTAGCCGGTCACGCTTGGGCCGAGTACGAACACGATCTTCGCTACAAATCCGGGGCTTACCAAGAGCTCTCCGACGACGGTAAAGGCCAGATAAATCAATGGTTTATTGAAGCGGGTGGCATGCGGAGATATATGGACGAGATTTTCGAACGTATCGAGGCGAGAGTTTTCATTGGAGAGCAGGAACTACCGCAACCGGTCGACCGTGAACCTCCTTTGGCGCAGCAAGAGGGGGACGACATCGATGACGATCTTGCTGAATACGATGATCCTCGCCCTCTTGATGAGGAAGCGCTTCGGGATGTCATAACAGCCCGCTTTCCAGGTTACGACACCGGGCAGACGGGAGCTGTAGAAGAGCTACTGACCCATCTTGAACAATTGCGGGTCTCAACAGTTGGCGAGCTCGAGGCTGCGCTCGTGAACCTCGAACAGGGCCAAGTTGCCCGACTCATGGACTACCCAAGCGACACAAGCGGAGTTAGAAGGTTGGATGATGAATTGCTGGCAACCTTCACGGACACATATGTAGAGACTGCATTGGGGGAGGATCGAAAGCAGTTTCTCCGCCTCCGCTTGCGCAGAGTCCGCGGAAAGTTTGCGATCTACACTGTCGAAGTCGCTAAGCGACCGTCGCGGCTTCTGACCGCGGCAAGTGCAGTTCGTGAAACTGCGAAATTAGTCGCGAACCTCGGTGGTGTTGATTTGGTTTCCATCGAAGGAGCAATCTCCACCGAACGAAACCATCTAAATCCTTCCACTAAGGCGAGGACTATTAGGACCCAGCACGGACCAATCTTCGTCGCCACGAACATGACCCGGTCGTGGGCGGAGAGCATCATCAAAGAGTTGATCCGGCGGGTCCCCAACCACTCTATCCGAGTACTGCGAGCGGGTGATTTGCTTATCGAATCGTCAGCGAGCAAATTACTTTAGGCTCGTGCGAATAACAAAACTCGCGGTACGAGACTTTCCCCACTTCGAAGCTGCAGGATAGCGGGCCGCCGTGAACCTCAGGTTCCGTAGTTTCCCAGAACCTGAGGATACGACTTACCGCAAGCAACCTTGCAACCGCACGACCTTTTGTCCCTAGTTCCCAGGCCCAAACTGGGTTACGTGACCAAGCTTTTCGTGCGGCGGTGAGTTCCAATCAAGCAAGCGGCGATACCCGTGATCGCGAGTGGCAGGAGGAAAGAGCACATGGCCTGACGTCATCGCCCCGGTGCCTAACCATTCGAGCGCGTCACCTAGTTTAATCTCAACCACACCAACAACCTGTTCCTTCATAGATCCAAACGGCACTCCGCCACTATCTAGTCGAGAAGGTGCTATGAGTGCCCCATGCTGCGCGTGAGGTCGTAGGTACACTGATGGAACCGCATAGCGAAGGTCAACAAATCTCGTTGAAGGCCCGACTCGATAGCCAGGCACGGAAGTGGGGTCGATAGACCCAGTTTCGAATACTGCGATATATGCTTTCGCGTCTGGCCCTTCCTGGGCGATGGACCGCCTTCGATGATGCGCGTATCTTCCCTCCGTAATTTGCTGATGACATGCGAACCAAAGGGCAATCCAAATATTATCCACAACGTCCAGCCAACGCGTTTTCAGCCCGTAATGCTGAAGTAGAGGCTCAACAACAGCCCGATAAGTCCCACTCACCAGCGCATTCGGGTTGTCCTTGACAAACTGAGACTGCTCATTGCATAAATGCAAACTCGAGAAATTCTTATTATGACGGCAGGCGCAGTCCTGCCCGTATATCGAGGATATGTAATCCTTCAATTTTTCTGCGTAGTCTGCATGACTGTTTTCAGTCAGTGAGCGAAAGCCCGTTGCCGTCATATCATCGTAAAGCTGCGACTGCCCGCGATAGAGAACAACACCTGCCTCGCACGTGAACTTTAACCATCCCACTACTTGGGTTAGAGCATTGGGATCCGAGATAGAATAAACGGTCCAACCACCTTGAATCCGTTCGTCAACCCCACTGAACGTTGCCTTTCCTCGCATTTTTCTCCTAGGTAGTCGTTCGCCGCACTAAGCTCGAAGCATAAGTTCTGGCTAGTGACATTGGTGTGATGCTGGTTCGCACAAGATCCGGTGTGCGTCACCAGTCAGGGCGGGATTTATTGCGCCACCGCTGCTGCCTCTGCAAACACATCTGCCGGCATGGGTCGGTGCAGCTTCCAGGTGATCGCGATCGGCTTTTCACCCGAGTGCTGAACATAGTCCACCGCGCCGAGGCAGGTGTACGGCACAGCAAGCCCGGTCTCATTCTCTGCGGTCGGACGCGTGAAGATCAGAACATGAGACCCCGGCCCTTTCCGGTCGAGGTACCGTCGCCCAGTCGGGCTTAAGGGCGACGTCGCATTCTGCGATTCCCAGTGGAATAGCTCAGAGCTAATTGCGTAGTCCTTGTACATCGTCGACGCTGAATGATTCTTGTCGTCCTTATTGAGCGTGACGAAAAAGGCGTCCGTCGAGGTTTGAGGACACCAGGCAACGCCCTCGCGGTGCTGCACCTTCTTCCCCGCTTCGAGGGAACCGTAGCTCAGCGCGGCGAGTATTTCCTCTCGACGGTAGGTCGCATGTGACAAAAGTGGAATGTGCTGCAACCCTAAGCCGAGTCCTTTACCCGCGTACCGCGACGTCGCCACCCCAAGCTCAATCAACTGCTGAATCTCGCTGCACACGAAGCGAAATTGGCGAAGGTGGCTAAGGGCTGCGTCGTACGTGCTGAATCCGCCGCCGTCGCTCCAGAGCGTGTAGAACAGCATTCGTGCGAAAGTCTGCTCACGGGGACCGAGGTCAGCATAGGGCGGGCACGATAGATCGACCAGCCTCACGTACGCCTCTCCGCGTTCGGGATCATCGACGTGCAGGAAGCGCACCATCCGATCAAGGAGCTTTCGCTCGTTTAGACCGGAAAGTTCGGGGATCTGCTGCTCTGTGCCGGCTTCCGCGAGAGAGCCGATCAAGCCGGCCTGACGGAGATATCCGGTCCAGGAATCCTTCGTGTTCCGATACAGCTGCTTAAGATCATTGCCGGACTTCTCGAGGTACAAAGCCAAGTTCGTCTCGCCGTAGGAAGCGATGTCCCGAACGAGTTGTGATCGATTGAACCGCAGTTGGGACCTGATGTTGTCGAGGACGACCTTCTGAGCAACACGATCGAGGATGATCTGCGATCCCGACGGAAGGTATGGGAACTCGTCCTCCACCGCTTTCTCGAGTTGCTTCCGTCCGTAACCGGTGAGGGCTCGGTACCGGAGGTCGAACCGGAACTCACGACGTTGTTGGCCGATGAAGTCCAATACGGTGAGTACAGACTTCCCTTCAGCTCTTCTAAGTCCACGGCCAAGTTGTTGGAGGAAGACCGTGGAGCTCTGTGTTGGACGCAGGAGGAGCACCGTGTCCACCTGCGGAAGGTCGAGGCCCTCGTTGAAAAGATCAACGGTGAACAGACAGTTGATCGCGGAGTCTCGCAACTGCGCGAGGGCGAGCGCTCGCGCGGCCTCGTCGGTACCACCATCGACAGCAAGCGAGCGAATCCCCGCCCGATTGAATACTTCCGCCATGTAGTGCGCGTGCTGAATTGATACGCAGAACCCGAGCGCGCGCATGTCATCGGTATTGGTGACCTTGTCGAGCAGTTCTCGGATTACTTTCGCTGCGCGGGTGTCGTTACCCGTGTAGAGGCGGTTGAGTTGCGCAACGTCGTAGTTGCCGCGCTTCCATTCCAACTGGCTGAGGTCGACGTCGTCTGACACACCGAAGTAATGAAACGGCACCAGGAGGTCAGCATCCAAAGCATCCCAAAGGCGAAGTTCGCTCGCAGTCCGACCATCGAAGAACTGTTGCGCCACGTCCACCCCGTCACCCCGCTCAGGAGTGGCCGTCAACCCGAGTAACTGCTGAGGGCGGAGATGGTCGATGATGCGGCGATAGCTCGGCGCCATCGCGTGGTGGAACTCGTCGATAACGACAACCTCGAAGGAATCTGGTTCCAGCGCTTCAACTCCGCGCGAGGCGAGCGATTGCACCGATGCGAAGACGTGGTTCCACTGCGTAGGCTTGTTGTCTCCCACGTAGAGCTCGCCAAACGCACCGTCCTGCATCACGGTGCGATAGGTACTCAGCGCTTGCTTCAGAATCTCCTGCCGGTGGGCCACGAAGAGCAGCTTGAGACGTCGACCCGCTGCTTCGCAGAGACGCTGATAATCGAGGGCGGCGATGACGGTCTTGCCGGTGCCAGTTGCCGCGACCATGAGGTTCCGCGAGTGGCCCTTGAGTCGTTCAGACTCGAGATCCTCGAGCATCTCGATCTGGTGCAGGTACGGCTCTACCTCAAGCCCGGTTTCGGCCTTCGGTGCACCGGTGCGGCGACCACCGTTGCGTTCGAGCGCCGCATCAAGTTTGTCGCCGTCCCGCTCAGGGTCGTAGGACTGGAAGGCGCGCTGTGCCCAGTAGCTATCGAAGGTCACCTCGAACTTCTTGAGGAGATCTGGCGTGGCGACGGAGCTGAGGCGCACGTTCCACTCCAGCCCGTCGACCAAAGCTGCCTTGCTCAAATTCGAGCTGCCCACGTAGGCGGTGTCAAAACCGGTGTTGCGACGGAACAACCACGCCTTTGCATGCAACCGTGTCGCTTGCGATTCGTAGCTGATCTTGACCTCGGCGCCGTATCGATTCACCAACTCGTCAATCGCTCGGCGTTCAGTAGCGCCCATATAGGTGGTCGTTATGACGCGAAGCTTCACCCCACGCTCGGCCAAACGCTCGAGAGCCGGGTGGAGAAGCCTGAGCCCGGTCCACCGAACAAAGGCACAGAGAAGGTCGACGGTATTGGCAGACTCCATCTCAGCGCGCAGCTCCGCGGCCAAGTTCGGTTCAACTCTGCCGTTCGTCAAGAGCGCTGAGTCGGAGAGCGCCGTCGCGGGTCGCCGCAGGTCGCGTCGCTTCACTGACTCGGGCTTGTGTAGCGACAAAAGCTGCGACGGGCCCTGATCAAATGCATCGCTGGATGAAAGTACCTCTAGAAGTTGATTGGCTAGCGCAAGTCGGGCATCGGGCTTTGCTCTCGACATCGCAACACTCAACTCCCTGGTTACGTACCGAGATACAGCTACAAGCGCATCGCTTTCGCTAAGCGGCTCAACTGTTGCTTCGAGTTCAGGCAGACCAACTAGGCGCTCTGAGAGTGAGCGAGTAACGAGCGTCTCGTAGAGCCCTTCGGCTAATTCCTGCCGCGCTACTCCCCCATCGATTTTCTCCACCGTCACAGAGTAGGCCGGTGTTGCGACAAAATACTGGCAGCTAGCTATGCCGAAGCACACGCGGCGGTCCCATCAGGGCAAACCGCGCGCTTCATGATCCAACGATCGTCACAGCCAACCCATCGGCGTAGGTTGCGGCGAGATGATTGACACCCGGCATTCGCGCTGTCTGACCTACCACCTATTGCCAGCCGGCACGCTACACCCGAAATCGGTCACTCTCCCACCCAACCCACCCAACCCAGCCTGAACCTGCGATGGCTTGAGCTGGCGCTGCAGCGGCTCGGAAAGACACCGCGCTCCGCCCGATGGACGATAGGAGCCCTACCTGCCGCGCCGCGCCGTGTCCCGTCGGAGCGCGAACTCTCGCCTACTTGACACTCTTAACCACCAGGTTCCGTCGATCTCACTAAAGGCTGTATCTTGCTCTGTCGAGAGGAACCGAGGTGAGACACATTGCTGAGACCACGGTCAGAGGCCGTAGCCCCTGCAGATGGTGACCCAGCGTGGTCCTCGCCGAGGCATCTAGTCCCTCCCAGGGAAGGATCCTTTGATTGGACGGCGGGCAGGCGGTAGACCCCCCAGGGTGTACGCATACGGCACCTTTCCGTACATCTTTACCGCCGGGTCAAACGCCCATTGTTCGCTGTAATACTGGCGCACACTACGCCTCCAACTGGAGGATGAGCTTCGAGGGACCGGCTATCGAGCAGTGGTGAACTCGCTCGTAAGGCGTTGCCGAAGGTAGTCCGGCTGTGGCACGTCGCGCGTGGGCATCACCACGCGCTGGCTATCGAAGGGCTCCAGCGCATCCTTTAGCGCTTGGTCATCCCCAACCTTCACCCAGTCAATCCGAACAATGTAATCAGTTCCGATCTGGAGAAATCCCACGTCGAACGCCCGGTCCACAAAGGTTGACAGGCAGATCCCGTTGCTCGGGTCGAGCCTGATCCCTGGTGCCTTACTCCACGGCACGATGTGCGATGCGACTAGGAACTCTTGCGTCGAGATACCTGTGATTGCGCAGCGCCTGTTGTAATTGCTTTTGACCGCTTCGGCGAATGCTCGTTGCGCACTGCCGCGAGTCTTCGCGGGGACGATTTGGTCGTGCACAGCATAATCGCCTCGCGCGATCTGGTCCGCAAAGCGTGCGACCTCGTTCGGCTCGAACTCGCCCGCCTCGGCGATTGCGTCGTCGCCCGTGATTGTTCCTCCCTGCTCGACCGACTCAATGTAGGCGAGGATTTCATTCGTTGCGCGCTGTCGGCCTTGCACGCGCCCACCGCCCAATCCGTACCGTTCAAGCACCGCGCCCCTCAGCTGAGCACGTTGTTCGTCGCTGAACACCGTTATTCGCTTGAGTCGCATCCAGGTGCGGCGCTGCCTGAGCTCGATCATCTCCTTTTCGTCTACCCAATAGTCCCGGTCGTCAATATCCAGCTCCAAAAGGCCGACCGCCGTCACGGAACACTTGATGCCGATCGCCGAAACCGGCCTCGTGATGTAAAGGTAGACGACGTCGCCGAGGGCGATGTGTGCCGACTGCGTCTCACTCCAGTTCACCTCCTCGAGTTCTCGGAAGGCATCCTCGCTCCTGTAGGTGGCGTGCTTTGAGGCGACTATCCATACGGTCATGAGGCACACGGTAGTACGTCGTCGCTGGAATCTAAGAAAAGAGCTTGCCGACGACGTCCCGGGCTTACGTCAATTCCAACTTGATGCTGAGCAGTTCCGCCCATGCTAACTGGACTCCTATACGGGGACCTAACCAGTCGGGATAGGTAAGACGGTCGTTTGGCGACTGATCGCCGACGAGGTTGCGGCGTACTCTGCGCTGATGCGTTTCCCGTCCTGAGACGGAGTCGGTCGAACATCTGATGCTGATCGGGTCACCCTCGCAGCTAGCGCGCGAATGGGGGATGGTGACACTGCTGGATGCCACGCGAGATTGCTGACGAAACGGTAGCCTGAGCTTGGGGCGACTAGGCCCTACGCACCACCGATTCGGAGCGCAGCAATGACCCGCATTTTTGACAACATCGAGAAGGAACTCGGCTCCCATCTGGTTGAGACGTTTAAGACCTCCGAACGAATTGATTCAGCAGTCGGTTACTTCAACTTGCGTGGTTGGAAGCTCTTTGGCGACGCCATCGAAGGGCGCGACCCGACCAATGCCGCCATCGCCCGCGTTTTGGTGGGGATGACCCATGCCGATCCGGAAAAGCAGGTAATCGAACATCTCCAGCGAACGCTGGAAGGTGCAGATGATTCCGCCGATGGGATCGACAGGGAGACGGCTCTTGCCCGTCAGCAGCAAGCGAAGCTGAAGTTCCGCACGCAACTCATGCGCGGCGTCCCCAATCTCTCCGACGAAGAAGCCCTCCGAACTCTTCGTAAGCAACTCGCAGATGGTCGCGTCCAGATCAAGCTGTTCACCAGGCGTCCCATGCACGGCAAAACTTACCTCTGTCACCGTCAAGATGTGAACAACCCCATCATCGGTTTCGTTGGCTCCTCCAACCTCACGGTCGCGGGGCTGAAGCACAACTACGAGCTAAACGTAGACGTGATGGATTCCGATGGGGCGGAGAAGCTCGACAAGTGGTTCACCGAGCGCTGGAACGATGTCTTCAGCATCGACATCACTGACGACATCATCGAGGTAATTGATGAGTCGTGGGCGAGCGAAGAGCTACTTTCGCCGTACGAGGTCTACTTGAAGGTGTGCTGGCACCTATCGCGCGATGTTCGTGAAGGTCTTATCGAATACACCCTCCCAGCGTCGATGCGTTCCCAGCTTCTTGAGTTCCAGGAGAGCGCAGTAAAGACCCTTAGTCGTCGAATCATGACTCGAGGCGGTGCAATGCTCGGAGATGTCGTCGGACTTGGGAAGACGATCACGGCTACCGCCACAGCCGTGATGCTCAACGAAGCCGAGGGGTATCGGACTCTGATCATTTGCCCTCCTAACCTCGTCAAGATGTGGGACGAGTACCGCGAAAAGTACGAGATCAACGGACGGGTCGTCTCGTACTCGATGGCGGCTAAGGAGCTTCCGAACTTAGGTCGCCACCAGTTCGTCATCGTTGACGAATCGCACACGATGCGTAACGAAAAGCGACAGGACTACCAAGCGCTCCATGAGTACATCCGAGCCTTCGACAGCAAGGTGCTCCTGCTCACTGCAACCCCCTACAACATCCGGTTCAAGGATGTCGGGAATCAGCTTGGACTCTACGTCGAGCCAGATGACGACCTGGGGCTTCAGCCCCTCGCTGCGATGGCGAAAGACGATAGGTTCGCCGATCGGGTCGACGGGAAGACCAGCACCCTCGACGCCTTCAAGCGTTCGGAGGAGCCAGAAGACTGGAAGCGTCTGATGAGCGACCACCTCATTCGACGCACGCGATCCTTCATCAAGAACAATTACTCGAAGAAGGACGAGGACGGGATCGATTACCTCGAATTCGCCAACGGTGCGCGGTTCACGTTCCCTGATCGCAAGCCCCAACCGCTCGACCTTCCGTTTGACGATGACGACCCCGCAGCGCTTATGTCGGACAACTCCACGCTCAACACCATCGATTCATTGCTCCTACCCCGCTACAACCTTGCCCATTATCTGAAGCCCAGGCTGGTGCTGTCGGCATCGGAAAAAGCGCTTGTTGAACGACTCGAACGTGGGAGCGGGCACCTGCTTGGGTTCGTTCGGAGCGGGCTGTACAAGCGCTTGTCAAGCTGCGGGCACTCGTTCATGCTCTCCCTCCGTCGTCACGTCGCGCGCAACGAGCTGTACATCTACGCGCTGGAGAACAAGCTCGACCTCCCGCTTGGGACTTTGCTCGACCCGATGCTCTCTACGTCGGAAAGCGATGATGACGCCGAGGACGATTTTGGCGACTCCGAGTTTGAAGTGCTTGATGCGGGCAAGGCTGACTACGAGGCAATCACCAAACTTAGTGCGAAGAAGGTTCGATGGATTCGCGCGAACGTCTTTGAAGATCGCGTGCTGGATGACCTCAAGGCGGATACGGATGCTCTGCGCGACATGATGACTGGCTTCGGCGAGTGGTCGAGCGACGTTGACTCAAAGCTCTCGCGGCTCGTGAAGCTCGTCACAGAGGACCACCCCGACGAGAAGGTGCTCATCTTCACGGAGTATCGCGATACGGCGGACTACGTTGCCCAAGCGTTGACTGATGCCGGAGTGACAAAGGTCGGACTGGCAACCGGGCATACCGGGAATCCAACGGATGTCGCTCGCCGCTTCTCTCCGGTTTCGAACACGCTGAACTCGGCGACGCTCAGCGACATCGAACTTGAGAAACTCGTTGATCGGGAGAACGAGCTTCGGGTGCTCGTCTCGACTGATGTCCTCTCAGAGGGGCAGAACCTTCAGGACGCTCACATTGTCGTCAACTACGACCTGCCGTGGGCGATCATCCGACTGATTCAGCGGGCGGGTCGTGTTGATCGTGTTGGTCAGAAATCGGACACCGTTCGCATTTATTCGTTCTTCCACGCTGGGGTCGAGAACGTCCTGAACCTTCGTTCGCGCATCTCCGACCGCCTGCACGCGAACGCTGAAGTGTTCGGGTCGGACGAGCAGTTCTTCGGGTCGCCGGAGGAGACCAAGATCATTGAAGACCTTTACAAGGGTCACCTCGACGACACGCAGCTTGAGACCGAAGTCGATGCGTCGAGCCTCGCTTACGAAGTCTGGAACAACGCCGAGCAGGAACACCCCGAGATCACCGAAAAGGTCATTACCCGACCTGACATGATCTACGCGACACGTGCGATCGCATCCGAGCGGGATGCGGACGGCGTCGTATGCTACGTCCGCACTGAGGCGGGCAATGACGGGTTCGGTTTTGGGAGCGCTGCCGGTATCAGCTTGCTTACGGGACAAGAAGCCCTAGCCCGTTTCGCGTGCGAGCCGGACACGCCAGCGCTGCAGGCAAGAGCCGACCATTTTCCAACGCTCATGGCGATGGCGCAGGGCAAGCTCACGCAGAATGGCAACACAGAGGGCAGACTGCGCGGTGTTCGGAAAAGGGTATGGGCGAAGCTGAACGGCTCGTTCGTCACCAACCAGGGTGATGTTGCTGAAGCACTCGAAACGCTCTTCCGTCGCCCCCTGACGCGCGATGCAGAGCAGCGTTTCATCACCGCTCTCAGGGTTCGTTCTGACGTAGAAGACCTGGCGGAACTGCTCATCCTCCTTCACCGCGACAAGCGACTCGTGGTGGACTCTTCGGGAGCCGATCCGATCCATATTGTTTGCTCGATGGGAATCACGGCATGAGTAGTAGGCGGATCGACCTTGTCAACGCGGGAGACTTCAGGACGCTCTTCATCGAAGAACTGCTCTGGAACCAACCTGACTTGCAGCCCCTCAAAATCGAGGTCGAACGGAACCACTACACGCTCAGTCAAGTCGCCGGGTTCTCCGGTCTCCGAGTTTGGCTCTGCGCTGAGCTTCCCGACCGACGAACCCAAAGGCTGATCGACAAAGAGGTGCGGAAGGCTTCCAGCGAACGGCTCCTAATCTTTGCGGGCAACCACCGCCAAGATTGGTCGTGGTTGCAGTCACCTGATGCTGAGGGTGCTGGGCAGCCGCGTCTCGTTCGACATCAGCACTTCGTCGGCAGCGACAACGCTGCGCTCGACCAACGACTTCAGATGATCTCCATTGGGTTCGACGAAAACGTCAATCTCATCGATGTCCTTCGAAAGATGCGATCCGCGTTCGACGCGGAGCAGGTGACTCGGAAGTTCTACAACCAGTTCATTGATAAGCAACGCGCCCTCGCTCTTGCCATCAATGGCATCTTCGACCAGAAAGATCGTGACTGGTACTCCGCACTCATGATGAACCGACTTATGTTCATCTACTTCATGCAGCGCAAGCTGTTCATGGACAGCGACCCAAACTACCTTCGCAACCGACTTCACGACATTCGCGCCCTCAACGGCGAGGGCTCATTCTACGAGTTCTATCGCGACTTCCTCATCCCTCTGTTTCACTCCGGACTCGGCGACCCCGATCACAAGTTTGAAGACCCAGCGATTGCGAAGCTCGTCGGAGATGTCCGTTACATCAACGGCGGAATCTTTGCTCACCACGAACTTGAATGCGCCAACGAGATTAAAATCTCTGACGACGTGTTCGAAGAGATTTTCGTGCTCTTCGACAGCTACCAGTGGCATCTTGACGACCGAGAGTCTGCCAACCAAAATGAAATCAACCCGGACGTTCTCGGCTACATTTTTGAGCAGTTCATCAACCAGAAGCAGCAGGGTGCCTACTACACGAAGGAAGATGTCACCCACTACATGACGACTGCGACGCTGCTGCCCGTCGTGCTCGAACGGTTGCAAGCTGTCGCCGATGGTTCACCTTGGGACTTGCTGGCTGCTGATCCCGACCGATACGTCTGGAACAGTCTCGGTCTCGGTGCTGACCTCGATTTTCCCGCTGACATCGAGGAAGAGCGCTCCGACAAGTCGCGTCCAAACTGGGGCGCAATTGCACCCGAAAAGTTCGGTCTGCCCGGTGAATCCTGGTGGGAGGTTGACGCACGCCGCGAGGCGCATCGCGCTGTTCTCTCCGGTCTCGCGGCGGGAATGGTGAGTTCAGTGGACGAAGCCGTAACGGCAAACGTTGACCTCGAAACGCTCACGATCGACTACCTCGATTTGATCCAGTCACCGGCTCAGGTAGTTGCTGCATGGAAGGTTCTCAGTGAAATCCGCGTCGTCGACCCTACATGCGGTTCAGGGGCATTCCTATTCGCTGCGCTGAAGGTTCTCTCGCCGCTCTACTCGGCTGTGATCGATGCTGCGCACGCGGTGAACAACGGTTCTCACCCGGCGCTCAACGAACTCATTGCGGACATCGAGAAGCACCCCAACGCGGAGTATTTCCTTTTGAAGCACGCAAGCCTTCACAACCTCTACGGGGTCGACATCATGAAGGAGGCAGTCGAGGTCGCTCGATTGCGACTGTTCCTGAAGCTCGTGGCTACCATCGACGATAAGGAAAAGCTCGAGCCGCTGCCAGACCTTGAGTTCAACATCAAGCCGGGGAACATCCTCGTTGGTGCTCTGAATGCAGCCGAGATTGAGGACTTCAGCGCCGACCTCTTCAGTGGGTTGGAGGCTTCCAAGGTCGCCGCGTCCGCAAGCCGAATCTCGTCTGCCTTCGCGCTCTTCCGCACGGCTCAAGAAGCGGGTCTTGATGAAGAGGCTCGCTCGCTTCGCAGCGAGCTCACGGCGCTACTCGATGAAGTGCGCCTTGAGGTGAACCAGCAGTATTTCCTCGCGCTTCCGAGTCGAGACAAGGACTTCGACGGATGGGTCGAGTCTCACACCCCCTTCCACTGGTTCATCGAGTTTCCCGAGGTATTCGACCGGGGTGGCTTCGACGTAGTGATCGGAAACCCGCCCTATATCGCCAAGGGCAAGATCACCGACTATCGGTACAGAGGGTTCCAGACAAATGACCTCCCGGACATCTATGCGCCGTGTTCCGAGCGAGCAGCCCAGATCACAAATTCGAGTGGTCGATTCGCGCTAATCGTCCCGATCTCGTCCGTCTTCGGCGCGGACTACGCGCTTCTTCGGAAGTTCTTGGAGAAGCGCTTTGCGACTGTCTGGGCGAGCAGCTTCTCCCGAAATCCCGCTGCGCTCTTTTCCGCCGGTTTGGGCGTTCGCAGCACCATCTTGATCGGTGCTAAGACCTCCACTGGGTTCACGCTCTTCGCAACCAAGACGCACCGCTGGTATGACGCATACCGCCCGAGCTTGTTCGAGAACCTTCAGTACATAGAGCTTGAGTCGATGATGAAGTCGAGTTTCGGCTGGATACGCCCGGCGAACGATGAGTTCTTGTCCATACTTACGAAGCTGTCGGCAGTGCCGGGGACGGTGGGTAGCGTGACTCGCCAGCACGGCAAGGCGTCGGTGGGGTTCAAGCAGACTGCGCTCTACTGGCTGTCTGTTTTCCTGCAAGACCCGCCCGCTTACGAGCAGGACGGCACCCCGACTCCTCAGACGAAGATCGGTCGACTCAAGGTCGATAATGACGACGCTGCGTTTTTGACCCTCGGCGTCTTGGCGTCGAAGCTCGCTTTCGTGTGGTGGTACAGCACGGGGGACGATTTCGATGTGACTGTCGAGGGGCTGAAGAGCACACCGATCGATCCGCAGCGGCTATCTGAGCCGAGCCGAGCCGCGATCATCGCTGCCGCTCGTGATTTGGTGGAGGATTTCCCAAATCACGAAATGTACACGAACTACGCCAAGAAGCTCATGGGAACGGTAGTGCTTTCGGAGATGAGAGACATCACTGACCGCATCGATCTCGTTCTTGCGAGGGAGTTCGGGTACGAGGATTTACTTCCGAAGCTAGAGCACGCGTACGCGTGTGCGTACAAGCCGACTGGAGACAGACCAGGGACTCAGCGAGTCAATCCTTTCGCGTAGCGCAAGTGCAACTCTCCCCGGTCAGGGGGTCGACTCGCTCTGGGTGGCGCACGGAGCGGTTCACTTCTTCATCGTGAGCGCCCGGTATGCAGTCGTGCGGCTTACACCGATGCGCTCTGCGACCTGGGCTGCGGACTGAGAACCCCTGATTATGCGAGCTTGAGCGGAGACCACCTCCGCAACCTGACTTGAGCCCACCACCGCTCTGACGACGACTCACCAATGGACTGAACCGCTTTGGTTTGATGGAGACTCCTGACCTTGAAAACCCAGAGCGGTTCAACGGCTCATCGTAAATAAGAGTGTAGGTAGGGTCTGAAGCCGCCTGATTCGAGCAGTGATCGGACGATGTAGTGGGTGAGGTTTTGGAAGCCGAGGGCTGAGCCTCGAAGGTGCTCAAGCGCCCGTTTATAGCTTCGGTCGGGCCGTTGCTGGTGCCGGAGCGGTCGAAGAACGCGAGCACGTCGGACGCCCGTTGTTTAAGGGTCCGGCCGAGCCTTCGGATCTCGACCAGAGCTGCCGGGACACCGGTAGTAACGGAGGCGATGACGGCTTTCATCATCTGCTTACCCTTCTTTTTGTCGGGTTCCCGGTACGCGGCGACGATTCGCTGATAGATCCCCCACGTCGCCTCCACCTCGAGATGTTGATCTTCTGCAAAGACCGCGTGCAGCCGGGTCTGTTGCTTCTCAGTGAGCAGACCGGCACCGATATGTAGTGTTCGTCGGGCCCGGTAGAGCGGGTCACCAGAGCGTCCACGGTGCCCGAGGGTTTCCTGTTGGATGCGTTGGCGGCACCGATCCAACCCATCCCCTGCCAGGCGGACAACATGGAACGGATCCATCACCGGCACCGCGTCGGGGAGCTCTTCCATGGTCGCGGTCTTGAACCCGGTGAACCCATCCATCGCCACGACGTCCACCCCGTCCAACCATGGTTGCGGACGGTTCGCAAGCCAGGTCTCGAACACCTGCTTGGAGCGGCCCTCGATCATGTCCAGCAAGCATGCCGGGCTCGTCTTCTCGCGGATCGGCGTCAGATCGATGACGAGGGTGACGAACCTGTCACCCTTGCGGGTATGCCGCCAGACGTGCTCATCGACACCGATCGCGGTTACACCCTCGAACCGCTGCGGATTATCGATCAGCAGGTGCTTTCCCTCGGCCAGAACCGCGGTGTTCGCGGTATGCCAGGACACGCACAAACCGGCTGCGACCCGGGACACGGTCAGGTGGTCGACCACGATCGCGAACAACGCCCATGACAGTCCACGGCGTGAGATCTTCGCCCTCCGATCAGCTGCCTTCGAGGTGTCTTGCCGCCAGGTCCGCCCGCAGTGCTCGCACCGGTAGCGGCGGACTCGTATCAGCAACATGGTGGGGCGGCGGCCAAACGGCTCAGGGGCGAGCCGGCGGACAACGGTGTCTCGCACCATACCCTCAACGCCACAGGACCGACACCATCGATCGGGTGGAAGGACACGGCACTCAGTCACGGCCCGACCCGGGCTGAGGTGCTGGCCAACGGCTTCGAGACCGAGCTCGTCTAGGCGGCAGAACGTGGTGAGGTCAGAACGGACGAAAGTAGCGTTAGGCACGTGGAGGTCTTTCAAATGGTGCGTGTAGGAACCACCATCTTTGGAAGGCCTCGACCTCTATGCCGTCACCGACGCGCCCACCCCGGCTACACCCCGCCCACACTCTCAATTACGGAGAGCCGCTTAAGGTGCGTCTAGTCGCCGCCTCGAGGGGTCGAAACCGGTATGCCTTAGTAATAGAGGGTGCGGAGTACGCCGTCGAGGACGAGTCGTAGCTCGAGCGGCTCGATGGCATCCGGTGCGGCTTCCTGCACGCCTTGGTTGATGGCTGCCCAGAATGCCGCGTCCGTGTCGCACCGGGCCGGCCGACGGATGAACCAGGTGTAGCTGCGGCAGCGGCGGGACACCTGCAGCGGCCAGGTATGTGTCGATGTCGTCGTCGATGGAGGCCAGGTCGGCGTCGCTGAGCATGCTCGGCTGTTCCACGACAGCCCCGCCGGTCATGACGAGCACTTCGGTATGCCGGTCCCGCGCGGCTGCCGGCACACGGCAGGTGTTGGCTGGTCCTGCCACCCAGAGGATGAGCGCACCCCACCCGTTGGCGGTTGCTTCAGTCCACCCCTGAAGCTTCGCACCGTCGCGCACCTGGTTCCACGCCTGTTCCATCACCACTCCCCACACACTCGGCGGCAAGGAACAGGTCGTAGCCGTAGAGATCGTTGATGAGGTCGCTGAAGAGTGCTCAATCACCCGGCCAATCGACGGTGGCCAGTACCCGCCCACGACCGGTTACGTCCTTATAGATACAGCCGCGGGAACCCGTCTGGAGGTCCGGCATCGCATCTCGTTCGCACGCTACGGCTCCTCTTACGTCCAAAGTCTAATCACCGCCTACAAGGAAAGCTCGAGAGCGATGCTGCAGCGAGTCAGAATCGTCGCAGAGAGCCGATGGGAGACCCGATCTCCAGGGCTACGCGCCTGGCACGGCAACCCCGAGAGAGACTAGAAAGACTAGCTGGCAGCAGGCAGTGGCAATTCAGGCTTCATGTGGTGGTGCTGCTGCGAACCGCGGTGCGCTTGTCCCGTACCAGCACTCGTAGGCTCTCTCGTTTCAGGTCGAACAGACCGATCCCGTCGATGAGGTCGCTGAGCTTCCGGTATCCGTAGTTCCGGGGGTCCAAGGATGCCTGATTGCTGATGTGTCCTCCCACTGTGGACAGGTGTGCCCATCCATCGTCTCCACTGGCCGCCTCGACAGCGTTGCGTATCAGGAGCACAAGACGGGTATCACTTCGGAGCTTCTTCGGGTCAACCCCGCCTCCCGCGGAGGCATCGGGGCTTACCGGCGTTTGCCCCAGTCCCTCGACGTAGGTGAACAGCGAACAAGCATTGACGAATGGTTCCGGCGTTTTCCTCTCCCCGAACCCGTACACCTTCAACCCATCGGCCAGGATCCGCATTACCAGTGGGGTGAAGTCCGCGTCGCTGGATACCAGGGCGAACGCGTCGACTGAGCCTGCCTGGAGTAGGTCCATCGCGTCGATCACCATGGCCATGTCGGAGGCATTTTTGCCGGTACTATAGGCGAACTGCTGCATGGGCCGTATCGCGTAGGGGTGAAGTGCGGCTTCCCACTGCTGAAGATGAGGGCTTTTCCAGTCGCCGTAAGCGCGCCGCACGTTCGCGACGCCGTGCTTGGCGACTTCGGCAAGGACGACGTCGACCTTGGACGCCGGCGCGTTGTCAGCATCGATGAGCAAGGCAATGCGTTTCTCTTCAGGGTTCACCTGTTGAGAATGTAGGTAGGAACGAACAAGGTCAACCGGCCAGGCAATGAACGAATCCTTTCGTTCTGGATCTGACTGCACGTTCGCCGACTGATCGTGTCATATACGCTATTACCGGTGTTTCACCAACGCAGATACAGGCGTCAAGCAAAGCTTCGTCAGTCCCCCGTGCTATTGGGCGAGGGGTGGAGGAGTCAGGAGATACCGGGGGAATGCTCTGCATCCCGTACGACACTTTCGGTACCTGGAAGGGTAAACTTGCCGGCGAGATTCGAGGCGCCGGACATGAAGTGGATCTCACTGTTCTCATCAGATAGCGCTGACGCGGAAACTTAACCCCTAGCTGTTGGTGCAGCTACCCGTATGAGACTCTTTCCGCGCGGGGTGTAGAGCGACTCCGAAAAGGATACTGTCCCTGAAACTCAGCAAATCGTCAGGAACTGCTGTGGTTAACCTACGCATCGGCGAGGGACAGGGCTTCCTAACGGACATGCCCCTAGGATCACGAACAGTAACTGGCCTAGGGGGAAATTATGTCCACTATCGATGCCGTCTCGCATGGGATCACCGTGCTTGATATTCATGAAGGTCGCTGGGGGCTCTGGCAGGTATCGGCGGTAGCCCTGACCGGCCCGCTGCGGGCCACTGCGACGAACGCCGTTGTCTCAGATGGCTTCGATGAGCGGGCCTTTCGAAGCCTGACCTACAAACGTCCGATCCTGCTGACCGCGCGGGCTGAGCAAGCATGCGATGAGCCGCAGGTCTACGATGCTCCCCTGTTTGACCCGGACACGTTCCTCGCCCACTGCGCCTCCTGGGTAGACATACTGCAGGAGATGTTCTGGCAGGAAAACGATCGCCGAGCCGCCTATAACCGGACGAAGGTCGCTGAACGCAAGGCAGCACGCGCAGCTGGCCAAACACCGCCCGATTACCAACGGCAAGCACCACTGCTGGACATTGATTGGCCCGCAAGTCCTCGTCCGGACGTTTGGAGAACGTCGAAGGACTGCACAGACCCGGTGAACGCTGACGCGCTCCGTGTCGCGAATGGCTGCATCAAGCTACTGAACTTCTGGATCGACATTGAGAACGATCGCCTCCGGAAATCCCGGAAGTACTTCAACGGAGTCGGAGGCCCAACAGTCCGTTCCTGGCCAACGCCGGCTTCGGAGTGGGTGAGCGATCGTGGCTGAACCACTCTTCGCGGTAGTCGACGTCGAAACAACCGGATTCCGGCCCGGAGGTAATCACCGGATAGCGGAGATCGGCGTCGTGCGCGTCGATGCCTCCGGTCAGGTCGTCGATCGGTGGGAGACACTCATTAACCCTGACCGTGACCTTGGGCCTCAGCGCGTGCACGGTATCCGGGCAGCTGAGATCCTCGACGCACCCACGTTCGCCCAAGTCGCGCCCACTTTGACTGAGATCCTTCAGGGTTCCATTATGGTCGCCCACAATATCGCCTTCGACGCAGGGTTCCTCGCTCACGAGTACAAGCTCGCCAGTTTGCACCTGCCCGAGCGGTTCCTTACCGGACTCTGCACGATGCAACTCGCCCATGACTATGTGTACGGCAACGGCCGATCCCTCGCGCACTGCTGCGAATTCCTGAGTGTCACTGACTATAAGGCACACTGCGCCGGAGACGACGCCTTTGCGGCAGCTGGTCTGTTGGGCCGGTACATCGACATGGATCCCGACCGCGTCGACTGGGCCATGGCTCTCGAGCGAGCAACAACCATCTCCTGGCCAGCGTCGGGCTCAAGTGCGGTCACGTCCTTTTCACCTGTACTGCGGTCCTCCACGGATCGGGTGGAGAAGCATTTCTTGTCCCGCATCACCGCATACATGCCTGAGTACACCGGGCCAGCAGAGCATGACCAGTACCTGGACCTTCTCACCCAAGCCATGCTCGATTTACACCTGTCCGTTCATGAAGAACGCGACCTCCTTGCCCTCGCTGATGAACTTGGCATCAGTCAGCAGCGGTGCCACGACCTCCACGTCTACTACCTCGAGCAGCTCGTCTTGGCGGCTTGGGCCGACGGTGTCATCACCGACGAGGAGCAGGATGACCTGTACAAAGCAGCCGACATCCTCGGCGTCGACGCTTCTCTCGTGGACAGGGCACTTCGAGCCGCGCCAGAACAAGCAACACGGACACCTAGGACGGTAGACCCACGAACGATCAAGCCCGGTGCAGTGCTGGTACTGACAGGACAGATGGCTCGGTCCCGCGGCGAACTCGCGGAAATCCTGACGCAGATGGGCTACACCGTGGCTGAGAACGCCACGAAGAAGACCGATCTAGTTATCGCCGCCGACCCAGACACACTGTCCGGCAAGGCCGGTAAGGCGAGGAAATACGGCATCCCAGTAGTAGGAGAACAATTCCTCTACGAGAGGATCGGTATCCCGCAGGTGCACCCGGCTGACACGTAAAAGGTTGCTTATTGCAGTTTCAGAACTCCGCTCCGGTATTAGCGAGGGTAGGGCTTCTGCATTGAGGCGTTTGAGAATTGGGGGAATATGGAAATGATGCGGGAATGGCCGCCGCTGTTACCGGCAGATCGGATTAAGCTGGGGCTTTCCAAGCGCATACCGAAGTCTGATACGACGGTCACAGCTCGGCATCCTGAAGTGTTGGACATGTGGGACGATGCCAATCCCTTCGGCCCCTCCGACATCTCTTCTTCTTCACCTGTGAAGGTGAAGTGGGTATGCGCACTCGGTCATCGTTTCGTCGAGTCCGCAATCGTGCAGTGCGGGGCAGTTTCAGGGTGGCGTGCAGAAGCAGGTGGTTCACGAGCGTGCAAGCACTGCTATGAGGATGGAAGGGAGGACCGAGTCCGACTGGCTTGCGGACACACGGTTCTCGTACGGCCCGGTAATGAGGATCGCGAGCTCTGCTGGAACTGCAATGATGCCATGTTTCAGCAGAACAAGGCACTGTTTCTTCCTACACGCGACGCCCTACTTCCAGATGCTCGAGCGTTAGCTGGTCAGGTGTTGGACGAGCAACAGGTTCCGGAGTTGTTTCGGAGCATGGTTGAGGGGAAGCTTACTCACGTCATCGCGTATGACACCGCGGTCGCCGTCATCCGGGGAGAGCAGCCGCCAACTCTTGCCGAGATGCCAAAAGCTGTCCGTCTGCTCCGCCGGCCATCCGCGGCTGAGATCGGCCGGAGTATCGCTCATGCGCAGCCCGTCGAGATGTTCGGGGCGCAGTTCTGGGGCGAAGGTTTCGGTCTTCCAACAGGTGTCGCAGACAATTATGGGGTGGGTTTACCGTTCGCCCGTGTGATCGCAACCATGATCCAGGAACTACTGCCTGTACTGCCCGCCATGAGCACCGCCGACGCGACACGATTCCTCACTCAAGAGATCAAAACAATTCTCTACACCACTCCGTTCATGGAAAACCTGAGGGTCACCGTGGCCAGAGAGCTCCGGCTACCCGTCCCATCCAATAGTGGGGACGTCAGACCAGGACGACTAGACCTGACGGCAATGTATGGTGTGATTCCGAGCATCGTCATCGAGCTGGACTCGACAAATAAAGCCTCCAGCCTCGGGAAACTTCAGTACGCACGAGACCGCGGCGCTTACCCCATCTGGGTACGCTGGAATGCAACCAAAGGCGCCTCCCTCGGTAGCCCTGGGGTCATTACGGTTTCGCCAGCAGGCGTACACGGCCACTTAATTGGTGAAGAACCTCCTAGTTCTACTGAGGTAACCCACTGATGCAAGCAGAGGATCAATCAAACTCACCCGCCCCGTCCTCCAGGTCTGCCGTATTCTCTCCGCCCGGCGAACACGCCACAGAGTGCTCAAGCACCCTCTGCCACTCGGCCCGCGCCCGCCTGCAGAGGTGGTCTGCGTGTACGACATTCAAATCGGAGCCTAGCCACTCAGCAATACGCTGCTCTGGACGCAGTGGAGACATCCCAACCGGGCAGGACACGGTCGAGGCGTTTTTGCCGGTCAGACCGTAGCTGGCTCTTGCGCAGCCAGGTGCGTTGCCGTCCGAGCCATACGGCGAGGACTTTTTCGTCGGGGTGGCGGTGCGGGTCGTAGTACGGGTATCGGTCAACATTGGCGCGGAACTGCCGCACCTCCTCCAGGCGCTGCGCCCACAACTCCTCCGGGTCCCCCTTTCTGGTGCCGATCCACTCCCCCAACCTGTCCAGGGCATCAACTCTGTCCTGGGCGAGTGTGCCGGCGTCGTACTGCCGGCGCTGCGCCTCAGTCCACCGGTACAGCACACGCGCTCCCGGACTGTCGTTCTGCGCCGGCAGGGCACCACCGCGATCGCGCATGTACGCGGCGACGTCGCCGTAGTGCTCCCACCACGCCTGCTCCCGGCTCCTCACATAACGCTGCGTGTTCCTGGCGGGTGCGGGTTGGTGGTGGATCCGCCAGCACCGGTCGAACCACTCCGGATGCCGGCTGATCTGCTTGTCGACGGCGCGGTGTACGCGGCGGACATCGACCCTGCACCACACGGCGATCACCGCTACCGGCACACCCCGGGAGTACATAAGCAACCATTCCTGCCTGTTCTCACAAGCACCCACCGGGTACTCCCCCACCGGCAGGATCAGGTCATCAAACCTCACAGAACCTCACCACCTCATGGGAAGAGAAGCCCATCGGAAGAGAAGCCCACCGGACCGCATGGAGACCTCGTGAAACCTCAGCGCGCTGCACCGGTCCAGCCGACCCAGTGGGCGTTGGAAGCCGGGTGGGCGGCCCAGGGCGGGGCGAGCTGCCCGAGGATCGCCTGCCTGTCGTCCTGGTCCCCGGCCGGCTCATAAGTTCCCGTCGACGCCCTGCCCGTGAGCGACCCGTGAGGGACCAGGTGCCGCGTCGGCGCGCATTCGGCCGGCAGTCGTTCCCTAGCCTGCAGAGCCACCACGGTCCTCGCAGGCATCATCGTGTCCCCACCGGTCAGAAGCACGTCGTCCTCCTCGACACGGGCCAAGACGCGGGCCGGATGACCGCGGCACGCTCAACCACCGGCCCCAGAGCATCCCGGTACTCCCACCGATCGAACAGATCCCCCGGACCTGCGGGATCTGCAGGATCTGGAGGACCGAGAGAGTTCAGGGGGTGTATCGGGTCCATGGTGATGAGACTAGCCACAGAACACCGGAGTTTGGGTAGTTCATCCACAGGTGGACGGCTTTGAGCTCAATCCTCACGGGCTCCACCCGACCACAGGTGGATGACCCCACCCCCCCCCCCCCACAACTCCCCCACGCCGACAGCCAGCCCACGGTTAATAGAATACTTGTTCTATTGTGGGATTTGAACGCAGGGATAGCACGTGGTGGGGCGGAGGCCAGGACATCGGCCAGAATTGAAGGTACACCCCGCATTACGCGCGGCTGATGGATGCCCGAATCGAGGAGCTGGTGATATGCGAGGAGCTCAACATGCTCACCGCCGCCGAACTCGACCTCGAGAACAACCAGCCCACGGACCTCGTAATCGCCGCTGACCCGGACACGTTGTCCGGCAAGGCCGGCCTTGCCGGCAAGGCCGGCAAGGCCGGCAAGAAAATACCATATCTAGGTAGTAGGAGAGCAATTCCTTTAGGATAGGATCGGCATCGCGGAAAATACACCTGGCCGGCAAGTAAAAAGACCAACACGCCGAAGCTAGCCCTGTCCCAGCTGCAGCAGCGAGGTTCACGAGCTCAAGCACGAGCGACCGTTCGGGCGGATCAGTCGATAGGTAGGTTCCAGCCCATTTGCCGGCACGGTCGAGGCGCTGTTGATGACAGCACGATCACGGGACAGGCGACCCCGACTAGCTCCCGTAGTGCCATTACACTTCCCTGACTGCTCGCGTCGTATGCGCTGCTACCGGCAAATCGAACCATTTGACGGTAGTGATCCTAATTCGCGGCTTGGAGAGTCAGGTCTTCAGCGTGTTTGCGTACCGCTTCTACATCGGTGAAGACAAGGTATCCCAAGGTTGCTAATTGGTTCAGTTCATCGGCGTTACCGTCGAGCTCCAGAACAGCGGGAGAGCTTGCACCGGGTTGCAGGCCATCAGCCCAATACGCATCAGCAATGCAGATAAGATCCCCTGATTCCTGGTTGCGGACCTCGACGTGCGTTTCCGCCCGGGCCAGTCCGAGCTCGGCAAGATCTTCGACAAGTTCGTCGATGACGTTCGAATTTGTGGTGACTTCTGAAGGAGCCGGGGTAGTGCGTTCCAGGTCGAAAGTTCTCTTTCCGTGCCAGAGATCATCCAAAACTCCATTCATGGCATCGGCTAGAAGTTGGCGACGAGCAGCAAGAAAATCGCGGTACTTGTCTATGGACCAGAGCTCTTGATCCATTGGAATCCACTGGCTTGTAATTGCACCGGGAAAATCGCGTTCTAAGGTCCGAAAGTATTCTGCGGGGTCGCGGTCAGTGATATCGAGGTTAGCGTCCTGAGTGAGGAAGCAGTAATTGGCTACTGCATTGACTTCTTCTTTGGAGTACCCAGCTTTGTAAAGCCGGGCTTTGGGGAAGATGTGATGGACCTGTAGAGACGAATTGCGGCCTAGCATATGTGCCGACAGGGGAATTCCCGTTGTGAAGTCTTTAGCGCCCTGAGTGCGGGTCAGCATGTATAGCATGGGATAAAAGCGGGCACCGATGGTGTTTCCACCGAAGTCTGCTTCCCTGACTATAAGGTCTCCGCGGGTTCGGAGCATTTGTTCCATAAGCCCGTCGATGCCGGCCTCATCAACGGCCTTAAGATCAACGTTGAGGAAGGATTCGGTGGATCCGGCGAACCGGCCCCACATCGCTGCATGGACATACCAGGTTAGAATCCGGTCTCGCTCGATTGCGTTTGGGAACCGTCCGCCGTTGTTTGCCAGGTACTTTACAATGACAGGGACGGCAAAACGGGCGGGGAAGACACGGTCGTAATCGAGTCCCAAACGTGCAGCAATTACGTCGAGCGCGATCGAGACAAGGTCGGCGGCTTCCTTTAGCCCTGTGCGGATTCTGTCTGTTTCCACGTCTGTCAGGGCGGTGAATAGGGCCTCCCCGGTAAGTAGCGCATTGACGTTGCGGAGCAACCAATCCAGGGTGAACTTGTATCCAGCCGATTCCCACTTGCTGCGATGAGCATTCATTTCTGCGCGCGCTTCGGGCCACGCAGCGCAGATTTTGGCTAATGCCAGGTCGCCTTTTGAAAGTTTAGTTCCTCCTGAATTAACACGGTTGAAAATGTCTACTACGACGTCAATGGTCTTGTCAGCGCCGCTGACTTCTTCGATGTGAACTTCCCGGTTCTGGATTTCCACCAGCCTGGTCATTCGGGCCATGAATTTCACTAGTGCGCCTGAACCAAGCTGTGAAATCTCGGGATGCGCGTCCAGGTACTTTTCGACGCCTTCAACCATGAGGGCGGATACATCAATCCACGCCGGGTTGTCTTTCATCTTTACAGGGGCATAGAACTCAAAGATTTCATCCTGAACGTTGAAAAACAGGTCGGTGAATGCTTGGGCATTCCCTTCAAAAAACTTTGGGGGAACACCACGGATGACTCCGTATAAGGTGGTAGCACGTTGCTGACCGTCTAGGAGAAGTTTCACGCTGCCATCACGTTCAATCTTCTCTCCGCGGGCTGAGGCAGTCAGTACCGAAGTATTCCAAGTCATGAAGCCCCCGATGGGATAACCCTTATACAACGAGGTGAAGAGCCCGCGCACCTGCTGCCTATTCCATACGTAGCCCCGCTGGAACTCGGGCAAAGCAACGTCCTGGCTGTCGATCTGGTCTAGAACGGTGGACAACCTCACAGTGGGGCTCCTTCGGTGACGCACTCGTCAGTAGCGATTTGTCGATGCTACCTGTCCACGCCTGTTGAGAGGGGCACCCGAGGCCTCGACACAAAGGAGCCACATCGCACGCAGGATGATCGGGCACGCCGAACTCCGCGCGACTCTGGAGAGTTCGCCAAATGCGGTGGTCACATGTTGACCTCACTTATAAAGGCGATGAGGTGCACCTCTTGCGCCCTGATCGCGTCAGGCGAGCTGCCCGCTGGGTCGTGGCTACGCGGGACGACGCTCGCCTCGCGTATCGCGTATCGCGTATCGCGTATCGCGTATCGCGTATCGCGTATCGCGCGAGAATGAGCCAGGATCCGCGAGGCACTCAACCGGCTCACCAATGATGGGCTCGTGAACCTCAGCCGCAACAAGGGCGCGCAGGTCGTCTGCTTCTCCCCTCGGGCATCGTCAGCCTGTGCGACGTGCGGGCCGGCTCGAACAGTGCGCCGTGCTTCTCACGATCCCGTACCTCTCAGCGGGGTCGGAACCAAGCACCTTCGCCTGCGGGGTCAGGAGCCGACCGGTGCGCCCAGGGTGTCTGCCATCTCCCACCAGAGCCGGTTCACGTCGACGTACCGGTCGGTGGGGTCCAGCGGCTTCGCCCACGGCTTGTCGATGATGTAGTGGATGTTCTTCACCGACGCCGGATCCCAGACCGACGGGTGCTGGTGCTGCAGGGTCTTCAGCGCGTTGTACACGTAGGGCAGCGGACGCCAGCGGTCGCGGTAGAACTCGTTGAGGAAGTCCTGTTCGGCGAACGGGTAGTGCGACAGATCGTCCACAGCTGCCAGCCGCCCCACCATGTCGGCGAAGACGGCCTCGTCGGGCGACAGCACGAGGAAGCCGCCGTTCAGGTAGTTGTCCGTAGCATCCGGTTCGGTGACGTGGTCCCCGCCCCGGCAGTGCGTGTAGAAGCAGGTCTCGGGTGTCCAGCTCGGCGGATAGCTCGCGATCCGGTTGGGGTTGCACCGGCAGGCGTGGCAGGCGGCGATGGCGCCGTCGGCCAGGTCCAGCGAGAACAGCTCGTCCATGTTCCGGGTCACCAGCATGTCGGCGTCCAGGAAGACGACGCGCTCGAACTCGGTGAGGCCCCAGACGGCCAGCTTGGTCCACACTTCCGCGAACCGGGAGTTGGCGTAACTGTCCGCCGACCCTCCGGCCGGACGCAGCGGTGCCACGTCGCGCAGGAGGCACCCGTCGTCCTCTAGGAGGCGCCGGGCCTGGTCATCGATCCCCTCGGTCACCATGACCACGAGGGAAGCGGTACTGCCGGAGCGCTCTAGCGAGGCATGCAGCGTCCGGACCCCGATCAGGTAGTCGGGTTGAGTCAGCAAAGTCACCCAGGCATTCATCGGTGGTGTTCCTGTCCTAGTGGGCGGGTCGGGTCAGTCGAGGAGCGCATCGGTGAATGCATTCGCGAATCTGTGCTCCGGGTCCAGCGTCTCGCGCACCCGGCGGAAGGCTTCCCACTGCGGGTAGAGCGTCGGCCAGTCGTAGAGGGACTCGTCGAAGTACTTGCCCCAGTGGGGACGGCCGCCCTCCTCGGCCAGGGCCCGCTCCACGGCCCGGAGGAAGCTGTTCCCCTCCTCGGACAGCGAACCGTCGGCCGCGTAGTAGACCACGAAGCCGAAGTAGCAGGTGTCCTGGCCGTTGGACGGGCTCAGCCATCCCTCGGACGCGCCGGTGCAGCGGAGGATCACCGGGTAGTGCATGCGGGGACGGGTCTCCGCATGCCAGTCCTTGATCTTCCTGATCACCGCTCCGGCCCGGGCGAGCGGGATGCCGATCTCCACGTTGATCTGGGGGGTCGCGATGCCCTTGCAGAACACCTGGTAGATGTCACCCGTGACGTCGGTGAAGTCCCGGAAGCGCGACACCGTGCGGAGCGACTTGCCGTTGTCGGCGACGCCCTTGCTGTCGTCGCGGAGGTGCTGAAGCGTTGCCTCGATCGTGCTGTTCATGGACGTATCGGTCGTCGCGTACTCCACGAGCTGACTGCCGCCGGCCCGGTACCGCGCCACCTCGCCCTCGGACGCCTCGTTGGCGGTCCACACCTGGACCTGGTTCTCCTGCGGGAACCACCACGCCTTGACCAGGATGTTCTCCCGGTTCCAGGTCTCCAGGTCCGTCTCGAGGGTGCCGGCGTCGACGGCCTTCTTCACGCAGGTGTAGATCACCGACTCCCGCGTACGCAGCGTCACGGCGGTGATCACGCCCAGTGAGCCGAGGCCGAGCTGGACGGCGGGGAAGTCCGGGTGGTCACGGTCGAACTCCGCGACCGTGCCGTCGGCCAGCACCATCCGGATGGCCAGCGCGGCGCCGGCGATCGAGCTCTGCTGCAGGCCCTGGCCGTGGGTTCCGGTGGACAGGGCGCCGGCCAGCGTCTGCTCGGCGATCACCCCTGGTGAGGCGTCCAGCATCTGCCCCCGCGCGGTGAGGAACGCGTACACCTCGGCCAGGGAGGTCGAACCGGCGAAAGTCGCAGTGTCCTCAGTGCTGGAGATCAGGCCGCTGAGCCTGCTCAGGTCCAGGAGCGTGCCGGCTCCGTCCGCGACCTCGATCATCCTGCCGGGCGACATCCGGCTCCCGATCATCCGGACCCGGCCGTCGCTGGTGGCCAGGAAGTCGCACAGCTCCGCCTCGGTGGCCGGCGCGACGACCGAGCCGGGCAGGCCCAGCCGGGAGTTCCTGGCCCAGTTGCGCAGCCGGATGTCCTCGCCGGTGAGCTCCGGCTCCTGGTGGGGGTAGGTGAGCTGTGTGATGGCCATGACGCGTCTCCTGTAGAAGTTCGGTTCTGCCTTCGAAGCCGCACCGACGGGCGCAGCCGATCCATCGGGCACGGGTGTTTCCGGCCACCGTGGATGAATTTCTCAGTTCTGTAGAAGTCCTGCTGACACCATAGCCCTGCCTCGTCAAGGGAATGTTTACACTGACAAAATGACTGTCGTATGCGTACCCGATCCGAACGCCCGGAATCTCCTCGGAGCCCTTCCCGACGGGGTCGAGGTGATCGTCTGGAACGGTGAGGACGAGAAGCCCGAACGGCTGGCGGAGACCGTCTTCTGGGTGCCGCAGGTCGAGGACTCCACCAACCTCGCCGGGAAGTTCGCCGCCATGCCGAAGCTCGAGGTCACCCAGCTGACGAGTGCCGGCGTCGAGGACATCCTCGAGCACGTCCCGGACGGTGTGACCCTGTGCAGCGCGCGTGGCGTGCACGGCCCGGCTGTCGCCGAACTGGTCCTTGCCGTCGTCCTGGCCACGCTGCGTCGGCTGCCCCACTTCGGTGAAGCGCAGCGACAGGGCCGGTGGGACCCGATGGAGGCCGACGACCTGCGCGACAGGCGCGTGCTGATCATCGGCGCCGGTGACCTCGGAGAGCAGACCGCGCGCCGGCTGCGGAGCTTCGACGCCGTTCCCGTGCTCGTGGCGCACATGGCACGCGACGGCATCCACGCCACCTCGGAGTTGCCGGACCTGCTGCTCGAGGCCGACGTGGTGGTGCTGACCGTTCCGCTCACGGACGACACCACAGGTCTCGTCGACGCGGAGTTCCTGTCCCGGATGCCCGACGGCGCCCTGCTGGTCAACGTGGCGCGCGGCAAGGTCGTGGACACCTCGGCACTGCTCGCAGAACTGACGTCCGGGCGGCTGCGCGCCGCCCTGGACGTGATGGAGCCGGAGCCCCTGCCGGCCGACCACCCGCTGTGGAACGCGCCGAACCTGATCATCACGCCGCACGCCGCCGGCTCCATTGCGCAGTCCGGCCCACGGGCCTTCGCGCTGGTCAACGCGCAGGTGCGCCGCTACGTGGCCGGCGAGGACCTCGTCAACGTGGTGAAGGGAGCCCACTGAGTCCTTACGCATACGCTGTGAAGTTCGGGCCGAGGGTGTCGAGCCAGGCGGCCGGATGCACGGCCACGGCGTCGGCGCCGGGCCGGCCCCACGCGGCCGTGACCGCCTCCTGCAGCGCCGTGCCGGTCCGGGCGAACGGGTAGCGGTCGAGCACCCAGCGGCGGTTTGCCTCACGGACCGGCGCCAGGGCGTCGAGGTCCTGGATCAGGTCCGCCACCCGGTCGCGGATCAGCAGCGGTCGCTGGTCCGGGACCCGCCACGCGCCGGGCGCCTCGAACAGCTCGTGCCCGCCGCCGCCGTCGTACCCGACCACGAGACAGCCTGACGCCAGCGCCTCGGCGACCGGCAGGCCGTAGCTCTCGGTGTGCCCGAGGGCGACGAAGACCGCCGAGCCCGCCAGGGTGGCGGCCACCTCCGCCCGCGGGGCCTGGACCAGTTCCACCAGCTCCACGCCCGAGAGCCGTGGCTCGTCGGCCAGCAGCCGCTTCAGCAGCGAGGCCTCCCGCGGCCGCTTCTTGGGGAACCAGCTCACCCGGAGCTGCCCGGCGGCGCCGGGGGTGAACAGCTCGCCGTCCACCGGGTTGGGCACCACGCGCACCGGCAGGCCGGGCAGCGCGGCGGACAGCACGTCGCGGCTCTCCTCGGACACCACCCAGACCGCGGGTGCCGGCGACCACCCGGGGAAATCGTCGCCCGGGGCGCCGGCCGCGAAGGTGTAGAAGTGGTTCTGGTTGAAGATGACCTTGCGCGCTCCGGGTGCCGGATCTCGGCCCTGGACGGTCGGTGTCTCCGGCAGCACCAGGAGGTCATCGGCGCCGATCGCAGTGGTGGCACCGAACAGCATCGGCACATCGTCGGCGATCCAGTCTGTGCGGTCGTCCGAATCGGGCAGCCACAACCAGGCCTCGTGGCCGCGCTCCCGCAGCAGCCGCACGTGCTGGGTCATCACGTGCACGCCGCCGCTGTGGTGGCGCGTGGCGAACCCCGCGTAGACGATCTTCCCGGGAGTGCTCACCATGCCGGAGCCGTCAGGTACCAGGACGCGCCGCTCCCGGTGTTGTGGGCGGGGAACGAGTCCGGGCCGAGCCCGACGTCGGCCCGCCATCCGTCGCCCCACTTGGCGTCCAGTCCGTGGAGGATCTCCGCCCGGTTGCCCTCGGAGCTCTGGCCGGTCCGGTTCATCGTCTGCCGCCGCAGGTGCGAGACGTAGGCGCCTTCCGTGACCACGCACCGCAGGCCGGCCGCCCGCACGCGGATCGCCAGGTCGATGTCCGCGCCGTAGCCGTGCCGGGGGAAGGTGACCTCGTCCAGACCCCCCAGTTCGACGACGGAGGGCACGGCGAACGCTATGGCGGTGCCGTCACAGAAGTCGACGTCGCGCAGCACGTCGCGCGGGATGTACTCCGCGGCGGTACCCGGGATCGCCGAGGCCCGCTGGTGGAGCCAGAAATCGTCGTAGCAGGCCGCCGCGAGCGCGATGTCGTCCGCTGTGGAGAAGGGCGCGAGCAATCCGTCGAGGAACCCGGGCGACAGCCGGATGTCGTTGTTCAGCACCACGCAGACCGCATGTCCGTCGCGCGATGCCGTCTGCAGAGCCCAGTTGGCGGCGCCGATCCATCGCAGGTTGCGCCCCGGGCGGTGGACCTCGATGTTCCCCTCGGGGAGCACGTAGTCACCGGCGTTGTCGACCACCACGATCCGCAGGGCCGGGTCGAGGTCGCTCCCGTCGCGGACCAAATCATGCACCACCGCATCGGTCAGTTCCGGCGAACCGAACGCGGGGATGACCACGAGTGCCGAGGCGGCGGTCGTCGCGGGGGTCACTGCTCGGCGCGGGCGGCGCGGCCCCCGCGGTTGCCGTTCAAGGTGATGATCAACATCGGTTCCCGTCGGGTCAGGTGGACGTGCGCCACGGCAGCGAAGTACACACAGTCTTCTGCCTGACCCAGCGGAAGGATTGCCCATCCCAGCCACTTCTTGTGTGACGTGCCCCACGCGGCCTACAGTAGGTACATCGTGTCCGTACTAGTTGTACGTACCCCTCCGTCCGCATAGACACCTCCCGTACAGAGAGAAGATTCGCCATGGCAGCCGAATCGCTTCCGAAATCCCGCGTCCCCCTGTTCGACGGCATGAACCGCATCCCCGGCGGTCTCATGCTCATCCCCCTGATCCTCGGTTCGATCGTCGGGACCTTCGCCCCCGGCTTCCTGGAACTGGGCAGCTTCACCACCGCCCTGTTCGCCGACTCCGCCCTGCCGCTGATCGCCGTCCTGATCTTCGCGACCGGCATGCAGATCACCGCCAAGGCCTCCGGCCCCGTGCTCGCGACCACCGGTGTCGTCCTGCTCTTCAAGACGATCATCCCCGCCGCCCTCGTCGCGGGCCTGGGCCTCTTGGTCGGCATCGACGGCATCCTGGGGATCTCGATCCTCGCCCTCCTGGCCAGCTTCGACAACAGCAACGGCGGCCTTTGGCTCGCCTTCACCGGCCGCTACGGCGACTATCGGGACCGCGGCGCCTACATGGCGTCCGCCATCAACGACGGCCCCTTCTTCACGCTCCTCTTCCTCGGCATCTCGGGCCTCGGCAACATCCCGTTCCTGACGCTGCTTGCCGCCGTCATCCCCCTGATTCTCGGCTTCATCGTGGGCAACCTCGACGCCAAGTGGACCGAGGTCATGCGGCCCGTCCCGAACATCGTCATCCCGTTCTTCGCCTTCGCCCTCGGCACCGGCATCGACCTCCGGAACGTCATCACCGGCGGTCTCAGCGGTATCTTCGTCGGCATCGCCGCCACCCTCATCACCGGCACCCTCGTCTACATCGGCTACCGGTTCATCCTCCGACGCGGCATCAAGTCCGGCATCGGCATCGCGTCGGCGACGACGGCCGGCAACTCGATCGCGACGCCTGCGATCGTCGCCGCGGCGGACCCGACCTTCTCGCCGTTCGTCGAGGTCGCGACGGCGCAGGTCGCCTCGGCCGTCCTGGTCACCGCGATCTTCGCCCCGCTTCTCGCCACCTGGGTGCTCAAGCGCCAGGGCGGCCTGGACACGGACGACGCCGCCGCGGTCACCCCGACGTCCGCCTCCGAACTCCCGCCCGCGGGCGATCCGTCCGCACCCACGACGCGGCGCCGCCGGACCGGAGACGACGAGTGACGGCACCCACCGCACCCATTGTCGGCATCGCAGCCGACGACGTCACCGGCGCCACCGACTCCGTGGTCCAGTTCTCCCGCACCGGCTGGTCCTCCCGGCTGCTGCTGGGCGAACTGCTCCCGGACTCGGTGGAGCCTGGCAGCGCATTGGCGGTCAACACCGACGCCCGCGCGATGGACACCACCACCGCCCGTCAGGCAACGGCGAACGCCATCAGGAACCTCGTCACCGCGGGCGCCGATCGCCTCTACCTGAAGATCGATTCCACCATGCGCGGCAGTGTCCCGGCGCAGGTGGCCGGAGCGCTCGACGCCTGGCAGGAGCGGCACCCCGGCTGCTTCGCGGTCGTGTGCCCGGCCTACCCGGCGATGGGGCGCACCGTCGAGGACGGACTGCTGCGCGTGCACGGCGGACCCGTCGAGGACTCCCCCGCCGGCCGCGATCCGGTCACGCCGGTTCCGACGAGCGAGTTCTCGCAACTCCTCCTGGGCACGATGACGATCAGCCTCAGCGGCTCCGCCGAGCGTGATGCGCAGGCGCTCCGGAACGCGGCGGGCGACGGCGTCGTGGTCGTCAATGCGACGTCCGACGACGACCTCCGCGCCCTTGCGGCAGCACTCGTCGTCGCCGGACCGACAGCGATCCCGGCCGGGTCGGCCGGCCTCGCCGCTGCGCTGGCAACAGCCTGGGCGGAGTCGGGAGCCGTGTGCGCTTCCCCGGAACCGGCCCCGGCCGCTCAGGGGCAACGGATCGTCGTCGTCGTCAGTTCGCTGCACGACGTCGCCCGCGCCCAGACCGACCACCTGCAATCCCAGCTGGACTCCGCCGACCTCCGCATCCTGCAGCCCGACGAGTCCCTGCTCGACCAGCCGAACCGGCTCGCCCAGTGGGCCGCCGGAGAGCTCGAGGTCCCGGAATCCCTGCCGCGGGTCGTCGTCATCACCTCCCCCGAGGCGATCGGCGGCTCAGAAACCCTCAGCGGAGCCGCCATCGCGAACAGTCTCGCGTCGGTGGTGCAGCAGACCCTGGCCCGCGCTTCCGTCGGTGCCCTCGTGCTCGTCGGCGGCGACGGGGCCCGCGCCGTCCTCGACGCCACGCGGGCCCAGGCGCTGCGCGTCACCGGCGCCATCCAGGAGGGCATCCCGGTCGGCGTCGTCGAAGGCGGCACCGCGGCTGGAAAGATTGTCGTCACGAAGGCCGGCGGTTTCGGGCCGGTCACCGCCCTGCTCGACACCGTCACCGAACTCACCCAGACACTGACCACCACCCTCGCCCACTCAACGGAGGCATCCTCATGAGCATCCCCACCCTCGCCGTCACCCTCGGCGACGTCGCCGGCATCGGGCCGGAGATCACCGCGAAGTCCCTCCTCGGGCACGACGACGTCCGGCGGGAATGTGTGCCCGTCGTCATCGGCGACGAGGCCGCCATGCGCCAGGGCGTCTCCAACGTGGGCGGCGACCCGGACAAGGTCCGTGTGCTGTCCTCGATCGAGGACGCCACAAATGAGCCCGGCATCATCGAACTCCTGCAGACCGGCCCGTCGCTGGCCGACGTCAAGCTCGGCGAGCTCAGCCCCGCCGCGGGCGACGGCTCCTACCGCTTCGTCGTCGAGGCTTGCCGCCTCGCCCGCGAAGGCAAGGTCCAGGGCATCGTCACGGCGCCGCTCAACAAGGCCGCGATGCATGCCGGCGGTCACAAGTGGCCCGGCCACACGGAACTGCTCGCGCACGAGTTCGGCGTGGAGAACTTCAGCCTCGTCCTGTCCGCGGGCGACCTCTACTTCTTCCACCTCACCACCCACGTCTCCCTGCGGCAGGCCATCGAGGACGTCACGCCGGAACGCACCGGCAACGTCATCGAGCTCGTCAGCGCCTTCACCAAGGCGCTCGGCAACCCTGACGAGCCGATCGGCCTCGCCGGTCTCAACCCGCACGCCGGCGAGAACCGCCTGTTCGGCGACGAGGACGCCGACATCCTCGCCCCCGCCGTCGCCGCCGCCCGCGAAAACGGCATCAACGTGCACGGGCCCATCCCTGCGGACGCGCTCATCCCCGCCGCGGTCAAGGGCAAGTGGAACATGGTCATCGCCTGCTACCACGACCAGGGCCACGCACCCTTCAAGGCCGTCTATGGCGACGACGGCGTGAACATCACCGTCGGACTGCCCGTCGTCCGCGTCTCGGTGGACCACGGTACGGCGTTCGACATCGCCGGTCAGGGCATCGCCCGCGAAGCCAGTCTCGTGCTGTCGATGCGCCGCGCAGCTGCGCTGGCACCGGGCTGGGATGTCGTCTGGCGGACCGCGCAGAAGAAGTAGGGGTTCGTACAGTCTGATGACCGGGAGGGGGCACGCTGCCGACGCCGTCGCCGCTTGTCCTCTCCCGGCGCCTAGGATCGGAATCATGACGAGCGACGAAGACCTCGACCCACCCGTCCCCAGCTACCTCGAGGGGATCGAGCTCAAGCGGGTCCACGACGGCAAGATCCTCGAGGAGGACGGCGACGCCTCGTCGTCGCCGAACGGCGCCTCGTCGTCCTCCGACAGCGCCTCGTCGTCCTCCGACAGCGCTGACGCGTAGGTCTTTGACCACCATCGTGAACCGGAGCCTCTCATGACCGGACCAGACGATCCACAGGAGCGTCCACTGGATGCGGGGAGCAGCGAGCCACTGCACCTGCAGCTCCGCGGGCATCTGCGCGCGCAGATCCTGAACCACTCGCTACCGCCGGGCACGTCGCTACCCAGTGAGGCACAGCTGCAGGTGCGGTACGGGGTGTCCCGGTCCGTGGTGCGTCAGGCCCTCGGCGCGCTCACCGATGAAGGGTTGATCGAGCGGGGCCGCGGGCGCGGCAGCACCGTTGCTCCACGCCGCGAGCACCACCGGCTGGTGCACCGCACGTCCGGGCTCTCGGCGCAGCTGGGCAGCACCGGGGCGAGCGTCGGAACGGAGGTGCTGTCGCTGACCGTGCAGGACGCCGATGCATCGACGGCGGTCCTCGGGACTCCGCAGGTTCTCGCGCTCGAGCGGCTGCGGACGGCCGACGGCGTACCCATCGCCGTCATCCATACATGGCTGCCGGCACCTGTCTTCTCCGCACTGGACGCCGAGTCGCTGCGGGACGCCTCGCTCCATGCGGTACTCGGCGAGAAGTTCGGCGTGCGGATCACGTCCGGCAAGCGGCAGATCCGGGCGGTACCGGGCGACGGAGACCTGCTGCGACTGCTGATGCTGGAGGCGTCGTCGCCCGTCCTTCTCCTGGAGGGGACGAGCTTCGACCAGGACGGCCGGCCCGTGGAGGTCTTCTCGACCTGGCACCACCCCGATCATGTGGTGTTCGACATCGACATCCAGAATGAGCCTCCGGCGCCGGCCGTGACAGGCGGCCTCTCGCCGTCGTCGGCTGGTGACACTGCCGACGCGGTCGCCGATCGCGCCCGCCGTCTGGGAGCCGATCTGCTCCGCCTCGCCGACGATCTGTCGCGCAACAGTTCCTGATGACGGTGGTACCCGCCGTCCGCTCCGCGCTCCCGGCGACCCGCGGCATCGTTCCTCGGTGGCCAGTTCCTTCCTTGATCTGACCCGATCGGGTCGATACGGCGTGAGCACATAGGCCTCTGCGCGCTCTCCTCGGGTGAGCTGCCGGTCATCGGGGTTTCGCCTGTTCCTCGGCTGGTCCCGAAGCTGCTTCTCGGCACCTTCTGTCTTCCTTACGGCGGAGTAGACCTATTGACAACTTTTCTTGTCGAGCGCACGATGATGGCATGTACGACGTCGAAGTCATCGAATGCGCTGAGGCAGCCGCCGCTGTGCTGGATCCGGTCCGAGCCAGGCTGCTCGGCGAGCTCGCCGTTCCGGCCTCCGCCGCCGGGCTCGCCGCCCGGGTCGGTATCGCACGCCAGAAGATCAACTACCACCTCAGGACGCTCGAGACGCACGGCCTCGTGGAACTGTTCGAGGAGCGCCGGCACGGGGGTATCACCGAGCGGGTGCTGCAGGCGTCGGCTGCGTCCTACGTCGTGTCACCTGCGGCGGTCAGCGGGTCCGCGGCCGATCCGGACGCCAACGATGATCACCTGTCGGCGGGTTACCTCGTCGCGCTGGCCGGCCGGCTGATGCGCGAGGTCGGCGCCCTGGCGCGCCGGGCAGGCGCGTCCGGTCAGCGCCTGCCGACGCTGACCATCGACACGCAGATCGGTTTCCGGTCTGCCGCTGACCGGGCTGCCTTCGCGGATGATCTGACCGCCGCGGTGCTCGACCTGGCCGCTCGCTACCACCACGACGACGGGCTCCCCCACCGGCTCGTCGTCGCCGCCCACCCCCTTCCCGAGGAGAAGTCATGAGCACGACCCCGAACGTCCCGTACCGCCTGGAATTCAGCGTCGAGGTCCCGGGGACCCCGGAACAGGTCTGGCAGGCCATCGCCACCGCCAAGGGCATGAGTGCCTGGTTCCTGCCGACCGAGATGGAGGAGCGCGAAGGCGGTTCCCTTCATTTCGCCATGGGTCCCGAGATGGGCTCGGACGGTCAGGTCACCCGTTGGGACCCGCCGCGCCGCATCGAGTACGAGGAGGACTGGGCCGCCCTCATGGGCAAGGACCCGGAGGCGCTCAGCCCGCTGACGTCGGAATTCCTCGTCGAGGCGCGCTCGGGCGGCACCTGCATCGTGCACGTCACCAGCAGCGGCTTCGGGACCGGCGATGCCTGGGAGTCGGAGTTCTGGGATGACATGGGCACCAGCTGGATGCCGTTCTTCGACAACCTGCGCCTGTACCTGACGCACTTCCCCGGCCAGGAGGTCACTCAGCTCGAAGCTTCCGCCTCCCACCCCGGAGACGCGCAGACGCTCTGGGCCACGCTGCACGGCGCGCTCGGCCTGGGCGATGAGGGCGCAGCGGTCGAGGTCCGTGGCACCACCGGCACGGTGGAGCGTGTCGGTGAGCGACAGGTACTGATCCGTATCACCGCACCGGTTCCCGGGATGCTCAGCGTCTTCGCTCACGGCGAGGGCGAGAGCACAGCGACCGTGGGCGTACGGGCGTATCTGTTCTCCGCCGACGCGGCGGACTACGTGCAGCGCGAGGAGCCGGCGTGGCAGGCCTGGCTGCAGGGACTCAGCGTCCCGGCCTGACGTCCGCGCGGACTTGCTGCGCTCAGGGGTGACCCCTTCCACCGACGGGCTCGCCCCGAGGCGTGAAGGACCGAACCTCGACTGTGCCGTTTATCCCGACTGCGGCGTCGATGCCCGCGGCCTTGGCGTGGCTGCGTTCTTGAGCGCGGCCTCGGCACTGCGGTGGCGTTGCTCGCCACCTCGGCGTTCCTGTGGCGTTGCCCGCCACCTCGGGGTTGCTGTGGCACTCGACGCGACCTCGGCGTTGCTGCGGCACCAGCGGCCGACGACGGGCGTCCTCGAAGGCTGTGGAGGAGAGGTGCCTGACTTCTCCTCCACAATGGGTCAGAGGAAGCGGGATTAGTACGTACGTTCGATAAAATGAGTCATGGCCGTTGCACCGCTCGAGCATCCCGATACTCCACTGGAGTTCATTCGGTCCGAGCTGCTCGCTTTCGGTCAGGACCTGGCAGAGCACCACCTCCTCCTCCCCAAGAGTGACGTCGTGGAAGCGCTCGTCACCATCGAGGAGATCTCGAAGATCGTCGATTATCTGCAAATCATTGCCGCTCGAGCCGCTCAGGACCACGACGTAGTGGGCACCGGCGAGCAGGACGCTTCCGGATCGCTCATCGTGCGGGCGGAGCTCACCCTGTCGAAGGTCGACGGCGAAGGCTCAGAGGACATCGCCGGAACTCCTTCAGCAGATGCCGATCAGCGGGACAAGAAGGCCCGACATCCCGAATTCAGGACCAGTGCCGATTTCCTGCGAGCCCGACTCGGCATCAGCCGATTCGAGGCGAACCGCCGGTTGAGGCTTGCAGCAGGCGTCCTGCCCGGCGTCACTGCGAGCGGCTGTTCCACTCTCGCTCCGATGCCCATCCTCGGCACCGCAGCGAACGCGGGCGAGGTCAGTGGACGCGCGGTCTCGATCGTCCATGATGCGGTTCAGCGGGTACGTGCCGTCGCAACTCCACGGCAGCTCGAATCGATGGAGCGCCACCTCACGCTGCAGGCGATGGAGTCGGACGAGGACCTCCTGCGCGTTCTGGCGCGACGCTGGGAAGGTGTACTCGACCAGGACGGGCAGGAGCCTACGGAGAAGGTACTGCGGGCACGACAGGGTGTCTTCCTCAAGGGCAGACGGAACGGCTTGCATTTTCTGGAGATCGGCGCAACCGATGAGCAGTTCGAGCATCTGGTGACCGCCATGAACACTGCGACGAATCCGAGGGGAAAGTCCAGCGCCCTTGAGGCCATCGGAGACCCGGCGGGTGGGATCAGAACCGTCGGGGTTGCCGGTGAAAGCGGATGGAGCGGTACCGGCGGGGGCGGCACTGCCTGGGGTGGCATAGGCGAGGGTGGCGCCGGCGGGAGGAACTCAGGCTGGGGCGGCACAGGCGAGGGAGGCTCCGGCGAGAAGAACTCAGGCTGGAGCGGTTCTGGCGGAACCAATGCAGGCTGGGGTGGCGCCGGTGGAACCGACGCAGGCTGGAGCGACGCCGGCGGAGGCTCCACAGGAGGGGACGACTCAGGTTCACGTGACGCCGGCGACGACGCCCGGCCGACGCGCTCCCAGAGCCTCCTCGACGGATTGGTGTCCGCGTGCAGGATCGCCCTGTCGACGGACGGGCTGTCCGCATCAGGCGGACACCGCCCCCAGGTCATGGTGACCATCAGCTATTCGGACCTCGTAGGCGAGATGGAGCGGGCCGGTCACGCTGTGTTCGGGCAGCAGATCAGCGCACGAAGCATCCGGAAGCTGGCCTGTGATGCCGACATCATCCCGCTGGTCCTCGGCGGCAAGGGCCAGATCCTCGACATCGGTCGGGCACAGCGGCTCTTCCCTCCACATCTGCGCCGCGGCCTCGTTGCGAGGGACAAGGGTTGCGCCTTCCCCGACTGCTCGATCCCGGCGACTTGGTGCGAAGCCCACCACATTGCGCCCTGGGCCACAGGAGGAACGACGAGTATCAGCCAGGGAGTCCTCCTGTGCTCACGTCATCATCACGTGGTGCACGAAGGGAAGTGGACGGTCGAATCGAAGCACGGCATCCCCTGGTTCACTCCGCCGACGTACGTCGATCCGGGTCGGACTCCGCGAAGAAACAGGTACTGGCAGGTGGAGGAGGCGGTCCACGAGCAACTACTCGACGCCGAAGCCCGCGCAATCTACTGCCCGTAGCAACTCTGCTTGAGGGTTCGCGGGGCACCGCTGGCGGAGCGCCGCAGGGTACAGCTCACGACGTGCAGCAGGGTACCAATCGTGAACAACGAGTGAACTCTGGTTGAACAGGTAGCCTGACGGTATTAAAATTCTTTTGCCCGAGGACGGGCCGGATGTCAAGGGTCTACGGCGACTACGCGGGCATCTGCGAACGCGAGGTGTTGCCTTGGCTGACGAAGCACTGCAGGTGGCTCGACGGGTCGGCGTCGTCGCGGGACGCACCCTGGTCTACGTCCTGATCTGGGCCGGGCTCGCGCTGCTCATCGCCGCCGCCGGCATCCGCTACTACTGGGGCAAGATCACCGTGAGCCAGATGCTCATGAATCTGGTCTCTGTGGAGACCGACGGCGGGGGCGGAGCCATCGTCTGGGTGGCCATCCTGGGAATCGGCGTCGCTCCCCTGCTCATCACCGTCGGGATCGCGCTCTGGCAGTACGTCCAACGCCGCAAGCACCCTCGTCGCTCGCAGTGGAAATCGCGCACTATCTCCACGACCTTGGTGGCCGCGGTGGTCCTGGGCGGCACCACGGCCTTCGACACCACCGTCGGCATGAGGGACTACATCGCGGCGGCCAGCTCCCAGTACGACCTCGGCGACTACTACGTGGAACCGACCGTCACCGGCGACGCGAACAAACGCAACCTGGTGCTGATCTACCTCGAATCCGGCGAAGCCACCCTCGCAGACGACCAGCTCTTCGAGAAGGACGCTTTCGCTGCCTTGAAGGAGGCCACCAAGGCGGTCGACGATTGGCAGAGCGTGGAGGATCTCCAGCAGTACAAGAGCGGAGGCTGGACCATGGGCGGCCTCACCGCGACGCAGTGCGGCATCCCGTTGAAGGGCATGGCCTCCCCTGGCGGAGGCCCTCAGACCAATGCTCTCGGTGGCGATGCGAGTACCTATCTGGGCGGGGTGACGTGCCTGGGCGACGTCCTGGACGAGCACGGGTACACCAACGTCTTCCTGGGCGGCGCCAATGCCGCCTTCGGCGCAAAGGACACCTTCTTGCGCACCCACGGCTACTCGGAGCAGAAGGGCCTTTTCGACTGGCGGGCCGCCGGTGAGCCGGAGGAGAACTTCCGCAGCGACTGGGGCCTGAGCGACCAACGCCTTCTGGCCTACGCCCGGGACGAGGTCGACGAACTGCATGCCGAGGCGGAGAAGACCGGTCGACCCTTCAATCTCACGCTGCTGACGCTGGACACCCACGAGCCCGCACACCTCTTCGACTACTGCGATGTGGACACGGAGAACGAGGTCACCTCCGTGTACTCCTGCTCCATGACCCTGGTGGCGCAATTCGTGGACTACCTGGCAGAGAAGGGTTATCTGGACGACACCGCTGTGGTGATCATGGGTGACCACCTCAAGCGCATGGGCGCGGATGACCCGTTCCACGAGCAGCTGGACGACGCCGACCGCACCATCTTCAATCGGTTCTGGATACCGGGCGACGACTACAGCACCACCACGTTGCGCCCCCGCGTGGACCAGATGAACATGTACCCCACGATCCTGGAGGCGGCCGGCCTGACGCTGCAGGATGGCGAGGCGGGGGTGGGGGTGTCCGCCTTCGCGCCATCCGTCCCGGAGGGGTCGGCGCAGACGATGGAGACGGTTGCCTATGGCGAACTGCTGGACTCACTGTCCCCACTGTTCTACGAGAGAGCCTGGGCCGGCGAGGACGTCGGGCAGTAGCGCGACGCAAGGGCAGCCCGCTCCTCGGGCATGGCGCGGAGCAGTCATCGATGGCGCTGGGGCCGACCAGGAGAACCCGCAGCCCTCCTCGTCCCGCACGAGCGGCCGGTGGGAGCACTCACTGCTGAGAAGGTTCCGGCACCGGATCGACCACGGGAATAGTCGCATGCCGCACGATGCAGCGGGTGAAGTACGGGTGAACTCAGGTTGAACAGGTAGCCTGACGGTACTAAAATCTTTCCGCCCGAGAACGGGGCGAATGTCAAGGGTGTGCGGCGACCACGCGGGCATCCCGAACGCGAGGTGTTGCCATGCTCGGCCGGATTCTGCACGTGACCCGACGGGTCGGCGTCGTCCTTGGACGCGTCCTGGTCTACGTCCTGATCTGGGCTGGGCTCGCGCTGCTCATCGCCGCCGCAGGTATCCGTTACTACTGGGGCGAGATCTCGGTGGGGCAGATGCTCCTGAACCTCGTCTCCGTGGAGACCGACGGCGGTGGCGGCCTCGTCTGGATCGGTGTCTTCGGCATCGGCGTCGTACCCCTGCTGCTCACGCTCGGGATCGCCCTCTGGCAGTCCCGCCGTCGCCGCAAGCACCGCAACCTGGGCGACATCGTGCGCCCTCGCCGCCGGTGGGTCATGCGCTCCCTCTCCACCGCCCTGGTGGCAGCCGTCGTCGTCGGAGGCACCACGGCCTTCGCGAGCTCGGTCGGGGTGAAGGACTACATCGCAGCTGCGAACTCCGAGTACGACCTCGGCGACTACTACGTGGAACCGACCGTCACCGGCGACGAGGATAAGCGCAACCTGGTGCTGATTTACCTCGAGTCCGGTGAAGCCACCCTCGCGGACGACCAGCTCTTCGAGAAGGACGCCTTCGCTTCCCTCAAGGCTGCAACCAGGGCGTCCGACGGTTGGCAGAGCGTGGACTACCTCCAGCAGTATCGGGGTGGGGGCTGGACCATGGCGGGCATCACCTCGACGCAGTGCGGCGTCCCGTTGAAGGGCCTGGGCATCGCAGGAGACAGCAGCTCCTCCTCGACCGACGGCGACGACGTCGACACCTACCTGGGCGGCATCACCTGCCTCGGCGATGTCCTGGGCGACCACGGCTACACCAACGTCTTCCTGGGCGGCGCCAACTCCTCGTTCGCCGCGAAGGACACGTTCCTGGGCAGCCACGGCTACTCCGAGGTGAAGGGCCTTGCCGACTGGCGGGCCGCGGGTGAACCGGTGAAGAACTTCCGCAGCGACTGGGGACTGAGCGACGAACGACTCCTGGAGCACGCGAAGGACGAGATCGATCAACTGCACGCGGACGCGGAGCGGACCGGTCAGCCCTTCAACCTCTCCCTGCTGACGCTGGACACCCACGAGCCGGTGCACGTCTACGACTACTGCGACGTGGACACGGACAGCGAGGTCACCTCCGTGTTCTCCTGCTCGATGACCCTCATGGCCGGCTTCGTGGACTACATGGAGGAGAAGGGCTACCTCGACGACACCGCCGTGGTGATCATGGGCGACCACCTCAAGCACATGAGTGCAGGCGACGCTTTCCACGAGCAGCTCGACAACCACAGCAACCGCACCATCTTCAACCGGATCTGGATACCGGGCGCGGACGGCGACAGCACGTTGCGCCCCCGCGTGGACCAGCTGAACCTGTACCCCACGATCCTCGAGGCGGCCGGCCTGACACTGCAGGGCCGCGAGGCCGGGCTGGGCGTGTCCGCCTTCGCGCCGTCCGTCCCGGAGACCTCGGCGCAGGCGATGGAGGCCGGCGCCTACGCTGAGCTGCTGGACGCCTTGTCCCCGGAGTTCTACGCCCGGGCCTGGGCCGGCGAGGACGGCACGCCGTAACGCGACCCGGGTCGCTGACCGGGCGTAACGCGACCCGCGTCGCTCGAGACGCGCCGCTGATCCGGCGTCGCTCGATCTACGCCGCAGGCTCCCTCACCACCAGCGGTGACGGCACCCGGACTTCTGGCACTCCCACTCGGGCGTCCCGTACCGGGGCTCACCGGTAGCGGGATCGGGACGCCATTCCTCGCTCATCACGCAGCCCGCGTACACCACGCGGGGGTTCTCCTCCTGCACGGAGGGCGGGACCATGCCGTAGGCGATCGGCCAAGCCTCGTGGCCGCATCGAGGACACGACGTCGTCCGGCTGGACCCCTTCGAGATCGTCGTCATACCCAGAGAGTAGGCGAACACTACGACGTTCCAGGCTGCACTGACCCGCTAGAAGTTCTTGTCAGCTGGGCAGGATCTCCGAGCCGCCGGCGCGAGCATCGCCGGCGCCCTCAGTCCCGGGCCAGCGTCTGCAGGTACGCGACGATCGCCGTCACCCCTACCTCGAAGCTGATGTCGGCGCGCGGTCCTGCAAGGGATGCCCGCGCAAACGCTCCGTGGAGCGCGGGCTGGGCCTCGGCATCCGCGAGCCAGGCCGACTCGGGCGCCGCCACGTCGAGGGCAGAGCCCAGCATGAAACTGTCGAGCACGGTCACCGCCACCACCACGTCGTCGGGTGCGAAGCCCTGCTCGACGAACAGTGCGGCGAGGTGCTCGTAGATCTCGAGCGTCGCCCGGTCCGTCACCGCCTCACCCACGAGCAGCGGGATGCACTTCGCGTGCTGGCCCAGCGCGCTGCGGTAACTGCGGGCCCATGCCGCGGCCCGGTCCTGCCACGCGGGGCCGGCCGTGAAGAAGTCCCCGGCTGCCAGGGCGTCGGCTCCGATGACGGACCGGATCCCGTTGATGATCTCCGGCCGTCCCTGCACATGGTGGTAGATCGACGACGGACTGACCGAGAGCCGCTTCGCGAGTCCCGGCAGCGTGAAGTCCCCGAACTCGTCGACCAGCTCAAGAGCCGCCCGATAGATCTTCTCCGGCGACAGGATCGCCTGGCGTGGCCGCCCCATGTTCCCCCTGACTCGGCGGCGTCGCCGCACTGCTGTATCCACCGACGGCTGTGCCCGCCGACGGCTCCGGCCCGCCGACGACTGTGCCCGCCGACGGCTCCGGCCCGCTGACGACTGTGCCTGCTGAAGGCTCCGGCCCGCTGACGACTGTGCCCGCGTAACGCTCCGGCCGTCGCCATCAAGTGACTAGAACACGATCACGCTACGGGCTCGCTCCCCCCTGCGCATCGCGTCGAAGGCCTCGTTGACCTCCTGGAGGCCGATCCGGTGCGAGATGAGCCGGTCGACGGGCAATCGACCGGCGAGGTACAGCTCCGCGAGCCGCGGGAAGTCCCGACCCGGCACGGTGGACCCGTAGTTGGAGCCGATGAGCGACTTGCCGCTCTCGGCGAGCAGCAACGCGTCGATGGAGACCGGGCTGTCCTCGGGCGGCAGACCCACGATGACGGCCTTGCCGCCGGGCGCGATGAGGGAGGGAAGGGACTCGATGGTCTGGACCCGCCCGATCGCCTCGAAGGCATAGGCCGCGCCTCCCCCGGTCAGGCCCTGGATCTCCTCAGCGAGCCCCGCGGACGGCGTGAGGGTATGAGTGGCGCCGAAGTCCCTTGCCGCGGCGAGCTTCTCCTCGCTCAGGTCCACCGCGATGATCGGGTTCGCGCCGACGAGTCGCAGGGCCATGATGATCGAGAGCCCCACACCGCCGGTGCCGACGACGACGGCGGACGTGCCCGCCTCGACGCCGGCGTCATTCACGACGGCTCCGAACCCCGTCGCGACCGAGCAGCCGATGAGGCTCGCGACGTCGAACGGGACCTCACGGGAGATGCGGATGGCACCGGCCTCGGGCACGACGGCGTACTGGCTCATCGACCCGACGGTCAGGTACGGGAAGACGCGGTCGCCGTCGAGCGAGAGCGGGGTGCTGCCGTCGGGCAGCAGGCATTCCTCGGACCGGCTGCCCGTGCATACGTACGACTTGCCGGAGAGGCAGGCGGTGCAGCGCCGGCAGGGGTAGAACCAGGACAGGATGACGTGGTCCCCCACCGCGACGTCGGTGACGCCGTCGCCGATCGCCTCGACGGTACCGGCGCCCTCATGGCCCATGACCGTGGGTGAGGGCAGCGTCCAGTCGCCGTCGAGCACGTGGCGGTCGGATCCGCAGACACCCGAGGCGCCCATCCGGACGAGGACGGTGCCCGGGCCGGGATCGGCGACGTCGACCGTGGTCAGTTCGAGGTCCCGGGAACCGCTGCGGTGGACCGCGGCCTGTGCGGGGCGGCTCATGCGTTCCTCCCGGCCTTCTCCGCCGGGGCATAGCCGCCGACGCCGCGGCGGACGTAGAGCACCCGGGCGAGCACGTAGTACACGATCGCCCCGACGACGGCGGAGGGGAAGGATGCCGTGATGTAGCTGAAGACGGGCTGGGTGGTGAGCGTGACCGGGTTGTAGATCACGAGGTAGAAGACGGCCCCGGCAGCGACGGCGCCGAGTCCGGCCCAGTTGATCCCCCCGGAGAAGTGGTAGGCGCTCTCCCCCCGGTGCCGGTACAGCTCCTCGAGTGCCACGCGCTGGCGGCGCAGCAGGAAGTAGTCGGCGATGATCGCTCCGCACATCGGAGCGAGGAAGGCGCCGCTGAGGGTCACGAACGTCATGAACCGCAGGTACATGAAGCCCGGGAAGAACGCGAGGATGGCCGGCAGCACGAAGAACCCCGCGCAGAGCCAGGCCCACCGGACCCGCGAGAGCAGGTTGCCGCTGGCCTGCCGGATCGCCAGCACCGTCGAGTAGACGATGGAGGACGTGCTGGTGATGTTGGCGAAGGCGATGAACAGCAGGATGAAGGCGCCGAGGATCGGGCCGCCGAAGGGCAGCATCCAGACGGTCGGGTCCGAGTCCCCGAGGGTCAGGGCGGCGGCCATGCCGACGATCTGCGCGATCAGGGTGGCGCCGAGCAGCCCGCCGTACGAGGGCCAGAGGGCGGCCCGCGGTGTCTTCGTCAGCCGGGCGAGTGACCCCATGACCGGGTACCAGGAGACGCCCACACCGGCATTGAACTCGACGGCGAGCGCGAAGTTGAGGCGGTCGTCCTCGAACGGGGCGAGCGGCGCGGCGCTGAGCAGCGTGTCCCAGGAGGTGTTGATCACGAGGAAGACCATCAGGAAGACGGTCACGATGATCAGGCCCGGGGCGATGAACTTGTTGAACCGCCCGATGGTGACGGGTCCGCGGGAAAGGATCCACCAGGAGACGGCGATCGCGACGAGCGCGAAGAACGTCACCATGAGGCTTTCCGGCCCGAAGTCGGTGCCGAACGTCGAATTGGACACCTGCGTGACCGCCCTGCCGACCATGATCGCCAGCAGTGACGACCAGCCCATCTCGGTGATCAGGATGACGGTGAAGACGAGGATGCCCACGCCGACCAGTCCGAAGACGGGCCGGAGGATGGTGTACTGCTCGACGCCGTAGCGCTGGCTGGCGACGACGCTGGCGAGGATCATGAACCCGAGTCCGATGGCGTTGCCGATCACCATGGCGGCGATGCCCTGCTGGAAGCCGACGAGCAGCGCCGTCGAGCCCCCGACGAGGAACGCCCAGGTGGCGATGGCGAGGCTGATGTTGACGCCGGTGAAGTCGGCGCCGTTCCAGATCCGTTCGGTGCGGAGCAGCGGCAGTGAACCGAGCGATCCGCTGGTCTCGCCGACGGCGGGGGTGGCGTTGCCCTGCTTGTTCCCGCTCACAGCGCCAGCACCAGGAAACCCAGCACGGTGATCCCGAGGGTCACCAGGGTGAACAGGCCGAGGTCCCGACCCGAGAGGGCGGCACGCGAGGAATCGCCCTGCTCGTGCGCCGAGATCTCCGTCAATCTCCGTTGCAACGCTTCTGCTGTCGCGCTGTCTGCTGCATCCATGGTTTCCGCCTCCGCTAATCGAATGTCATTCGGTTTGGGTCAATGATTGGGCCTAGCATGGGCTCTGTCAACGGGTTTACGTTGGCCCTGTCAGCACGGGAAGACGGTGGCAGAGCCGTTCGGGGAGGGATAGGCATGGCCGGATTGGCGGTACTCCAGGCGGCGGGGGTGGTCGGCGCGGTCGACGAGAACCTCCGCCGGCTCGACACGTATGCGGCTCGCGTCGCCGAGCTGGGCGCCGACATCCTGGTGAGCCCGGAGCTGTTCGCCACGGGCTACGCGCCCGCACGCGTGGCCGACTCGGACGGGCAGGGCATCCGTGCCGAACTCGCGGGCATCGCCCGGCGCCACGGCATCGTGCTCGTCGCATCCACCGTCGAGGCCACGCCCACCGGGCGGCACATCAGCGCCTCACTGTTCGACAGCCGGGGCACGGAGCTGACCCGGTACCGGAAGTCGCACCTGTTCGGACCGGAGGAGCAATCGGTCTTCCTGCCGGGGAACGACCTTCCGGAGCTGGTTCCCCTCCTGGGCCTGACCGTGGCACTCGGCATCTGCTACGACATCGAGTTCCCGGAGTTCGCGCGCAGTGCGGCGCAGCGGGGCGCGGACCTGCTCCTCATCCCGACGGCGGTGCCGGCGACGGGCGACGTCGGGAACCGCGCACCGGAGCACACCTACAACGCGGAGCGCATCTCGACCCTGCTGGTGCCCGCCCGCGCCCTCGAGAACGGCGTCTACATCGCCTATGCCAACCACACCGCGCCCGACTTCACCGGGCTGAGCAGCATCGCGAGCCCGTACGGGACGTTCCTCGGGCTCGCGGCCGACGGGGAGGAACTGCTGGTCGCCGAGGTCGACCACGCGGAGGTGCTCCGCGCCCGGGAGCTCAACACCTACATGACCTGCCGGCGTCCGGAGCTCTTCGCGTAGCTCTCCGCCTGGCTCCCCGTCAGAGGATGAGCGTCGGCGCCCGGGGACTGCCTGGTCGGACCGGTACAGCAGCACACCTGCGGACGATGATGCGGCCCGCACGCCTAGGCTGGAACCGACAACCGCCGTCGCCAGCACAAGGAGAACCATGACCTACGAACTGCGCACCTACACCGCAACCCCCGGCAAGCTGGACGCCCTGATGGCACGTTTCCGGGACAGCACCATCGACCTCTTCGTCGAACACAACATGACGAGCCTCGGCTACTGGACGCCGGTCGGGGTCCCGGATGTCCTGGTCTACCTGCTGCGCCACGAGGGCGATCCGAAGGCGAACTGGGCGGCGTTCGGCGCAGACCAGCGGTGGATCGATGCGAAGGCGGCCTCCGAGGCGGACGGCGCCCTGACGGCGAGCATCGAGTCTCTGATGCTCGACGCGACGGACCTCCACCCGATCGCCGGAGCGCAGTAGCCGCCGTCGCACTCTGTCCTTCCTCGCCACGGACGCATGGACCGTCGGGAGCACCGCCCGTTCTGACGAGTCCGATACACCACCATCCCCGCGGACGACACTCCTCCTCCAGGTGGCGCTGCACGCTCCACTGAACGACCGCCTCTGGCTATCGTTGACGTCGACCACAAAGGCCGGGCTCAGCCAGTCGCTGACCTCGGCACCGATCCCCGACGCGCCAGGAGCCCAGTGTGACCGATGACGGCAGAGAACCGACCCCTGCAGCGCCTCCAGGGGCAGGCAAGGAGCCGCAGGTCGTCCTGGTTGCCGGCGCCGGCGGGGTCATCGGCCGGCATGTGGCGGACGAATACCTTCGTCGCGGGACGCCGGTTCGCGGGCTGAGCCGCCGGCCTGTCACCGGAGCGCGGTGGGAGCACCTGCCCGTGGACCTGCTCGACCGGGAAGCGGCCCGCACCGGGCTGGACGGCGCCCGCGACACCACCCACCTGGTGTTCGGCGCCTACATCGAGCGGCCCACGACCGAGGAACAGATCGAGGTCAACTCCGCCCTGCTGACCCATGCCCTGCAGGGCCTCGAGGACGCCGGTGCGCCTCTTCGCCATGTCACCCTCTATCAGGGCGGTAAGGCATACGGAGCGCACCTCGGATACTTCAACACCCCCGCGAAGGAACGCGATCCGCGGCTGATCCAGCCCAACTTCTACTACGACCAGGAGGACATCCTCCGCGCGGCCGCGGCGAGGCACGGCTTCCAGGCCACGATGCTGCGCCCGGAAGGTGTGGTGGGCTACGCGGTCGGCAATCCGATGAACATCCTCATGGTCATCGCCGTCTACGCGAGCATCTGCCGCGAGCTGGGCCAGCCGTTGCGCTTCCCGGGTACGCACGCCGCCTACGACGCGCTCTACCAGGTGACCGACGCGTCCCTGCTGGCCCGCGCCACGGTCTGGGCAGGCACGGAACCACGCGCAGGCGGGGAGGTCTACAACATCACGAACGGGGACCAGATCCGGTGGCGCCACCTGTGGCCGGTGTTCGCCCGCCACTTCCGGATGGACTATGCCGAGCCGCAGCCCGTCCCGCTCGCCGAGGCGATGCCCCAGCACCAGGACCTCTGGCAGCGGATGGTGACGAAATACGGCCTCGTCCCGACCCCCTACGAGGACCTGGCCGGCTGGTCCTTCGGCGACTTCCTCTTCCGCTCGGAGTTCGACAACGTCACGTCCACCATCAAGGCCCGGCAGCACGGGTTCGCCGACTGCCTCGACACCGAGGACAGGTTCCTCGAGCTCTTCGACGAACTGGCTGCCGACAACGTCATCCCGCCGATCGTGTGACGGACCCGGGTCGGACCGCGGCAGGTGGTTCCGAAGAAGTCCGGCGAGAGACGTCACCCCGGACGTTCCCGTCCGGATCATGCGCGAACAGGTAATGGGTGAGGAGAAACGGGTATCCGGCTCCAGAATGGATTCCCTCCACCTCTCCTACTGTTGCAGGGAACCGTCTTCGCGGGGTGGCCACGACGGGCAGCCGTCGGTGAAATGGGGAGACAGCCATGAAGAAGTTTGTGATCGCGGCTGCGTGTGCACCGCGCGTGCCGCCGCGGCAGCTGCTGCTACCGCGAGCACCCTTCCGGTCGTGACCGCCGATCCGCCCGCTGATCCGCCCCGGTTCCAGCTTCGTCATGCGGCGAAGCCTGGCACCGGAACGGCGTGCCCTCCGATAAAATCAGGGTGCTGTCGTCCGCAGCCCTAGCACTGTGAAACCCCGCCTGGGTAGGAATCCGTGTCCCGGAGAATACTTCCCAAGTCCCTGATAGCTCGATCATGATGGACGGCGAACGCCGTCCGACGTCCACGAAGGAGACCGCCATCGCCCCCCGGAACAGCACCAACGTCCGACTCCGCACCACCCTCGCCCTGCTGGCCGACCGCCAGAAGTCAGGGACGATCGTCGCGCCCAGCGAGCTGATGTCCCAGGCCGTGGCCGAGGTCCCCTTCGACGAGAAGGAAGCCGAGCTCCTCGCCGGCGGCGTACCCCGCGGCTACAAGGCGTTGACGACCGCGACCTCCAAGCTCGTGAAGGCCGGCTGGCTCGTCAAGGGCCGCAGCGGCTGGACCGCGACCGACGAGGGCGTCCGCGCCGTCGAGGTGTTCAGCGACGCTGACCAGTTCGCGAACGCCATGCTCAGCGGCGCGCCCGTGCCCGAGCGGGCTTCCGAAGCACCCGCCCACGCGCCGCAGGCGCCCGAACAGCTCGGCGAGGAGGCGCAGGCCGCGCCGGCGGGCGATTCCGACCCGGACGAGTCGATGGCGAAGCTGGTCGAGTCCCCTGCCGCCGAGGATCCCACTCCCCCGGAGGTTCCGGTGACCCTCGAGGTGACCGACACCGCGCCCGAGCACGCGCCGACCGACACCCCCGCCGACGAGGCGTGGCAGGACCAGCCGCAGTCGGTCGCCCTCTCCGGCGACTTCGACCCGCTGTTCGGTGAGGCCGGCCACTGGAGCACGGACCTCCGTGAACTGCAGTTCGCCTGGGAGCCGACGGAGAACACCTGGAAGCTGTCCCTCCAGCTCCCTGCCGGCAACTACCAGTTCAAGATCCTCGTCAACGGCTCGTGGGACGAGAACTACGGCCGGTTCGGCGTGCGCGACGGCGAGAACCACGAGCTGCACCTGCTCTCGGACACCACCGTGACGTTCCGCTTCGACTACGACACCAAGGACATCGAGACCTCGTAGCCCTCGACCTCCTTCCGGCCCCGCCTGCTGCCGCTCCCCGGCACCGGGCGGGGCCGTCGTCGTTCCCGGCCTGATCCCGCCCGTAGCTGCGCCTGAATCCCACCCGACATCAGCCTTCGCGCAGCATTGCCCAAGGACCACCCGAACCGGGCAACCCGCCTCCGCTCGTGCAGCAGGATGGATGAGGAACATCCGCAGGGGGAAGAGCAGGGCGCATGGGGGCGATGGATCGCGAGTGGTACCACGAGCGGCGGACCACGAGCGGCGGACCACGGCAGACGGCGTGCGGCGGTCGCCGTCGGGAAGGGTCCCGCAGTGGGCGCTCGACGAAGCCGTCGGACGCCCGTCCGCTCCCCCGCCCTGGCGTGCCGCGCCGGCGAGGACGAGACGCAGGCGGAGCAGATCAGCCGTCCGGCTGCGGCTCGGGACCGCCGGTGTGCTGGCACTCGTCGCGTTCCTGTACCTGACGCCGTCGTTGTTCGACCGCTTCGTGCTGCCCGCCGCCCTCCCGTACCTGCCCGGCGCAGATGTGCCGCCGCGCGGCGTCGAGGCCAACGACGTCCCGCTCGGCATGCCGCCGCCCGCCCCGGCGTCGACGGCGTACAAGCTCTTCGAGTCGCCCGTGGAGGACCAGGAATGGGTGGCCTACGATCCCTGCCGGCCCGTGCACTACGTGGTCCGGCCCGACAACGCGCCGGCGGGATCGGAGGGCCTGATCCAGGAGGCCGTCGCCGAGGTCTCCGCCGCGACGGGACTGCAGTTCGTCGACGACGGCATCACCACGGAGGCGCCCTCGGACGAACGCGACCTGTACCAGCCGGAGCTTTACGGGAAGACCTGGGTGCCGGTGCTGGTCACGTGGTCGAGCGCTGCAGAGGTGCCGGGTCTCGCGGGCGATGTCGCCGGACTCGGTGGCAGCGACTACGCGCAGACGCCGGGGCACCCGCTCGTGTACGTGGGCGGACAGGTGCAGCTCGACGCCCCCGATGCCGCCGACACCCTCCTCTACCCGGGCGGCCGCGCCTACCTGAAGGCGATCATCATGCACGAACTCGCGCACGTCGTCGGCCTTGACCACGTCGACGATCCCAACGAGCTCCTGTACGAGAAGAACGTCGGCTCGATCTCGTTCGGTGAGGGTGACCGCGCCGGCCTCGCACTCCTCGGCACCGGACCCTGCGTGCCCGAACTGTAGCCTTGACCCCTCCGCCGTGCGGTCCCTAGCGTGAAACCATGACCTCCCCCGACATCAGGTTCTACTTCGACCCCGTGTGCCCGTTCGCGTGGATGACCAGCAAGTGGGTGCGAGCGGTGGCGCAGCAACGCGCCTACGCCGTGGAGTGGCGCTTCATCTCGCTGCGCCTGCTCAACAGCTCGGTCGACTACGACACCCACTTCCCCGCCGGCTACGAAGCCGGCCACAGCGCGGGGCTCCGCCTGCTCCGCGTCGCCGCGCGCACCCGCGAGGAGTACGGGCCCGACGCCGTCGGCCGCCTGTACGAGCGGCTCGGCACCCACATCTTCGACACGCGCAAGGACGACTCCGACGGCGGCCACCGGGGTACCGCCGAGTTCCTGCTGCCCATCCTCGCCGAGGTCGGACTGCCCGCGGCACTCGCCGACGCCCTGGAGGACAGCTCGCGCGACGCCGCCCTCCAGGCCGAGACCGATGAAGCGCTGTCGCTGACGGGCAAGGACGTCGGCACCCCGATCATCCACTTCGACCCGCCGGACGGCGTCGCGTTCTTCGGCCCCGTCATCAGCCGCCTGCCGGGACCGGACGAGGCCGTGGAGCTGTGGGACCACGTCGTGGGGCTGGCACGCTTCCCCGGGTTCGCCGAACTCAAGCGGAGCCTGCGGGAACGTCCGCAGCTGCGCAGCTTCGGGGTGGACGACGGCGAAGCCGGCCTGCAGGAGGACTGGCACGGCGGGAGCCGACGCACCAAGAAATAGGTGCTGCGGATGGGCGGCACCGCCGGGACGAGGACGAGCCCCGAGTGGCGCCCGGGCAGGACACGCCCCGGCACCGACGTCCGGCGCCGCGACATCTCGCAGCACCAGACGACGGGAGGCCGCCACCGCACCTGCAGCGACGGCCCCCTGCCATACGTTGGCCTCAGCCCAGGACTGCGTTGGCGATGAACAGCAGCGGGATGGACCCGGCCCACACCGCCGTCGTGATACCCGACCAGCCACGCAGCGCCGCGGTCCCCTCCAGCCCGGCGAATCGCGTGACCACCCAGAAGTAGGAGTCGTTGAAGTAGCTGAACACCATGGATCCGGCCGTGCAGGCCATCGCCGCGACGATCGGGTCGATGCCGAGCGAGCCGACCAGCGGCGCGGTCACGGAGGCCGCGGTGATCATGGCGACCGTCCCCGAACCCTGGGCGATGCGTACGAGTGTCGCGATCAGGAACGGGACGAGGAACGCCGGCAGGGGCGTTGCCGCGATGGCCTCCGCGAGCGCGTCCCCGACGCCCGAGCTTCGGAGTACCTGGCCGAGTGCGCCGCCCGCTCCGGTGATCAGCAGGATGAGGCCCGCCGACGCCGCCGCGTCCGCGAACCAGCCCTGCACCTTGGTGCGCGGAGTCCACCGGGGCAACAGGGTGTAGACGGCGAGGATCACACCGATGACCAGGGCCACTACAGGGTTGCCCACGAACGCGAGTGGCACGGCCCATGCGGACGGCTCGTACTCACCGGTACCGACGACGCCCTGGTTGCTCTGGTCGATCGCACCGCTGACGATGTTCAGGATGATGAGCAGCAGCGGTACGAGCAGCGGCAGCGACGCGACGAACGCCCCGACCCTGTGAGGCTTCGCTCCCTCGGGCGGTGTGCCGAGGTCGACGTGGTCCGCGGGGATGTCGTCGTCCCCGATCGACGGTCGGACGCCGTCGTCGTCGTGCTCGGTGGTGCCCGGACCGCCGTCGCGCCCTGCGGTGCTCGGGGCGTCTCCGACGGCGGTCCCCTCGGCGAGTGCGGTGCCGCTTCGCCCCGGCGCCCCTACCGTGGCCCTGCCGTAGACCGGCCGGATACCCGAGGTGCGACGCCAGCTACGGTCTCCACGCCCGGTGATGGTACGTCCGGAAATCATTCGCTACACACCGAGCTACATTCCGTCCTACGGGATGGAACACGTAGATTTATCCAATGAGCAATGATGCTGCCTCGACAGTCCTCCGCCCGTTCGATCCCGACAGCGGGAACGACCAGCCTGCCGAAGCGCTCGAGGCGCTCATCGCGAAGATCGAGACCGAGGTCGCCGAACTCCAGTTCACGCGCTTCACGAACGACGACGCCGTGGCGCTCGGGCAGCTGCTCGTCCAGCTGGGCGTGGGTCGCAACCTGCCGATCGCGGTCAGTATCTGCAAGCCGAACCACATCCTGTTCCGGGCCGCGCTCGACGGCGCCACCCCCGACAACGACTACTGGCTCGATGCGAAGAGCCGCACGGCAGCCCGCTACCACGTGCCGTCCCTGCTCGTCGGCCTGCGTGCCCGGCGCAACGGCGGCCGCGCCGAGGACAACCCGATGTTCGACACGTCGACCCACGCCGCCCACGGCGGTTCCTTCCCGCTGTACATCAGGGGTGTGGGTCCTGTGGCCACCGTGACGGTGTCCGGCCTGCCGCAGCTGGAGGACCACAAGCTCGTGGTCGAGGCGCTGCGCACCTTCCACGCCGCCGACGGCTTGTAACCGCGGCACCTACCGGCTCCTGGACCTGCTCCTCGAGGACGGGTACCTCGTGCGGCTGCCGGACCTCAGCGGCTTCGCGCTCACGTGCGACGCCAAATTCCGGTTACCCGCTCACGCGACCATCGACGCCGCCATCGAAGCAACGCTAACGGCTGCCAGGCAGGATTCGACGCCTGCTCTCGGCAGGAACCTTGAGCCCCCTCGTGCATCGTCCCGATGTGTACGACGGTGTGCCACGACCAGCACCACGGTGTAGGCGAGGAGGGCTGCGACGCCCGCGGCCAGCAGGACCGGCAGGAGGGTCGGGCCACCGTGCGCGTGCCCGGGATCGGCGGTAACACCGGGGCCTGCGCCGTCCCCGTGCCCTCCGGTGATCGTCAGGGCAGCCATCGCGATCATGGACAGCGAGCGGTGCATGCCGAAACCGCAGTGCGCCGGCCCGGCCGAACTGCGGCCGCCCACCAGCAGGAGGGGCCCGGCCAGCAGCAGCACCACACCCCAGACGACGCCGGGCAGCAGGTACACGGGGTCGAAGGCCATATCCGCCATGGCGACGAGCATGACGGCCATGCCGACGACGGCGCTTGCTGGGGTACGCCCGACGACGGATGGTTTCCCGGGCGACCATCCGTCGCGGATTCCCGTGGTCGCCCCGCCGACCGGCCCAGCTAGGGCTCCGGCAAGCCGACGCCGCCCCCGGGGAACCAGTCCCCTCGCGCAGACGGCGAATCCCGCTGCTGCTGACAGCAGCATGATCGCGCTGAGCGAGGTGTTCATCGGACTGCTCCTGTGGGGACGGCGGACGAAGGGGCGGCCGGATGGGGACGGCGGACGGGGACGACGGCGGATGGGGATCGCGACCGGCCCGGCGCGGTGGACGGAATGCCCCAGGCGAGCCGAATCAAGCAAGCCGGATCAGGCGAACCGGACCAGGCGAACCGGACCAGGCGAACCGGGTCAGGCGAGCCGCGTCAGTGGCAGGACCCGGTGGTGCCACCGTCATCCGTGCCCATGGCGCAGTGACCACTGGTGCCGGCCGGGACGTTGAGCACCGGGTTGCCGCCGAAGAAGCCGTGCGGCTTCAGGGTGAATTTGGCGTAGTCCACGGGCATGACGGGCCAGTCCTCCGGTCGCGGGAAGTGGGTGAGCCCGAAGGTGTGCCACAGCACGACGTCGGTGTTCTCCAGGTTCCGGTCCGCGGCCATGTACCGGGGCAGGCCGTCCCCGCCCGGGTTCTGGTTCACGAGGTCCCCCGCCGGATAGCGCTCCTCCTGGTCGTAGGCGGAGACCCAGAGGTGCTTGGTGGTGTACGTGGCACGGGACGTGATGCCTGCGGCAGGATCGGCGAGGAGCGTGGGCGTCTGCTCCGGGTAGAGCACGTACCCGGTGGGCTTCCCCAGCCGGTTCTTCTTCCCGGGATTGGTGATGTGCCAGGTCCGGCCGACACTCGCATCGGCGATGCGGCCGCCGTCGGCCTCGGACGTGATGGGCGTGGCCTTGTTGGTGAGGGCGTTACCGTACGGGTTTCCGGGTCCCATCGGAAGGCGCTGCGCGTCGACCTCCACCACGGTGTTGTTCACGCCGTCGACCGTCATGTCCAGACGCGCGGAGAACAGGTGCTGGTGGTACGGCGCACCGACCCCGGGGGCCACCTCGGAGGCGTAGGGATAGTCGCCGCCGGGGTAGGCGGACGGGAAGAGGATCCCGGTCAGCTTGGCCTCGCACTCGATGGTGCCGTCGAGGTAGAGGTACCAGTAGAAGCCGTAGTCGTAGTTGCCCACGGTGGTGAAGAAGCTGATGACGAGCCGGCGCTGGCGGCGGACGTCGGAGGATCCGGTGAACAGGTCGTTGTGCTTCCAGAGGGTGCCGTAGTCCTCCTCGTGCATGCAGATCGCGTTCTTGATGGTCTTGGGGCTCCCCGACTCGTCGGCGATGGTCGCGTCGAAGTAGTGGATCTCGCCGAGGCAGTCGCAGCCCAGCTGCAGTTCGTTCGCGAAACGGCCGAACAGGTACTCCCCGGTGTCGAAGTAGTTCTGCCAGTAGCGCGTGGGCGACGGATCGGCGTAGGGGACCACCATCTCCGCGATCGACCCGCGGTACATCACCGGGCGGTCCACGTCCTGGTCCTGGAAGCTCAGCTGGCGCAGGATGAGCCCTTCGCGGGCATCGAAGCTCACGCCGAGCTTCCAGCTGGCCCACTCGATCCTCGAGCCGTCCACGCTGAAGGACGGGCCCTCGGGCTGCGTGATCTCGATCGGCTTCAGGGTGGTGAGCTCGGGGCCGCGGTAGTCCGCCAGGTGGAAGTTCCCGACCTCGGGTGGCAGGTCGAACGTCTTGTAGTCGACGACGTCGAGCACGGTCCGGGCGATCGGGTCGACGTAGGCGCAGAGGCCGTCGATGGGGCGGGCCCAGATGTTGTCCTCCACGTTCTCGCGGTAGAAGCCGAAGCAGCGGATGATCCGGTGCCCGCTCTCCCCCTCGTTCTCGTAGTAGCCGGGTGAGAGCGGGGCCGAGATGACCTTCATCGGGTCGAGTCCGCGGGCCTCGATGGCGTCGCGCCACGCTGTGTCGGCCTGCAGGATCGGGTCGATGATCTCGAACTCGGCTTCCAGGATCGGCAGCTGGCCGGTCGATCCGTCCACGATCGTGGTCCGGAGGACGACGTCGGACGTCAGGGAGACACGCAGGTCACGTGCCTCTCCGCTGCCCAGGTTCAGCAGCATCACGCGGGCGATGCGCTCGGGCAGGGGTCCGGCGCCGTCCTCGTAGGCGAGCACCTCGGACTTCGCGGGTTCGACGAGTCCCACGTAGACGAAGCGGGTGTCCGCGTCGGTACCGCCCGCCGCGTGGACGAGGGCCTGGACCCTCGTGATCTCGGCGCCGTCGAGTCCGGCCAGGACGTCGACGCGCCCGAGGGCGTCCGTCGCGACGGGAGCCGGTGCGGTGGTGTCATCTACAACTGTCATGTCTTCGGGTCCTAACGGTGGGATAACAGGAGGGTCGGTGGGTGTGCGGGCTGCGCCGTGGGCGTGGCGGGTCGCGCCGTCATCCGGTCCTAGCCGGCGATGGCGTCCGTGATGCGTGCGTAGGCGGCGCCGTCCTGGCGTTCGAGGTAGCGGCCGCGCAGCAGGCCGGCCGCCATGGTGAGCGGGATGGTGGCCATCAGGGCCAGGCTCAGGCCCCAACCGCCGCCCACGAGCATCGGGAAGTACGCGACGATCACGGCGCCTGCGGCGAGGAGGCCAACCAGGGCCAGGACCGGTGCGATCCGTGTCCGCCAGGGACCCCCGGTGAGCTCGGAGTGGCGGCCGAAGTAGGCCACGACCGCCAGGCATGTCTGGGCCATGAGCACCACGATCGCGAGGGTGGCGATGCCCGAGAGCCAGGTGAAGACCTGCAGCACGGGATCCATGCGCAGCAGGGCGAACGCCACGATGAGGACGGTGGCGGTGATCGTCTGCGCGAGCGACGACTTGTGGGGCGAGAGGTGACGGGGGTGCACGTCGGCCAGGAGCTGGGGCATGGTGCCGGCGGCGGCCATCGAGTGCTGGTAGCGGGTGATGACGTTGTGGAAGGACAGCACGCAGGCGAACAGGCTCGTCAGGAGCAGCACGTTGATGGCGATGGCGCCCGCGCTGCCGAGGTAGTTGGCGGCGGTGACCACGATCATCGCTCCCGGATCCTCCGCTGCGGCCTGCACCACCTGGGACGGACCCCAGGCCATGACCAGGGCCCAGCCACCGAACGTGTAGAACAGGCCGATGAGGAGGACGGCGGCATAGGTGGCGCGCGGGATGGTCTTCTCGGGGTCCTTGGCCTCGTCGCGGAAGATCGCGGTGGCCTCGAAGCCGATGAATCCGGCGATCGCCATCATGAGGCCCACGCCCGGTGCGCCCGAGAAGATGTTGACCGGCGTGAAGGGAGCCGCGGAGAGGCCCTCCGCGCCGCCGGTGGCCACGACGACCGCTGCGAGCACCAGGACGATGCCGATCTCGGCGACCAGCAGGACACCGAGCACCTTCGAGCTCAGTTCGATGTGCCGGTAGCCGAGGACGCCGACGAACGCGATCATGGCGAGCGCGTAGAGCCACCACGGCAGCTCCGGCAGTCCGAGGTTGGTCAGTGCGAGGTTCAGGCTGAAGCCGAGGTAGCCGTACACCGCGACCTGGATGGTCGTGTAGGTGAGGAGGGCGAGGAACGCCGCTCCCAGACCCTGCTTCCTGCCGAGCCCGTAGCCCACGTAGGTGAAGAACGCCCCGGGCCTCGGTACCACCCGGCTCATCGCGCTCAGGCCCACGGAGAACAGGAGGAGGATGAGCCCTGCGACGGCGTACATGCTGGGATACCCCGGCCCGTTGCCCAGCAGGATTCCGAGCGGCGCGGCGCCGCCGATGACGGTCAGCGGCGATGCCGCCGCGACGACCATGAACACGATGGATCCGGCGCCCAGGGTGCCGGTGAGGCGCTGGGAGCCGACGGCGGATGCGGACGCCGTGCCTGTGGGGGAGATAGCCATGCAGCGATGCTTCCAACGGACCGTTTCCGCCCGATCATCGCCCGGTAAAAGCTGCCGTCGTTCCAAATGAGACTCCCGTGCGGCGTGCCCGGAGCCCCACCTGCGACGTCGTCGGGCCTGCTGCGTCATACAGGCGTCGTGAAACATCAGGGCAACACGGCGCACCTACTGTTCGCGGGGGAAAGGCAGATCATGAAGCCACTGCAGGACGCCGTCGCCAGCCCTCCTCGCGTGACCGGGCTGGCGGACATCTCTCCGCTCCACGGCCTGGCCCGGCGGAGCCTCGGCCCCGTGGACGCCCTCGCGCAATCGGTCTCAGCGATGGCACCGGTTGCCGCGGCCGTGACCATGCCCGCGATGGTCACCGCCGCCGCAGGCCGCCACGCGGTTACGTCGATCCTCTGCGCGACGGTCCTGGTCCTGCTGATCGGCTACACGCTCGGCCAGTACGCGCGGCGCATGGGAGCTGCCGGCTCGCTGTACAGCTACGTGGCCCAGGCCCTGGGCAGCACGGGCACGTGGCGACCCCTGGTAGCCCTCGCGACGGGCTGCTCGCTGATCATCGGTTACGCCTGCATCGCGATGTTCGCGCTGATCGGCTTCGCACTGCACGCCTCGGACCTCATCGCGTCGTTCGGCCGGCCGCAGTTCGCCGATCCGGTGATGGCCGGCGTCATCCTCGCGGTCGGCGGGACCTGCACGTGGCTGCTCATCCGGGGTCTCCGCCTGTCCTCCCTCGCCATGCTCATGGCCGAAGGAGCGGCGCTCGTGGTCCTCGTGGTGCCGATCGTCCTCGTGTTCCTCGCGGTCCCACGCGAGGCCCTGCCCGACGTCGACGTCCGGGCCGCCGTGCCGGACCCGGGCTTCAGCGGCCTGGCGACGGGCGCCGTCCTGGCCCTGATGGCCTTCGTGGGCTTCGAGAGCGCCACCGTCCTGGGTGCCGAGACGCGCAGGCCGCTGCGGACCATTCCCCGAGTGCTGCTCTGGAGTGCCGCCGGCGGGGGTGTGCTGTACGTCGTGGCAGCCCTGGCCCAACGGGTCCTGCTGCAATCCGTGCTCCCGCTGGACGACGACGGGTCGCAGGTCTTCGGTCCCGCGATGCGGGCTGCAGGCCTCCCGTGGCTGATCCCCCTGCTCGACGCCGGCGCCGCGCTGTCCTTCTTCGCGTGCACGCTCGCGTGCGCCACCGCACTGGCCCGGGTGCTGCTGACCATGGGCCGGGAGGATGTCCTGCCCGCCTGGCTCGGGCACGCCCACCTCCGGTTCCGGACGCCCGTCCACGCCGTCCTGGCTGCCATGCCCGTGGTGACGGTCGTTCCGGCGATGCTGATCCTGCTCGGCCTCGGAACGGGCGAGGCGATGAACAAGCTCCTCGGCACCGCAGCCACCGCCTACGTCACCGCTTATCTGCTGGCGTGCTGTGCAGCGCCGGTCTTCCTGCGGCGCATCGGCGAGCTGACCCTCCGGCCGGCGCTCGCGGCCGGGCTCACCTCGGTGGCCCTCGCGGGTGCACTCGTCGCCTATCGGATCACCCTCGCGGGTGCGGGCCGTAGCGCGAGCGGCTGGATCTTCTGCATCCTGCTGGCCACCGCGCTGCTCTGGTTCCTGTGGCACCGCCGTCACCGGTCGGCGGACCCCGTTCTCGGGCTCTACGACGTGCCCACGCAGGACGCCGTGCTCGGAGGTGGTCGGAACACTGCCGCGGGCGATGCCCCATGACCACGGACCGGCCCGACGACGTCGGCCTGCGGGCCCGCCAGCCCAAAGCGGTGCGGAGCGCCCTCGCGGTGCTCGAGGAGGTTGCGCGGTGCGGACCCGGGGTCACGGGGCTGGAGGTGAGCCGCAACCTCGGGCTGCCGAAGGCCACCACCTACCGGCTCCTGAACCTGCTGGTCGAGGACGAGTACCTGGTGCGGCTGCCGGACCTCAGCGGCTTCGCGCTCGGCCGCAAGGTAGAACTCCTGGTGCAGCTGTCGGGCGTCGGGGGAAGCCGTCCCGGATCGCCGCGTGACCGAATATGACGGGCACCACTGGCGCCCCCGCCCTCCGGTGCGCTTAGCTGTAGCCATAACCATCCCGAGCGGCCGAGAGACCTGGATCGACGACGCCGCAGCAACCCTCCCCGTGTAGCAACGGGGAACGGTGCTACTGCCAGGACCGATGGAGAAGCTACACGCTTTCGTTGGTCTGCCCTTCCGTGCTCCGGCACGCCCGGGGCGACTACTGGCTGACCTGTATCACCCTCCATCGGGCGATGATTCAGGAGCCACGCGTGAGAACAGCAAGCCCCAGCACTCCCCGTCCACCCCGCACCCTCGCCCTGCTCGCCGTCGCGGCGGGCCTGGTGCTCACCACGAGCGGCTGCGGAGGATCAGCAGCCGCGAGCGAGGACGACACCTTCGTCTTCGCCACCGGCAAGGACATCTCCTGCCTCGACCCCCACGTCAACGGGGACATGCCGCAGGCGTCCATCGCGGCGAACTACCTCGACTCCCTCGTGTCCCAGGACAGCGAAGGGGCCATCCACCCGTGGCTCGCCACGGACTGGTCCGTGTCCGACGACGGCCTCAGCTACACCTTCACGGTGCGCGACGACGTCTGGTTCACCGACGGGACGAAGCTCACCGCGGAGGCGGTTAAGGCCAACCTCGACCACATGATCGACCCCGACACGCAGTCCGGCACGGCCGGCGGCTACCTCAAGCCCTACGTGGGCACCGAGGTCGTGGACGAGACCACCGCCGTCGTCACCCTCAACCGCCCCTACGCCGCGTTCCTCGAGGTGCTCGCCCAGCCGTTCCTCGGCATCGAATCGCCCGAGGCGCTCAAACGGCCGCAGGCCGAGAACTGCAACGCCCCCGTGGGTACCGGGCCGTACAAGATCGTCGACTACGTTCCGCAGTCCAAGGTCAGCCTGGTGCGCAACGAGGACTACAACTCCGCTCCGCCGTATGCGCAGCACGAGGGGCCGGCGCACATCGAGAAGATCGAGTGGCGCATCGTCCCCGAGGACTCCACCCGCTACGGCCTCCTGCGGGCGGGCCAGGTGGACGCCCTCGACCTCATGCCGTCGGTGCACTTCGGCGAGGCCGAGGCGGACCCGAACGTCGAACTGATCCTGCAGGACCGGCCCGGCAACCCGACCAACCTGATCCTCAACACCACCCGGGCACCGTTCGACGACGTGGACGTGCGCAAGGCCTTCCTGCACAGCGCCTACGTCGATGCGGGCATCAACAGCGTGTACTTCGGCACCGTCACCCGGGCCGGCGGCCCCTTGAGTTCCACCACGGGCTTCTACTCCCCCGACTTCGAGCACGTTTACGACCCGGATCCCGACGAGGCGGCCCGCCTGCTCGATGAGGCGGGCTGGACCGAGCGCGACGACGAGGGCTACCGCGTGAAGGACGGCGAGCGCCTGACCGTGCACTTCCCCTACACGCCCGGCGCGTGGCCCACCGCGCACCAGGCGCTCGTCACGCAGATCCAGGCGACGGCGAAGAAGGCCGGCTTCGAGGTGCTGATCGAGAACGGCGACGGCGCGACCGTCAGCGAGCTCGGCAACAACTTCGCGTACGACCTTCGCGCCGACTACTGGAACACCAACACCGCGGACGTGCTGCGGATCGTCTTCTCCTCGGAGTACACCGAATCGGCGGGCTTCGTCCCGAACGGCTCGGGCTTCCGCAACCCCGAGCTCGACGGCATCCTCAACGACGCCCTGGCCACGGACGATCCCGCCGAGCGTGAGCGCCTCTACTACGAGGCGCAGCAGATCGTGAGCGACAACGCCCTGCAGCTGCCGCTCTACAACCAGGCCAGCCAGGTGGCCCTGCGGAGCGACCGCTACGGCAACCTCACCCTCGAACCGAGCCTGTCCCTCCCCTACCTCTACGACGTCACGGCGGTGGATTCAGAATGAGCACCTCTTCCCTCGATTCCCTCAGCGCAGCACCCCGCACGACGGCGACGGCCGGTACCGCCGGCAAGGTCATCGCGAAGCGTGCGGCCGGCAGCCTCTTCGTCCTCTGGGCGGCCGTGACCCTCACGTTCTTCGTCCTCCGCCTCACGCCCGGTGACCCGATCACCGCGATCCTCGGCGGGGCGGGATCCTCGCCGTCACCCGAGACCGTCGCCGCCGTGCGGGCAGAGTACGGGCTCGACCAGCCCGTCCTCGTCCAGTACCTCTCCTACCTCGGCAACCTCCTCACCGGCGACTTCGGGGTGTCCTACATCTTCAAGGTCCCCGTCCTGGAGATCATCGGCCCACAGATCCTGCCCACGCTGCAGCTGGCCGGGCTCGCCCTCGTGTTCGCCTGGGTGATCGCCCTGGCGTTCACCCTCCTGACGGTGGGCCGCGGGCGTGTGCTCGACGGCGCCGGGCGTGCTGTCGAGGTGTTCTTCGCCTCCCTCCCCCAGTTCTGGGTGGGCATCATGCTGGCCGTGGTCTTCGCGGTGACCCTCGGCTGGTTCCCGGTCGCGGGCAACGACGGCTTCCGGTCGCTCGTCCTGCCGGCACTCTCCCTGGCGGTCCCGCTCGCCGGGTTCATCGCCCAGGTCACGCGGTCCTCCTTCGAGGACGCCCTCGCCCAGCCCTTCGTCCTGAGCGCCCGTGCCCGCGGCCTCAGCGACACCGCCGTCCGGATCACCCACGCCCTGCGCCACGCGATCCTCCCCGGCCTGACGCTCTCCGCCTGGGCCGTCGGCTCGCTCGTCAGCTCGGCCGTCGTCGCCGAGATCATCTTCGCCCGACCCGGCCTCGGCCGGTCCCTCGTCGACGCCATCGTGAACCGCGACCTGCCCATCACCCTCGCCGTGGTGTTTCTCATCGCCGCGGTCTACATCCTCGTGAACCTCGTGGTGGACGTCCTCTACCGCGTGGTCGACCCCCGCACGAACCCGAAGGGATCCGCAGCATGAGCCTCACCCTCGACCCCACCACGACGGCGGAGGGCGGCAGCGCAGCTCCCTCGTCACCGGCCCCTGCTCCCTCCCGTGCCGGACGCCTCGTCCGCAACACGCCCATCGGCGTCTGGATCGCCGCCGCGCTCCTCGCCTTCCTGGTGCTCGCTGCCATCGCGCCGTCGGTCTTCCTGCGGCAGGACCCCTTCGAGATCGACCCCGCCAACGCCTTCCAGTCACCCGATGGCCTCCATCTGTTCGGCACGGACCAGAACGGCCGTGATGTCTTCTCCCGCGTGATCGCCGGCACGGGCCAGTCCCTGCTGCTCGGCCTCGCCGCCACCGCCATCGGGCTGATCCTCGGCGGCGCCCTCGGCATCACCGCCGGTGTATCCGGCAGGTGGCTGGACTCGGCGATCTGCCGTTTCGTGGAGATCCTGTTCGCCTTCCCGGGCCTGCTCCTCGCCCTGATCGTCATCGCGGTGTCCGGCACCGGCGTCGTCACCGCCGCCATCGCCGTCGGGGTCGGTTCGGCCCCTGGTTATGCAAGGATGCTCCGCACCCAGACCCTGCAGGTGGTCGCGGCCCCGTATGTGGAAACAGCCCTCGCGCTCGGCCGCTCGACGTCGCACATCCTCTGGCACACGATCGTCCCCAACGTCGCACGGCCCCTCTTCGTCCTCGTGACGCTCGGGATCGGCCAGGCCATCGTCTGGGCCTCGTCGCTGAGTTTCCTCGGCCTCGGCGCCCAGCCGCCCGCCGCCGAGTGGGGCGCCATGCTCGCCGACGGACGCAACTACCTCCAGGTCGCCTGGTGGATCGCGGCCTTCCCCGGCATCTTCATCACCCTCGCCGCACTGACCACCACCGTGGTGGGCCACCACCTGCAGCGCCGACTCGAAGCAGAGGTCTGACCATGACGAACACCACCGGAACCAACCCCGTGCAGCAGCCCCTGCTCGCCATCGACAACCTCAACGTCTCCTTCAGCACCCCGCGCGGCGTCGTCGACGTCGTCCGCGACGTCTCGCTGGCCCTCGCACCCGGCAAGGCGCTCGCCCTGGTGGGTGAATCCGGCTCCGGCAAGACCGTCACGGCCCGCACGCTCGTGGGCCTCAACGCCTCCAACGCCCGAGTGTCCGCCGGCCGCCTCGACGTCCTCGGCAACGACGCGACCCGCCTGTCGGAACGGCAGTGGAGGAGACTGCGCGGCAAGGACATCGGCTACGTGCTGCAGGACGCGCTCGTGTCCCTCGATCCCCTGCGCACCGTCGGCCAGGAGATCGACGAGGCCCTCCGCGCCCACGGTATCCGCGGCCGGGCGGAGCGGCAGGAGCGGGTGTACGCCGCCCTGCGCGACGCAGGGATCCCCGATCCCGAGGTCCGTGCGCGGCAGCGCTCCGGCGAACTGTCCGGCGGCCTCCGCCAGCGTGCGCTGATCGCCCAGGCCACGGTGCTCGATCCGCAGCTCGTGATCGCCGACGAGCCCACCACGGCCCTCGACGCCACGGTGCAGGCCCAGATCCTCGAGCTGCTGGCCGGCCTGAAGGAGCAGGGCCGCGGGCTCATCTTCATCTCGCACGACCTCGCCGTCGTCAGCCACCTCGCCGACGAGATCGCCGTCATGCAGCACGGGCGCATCGTCGAATCAGGGCGGGCCGACGAGGTCCTGGGCAACCCGCGCCACGAGTACACGCGCCAGCTGATCGACGCCGTGCCCTCCGCGGCGGGCAAGGGCACCCGGCTCTCGGCTGTCCCGCGGGTCTCCGTGACCTCGCGGCCCACGCGGCTCTCGGCCTTCTCCGAGGACGCGCCGGCGCTGGCGGCCCGCAACCTCGTGAAGACCTACGCCTCCCCGGACGGCACGCGCCGCACGGTGGTCGACGACGTCTCCTTCACGCTCGCGGCAGGAAAGACGCTCGGCATCGTCGGCGAATCGGGATCGGGGAAGTCGACGACGGCGCGCATCGCACTCGGCCTCACCGAGCCCGACGCCGGGACGGTCACCCTCGGGGGGCTGCCCTGGGTAGGAGGTGCGGCGCCCGCCGCCGGGCGGTCCGAGGGCGAGCGATCCGGGGGCGAGCGGTACGGGGCCGGGACCGGCACCTCGAGGGCCGCGCTCACGGAGGCGGATTCCACCGAGGACGGTGGTTCCGACCGTGGCCGCTCCGGCTTCCGCCGACGCGGCGCGACCCGCACCGGCGGTCCGACCGCCGTCACGGAGGATCTCCGCCGTCCGCACCGGCCCGACATCCAGCTCGTCAACCAGGATCCGCTGAGTTCCTTCGATCCCCGTTTCAGCGTCGGCCGGGTCATCACCGACGCCCTGGACGCCGGCTCCGTCGGCGCGCCGGGCGAGCGGCGGGACCGTGCAGCGGAACTCCTCGGTCAGGTGGGCCTGCCGCTCGACCTTCTCGAGCGGCGGCCGCTCACCCTCTCGGGCGGGCAGCGCCAGCGCGTCGCGATCGCCCGTGCCCTCGCGCTCCAGCCCCGTGTCCTGCTGCTCGACGAGCCCGTCTCAGCTCTCGACGTCTCGATCCAGGCGCAGGTCCTCGACCTCCTCGCGGACCTCCAGGAGCAGCTCGGGCTGAGCTATCTGTTCATCAGCCACGACCTCGGCGTCATCCACCACGTCAGCGACGATGTCCTGGTCCTCAAGGACGGCCGCGTGATCGAGTCGGGCAGTGCCGAGGCGATCTTCACCGCTCCGACCACGGGCTACACGCGGGCGCTGCTCGACGCCGTGCCGGACATGCCCGAGCGCCGGCCCGCCGTCGTCCCCGGTGCCACCCCGTCCGCACACAACCCGGCAGGAGCCGACCGATGACCGCCGAGACCGTCACCGCACCCGTCACCTACGGAGGGCTCGCACAACGTTTCCGTCCGCTGTTCGAGGAGATTGCCGCCGGCGCCGCCGAGCGCGAGGACGAGCGGATCCTGCTGCACCGCCAGGTGCGCCAGCTCGCCGATGCCGGCTTCACCGCGCTGCGCGTACCCGTCGAGCTCGGCGGTGGCGGCATCAGCGCCCCGCAGTTCTTCCGGCTGCTCATCGAGCTCGCCGCCGCGGAGTCCAATCTCGCGCAGGCCCTCCGGTCCCACATCGCGTTCGTCGAGGACCGGCTCTACGCGAACGACTCCGTCTGGCTGCGTCGCGTCGCCGAAGGAGCGGTGCTGGGCAACGCGTGGACCGAGACGGGACCCGTCGCCGTCGGTGGTGTCAGCACCACCATCACGCGCGACGGCGACGACTACCGCGTCGACGGCACCAAGTACTACACGACAGGCAGCCTCTACGCCGACTGGATCCAGACGGGTGCGCGCACGGACGACGGCGTGGACGTGATCGCCCTCGTGCGGCGGGATGCGACCGGCGTCGAGGTGGTCGATGACTGGGACGGGTTCGGCCAGCGCCTGACCGCGAGCGGCACATCCGTGTTCCGGAACGTCCTCGTGCCGGCCGAGGACGTTCTCGTCGAGGCGGACCACCCGCCGTACGACACGGGGGTCTACCAGCTCATCCATGTCGCGACGCTGGCGGGAATCGCCCGCGCAGCCGTCCGGGACGTCGCTGCGGAGGTGCGCGGGAGGACCCGCACCTTCAGCCACGGGAACGGCACGAGACCCAGCGAGGACATCCAGGTGCAGCAGGTGGTCGGTGAGGTGTCGGCGCTCGCCTTCGCGTCGGAGGCTGCTGCACTCCGGGTGGCCGAGCTGGTGCAGGAAGCCTGCGAGGCCCACCTCGACCTTTCGCGCGACGAGGCGGACGCCGCCGCAGTAGCGGTGGAATTCGCGTCCTCGCAGGCGCAGATCGTGGTGACGGAGCAGGTCCAGCGTGCCGCGTCGACGATCTTCAATGCTCTCGGCGCATCGTCGACCCGCAAGGGCCTCCAGCTCGACCGGCACTGGCGCAACGCCCGCACCATCTCGTCGCACAACCCCGTGATCTACAAGTCGCGCATCGTCGGCGACTGGGAGATCAACGGGACGGTGCCGGAGTTCGTGTGGCGGGCGGGCGACGCCCCGGGGACGACGTCGGCGGGCGACGCCCCGGGGACGACGTCGGCGGGCGCCTAGGGCACACGACGGCGCCTGCCCCTCGGCAGGCGCCGCGACGCAACGCGCGGTCTGGACCTAGAAGCGACGCGCGTTGGCGAGGACGGGCAGCTTGCCGCGGGCGTCGTCGACCTCCGCCGGGTCGATGTCGACGAACTCGAGTGCCGGCTCGGGGCCGAACTCCACGAGGACACGGCCGAGCGGGGAGACCACGGCGCTGTGCCCCACTCCCGTCGGGGCCGTCCCGGTCAGCGGCACACCGCTGCTGGCGGGGTCGGCCTGGCCGCACGCCACCACGAAGGTGGTGCTGTCCAGGGCTCGTGCCCGGGCCAGCAGCGACCACTGGTCGATCTTGCCCTCCCCGGCGCCCCAGGAGGCGCACACGATGTTCACCCGGGCGCCTTCCGCTGCCGTCGCGGTGAACAGAGCGGGGAAGCGGATGTCGTAGCAGGTCGCGAGGCCCACCGTGACGTCGTCGAGCGTGAAGACCACGGGCCGGGTGCCCGGCTCCACGCTCTCCGATTCCCGGTACCCGAAGGCGTCGAACAGGTGCACCTTGTCGTAGCTGGTGTCGACGCCGGGCCCGACGGCGAGCAGCGTGTTGCGGACACGTCCCTCGCTGCCGGGCGTGAACATCCCGGCGACCACCACGATCTTCAGGCGCTCGGCGATCGTCCGGACCTGCGACGCCCACGGCCCGTCCAGGGGCTCGACGACGGCGGAGAGGTCGTTGCCGAAGGCGCACATTGTCGCTTCGGGGAAGACCACGAGGTCGGCTCCGCCCTCCGCTGCCTCGCCGGCGAGTTGCTCGACGAGTGCGAGGTTCGCCACCGGATCGGATCCACTGGTCATCTGTGCGACGGCTACGCGCATGGGGAGCTCCTTTTCGTTGTATACCTAATGTATGGGAAGAACAGTCGGCGCAGCGGTCTCGGGTCGCGACAGGGCGTACTCGTACCTGCGGGAGAACGTCCTCACGGACGGATCGATGCAGGGCCGGTTCCTGAACGAGCAGGAGCTGGCGGAGCGGATCGGTGTCTCGCGCACTCCCGTCCGGGAGGCATTCCTCCTCCTGGTCGCCGATGGCCTCGTCGAGCTCATCCCGCAGCGCGGAGCCTACATCCCCATTGTGACGGCCCGACAGATCTCGGACCTGATGGACCTCCGCGGCGTCCTCGAGAGTCACGCCGCGCGGGTGACGATCGGGACCGGTTCCCCACCCGTCGCAGGTATGCAGGACATCCTCGGCCAGCAGGCCGCCCTTCCCGAACCGCTCACCGGCGCATCGGTGAAGGAGTTCATCCGGCTCGACGCCCTGTTCCATCAGCACCTCGTGGACGCCGTGGGGAATGAGCTCATGTCGCAGACCTACCGGAAGCTGCAAGTCCGCCAGGTCCTCGTCGGCGTCGAAGCGCTGATCAAGGTGGACGGCCGGCGCCGGCAGGTCTGCGACGAGCACCAACGCATCATCGACGCCCTCGCGGAGGGCGACGCCGAGGCCGCCATCCACGACCACCTCGCCGTGACGCGCAACATCCTGCTGCGCACCTAGGACTGTCCGGGTACGCCGCTCCGCGCGCCGGCGCGGAGCGGCACGCACGTCAGACCTTCGAGCCCTCGAGCAGCAGGCGGTACTCGTCGTCCTCGGTGGCGTGCGGATTGCGTCCGAGCGACAGGCCGATCAGCGTGACGATCCCCGCGACCGCGACGTAGACGGCGACCGGCACCCAGCTGTCGAAGTTGCTCAGCAGGACCGTGAACATCAGGGGTGCGATGGCGCCGCCGATCACGCCGGCGAAGGTGTAGGCGAGGGAGCTGCCCGTCGCGCGGAGGCGGGGCGAGAACTGCTCGACGATGAATGCCGCCTGCGGCCCGTACATGAACGAGTGGCAGGCGAGACCCAGGACGATCCCGATGATGAGCAGCAGCTGGTTGTCGCCGTCCAGCAGCGCGAAGAACGTGAAGGTCCACAGCGCCCCGAGGATGGCTGCGATCCCGTACACCAGGCGTCGGTTGACGCGGTCGGACACCGCACCGGCCAGTGGGATCAGGAAGAGCTGGAAGCCCGAGCCGATGAGCACCGCGGTGAGTACCTCGTTGCGTTCGAACCCGAGCACCTGGATGCCGTAGGTGAGGGTGAACACGGTGAACAGCGCGTAGAGCACGTCCGGCCCCACCCGGGAGAGGATCGCTGCGATCAGTGGGCGGAGTTCGTTGGCGAAGACCTCCTTGATGGGTGCGGCAGGCCGTTCCCCGTGCGCCTCGATGGCCTTGAAGATCGGGGTGTCCTCCAGCCTCAACCGGATCCACAGGCCGAACCCGACGAGGAGCGCGGACGCGAGGAAGGCGATGCGCCAGCCGAAGTCGAGGAACTGCTCCTCCGAGAGCAGCACCGTCAGGAGTGCGAGGGCGCCGTTGGCGAGCAGGTTGCCGGCCGGCGGGCCGACCTGGGCCGCGGAGGCCCAGAAGCCGCGCTTCTTCGGATCCCCGTACTCGCTGGACAGCAGCACGGCACCGCCCCATTCGCCGCCGACGCCGACGCCCTGCGCGAAGCGGAGGAGCACCAGGATGATCGGAGCTGCGATGCCGATGCTGGCGTAGCCCGGCAGGACGCCGATCAGGACCGTCGCTATGCCGATGATCATGAGGGTGATGACCAGGATCTTCTTGCGTCCGATCCTGTCGCCGAGCCGTCCGAAGACGATCCCGCCCACCGGCCGCGAGATGTAACCGACGGCGTAGGTGGAGAACGCGAGGATGGTCCCGGTCAGCGGATCGGAGGCCGGGAAGAAGATGATCGGGAAGACCACTGCTGCCGCCGCCGAGTAGACGGCGAAGTCGTACCACTCCAGGGCGGTGCCGGTGAGGCTGGCGGCGAAGGCCTTGTAGAGGCCGGGCGGACGAGGGGGCGTACCGGCGTCGGGCGCGCCTGCGCCTGCCGATCCAGGACTGTGTGCCATCGAGATTCTCCAGACTAGAGGTGATGCCCGCCACACCGGCGATAAATGTATACATTACGCATACATGTTGTAGATTAGCGACCACTTCGGTTTCCGGAATGTAAAAGCTTGTTCGCCCCGACGGAAGGAACCACCATGACCACCCTCTCTTTCGAGCTGCCGGACGGCACCCTGCAGGACGTCGAGGTGACCCGGCTGCTCAATGCGGGCTATGCGGGACGCGAGCAGGACGAGGTGCAGGCGCACATCGCCGAACTGGCCGAGCTCGGCGTTCCGGGTCCGACGACGACGCCCGCGCTCTACCCCGTCTCCCCCTACCTGGCGCAGCAGACGCGGGAGGTGAGCGTGCAGCACGGCAAGACCTCCGGTGAAGCGGAGTGGGCCCTCGTCATCACCGACGACGGCGTCCTCCTCACCGTCGCATGCGACCACACCGACCGAGCCCTCGAGGTCCACGGCGTGGCCTGGAGCAAGAACGCGAGCCCGGACGTACTGGGACGTACCGCGTGGCGGCTCGACGACGTCCGCGACCACCTCGACGACATCACCCTGCGTGCCTGGGTACGCACCGAGTCCGGCGAGGAGCTCATCCAGGACAGCTCGCTCGGTGCGCTGCTGTCACCCGACTACTGGCTCGAGGTCCTGGCGGACATGGGCTTGCGCGACTCCGGGACGGTCCTCATCTCGGGCACCGTCCCCATGATCCACGGGATCGACCAGTTCGCCGCGGCCTGGCGCGTCGAGATGGCCGATCCGGTCACCGGCCTCACCATCGGCGTGGACTACGACGTCGTGCCGATGCCCGAGCCCATCGGCTAGGCCGGCCGGACGCAGCGGCGGCGCCCGGGCTCTCCAGATTTAGAGGGTGGGTGCTTGGGCGAGGCTCGGGCGGGGCTCGGGCTCCGTTGGATTCGGCGATTGTTCGCTCGGGCGGGCGCTCAGGCTCCATCAGGTGCGGCAGGCGAATGCCCGGACAGGAGCTCAGGCTCCGCCGGGTCCGGCGATTGTTCGCTCGGGCGGGAGCTCAGGCTCGGCCGGGGCTCAGGCTCCGCCGGATTCGGCGATTGTTCGCTCGGGCGGGAGCTCAGGCTCCATTAGGTGCGGCAGGCGAATGCCCGGACAGGAGCTCAGGCTCCGCCGGATCCGACGAGTGTTCGCTCCGGCGGGGGCTCGGACGGGAGGCCAAGCTCCGCGAATCCGGCTATTGCTCCTCGGGCCCCGCCGGATTTGTCGGGTGCCGCATCTCCTCATAGGAGACGGAGCACCAACAAGATCTATGTGGATAACGCGGGTCGACCATTCCTCCACAATCGCTCCCAGCCACCATGAATAGTACGCACGTTCGATAAAATTGGGGTATGGCCATCGCCCCGATCGAGCACTTTGCGCGGACCCCCCGTCCGGCGGACTCGGCCTGCGCAGCGCTCACCGACTGGGCCCGTGACCTGGACCTACACGACCGGGTCTTGTCCGGGCCGGAAGCGCTGCAGGTCATCATCGACGTCGAGCACGCCTCACGGGTCGTGGACCATCTGCAGATCCTTGCCGCCCGCCTGGCAGGTGAACACTACGCCGCAGCCGCGGAGTTCGAATCCCACCCCTCGTCCCACCCCTCGTCCGGGACGGCGTCCCTGCTGGCGCGTGCGGACCAGGCCGTCCGGATGGATACCGGCTCTCCCCCGTGGGCCGATACGCCCCCCTCGGATGCCCGCTCCTTCGACACGACGTCGCCGGGTGACGCTTCGTCCGTGGCCGAGTCGGCCCGTGAAGCTTTGCCCACCACCGCGTCCTCCGGTGCAGCGTCGCTTTCCGGTGCAGCGCCGGTCGGCTCGAGGGGTGCCGGGTGGGCTGCGATCATGGACGGTGGGTTCCGCAATTGCGCGGACTTCCTGCGCGCGACCCTCGGGATCAGCCGCGCCGAAGCCCGACGCCGGCTCTGGTTGGCCGAGGTACTGCTTCCCGGGATCTCCCCGACCGGAGCGCCACTGCCACCCCGTCGGGAGACCGTGGGCGCCGCCACAGGTGCGTGCCTGGTCAGCGCCGGGGCCGCCACGATCGTCTGCCAGGCACTGCAGCGGGTGGAATCGTTCGCAGCACCCCACCAGCTCGACGCGATGGAACACCACCTCACCCAGCAGGCCATCGAATCCGACGAGGACATCCTCCGCGTCCTGGCACGCCGCTGGGAGGACACGCTCGACCAGGACGGATCAGAACCCTCGGACAAAGTACTGCACGCACGCCAGGGCGTCTTCCTCAAAGGCCGACGCCACGGACTGCACGTGCTCGAGATCGGCGCCACGGACGAACAATACGAACACCTCTCCACCGTCATGAACACCACCACCAATCCGCGGGTGCTCCAGGGCCAGAGCGGTGACGCAGGAGTCACCGGATCTACCGGTGCAGCGGACGGCACATGTGCCGGAGGCAGACCTGGCCCGAATGCCAGTCCAGCCTCCGATCCTGGTGCCGATTCCGGCTCGGATCACGGCTCGGATCCTGGTGCCGGTTTGCACGGTCGTCTCGGCGGACCGACGAGGGCCCAGGCACTTCTCGATGGGCTCGTCACGGCCTGCAAGATCGCCCTCACCACCACGGGACTCCCCGCGACCGGCGGACACCGTGCTCAGGTCATGGTCACCATCGACTACAAAGACCTGATCGGCGACCTCCAGCACGTAAATCGCCCAGGCCATGCCGGTGATTCAGGCCATGCCGGTGATTCAAGCCATGCCGGTGATTCAAGCCATGCCGGTGATTCAAGCCATGCCGGTGATTCAAGTCAGGCCGGTGATTCAAGTCAGGCCGGTCACGCAGGTCATGCGGGTCAGATCAGTCAGGCCGGTCACGCAGGTCATTCGGGTCGTGTTGGTCGTGCGGGCCATATCGGTCATGCCGGTTATGGAGTGTTCAGCGAACAAATCAGCGCCAGGACCATCAGGACATTGGCGTGCGATGCCGACCTCATCCCTCTCGTCCTGGGGAGCAGTGGCCAGGTCCTCGACATCGGACGAGCTCAACGGCTCTTTCCACCCCACCTTCGACGGGCCCTGGTCGCCCGGGACAAGGGCTGCGCCTTCCCGGACTGCACCATACCCGCCAGCTGGTGCGAAGCACACCACATCACGCCGTGGTCCCGTGGCGGAGAGACCAATATCAACAACGGCGTCCTGCTGTGCACCCGGCACCACCACGTCATCCACCAGGGCCTCTGGACCGTCGAACCGCGCAACGGCATCCCCTGGTTCCACGCCCCTGGCAACCCCGGCCGGGCGGGCACGCCCCGACAGAACACCTACCGGCAAGCCGGAAGAATGCTTTACGACAAGCGACCGGACCAGACAATCAGCTAAACCCACACCGACCCGGACCCGCGGCGCTGAATCACCGGCCCAACACGGCGGCACTGACCCAGCAGTACTGGGCAGCGGTATTGAACAGCACAGGAATACCCTGCGGACGGCGCGCTTACCCCGCGGGCCGTCCGCATAGTGCCGGCACAGCCCTAGAGAGCAGCCTCGATGGCGTCCGCGATCGGCGTCTCGCCGCTGTTGAACTGGATGGTCTTGTCCACCGTGCCGAGGTTGCCGAGGACGACTGCGGCAACATGCGCAACGTCCTCACGCGGCACTGAGTCCTGTTGTGGCTTGTCCGAGACCTCGATCTTCCCCGTACCAGGATCAGTGGTGAGGGCACCGGGGCCGAGGATCGTCCAGGCGAGTTCGGAGTTGCGCAGGTGCTCGTCCGCAGCAGCCTTCGCCTCCGCATAGTGGAAGAACCCGTTGTCCTCGGGCACACCGTGATCCTTGCTCGCGCCGAGGTAGGACACCATGACGTACCGTCCGACCGAGGCTTCCTGTGCTGCATCCATCGAGCGGATCGCTGCATCCCGGTCCACGGCGTACGTGGCCTCGGGGCTGCTGCCACCGGCACCAGCAGACCACACGACGGCGTCGTGCCCGCGGAAGACGTCGGCCATCTGCGCCACCGACAGCTCGGACACGTCGGCCACCACGGGCGTGCCGCCCGCCTGCTCGACGTCGGAAGCATGGTCCTGGGTGCGGAAGATCGAACTGACCTGATGGCCCTGGCCCGTGAGGATCTTCGTGAGGTGCAGCGCTACTTTTCCGTGCCCACCGATGATGGCTACGCGTGACATGGGAACTCCTTCTGGTCGTCGGATGTCTTGGTTCCGACGCTAGTCCCCGGTCGTGGGGGCTGGCCACCCATACGAAGGTGTTCAGCCCCCAGCGCACGCCTATTCCCGGCTGCCGCCTGAGATGCCGGGCAGATGCCGGCCCAGCTTGTACTCAGTCGAAGAACGAACCCCGACGGCGCGGTTACGCGGTGCGTCAGGGACGGACGGGCTGAAGGCGGAAGCTCGCGCCGCGGTGCTCCTCAGGCAACCGGTCGCCCTTGCCGAACAGCTTCTGGCGCAGCGTCCCCTCGGCATATTCCGTCGGATACGCTCCGCGCTTCTGCAGCTCCGGGACCACATGCGTGATGACGTCCTCGAAGGATCCGGGTGTGATCGCGTATGCGAGGTTGAATCCGTCCACGTCGGTCTCCTCCACCCACGCCTGGAGCTCGTCGGCGACCTGCTTGCCCGATCCCACGATCCGCGGGCCCAGTCCACCGATTCCCGCCCACTCGGCGATGTCCCGCACGGTCCACGGTGCGCCGTCGTCGTTCACCTTCTGGAAGGTGGCCACAGCGGAGTGGATGGCGTTCGACTTCACGGCGCCAAGAGGTTCGTCGGGGCCGTAGACGGACAGGTCCACACCGAACCAGCCGGAGACGAGCACGAGCGCTCCCTCGTAGCTGACGTACTTCTGGTATTCGGCGTGCTTCGCCTGGGCCTTCTCCTCCGTCTCGTCCGTGATCACGGTGAGCAGCGTGTAGATCCGCACCGAGTAGCGGTCGCGACCCTCGGCCTCGACGGCGTCGCGGATCTTCTTCACCACGTCCTTCAGGATCTCCTTGGTCGGTGCACCCACGAAGACCGCCTCGGCGTTGCCCGCCGCGAAGGCGATCCCTCGCGAGGACGCTCCGGCCTGGAAGATGACGGGGGTGCGCTGCGGCGAGGGCTCGCTGAGGTGGATGCCCGGGACGGTGAAGTAGGTGCCGTCGTGGTTGATGTCGTGCACCTTGGCCGGGTCCGTGAAGACACCGGTTTCGCGGTCACGCACGACGGCGTCGTCCTCCCAGGATCCCTCGAGCAGCTTGTAGAGGACCTCGAGGTATTCATCCGCGTGGTTGTAGCGCTCGTCGTGCTCGAGCTGGTCCTCGTTGCCCATGTTGCGCGCAGCGGAGGGCAGGTAGCCGGTCACCACGTTCCAGCCGACCCTGCCGTTGGTGAGGTGGTCCAGTGTGGAGAGCCTGCGCGCGAACGGATACGGGTGCTCGTAGGCGGTGCCGGCGGTGACGCCGAACCCGAGGTGTTCGGTAACGAGTGCCATGGCGGACACGAGCAGGAACGGATCGTTGACCGGGGTCTGCGTACCCTGCCGCAGGGTCGCTTCGTTGGATCCGCCATAGACGTCGTAGGTGCCCAGGACGTCGGCGATGAAGATGCCGTCGAACAGGCCCTTCTCCAGCGTCTTCGCCAGATCGGCCCAGTAGCGCAGGTCCTTGTAGCGCCACGACTGGTCCTCCGGATGGCGCCAGAGACCGGGTGACTGGTGGCCCACGCAGTTCATGTCGAAGGCGTTGAAGCGGATACGGCGCGGTGATGCGGGCATGGAGGTCCTCACGTCGGGGCACTGCCGTGGGGAAGCGCCATACTTGCCCGGCTGGTGCAGCCCGGGCCGAATCCTCACCTGGGGCACCCCACTACAGCGAGAGGGTTGCCGTCCAACAAACCAGGGTTTTGCGTTGGAACTCTTGATTCTGCTGACGAGCGTAGAGGCCCGCCTGCATCACCGTCCAGACGCACCTGTCACAGAGCGTCACGATCAGCATGCCTTCCCTGGCGCACGGTGGAACCCGGCGCCGGAACCGTGCGTCGTCGTTTCATCAGGGTGGGCCTCGCACAGCCGTCCTCGGTCCCGGATCGCGGTCCCTGGCTCGACGCTCGAAACCCGCGATTCCACGCAGCGCGATGTCAGCGCAGGTAGGACGCCCCGTTGGCATCCACGACGGTGCCGCTGACCCACAGCGGCGCATCGGTGGCGAGCCAGGCCACGGCCTGCGCCACCTCCTCCGCGGCCGCCACGCGATCGAACGGACTCTGGGCACGCACGGCATCTCCCCCGGGGCCGTCGAGCACGGTCCGTCCCATGTCCGTCTCGACGAAGCCGGGCGCCACCGCTGCAGCGAGGATGCCGTGCGGCGCGAGCGCGACGGCGAGGGACTGCGTCATCGAGTGCAGGGCCGCCTTGCTCGCACCGTAGGCCGGCGTGGCGGGCTCACCACGGTAGGCGCCTCGAGATCCGACACTGATGAGCCGTCCGCCGTTCGGCCCCGACTGCCGGTCCAGCAGCCGGCGCGCCACCAGCCAGGCCAGGTTCGCCGGCCCCACCAGATTGACGTCGAGCGTCCGGCGCCATGCTCGCTGCCAGTCCTCGAAGGACACCGTGTCGACAGGATGTGCCTCGAAGATGCCCGCATTGTTCACGAGCACATCGATTCCGCCGAGGTCCCGGGTGGCAGCATCGACGAGCTGCCGGCATGCCTGGGGATCAGCGACGTCCCCGATCGCGACGGCGTGTCCCGTACCCGGCAACGCCTCCCGGACGGCCTCGGCGGCCTGCAGATCGCGACCGGCGTGCACGCATACGCGATGTCCCCTGCCGGCGAGCTCGTGCGCGATCGCCGCACCGATACCGCGACTTGCTCCCGTCACCAGAATGCTCAGTGTCATGAACGAGACGCTACCCGCTGCCTAGGGGCCCGGAACGAGAACCATACCGTGGACGCGCAGCCGACTTCGGGGGTGCACCTTGCTACGCTGACACACCATTGCCCCTGTTCCTCCGGTAAGGACCACGATGGACCCATTCAGCGCCCACCTCGACAAGGGGATCCTGTGGCTGCGGTGGAGGCGCGGTGTCGAGATCACCCATCCTCACGCTGTCGCCGCCGCTCGCGCCCTGGCCGAGTTCCACGGCCCGGCAACACTGCCGCTCCTGGTGCACATGCACGGCATCACCGGCATCACCCCCGAGGCACGCGTCGGCATGGCCGCCTACCGCGGCTTCTCGAGAGTGGCACTCGTGGGTGAGGACGCCGTCGACGAGGTGATGTCCGGCTTCTCCCACCGCTCCCCCACCGACACGCGCTTCTTCACCTCCGAGGCGGACGCGGTGGCCTGGCTGCTCAACGGGAGCTCCGTCCGGCAGGGTCTCACGCCGGCCCCACGCGACTAGGACACGTCGGGCGCGCAGCGCCACGGCACGCCGGCCCCACGCGACCAGGACACGACGGGCGCGCAGCGCCACGGCACGCCGGCCCCACGCGACCAGGACACGACGGGCGCGCAGCGCCACGGCACGACGACGCACCGGATCCACGGCACGACGGCGTCCGGATCCGTCGCAGGACATCCTTCCCACATCGCGGAACGGCAGCCATGGACAGCGGTGTCGCGCGCGTGCTGCGCCGGGCGGCACAACGCACCCCTGGGCGTTGACCGCCCTGCAGGCCGGGTGCCACAGTGACAAACATGAGTACCGGAAACAACGAGATCCAGGTCAGCAACGACGAGGACGAGAGCCGCTACACGGCGAGCCTCGACGGGGAACCGGCGGGCGTCGCCGTCTACGAACGCTCCGGCGACACCATCGTCTTCACGCACACCGTCGTGGACGAGGACGTCGAGGGCCACGGAGTGGGCAGCACCCTGGTCCGGTACGCGCTCGACGACGCCCGCATCCAGCACCTCACGGTGGTGCCGAGGTGCGAGTTCGTCGCGGCCTTCATCGCCGACCATCCCGAGTACCAGGACCTCGTCGGCTGACCCCCCGGAGCTTCCGTCCGTCCCGGCGTGCGCAGGCGGGTTCTCCCGGACTAGGCCGCACCTCGGACCTCATGGCCCAGCGCCACATCGATCAGCACCTCGGCCGCCTGCCGCGCCTGGACCGCCGCGTCGACGGTGCCGGCGATCGCCGCCGTCGTCTGTGCGCCTTCGGCGAGGATCGACAGTTGTGGTCCGAGGTAGGGCGGTGCGCCCGCGTCCTCGGCCAGCTTCCCCACGTACTCCTGGAACGACTCCTTGTGCTGCCGTGCGTAATCGGCGACGTCAGGACTCACGGCGCCGAGTTCGGCGAAGCTGTTCACGAAGCCGCAGCCCCGGAAGGAGTCCTCGCCGAACCACTGCGCGAGATAGTCGAAGATCGCGAGCAGGCGGGCGCGCGGCGTCGGAGCCTGCCGCACCTTCGCGTCCAGCCCTTCGGCCCAGGACCGGTGCCGGCGCTCGAGGACGGCCATGACGATGCTCCCCTTGGAGGGGAACTCCTGGTAGAGCTTCTTGAGCGAGACACCCGCCGCCGCACGCAGTTCGTCCATGCCGACGGCCTGGATCCCCCGCGCGTTGTAGAGCTCGTCGGCGCTCGCCACGATCCGTGTGCGGGCCTCGAAAATATTCATGAAGCCATTCTACTTGAATGGAGAACGATCGTTCTATACGATGTGATCACCGAGAGAGAACGAACGTTCTCTCCGCTCGAGACAAGGACCAGGAACATGGGCTTCATCAAGGTCGGCACCGAGAACACCACGGACATCGAGCTCTACTACGAGGACCACGGCACGGGCCAGCCCGTCGTCCTGATCCACGGCTATCCCCTCGACGGCGGCTCGTGGGAGAAGCAGACCGCCGCCCTCCTGACCGCCGGATACCGCGTCATCACGTACGACCGCCGCGGCTTCGGGAAGTCGAGCAAGCCCACCACCGGCTACGACTACGACACGTTCGCAGCCGATCTCAACACCGTGCTCGAGACGCTCGACCTGCACGACGCCGTCCTCGTCGGCTTCTCGATGGGGACCGGGGAGGTCGGTCGCTACATCGGCACCTATGGGGAGTCGAGGGTCGCGAAGGCGGTCTTCCTCGCCTCGCTCGAACCGTTCCTCCTCCAGACCGACGACAACCCGACCGGTGTCCCTTCGACCGTCTTCGACGGCATCCGCAGCGCGGCCATCGAGGACCGCTACGCCTGGTTCACGAACTTCTACGACGACTTCTTCAACACCGACAACTTCCTCGGCAACCGCCTCAGCGAGGAAGCACTGCGCAACGCGTGGAACGTCGCCTCGGGGTCGTCCTGGTACGCGTCGTTCGCCGTCGTCGACTCCTGGCTCACCGACTTCCGCTCCGACGTCGAGAAGGTCACCGTGCCTGCGCTGATCGTGCACGGCACCGATGACCGCATCCTGCCGATCGACGCGACGGGGCGCGAATTCACCAAGCGCCTCCCCTCCGCCGAGTACGTCGAGATCGAGGATGCACCGCACGGCATGCTCTGGACCCACGGCGCCGAGATCAACGAGGTCCTGCTCCGCTTCCTCGCCAAGTAACCCCACGGCACTGCGGGCGCCGGGCCTCGGACCGGCGCCCGCAGTGTCTCCGGACGCCGATTGTGGAACGGTTCCGCGCGACCCCGTCGATCGGGCGAATCGGGGTCAGCGGAGCTCGGCGGCCTGCCGCCGGAGGTGGGCATGGAGTCCGCCATATGCGTCGACGGCGGGGAAGAGCGCCTTGGGTGCCTTCACGACGACGCTGTAGTTGGCGTCGACCGCGTTGGCGATCGGGGCGAGCGCGGTCTGCGTCAGGAGCTGGTAGGCGTCGAGGTGGTGCAGCCCGAAGAGGTCGCCGAACCACCGCACCATCTCGAGTTGGCCGATACGCCACGAATCCTCCATGGGGCGGGAGGACCCGACGGCCATCCAGTGGTAGTCGGTTTCGAGCCGCGGCCAGGACGGCGCACCGCCCTTGATGAGTTCCACGATGATCGTCGAGTGCATGGCGCCCTCGACGGCGGTGCCGCAGGCCTCCCCCTCGCCCTGGCGATAGTGTCCGTCGCCGATGGAGAACAGCGCACCCTCGACATTTACACCGAGGTAGACCGTGGTGCCGGGCTTGACGTCCGGCACGTCCATGTTGCCGCCGAACCGCTCCGGTACGAGCGAGGAGCGCACCTCACCCCCGGGCGGCGCGACGCCGACGGTGCCGAGCATCGGCTCGAGCGGGAGCGCCACCTCGAAGTCCCCGAGCCGCGACTGGAAGCCGACCGTCCGGCGCTCGGTGTCCACCTGGTAGATCCACGTGATGTCCGGCAACGGCTCCTGCAGGGTGGCGGTGCGGTCGGTACTGGTCAGCCCTCCGAAGAACGGGATGGTGGCCGAGGCACCGTACGAGCGGGCCGGCGTGAGGTCCACGATGTGCAGCGCGAGGGTGTCACCGGGTTCGGCGCCCTCCACGTGGAACGGGCCGGTCTGCGGATTGATGAAGTTGAGGTCCACCTTCTCGCCGGACACGTCGTCGACAGAGGTCAGCGCATTGTTGAAGGCGTCCTCGGACCACAGTCGGAGTGCGGTGCCGGGCCGGACGGTCAGCACGGGTGCGCTGCCACCGAACGTATACACGAGCTGGTCCCGCCGAGGGTGGTACTCGATGATCTCCATGACCGGATGCTACGGGGCGGCCCCTGCCCGGACAAGGGCCGGGACCACCCCACGGCCGGCCGGGTCACCTCGCGACGGAGAGGGAGGAGAGCAAGTCGTCGAGGCGCTCGTAGCCTTCGTTGACGCCGGTCTCCATGCCGCTGCTGATCATCGCGTCACGCGCCTCCACAGCGAGGAACACGGAACGCCCGGAGCATCTCGTCCGCCCGTCGCCGAGGTCCTCGAACGTCATGCTCTCGAGGCTGACATGGTGCGGCGCGCCGTCGAACTCGAACGTCTGGATGATCCGTTCCGGCGCGATCACGGTGTGGAAGATGCCGCGGAAGCCGTAGGCGTTGCCTTCACCGTCGCGATGTGTGTAGGCATAGATGCCGCCTGTCACGGCGTCGAAGTCCACGATCTCCGTGGTGATGCGGTGCGGGCCGAGCCACTGCCGCACGAGGTCCGGCTCGGTGAACGCCCGGAAGACGAGGTCCCGCGGGGCGTCGAACTCGCGGACGATGTCGACGAACGGCTGGTCCGGTTGCGCGGCGATGGAGGTTGGATTGCTCATGATCGTTCCTTGCTGTGCTGGTCCTTCAGGGTCGAGAGGACGCCGTCGAGCCGTCGGTACTGCCGCTCGGCCTCCAGGCGATAGGTGTCGATCCAGCCCGTCAGCGCTTCGAGTGCGGCCGGATCGAGGTGGCAGGGACGGCGTTGGCCGTCCCGCGTGCGGGTGATGAGGCCGGCCTGCTCGAGCACCTGGATGTGCTTCGAGACGGCCTGCTTGGTGATCGCGAACGGCTCCGCCAGTTCGTTGACGGTGGCGGAACTGCGCGACAGTCGCGCGATGATGGCCCTTCGGGCCGGATCCGCGAGCGCCGAGAAGGCGGCATCGAGGGTGTCGTCCTCCATGATCCACCTCCTCGTTGATCAACCATCTAGTTGATTACACCAGTGTAGGACCGGGCCCTGCCGTCCACAAGGCTTCTGCTGCCGGAGGATGCCGTCGTCATCACCCGCCCGGACGGCCTGCCGGGTGCAGCTCCTACAGAGCCGGCGGGACAGTCGCGGCACCCCTGCGGACCGGCGCCGGAACGGCGAGCGCCAGGTCCTGCGTGATCGGCGTGGAGCGGAAGCCCCTGGTGATCAGCCACAGGCCCAGGGAGAACTCCCAGAGCGCGAGCAGGAGTGCGCCGAGCCCGGACAGCAGGGACACCGGCCCCCAGAGCCCGAACAGCAGCCCTGCCACGGACGCCACCAGCAGCGGTGCTCCGAGGAATCCGAGTACCGGGAGGATGCGGGGCACGAGCCTCGAACGGTACATCAGCGACCCCAGCAGCAGGGCGTTCACGGCCGGCAGGAAACCCTGTCCGAGGGCTGTGGTCCAAGTGTGGAGGGCGAGCAAGGCCTGGCCTGTGACCAGCGCGTCGTCTCCCGCCCCGGCCTGCCGGAGGCTGACGATGGCGAGGAGCGCGACGACGCCGGCGAAGATCGTCGCGGCCTCCAGTACCCGCACGGCGACGAACCCGAGCGCGACCCCTTCGTTCTGCCGCCTGATTACCGGGTACAGGGCGACGCCTGTGCCGATGCAGGCGAGGGCGACGATGATCTCGAGGACGCCGCCGACGATCACGGAGGTGTCCGGGCCGGGGCCGGCGATGTAGCCGGGGTCCGATCGCACCGGGCCGTAGAGGGCGAGCGTCGGGATCGAGACGAACGTGATCAGATAGAGCACCCCCGCGGTGAGCGAGGTCTTGCGCAGGGAGCTCAGTGGCGCTCGTCGCGCAGTTGTTCCGGGCTGGTGGGTGGTCATGGCGTGTTCTCCTGAGTCGGTTGTCCGGGTGGGGTGGAGGCGTCGGCCTGGGAAGCCGACCCCGCGGACCGGATCCGGACGACGGACACCAGCGGCAACCCGGTGTCGCGTACTTTCCGGAGCAGGCCGTGCAGGCCGGCCTGGTCGGTCGGCGGACTGCGGAGGACGGCGGTGCCGTCGTCCTCGTTGGTCAGCGCGACGACGTCGAACCAGGCGATCCAGCGGGGGGCCAGATGCCCGGCGAGCCGGATCTCGAAGCATCCGGAGCCGTCGTGCCGTCCCGTGGATTCCTCGCTCATGGCATTCCCTCCGCATCGTGTGACCGGACCGGCCTCGGCATGGTCCGTCGTCCTTCTCGAACGGTAGGGGGAGACCTGATGAGCGCGCGTCACCACATGTGGTGAGAGCCGTGATGATTTCCTCGTCGCCGCGTGGGCCGGAGGCGCGTGGCAGCGCCCGCGTAGGCCGGAGGCGCGTGGGCCGGAGGCGCATGGGCAGCGCCCGCGTGGGCCGCGCCAACGTGGGCGGGGCCGGCTAGCGGCCGGTGGAGTGCACGATCAGGTCGAGCTCTCTCGCCCGGCGGACCGCTGCACGGCGATTGGTCACGCCCAGCTTGGTGTAGATGTGCCGTGTGTGGGTCCGCAGGGTATTCAGGGACACCATGAGTTCCCGGGCGATGTCCGGACCGTCGAGGTCCGTTCCGAGCAGCCGGAGGACCTCCAGTTCCCGATCGCTCAGGGGTTCGATCAACCCCGGGTTCCCGGGGGCGGCCTGGTCGACGTCGTCCCCGCTCGCGAGCAGGCGGCGGAGCTGGACCAACGACGGCTGCTGCTTCGCGGCAGCCCTGAGCAGGGAGGCCATCGGGGCGCCCTCGTCGAGGAAGACCCGGACGTGACCCTCCGGCCCGGCCAGCGTCAGGGCCCGCTGCAGTGGTGCGAGCGCGGCGGCAAGGTCACCCCGCAGGTGCTCCGCGGATGCCTGCAGCACGAGGATCTCGATGATGCTGCCGGTCCGCCCACCATCCTCCGCCGCGTCGAGGAGCCGCCCCAGCAGTCGGGTGGCCTCGTCGAGGGGGTGTACCGAGCCCTCCGCCGTGGATCGGGCCAGCAGTACCCGGGCGAGGGTGATGTGCTCGAACTCGCGGATGTAGCTGAGCTCGTCGTCCGGCGACAGACCGCGGTCCCGCGCCCACCCGAGCGCATCGCCCACCCGTCCCTGCGCTACCCGGATCCGCGCCTTGAGCGCCGCGACCGGCCGCACGTCGGGGAAGTAGTCGCCAACGTAGAGCCGCTCCGCCGTGTCGAGCAGGTCGAACGCGCCGGCGAGGTCTCCTTCCGCTTCCCGGATCCGTGCCATCGCGACGCGGCGGCGGTACAGGTTCTGCGGCAGCTCGCTGCCGGCGCCCAGCTCCTGGCTGCGCGCCAGGTGCCGGGCCGCTCCCTGCAGGTCGCCGCGCTCCCGGCAGATCCCGCTCAGGCCCACGTGCATGTCGGCGGTTCCACGGAGCACCGGGTCACGCCCGGTGGCAGCGTTCGCCAGGGCCTGTTCGTAGGTGCGCATCGCGTCGTCGAGGCGACCCTGGGCGAGCCGGATGTCCGCCAGCGCGATCGCGCATCCGAAGGTGTCCGCGACATGGCCGGCGCGGTACAGGCCGGCCATGCTGTCCGCGTACACGCCGTGGGCCGCCTCGAGCTGCCCGGTCCCCCAGTAGGCGAGTCCCAGCAATCCGCGTGCGGCGGCACGGCTCAGGTGGTCGTCCGTCGGCGCGAGGTCGAGCGCATGCCGGGCATGCCCGATCGTCCCGGCGATGTCGCCTACACCGAGTGCCAGCGCCGCACGGTACACCGCGATCGTCTCCGGGAGGCGGCGGAACTGCTCGGGATCGACGACGACCATCGCGGGCCCGCCGTCGGCCGCGGCAGTGGCCGACGGATCCAGCCGGCGCTCGACGTCCTGCAGCCGGGCCTCAACTCCCCCGATCTCACCACCGACGAGCAGCGCACCGGCCAGGCCCACGCCGAGCACCGGCCTGCAGCGGACCACGTCGTCGGGAAGCACCGTCGACCAGGCGCGCAGCAGGGCCTCCTGCCGGTCCTGCCGGATCGCGGGGACCGCCCGTTCGATCAGGTCCGCGGCCCGTTCGACATCTCCGGCTGCCAGGGCATGGCGGATCGCGTCGGCCGCCGCCCCGTTCTGCTCGTACCAGGTACTCGCCCGCCGATGCAGGCCCGGGAGCTCCTCACCGCGCTCCTCGACAAGGCGCGCCTGCAGGACATCCGCGAAGAGCTGGTGATAGCGGTACGACTGGCGGTGGTTGTCCAGCGGCACCAGGAACAGGTTCGCCCGTTCCAGCGCGGCCAGGCGGAGCCTGCCGTCGTCCTGCCCCGTGACGGCGTCGCACAGAGGTCCGTTCAGCCGTTCCAGGACGGAGGTCCGGAGCAGGAAGTCCCGGACGTCGTCGGGTTGGTTCTGCAGGACCTCCTCGGTCAGGAAATCGACGATGTAGCGGTCGTCCCCGGCGAAATCGGCGATGAACGCGGTGGGGTCCTCCCGGCCCTGCATCGACAGTGCGGCGAGCTGGAGTGCCGCGACCCACCCCTCGGTACGGGCTCCCAGGGCTGCCACGTCCTCGACGCCCAACCCGAGGCCCATGGACCCGTTGAGGTACGACGCGGCCTCGCTCCCGGTGAAGCGGAGGTCGGCGGCGCGGAGCTCGAGCAGCTCGCCCCGTGCCCGCAGCCTCGCCAGGGGCAGCACCGGATCGGCCCGCCCGCCGAGGACGAGGTGCACGTGCGGAGGCAGGTGGGCCACCAGGAAGGCGATGCCCTCCTGGATCTCCCGGGCCTCGATGACGTGGTAGTCGTCGAGGACCAGGACGACGTCACCGGAGACGGCGCGGAGGTCGTTGAGGAGGGTGCCCAGCACGACGTCGGTGGGTGGCTGCGCCGATCCGAGCAGCGAGAGCGCGACGGCGCCGACGCCGCTGGATGCCGTCTCCAGCGCAGTGACGAGGTAGGTCCAGAACCGTGCGGGATCGTTGTCGCCCTGGTCGAGCGAGAGCCACGCCGTCGACCAGCCGGCGGCGGCGAGGGACTCGAGCCAGCCGGCCAGCAGCGTCGTCTTGCCGAACCCTGCCGGAGCCGACACGAGCGTGAGCGTGCACTCCGTGCCACGCTCCAGGAGCCCGTCTACCCTCGGACGCTCCGTCACGCCGCGACGTCGGAGGGGGACGCGCAGCTTGGCGTCGAGAAGCGGTCCCGCCATGGTCGTGTTCCTTCCCCGAGGATTCCTTCGGCCGGACGGCCCCGGCCACGGGTTCCGGTCCCGACGGCCGCCGGCGCTCGCCGCCCGGCGTCGACCGTCTGCACGAGCCGCGGCCGGACAGCCGCCGCCCACCTCGAGACTAGCGCGGGAGAGGTGATGGACGTCCCACCGGCTCGGGCATCGCCGGCTCGCGCAGCTTGTCGGGATTGCGCACGAGGTAGACACCCGTGATCCTGCCCCGGCCGTCCACCGCCACGCCGACGGTCAGCTCCAGGCGGGTACCGGAACGGATGAGGATCCCCGGGCCACCGTTGAGCGGACCGATGACCACGGTCAGGTCCGGCGTCGGCGTGAGCGCGATCCTCAGCAGGAATGCCGCGATGGCCCCTGCTCCCACGATCGGCTTGCGGGCCGCGACGACCTTCCCGCCGCCGTCGGACAGCAGCACGGCGTCCGGAGCCAGGACGTCCATCAACGCCTGGAGGTCGCCCGTCGCGACGGCGTCGAGGAAGGCGGTGAGCGCCAGGGCGGTGTCCTCGGCGACGGTCGGCGTTCGGTCGCCGGCCGTGAGCCGCGTCCGGGCCCGGAGGGCGATCTGCCGGACCGCCGCCTGGGTCTTGCCGACCGCCTCGGCGATGGCAGCATAGGGCAGCCCGAAGACGTCCCGGAGCAGGAAGACCGCCCGCTGCTCCGGTGTGGCCTGCTGGAGCAGTACGGACAGCGCATAGGTCAGCTGCTCCTTCATCAGGAGTCGCTGCTCCGGACCCTCGCCGTCGGTCACCAGGGGCTCGGGCAGCCAGGGCCCGGGGTAGTCCTCCCGGCGCCGGGCCACCGTCCGCAGCGCATTGAGGGCGGTCCTCCCGGCGATCGTCGCGAGGTACGCCTTCGGTGACCGGATCCCGTCCAGGTCCACCCCCGCCCAGCGCAGGTAGGTCTCCTGGACGACGTCGTCGGCATCGGCACGCGTGCCGAGGATCTCGTAGGCGATGGCGAAGACCATCGACCGGTGCGTCGTGAACAGCTCGTCCTGCTCCGTCGAAGGGGCCACGTCCCTCAGCCTACGGGCAGGCGCGGGCCCGCCTGCCACCGGTAGGAACCCGGTGTCGAAGCCTCCCCCGCAAGCCAGGCCACGGTCATCCTGCAGATCTGCTCCTTGGTCCACCCGCCGGCCCGTCCCGCCAGCGCCCAGGGGCGGGGCGAGTCGTCAGGACGCACGAAGCGCACGTGCCCCTGCCCCGACCCGAGGTCGAGGCATTGGAGGACGTACCCCAGGTCGATCGCCGACGGTTCGCGGCCGCCGAGGCGGGCGAGCACGGTGTCCGCGGCATGGGCGCCGAGCGGGAGGGCCGTCGCGCACGAGGCCCGCAGGTGCGCAGCGGCCGGTCCTGCCACGGAGACGGCGTCACCGGCCCCCAGGATGCGCTCGTGCCCGGGCACCGTGAGGGTCCCGTCGACCAGCAGTCGTCCGTCGCCGGCCACGGGCAGCCGGCTGTCGGCGGCGAGGGACGGTACGGCGAACCCGGCCGTCCAGATCGTGGCGGGGGCCGCCGGGCGGCTTCCCTCCCCCGTGGTGATCGCTCCCGTCATCCGGTCGACCGTCCCGCTCTCGACGGCGATGCCCAGGCGCCGGAGGCGGCGACCCACGGCGGGATGTCCCGCGAGCGGATGCACCGGACCCGACGGCGACACGATGGTGATGTGCAGGTCGGGCCTCGCCAGTGCGACCGCGCAGGCCACCTCGACGCCCGTCGGACCGGCCCCGGCCACCGTGACGGCTGATCCCGGACGGAGCTCGCCGATCGCCGTGCGGGTGGCGCGTGCCGCCTCGGGATTGGTCACCGACAACAGGGACGTCGATGTCTCGCCGCTGCCCACCGCGTACACCAGCCAGTCGAAACTCAGGGGCTCCCGGCCCGCCAGCCCGATGCTGCGTCGGTCGGCGTCGATGCGGAGCGCCCGGGCCGGCAGGTGGCGTACCCGGGGGTTCAGCACGTCCGTCCAGGGCACGTCCGCCGATGCCCGCCGGCCGGCACCGAGCTGGTGCAGCCGGATCCGCTCCGTGAACCCGGGTGCGGGGTCGACCAGGGTCACCTCGAGGGGGGTGTGTGCCCGCCTGCTCCCCGCCAGCCGGTTCGCCGCCATCACCCCCGCATAGCCGCCGCCGACCACCACTGCACGTACCGTCCCGGACATGATGCCTCGCTTCCTCAGGAATTGCTGACACCGACAAGACACCGGCCACCGCTGCTTTGTGACACCCGCCCCGGGGAAGGCCCCGATCGCCGAAGCGCGGGCTCAGCCGGAGAGGTCCCGATCGCCGAAGCGCGGACTCAGCCCGGGGTGGTGCCGGAGCGCCGAAGCGCGGACTCAGCCCGGGGTGGTGCCGGAGCGCCGAAGCGCGGGCTCAACCCGGGGCGATGTCGGAGCGCCGGACGGCTCCCCCGAAGTACACCTCCACCTCGTGCACCAGGCCGTCGCGCACACGGCTCGCCTCGACGTTGCGGTAGGTGCGGCCGTCGACGTCGTACTCGTACCGGTGCAGGACGACGCCGCCGACCTCGGTGAGCTGGAGGGTCACCGCCGGCCTGTCGAAATGATCCGCCGACGGGAAGCACCGCTCCAGCCAGGCGTCCTTGTCGAGGTGGTCGTCCTGCGGGCTGGTGAAGTCGAAGCCGTCCGCCATCAGCGACTCCGCCGCGGCCCGGTCCTGCTCCTGGAATGCGCGGACGAACCGCCGCACGGTCTCCTGGGGTGTGAGGTCCATGCACCGATCCTCATCGACGCGGGCACCCCTGTCCAGAGCACGGTGGAACGTCCTGCCCGGCCGGGACCGGCGGCGCCGTCCACCGGCGCCGTCCACCGGCGCCGTCCACCGGCGCCGTCCAATGATGCCCTCCGGCCTCGGCTCAGGCACGCCCCTTCAGGATGAGCTTCCAGTAGACCTGCGGCAGCACGACCCGCTCGAGGATGTAGGTCAGCCGCCGCTCGCGGGCGAGGTTGTCCCAGCCGGGCACCGTGGGCATCGGCGAGTACTTGTCGTCGAACTCGGAGAACACCACGGTGTTGCGGCTGACCACGAAGGGGCACGCCGAGTAGTGGTTGTACTGCATGGTGGGCTTGCGGCCCCTGAGCACGGCCTTGAGGTTCTTGGCAAGGACCTTCGTCTGCATCCGCAGGGCCGCTCCGGACTTCGAGTTGAGCGTCGACGCCGCGTCCCCGAGGGACCAGATGTCGGGGAAGCGCGGATGCCGCAGGATCACCGGGTCCACCTCGACGAAGCCTCCGCGACTGCCGGGCGCCGGCAGGTCCGTGGTCTTGAGCCACTCCGGCGCGGACTGCGGCGGCACGGCATGGAGGACGTCGTAGCGGATCGTCTCGATGGGACTGCCGGTGGGAGTGCCCGTGGGCGTGCCGATGGAGCCGCCCGTGGAGCCAGGAGCGCCGGTCGAGCCGTCGGGAGAAGGCCGGAGGACCACTGTCCGGGCCTCCGGGTCCACGGACGCGAGTTCGGTGCTGTACCGGACCTCGATCCCGTACTCGTCGATCTTCCGGGTGAGTTCCTCGTCGATGATGTCCATGCCGAAGATCGTCGGCGTGGACACCACGAGGACCACCCGGATGTCCTTCAGGACGCCCGTGCGCCGCCAGTAGTCGCACGCGAGGTACATGGGCTTCTGGGCGGCACCGTCGCAGGAGGCGGGTCCCGGCGGCTGGGTGAAGACCACGGTGCCGCTCGTCAGTTCCCGGAAGAGCTTCCAGGCCTTCGGAGCGAGCTCGTACTCGTAGTTCGATCCCCCGTACGGGCCCTCCATGGCGTCCTTCAGCCCGGGGATGGCCGCCCAGTCGTTCTGGATCCCGGGGCAGACGACGAGGTGGTCGTAGGTGACGGCCGAACCGGATTCCAGCAGGACGGTCTTCGTTCCCGTGCTGACGTCGGTGGCTTTGTCCTGGATCCAGGTGACGCCCATGGGCATCACGGCGGACTGCAGCCGCACGGCGTCGAAGGCATCCGCCGTGCCGCCGGCGATGTGCGAGAAGAGCGGCTGGTAGAGGTGGCGGCTCCTCGGCTCGACCACCGCGATGTCCTTCACCCGGTAGCGGTTCAGGCGCCCGGCCAGGGACACGCCGGCGTTGCCTCCACCGATGATGAGCACCTGGTGGTGGCGTTTCTCGCCGGGAGCGGGGACGACCGGGACCGTGGATCGTGCCGGTCGGGTGCTCGTGCTGGAACCGATGGCAGCTACCTCTTCTGTTCGCCGTGCGCGGCATGTCCTCCGACAGTACTCCGCGGCACCGACGCACGACAGGGAGCACCGGTCCGGGGTCAGCCGTCCAGCTGCCAGGCGCGCACCACCGAGGTGGATGCCCTCGAGGAGTCGGGGCCGGGGGCCGCGTCCGGGCTGCCGTGGGCGAGCGCGACGAGCAGCAGGTAGAACGTGATGAGCCAGAGACCGACGCCGACGCCACGCGTCGGACCGGGGGCACCGGGGAACCGCCGGCGCGCCGGCACACTCACCGGAGGAGGAGATGCCGCCTCGCTCCGGGACCGGTTGCGGTCGAAGAGCTCGAGGTCGATCCGCGCCCGCCTCAGCTCCTGGCGCAACAGCTCGGCGGATTCCGCCGCCGGCTGCGCCCGGTCCTGCCGCGCGTCCTGCGCATCCCACGCACGACCCGCCGCCTTCATCATCGTTGATCCCCCACCCTCCGATCGTAGGTCGGCAGGGTGGGCGACGACCCTCAGTATTGGGGCAGGATCGCCGCACAGCCGGCTCGCATCGAGCTGCCCGGTCGTGGCCGGGCCGCCCCGCGGAGCCGTCCGGCATCGTGAGGCGGCGGCCGACGACGCACGGGCACTCCCCGCCGCGGTTCAGTCCCGCGCGTACCGCGTCACGAAGGCACGGAGGATGGCCTCCGGCTGGTCCACCACCGAGGCGCGCGCCCGCTCCATGTACTCGTCCGCCTGGTCCGGGGGGAAGTATCCGGCGTGGCGGTAGGTGCTGATGCGGCCCACGAGCGCCTCGACGTCCAGTTCCGGATGGAACTGGGTCGCGAAGACGTTCTCCCGCACGCGGAACATCTGCACGGGGCACGTGTCCGACGACGCCAGCAGCACCGCCGATTCCGGCAGCGTCCTGCACGCCTCCTTGTGTCCCACGTAGGCGGCGAACGACGTCGGCAGACCTGCCAGCAGGGGGTCGGCCGCGCCGTCCGCGGTCAGCGTGACCTCGATGGCACCGATCGGCTCCGCGTAGGTGGAGTCGATGACGGCTCCCTGGTGCCTGCCGAGGGTGCCGACGCCGTAGCACGCACCGAAGAAGGGGAAGTCCGCCGCGACCACGCGGTCGAGCAGCCCCCCGAGCTCGCGTTCCACCCGCAGCTGCACGGCACTCTTCGACTCCTCGGGATCCGACGAGTTGAAGGGACTGCCCCCGAGGAAGATGCCGGAGTAGTCGGCGAGGTCCAGCTCGGGCAGGGGCCCGGCTTCGAGGCGGATGCGCCTCAGGTCCTTCCCGGCGAGGCCGCCGTAGCGCAGGAAGCTCGCGTATTCGGCGTCGGCCGCGTAGTTCTCGGCACGCGTGGCCAGCAGGAGAAACGGTTTCACCCTCCGATGCTACTGGCCCCGAGCTCCACGGTTCCGCCGTCGGACCGTGCTTGTGCTCCTCCGGCCAGGCGTGCCCGGAAGGGGACACCGTCAGGGCCCGTGACGCGGTAGCCGGACGCGGAGCGGGACACACGGAACCCGCCCTCGACCCCCGCGGGCGTGACCACGCGCGCCGTGCTGCCGTCGGCGGCACCGGGGTACACGGTGACGAGCGGGTCGTCGAGGTAGTCGTAGTCGGGTCGGTGATCGGTGCTGCCGGTGACGAGGACCGCCCCCTCCCGCACCCAGAGCGGCAGGCTGTCGAATGCGTGGGTCTCACGCCGCCAGCCTCCTCCCGCGACCACCTCGCCCGTGAGCAGGTGCGTCCAGGTCCCCGCGGGGAGGTAGTACTCGACCGCGCCGTCCGCCGAGAACACGGGAGCCACGAGCAGGTCGGGGCCGAGCATGTACTGCCGGTCCAGGTGCGCGACGGCGGGGTCCTCCGGGAAGGCGAGCTGCATGGGTCGCATGAACGGCGTGCCCGTCGCATGGGCCTGGGCGCCGACGGCGTAGAGGTAGGGCATGAGGGACAGCTTCAGCCGCGCGAAGGCCCGTGTGACCTCGACGGCGCTCTGGCCCTCTGGCTCGTCGCCGGTGTCGAAGGCCCACGGGACGCGGTAGCTCGTGGAGCCGTGCAGGCGTGAATGGCTCGAGAGCAGGCCGAAGGCGACCCACCGCTTGAACACCGCGGGATCGGGTGAGCCCTCGAACCCGCCGATGTCGTGGCTCCAGTACCCGAAGCCGCTGAGCGCGAGGGAGAGCCCGCCGCGCAGCGTCTCCGCCATGGACTCGAACGACGACGAGTTGTCGCCTCCCCAGTGCACGGGCATCTGCTGCCCGCCGGCGGTGGCGGAGCGGGCGAACAGGACCGCCTCGCCCTGCCCGCGGACCTCCTCGAGAACGTCGAAGACGGCGCGGTTGTAGAGCTGGGGATAGAGGTTGTGCATGGTCTCCGCGGGGGTGCCGTCATGCCACTGCACCCCCAGCGGGATGCGCTCACCGAAGTCGGTCTTGATCGCATCGACGCCCTGGCCGAGCAGGGTGCGCACCTTGTCCTGGAACCACGCCGTCGCACCGGGATTCGTGAAGTCCACGAGGCCCATGCCCGCCTGCCACATGTCCCACTGCCACACCGTGCCGTCCTCGCGCCGCACGAGGTAGCCCTCCTGGGCCGCCTCGTCGAACAGCTTCGACCGCTGGGAGATGTACGGGTTGAGCCAGGCGCTGACCCGCAGCTCCTTGTCGTGCAGCCGCTTCAGCATGCCCACCGGGTCGGGGAAGACCCGCGGATCCCACTCGAAGTCGGTCCAGTTGAACTCCCGCATCCAGAAGCAGTCGAAGTGGAAGACGCTCAGCGGGAGGTCGCGCTCCGCCATGCCGTCGACGAAGCTCGTCACCGTCGCCTCGTCGTAGTCGGTGGTGAAGCTCGTGGACAGCCACAGGCCGTAGGACCAGGCGGGCACCAGTGCGGGGCGACCGGTCAGGCGCGTGTAGCGCTCGAGGATGTCCGCCGGCGTCGGCCCGTAGATCACGAAGTACTCGAGCACCTCCCCCGGGACCGAGAACTGCACGCGCTCGACGGACTCGGAGCCCACCTCGAAGGAGACGTGCTCGGGGTGGTTCACGAGGACGCCGTAGCCGCGGTTGGTCAGGTAGAACGGTACGTTCTTGTAGGACTGCTCGCTGGAGGTGCCGCCGTCGGCGTTCCAGATGTCCACCGTCTGCCCGTTCTTCACGAGGGGACCGAAGCGCTCCCCCAGCCCGTAGACCAGCTCGCCCACACCGAGGGAGAGCTGCGCGTGCAGGTACGACGGCGAGGGCGCGCGTCCCGTGGGCGCGACGCCCGCGACGCCCACCGGTTCGGTGGTGACGGGTGCATCGGGTGCGAGGCCCATGCGTCCCACGGACTTGTGCCCGCTCGAGGTGAGCGTCCGGCCGTCGGCCTCAAAGGACAGGTCCCACGGGGCTCCGTGGGGGATCCGTGCCGTCAGCGGACCCGCCACCAGGGTGCCGCCGCCGTCGTCCGTCGCGGCCGTGGCCGTGGTGGTCCCCCCGTGCGCACCGACGAGATCGAAGCCGCGGTGCGGGCTGTCGCCGCGGTGGTTCTCGATGCGCACGCCGATGATCCCGTCGAGCGGGCTGCTGAGCGTGACCGTCAGCAGCGCCCGGTTGAGCGTGTCGCCGCGCCGCTCGATGACCTTGGTGGGGGCCGAGACCACGAGGCGCCGGCCGTCCACCACCTCGATGTCGTAGGCCTCCTGCGCGTACTGTGCATCGACGCCGGGGCGGACATGCCAGAATCCGTCGGTGAATTTCATGGTTACTTGACTGCTCCTGCCGTGATGCCCCGGGTGAGGGTGCGCTGGAAGATGAGGAAGAAGATCAGGGTGGGAAGGAGCCCGAGGAGGGCGGAGGCGCTGGTGGTGGTGACGTCCATGAGGCGGTCGCCCTGCAGGACCGTGATCGCCACGGGGACGGTCTGGTTGTCGTTGCCCACGAGGAACGTCAGCGGGATCAGGAACTCGTTCCAGGTCCAGATGAAGAAGAAGATCAGCAGCACGCTCAGGGTCGGCCGCGAGATCGGGAAGATCACACGCCACAGGATCTGCCAGCGGCTCGCGCCGTCGAGTGACGCCGCCTCCAGCAGCTCCTTCGGGAAGGTGCCGTACACCGAGGCCAGGAGATAGGTGCCGAACGCGCTCTGGATGACGGTGAAGATGATGATCACGGCCCACTGGCTGTCGTAGAGGCCCACCTGCCGGAACAGAAAGTACAGCGGGTACAGCAGCACCTCCTGCGGCAGCATGTTGGCGAGCAGGATCAGCAGCACCAGCCAGGTCCGGCCCCGCACGCGTCCGATGCCCAGGGCGAAGGCGTTGAACATGGAGATCCCGACGGCGAGCACCGCCACCACGGAACTGATGAAGAAGCTGTTCCAGAGCTTGCGCGGGAAGTCGACGCGCTCCCAGAACGCGGTGATGCCGTCGAAGTAGAGCGACGACGGGAGCGAGAGCGGCCCGCCGGAGGCGTAGTCCGTGGGTGACTTGAACGAATTGGCGAGGATGAGCAGGAACGGGACGGCGATGAGCAGCCCGATCAGCACGGCCACCGCGAGGATCACCCAGTCGCCGGCGGTCTTGCGTGCCCGCCCGCTGCGTCGTCGCTGCCGCGGCGGTTCCTGGACCGCTTCACGTGCGGTCTTCTCTGCTGTGGTCTCGGTGATGGCCATCAGCGTGCCTCCTCGCTGCGTTCGAGCCTCGTCTGCACGAGGACGAAGAGAATGCTGACGACGGCGATGACGACCGTCAGCGCGGTGGCGATCGTGGCGCCGTAGCCCACCTGCTGGGACTGGAAGAACTCGCTGTAGGCGTAGTAGGCGGGGACGATCGTCGAGCTGCCGGGTCCTCCGCCGGTCAGCGCGTAGATGGGACCGAACACTTTCAGTGCGGCGATGGCGCACGTGAGGGTGACCACGAAGATCTCGGGCCGGATGATGCTGACGGTGATGGCCCGGAAGCGCTGGAACCAGTTCGCGCCGTCGAGCTCCGCGGCCTCGTACAGTTCCGGGTCCACGCGCTGCAGCGCCGCCATGAAGATCACCACCGGGTAGCCCAGCTGCACCCAGACCATGATCACCATGATGCTGGGGAGTGCCGTCTCGGGGCTGCCCAGCCAGTTGCTCTGCAGGCCGCCCAGCCCGACGGCGGCGAGCACCTGGTTGAGGGCGCCGTTCTCGGGCCGGAGGATCCAGCCGATCACGATGGCCGCGATGACACCGGGCAGGATCTGCGGCAGGTAGTAGGTGGCGCGGAGGAAACTCGCCACGCGGCCGCCGAACTTCCGGCCGATCAGGTCGAACAGCATCGCGGCGAGGACGAGGCCCAGCAGCGTGGGCACCACCACCATCGCGACGATCATGGCGACGGAGTTGCGGAACGAGGTCCAGAACGTGGTGTCGCCGAAGAGCTCCACCCAGTTCTCGAGGCCGATGAACTCCGGCGGGCGGATACCGCGGTACGAGGTGAAGGTCAGGTAGACGTTCCACAGCAGCGGGACCACGATGATGAGCGTGAGCAGGGCGAGGCCGGGCAGCAGGTAGAACCAGAAGGAACTGCTACGGGAGCCGGGGATGAGGCTGGGGGTGGCGGTGGAGCGCTGGGCGCGCTCCTTCGACCGGGTTGCGATCGCCATGGGGTTGCACCTTCCGAGGGCGGGGACAGGCGGGGTGCCGTCCGCGCCGCCGGTCCGGGAACGGGGACCGGCGGCACGGACGGATGCGGGGAACTAGCCGACGATGTCGTCGACGCCGCTCTGGTACTGCCCGCCGACCTGCTCCTGGAACTCCTCCGGCGAGATCGTGCCGTTCAGGAGCTCCTGGAGGCCTGCGTTCAGCTCGTCGTAGAAGGTGGGCGTGGGCCAGTCGGGATAGAAGGCGATGCCGTCCTTCTCGGTGAGCTGGTTGAAGTTCGCGATGAGTTCCGAGCTCTTCTCGTCCGTGATGTCGGCCGGGTCGGCGGCGACGGGGACGCCGCCGTTGTTGCCGATGAGGTTCTGGATCTCGGGTCGCATGGTGATGTCGATGAACTCGTAGGCGAGCTCCTTGTTCGCGGCGTTCTCCGGCACGGCCCACATGTTGCCCGCGGATCCCGGCGCGAGCTCCGCCTCGGGGAAGAGGAACGTGCCCCACTCGAAGCCCGTGGCCTCGGTGGTGAACCGGTTGTGCCACCAGCTGCCCGAGAAGAAGATCGGGTTCGTGCCGTTGATGAACGCCGTTCCGGCGTCCTCCGCCGTCGAGCCCGTGGCGTTGGTGGAGATGTAGCCCTTGTCCGTCCAGTCCTTGACCGTCTCCGTGGCGAAGGACACCTCCTCGCCCTGCCAGTCCACCGGGTTCGTGTAGAGCTGGTAGTCCTCGACCCAGCCGCGGTCGGCCTGCGTGAGGGCGAGCTGGTACCAGAGCTGGCCGAGCGGGTACTCGGCCGCCGACTCCGCCATGGGCGTGACGCCCTGGTCGGTGAACGCCTGCATCACGTCCTCGAACTCGTCGAGCGTGGTGGGGACCTCCAGACCGGCCTCGGCGAACATGTCCTTGTTGTAGTAGACCTCGACGAACTCGCCGTAGTTCGGGACGCCGAACCAGCTGCCCGAACCCATGATGCCCTGCTCGTCGTACTTCGCCGTGGTCTGCAGGGACGGGGCGAGCTTGTCGTCCCAGCCGTACTCCTCCACGGCGTCGTCGAGGTTGCTCAGCAGGCCCTGGCTGGACAGCAGGCCTGCTGTGGCGTTGCCCTTGTTGTACTCGAGGAGGTCCGGGGCCTCGTCCGAGTTGAGCACCTGGCTCGCCGTCGAACGGATCTGCTCGAAGCTGCGCTCCTCGAACTCGACCGTCGCGCCGGTCTCCTCCTCGAAGATCTTGATGGCCTCGGTCCAGGCGATTCCCATGGCGCTGGTCTCGCTCTCGAAATGCCACAGCTTGAGGGTGTCGCCCTCCCCGCCGGATCCGGTGTCCGAGCCGGAGCCGGAGCATCCCGACAGGGTGAGTGCGGCGGCCGTGAAGGCGGCCCCCAGGATCAATCTGCTCTTGTTCATGCCTACTCCCTTGTAGTGGTCGTCCGTCACGGGGACGGGCGGATCTTGTCGAAACGTTTCGACGAACGGCCATGGAGTGCCGCGTCGGGTGGAACCGATAGGTGGATGGCGCCGGCGCTAGCTGCCCGGGCGGGGTGCCGCGACCGAACCGTGGTCGCGGTATTTCGGCGCGACGAGTTCGACGCGCGGTTCGACGGTGCCGTCGAGCTGCTGGACCGCCAGCTCGACCGCACGGGTACAGGAATCCGCCGGGATCAGCGGGATGGCGTCCAGCGGTGGCGTGAAGCCGGACGTATCGAAGGTGGGCACCCCCGCTATGACCGAGAGATCGTCCGGGACGGACAGCCCGCGCGCCGCGATGGCCTCGAGGACCGCCTTGTGGACGCCCTCGTCGGCGTGCACGACGACACCGGTGGGTGCCGGATCAGCGTCCAGGACGCCGGTCAGCGCGGTCCGGACGTGGGGCGCATCCTTCTCCACCATCGAGAAGGATGCACGGACGCCCCGTTCCGCCGCCCTGCGCAGGAAGCCGTCGCGGAACCGCATCGGGAAGTTGGACCCACGTTCGTAGACCATCGGGGGATGGCCGAGCAGGGCCAGCGACCTGTGCCCGGCGTCGACCAGCCGGTCCACCGCCAGTGCTGCGGCGGCCTCGAAGTCGAGGTCCACGCAGACGAGCCCCTGCGTGTCCGCCGGCACGCCGATGAGGGCTGCCGGGACACCGAGTGAACGCACGAGGTCCGCACGCTCGTCATGGAGGGAGACGTCCAGGACGATGATCCCGTCCACGAGCCTGCTCGAGGAGACCCGGTGGAGGCCGTCGGTCGCTTCGTCCTCGGTCAGGAGGAGGACGTCGTAGTCGTACTTCCTCGCCGCCGTCGCCACTGCCAGCACGAATGCCATGTGCGCCGGCGCGTAGGTGTCGCTCCTCAGGGGTGCCGTGAGGGCGAAGATGCGCGTCCTCGTCCCGGCCAGCATCCGACCGGCGGCATTGGGCATGTAGTCGAGTTCCCGCACCGCCTCGTCGATGCGCCGGCGGGTCTTCTCGCCGATGGGCCGCTTGCCGCTCAGCGCGTAGGAGACGGTACTGATGGACACACCGGCGACGCGGGCGACGTCGTGGATATTGGCCATGCCGACTCCGATGTCTGCTGGTGCGCGGGCCGGAGCAGATCCTCCGGCTGCCGGTCGTCTAAACGTTTCGACGACCGGTTGCCAGTACGCTACGTCACATTCCTGCTCCCGACAAGGGGTTTGTCGAAGAAGGGAACAAAGGTGTCCGGCGCGAAACGGGAACAGGCCACCGGGGAATCCCGATGGCCTGTTCCGTCGATGCTGTCGGGTGTGTGCCGGATCAGCGGCGCGCTCCGGCGGCGTCCGGCAGTTCGATGTCCAGTTCGGACAGCTCCCGGGCCACGCGGTCGAGGTCGACCTTGAGGATCTCGACCGGCCCGGCACTGTGCCGCCCGTGGGACGGCTGCACCGCGACGACCTCGGACTCCCCCGCCGCGCCCTGCCGTACGGGATCCCCGCCCCGACGGGAAGCGACCCCGGAGCCGGCTCCGGCCTGCGCTCCAGCCGCGTCTCCTTCTGCCGGCGCACCGGCGACGGCCGGCGTGGTGCCTGTTGCCGCAGGTGACATCGACGCGGCAGGACCGGCGGGAGCGGCCTGGGCGAAGTCGACCGTGCGGCGCAGCGGCGTCTCCCTGATGAAGAGTACGCAGACGAGCCCGAGGACCGCGATGACCGCCGTGATCAGGAAGATCATGGCCGTGCTGTCCCCGTAGGCGGCCCGCACGATGTCGGCGATAGGGGCAGGGAGGTCGACGAGGTCGAGTGATCCGCCTGCGGCTCCGCCGGTGACGGGGATGCCGGCCGCGGCGAGGCCCTCGGTGGTCTTGTCCTCCACCTGGGTGCCGAGGATCGCGCCCAGTACCGCGACGCCCGCCGCTCCGCCCATCGAGCGGAAGAAGGCCACGGAGGCGCTCGCGGAGCCGATGTCCTTGACCGCCACGGTGTTCTGGACCGCGAGGACGAGGTTCTGCAGCATGAGCCCCAGGCCGAGGCCGAACACGAAGGTGTAGATGCCGACGAGCCACAGTTCCGTCAGGTGGTCGATGGTGCCGGCGAGGCCCAGGCCCGCGATGAGGAACAGGGCGCCCGCGATGAGGTACCTCTTCCACTTGCCGTACTTGGTGACGAGCTGTCCCGCACCGATGGAACCGATCAGGTTTCCGGCGATCATCGGGAGCGTGAGCAGGCCGGCCTCGGTGGGCGTGGCGCCGCGGGCCACCTGGTAGTACTGGCCCAGGTAGCTCGAGCTGGCGAACAGGGCGATGCCGACCGCGATCGAGGCGATGATCGCCAGGGCCGTGGTGCGCTCAGAGATGATCGTGAGCGGGATGATGGGCTCGGCCACCTTCGCCTCGACGACGAGCAGGAGGGCCAGCAGGATCACGCTGCCACCCACCATCAGGGCGCTCTCGCGGGAGAACCACTCGTAGTAGCCCTCCTTGCCGGCGAAGGAGACCCAGATGAGGAGCAGGCTCACACCGGCGGTCAGCAGGATGGAACCGAGCCAGTCGATCCGTGCCTTGCGGCGCGTGTCGGGGAGCTTCAGGGTGACCTGCAGCAGCACCAGGGCGATGATCGCGAGCGGGACGCAGACGAAGAACGTCCAGCGCCAGCCGAGCGGCGAGTCCACGATGAAGCCGCCGAGCAGCGGTCCGCCGGCGGTCGCGACGGCCATGACGCCACCCATGTAGCCGGAGTACCGGCCGCGCTCACGCGGCGCGATGATGGTGCCGATGATGGCCTGCGCGAGGGCGGTGAGGCCACCCATGGCGATGCCCTGGATGACGCGGGCGGTGAGGAGCAGCGGGATGGTGTGGGCGAATCCCGCGAGCACCGAGCCTGCGACGAAGATGACGATGCTGACCTGCACCAGGACCTTCTTGTCGAACAGGTCCGAGAACTTGCCCCAGATCGGGGTGGTCGCTGCGTTGGCGAGCAGCGCGGCGGTGATGACCCAGGCGAAGTCCGTCTGGGAGCCGTTGAGGTCGCTCATGATCGTGGGCAGCGCGTTCGCGACGATGGTGCTGCTCAGGATCGCCGTGAACAGGCCGGCGAGCAGGCCCGTGAGGGCCTGCAGGATCTGCTTGTGGCTCATGGGCTCGCTGCTGCGGTGGTGGGCGGCGTCGGCCGGCTGCCGTGCAGCGGCTTCGGCGACCTTCGCCTCGGTGGGATGGGTGGCCATCAGAGTTCTTCCTTCGGAGTCTCGGACGAGGGGTCCAGGTGGTGACGGCCGTCGTTGCCCGTGCGGTGTGCGGTGGTGCGGAGTGGATCCTGAGGGACGGGGTGTGCCGGCCCGCCAGGGTGCGAGGCTGCGGAGCGGAGGGCGGCCGTGAGGTGCCGCACGGACGACGACGCCGCCTCGGCTTCACTCTCGGTCCAGTCGGAGAGGATCTCCCGCAGTGCCTCGGCCCTGTGCTCGTAGGTCTCGGCGAGGTACGTCCGGCCCTCGCCCGACAGCGAGAGCAGGCAGGCCCGCCCGTCCAGCGGGTCCGGGGTCCGGATCACGAAGCCGAACTGCTCGAGGTCCGCGAGCTGCCTGCTCAGCGCGGATGGCCCGATACCGAGCCTGCCCGCGAGCGCCGAGGCGCGCATCGGGCCACCCTCCCCGATGAAGAACAGGACGCCGGTGTGGGCCGGCCCCAGCTCGGAGTACTTCATGGCGGCAGCCGTCACTCCCCGCAGCGCGCGCTGCAGGTCGAAGATGTTGTGCACCAGCTCTGCGGCCGTGTGCTGCGCTACCGACATGTGGAACTCCTGGCCTCATATACTTCGTTGCTCTAAGTAACTGTACGCCTGCCGTTTCGTTAGGTCAACTAAATAAACACCTCCCGGTCCGTCGCCTTCAACCTCCTTTCCGTCCCTGGAACCGGTGGACCGCGCGTCCACCGTCGTCGCATACTGTGCAGCGGTGGGTCTGCCCGTCCCGCAGCCGGCCGGATCTGCGGACGACGCCGCGTCAAGGAGGCCGGCCGAATGCGCCGGATACTTGCGGTCCCGGCTCACGCCCTGTTAGGCCTGATACACAAGGGCAGGCCGGACCACCTGTCGAGGAGTGCCCGCCCCCGGGCCACGGAAGAGGACGTTCGCCATGACGCGCAAGGAACCCCGTGTAGAAGAAGTCGACGAGAGCGAGCTGCGGGTCGAGAAGCGGCCGAAGGAGTGGGCGGCCGGTATTCCCGGCGTCTACCACTCCATGAAGCCCGCTCTGGAGCACATGGGCGTGGAGCGCACCCTGAAGACCGTCCTCAAAATGAACCACAAGGACGGGTTCGACTGCCCGAGCTGCGCCTGGCCGGATCCGCACAAGCGCAAGACCTTCGAATTCTGCGAGAACGGCGCCAAGGCCGTCACCTGGGAAGCGACGCCCGTCGTCATCTCCTCCGACTTCTGGTCCGAGCACTCCCTCAGCGACCTGCGTTCGCATTCCGACTACTGGCTGGGCATGCAGGGACGCCTCGTCGAGCCCGTCTACAAGCCTGCCGGCGAGGACCGCTACCGCCCGGTCAGCTGGGACGAGGCCTTCGAGATCGTCGGGAACAAGCTGAAGAGCCTCGACTCCCCCGACGAGGCGGCCTTCTACACCAGTGGCCGCACCTCGAACGAGGCGGCGTTCCTGTACCAGCTGTTCGCCCGCGCCTACGGCACCAACAACCTCCCCGACTGCTCCAACATGTGCCACGAGTCCTCCGGCTGGGCCATGGGCCAGACCATCGGCATCGGCAAGGCGACCGTCACGTTCGACGACTACGCGGACGCGGACCTCATCATCGTCATGGGGCAGAACCCGGGCACCAACCACCCGCGCATGCTGACCGAACTGGAGGCCTGCAAGCGCAGCGGCGGGCAGATCGTCGCCGTCAACCCCCTTCCCGAGGCATCGCTCAAGCGCTACAAGAACCCGCAGCTGGTCCGGGGCGTCATCGGCAAGGGCACCGAGATCGCGGACCAGTTCCTCCAGATCCGCCTCGGCGGCGACATGGCACTCCTGCAGGCCGTGTCCAAGCGCGTCTTCGAGGCCGAGGCGAAGAACCCCGGCTCGGTCCTGGACCACGCCTTCCTCGAGGAGCACTGCGAGGGCCTGGACGAGCTGCGCGAGTACCTGCTGACCCTCGACGAGGCCACCGTCCTCGAAGCCACGGGCCTGCGCACGGAGGAGATCGACGAGCTCGCCGCCCGGTACATCGCCGCCGACAAGGTCATCATCACCTGGGCCATGGGCATCACCCAGCAGAAGAAGGGCGTCGCCACCATCAAGGAGATGATCAACCTCCTGCTGCTGCGCGGCAACATGGGCAAGCCGGGTGCGGGCGCCTCCCCCATCCGCGGCCACAGCAACGTGCAGGGCGACCGCACCATGGGCATCTGGGAGCAGATGCCGCCGGTGTTCATGGACGCGCTCGGCAAGGAGTTCGGCTTCGAGCCGCCCCGGGAACACGGCGCCGACGCCGTGGAGTCGATCCGGCGCATGCGCGACGGCAAGGTCAAGGTGCTCGTGGCGCTCGGCGGGAACCTCGTCGCGGCCATCTCGGACACGCAGGTGGCCGAGAAGGCGTTCGAGAACACCGACATGACCGTGCAGATCTCGATCAAACTCAACCGCTCGCACCTCGTCACGGGCAAGGAGGCGCTGATCCTGCCGTGCAGGGGCCGCACCGAGATCGACCGCCAGGCCACGGGCGTCCAGTTCGTCTCGGTCGAGGACACCGTGTGCGCGGTGCACCCCTCCTGGGGCAGCGTGGAGCCCGTCTCGGAGAACCTGCTCTCCGAGCCCGCCATCATCAGCCGTCTCGCCCGCGCGACGATCGACGGGAAGATCGACGCCGACTGGGAGGGCTTCGAGAAGGACTACGACCTCATCCGCGAGCACATCGCGCACGTGGTCGAGGGCTGCGAGGACTACAACCGGAAGATCCGGCAGGACGGCGGCTTCATCCTGGCGAACGGTCCGCGCGACTCGCGCACGTTCAACACCCCCACGGGCAAGGCCGTCCTCACCGTCAACGACCTCGAGTATCTCGAGCGACCCGAGGGGACGCTGATCCTGCAGTCCCTGCGCGCACACGACCAGTGGAACACCACCATCTACGGCAACAACGACCGCTACCGCGGCGTCAAGAAGGGCCGGCACGTGGTGTTCATCAATCCCGAGGACATCGCCGAACTCGGCCTCAAGGACGGCCAGAACGTGGACATCCACGGCGTGTACGACGACGGCGTGCAGCGCGTGCTCCGCGCCTACCGCGTCGTCTCGTACCCGACCGCCCGCGGTTGCGCGGCGTCGTACTATCCCGAGGCGAACGTGCTGGTGCCCCTCGAGGAGGTGGCACAGGGCAGCAACACCCCCACGTCGAAGCAGATCATCGTCCGGTTCGAGCCGAGCACGCACACGGCGCCGTCGAAACACGACGCCGAGGCGACGGCCCAGGTGCCCGACGCCGAATCGGACGGCTTCCCGGTCGCCGGAACGGGAGTGCCCGTGAAGGAGGCGGAGGCCGCGAACGCCTAGAGCCCGACGGGACGGCTCCCCGCCAGTAGACTGCTCCGGTCAGCGACCAGGAGGGACGGGCCGGATGGATCAGGAACGGGAGCAGCAGCACGACGAGCAGCGTCGCGTCATCCGCGTCCTCGTCGTCGCGCAGGTCCTGGGCGGCGTGGGCGCCGGGGCGACGCTGTCCCTCGGTGCGCTGCTCGCCGCGGAGACCTCGGGGTCCAGCGCCTGGTCCGGGATGGCGTCCACCATGGCAACGCTCGGTGCGGCGGCCGCAGCCGTGCCCCTCGCATCCCTCGCCCAGCGCAGGGGGCGCCGTGTGTCCCTCTCGACGGGCGCCGTCGTCGCCGGTGCCGGTGCGCTGCTCGCCATCACGGCGGCGTCGCTCTCCCTGTTCCCGCTGCTGCTCGTGGCACTCGTGCTCCTCGGTTCCGGGTCGGCCACGGGACTGCAGGCCCGCTTCGCCGCCACCGACCTCGCGACCGACGCGACGCGCGGCCGCAGCCTCGCCGTCGTGGTGTGGTCCACGACCATCGGAGCCGTCCTCGGGCCGAACCTCTTCGAACCCGGGGAGGCCGTGGCGGGCGTCCTGGGCATACCCCCGCTCAGTGGGGGCTTCGTCTTCTCCGCCGCGGCGCAGGGCGCCGCAGCCGCCGTCTACTCGCTGGGGCTGCGTCCGGATCCACTCCTGACCGCGCTGCGCCGCCAGGCCGCCGACCGCCCGGCGGGGAGCGCACCCCCGGGGCGACGGCGGGGGCTCGGCGTCCTCGCCCGGAATCCCTCCGCGCGGTATGCGGTGGTCAGCATCGCCGTGAGCCACGCTGCCATGGTCTCCCTCATGTCCATGACGCCGGTGCACCTGCACGACCACGGTGCCGGGCTGACGGTCGTGGGACTGACCATCAGCCTCCACGTGGCCGGGATGTACGCCCTCTCGCCGGTCTTCGGCTGGATCGCCGACCGGGCCGGGCACACCCGCGGCATCCTCTGCGGCCAGGTCCTGCTGCTCGCAGCGCTGCTGACCGCGTGGCAGGGCTCCGGTTCCGAGGCGTGGGTGACCGCGAGCCTGGTGCTGCTCGGCCTCGGCTGGTCCGCCTGTGTCGTCTCTGCGTCGGCGCTCCTCGCAGGTGCCGTCGACATCACGGAGCGCGCGCCGGTGCAGGGCTCGTCGGATCTCGTCATGAACCTCGCAGGCGCCCTGGGCGGCGCCCTCGCCGGGCCGGCGCTCGTCCTGCTGGGCTACGCGGGCCTCGGCCTGGCAGCGGCCGTCCCGGTCGTCGTCGTGCTGGGGTGGACCCTCACGCGCGCGGCAGGCCGGGACCGGACCACGGTCCCGGCCTGATCGCTCGAGGCTACTGGGCGCTGCCCGTCCAGCCCTGCTCCTCGCGGGTCTCCTCGTCCTTCCGGAGAACGGTCGTCACGGTGTTCGCCGCCTTCTCCACCGCGGCGCTCGCCTCGTCCCGGTTGCGCGTGGTCACGGTGCCGGCGGCATAGCCCACGAGGAAGGCGCTGATGGCCCCGGCGGAGGGCGACACGTGCTGTGACGACCGCTCGGCCAGCTCGACGATCCGCGGATGGTCCACCTCGAGATCAAGGATCTGCAGGGCCTGGGTCAGGGTCCGGCTCCACTCGCTGAGGGTGCGCTCTTCGTCGTCGGGCGTTGTCATGGTGTCTCCTCGCGTCGGGGGCGGTGCCTGGCTGCCGGCCTCCGCCGACAGTGCTCCTCAAGCTTTAGCACCGGCACGGCAGTCCATCAAGGCACGGCTCGTTGCAGTGTGCCTTGACTTCGTCTGCCTCCGGGGATGTAATTCCCTCATCGTTCGGTGACACGATTCACCAAGCGCATCGCCGATTCCCGGCAGGACCACCTCGACGGAGAGGAACCGTTCAGCATGACACCCCCCACAGCCAGGACCGGGCGAACCCGCCTGGCAGCAGTGCTCGGAGCCACGATGCTCCTGGCCACCGGCGCAGGAGCAACGGCCATCGCAGCTCCCCCGCTCGATCCCGCGGGAACGACGCCGGTCGCCACGAAGAAAGCCCCTCCGACCTCCACGCCGGACCTCGGGCCCAATGTGACGATCTTCGATCCGAGCATGCCGGTCAGCGAGATCCAGGCGGCGGTCGACGCCGTCAACGCCCGGCAGATCGACAACGAGATGGGCACCGAACGCGAGGCGCTCCTGTTCCTGCCCGGCACGTACGGCACCGACGCCGAACCGCTGCAGTTCAAGGTCGGCTACTACACCGAGGTGGCCGGCCTCGGGGCATCGCCCTCCGATGTGACCATCAACGGCAAGATCGAGGTCTACAACCGCTGCCTCGAGGACAACGGCACCACCAACTGCATAGCGCTCAACAACTTCTGGCGGACGCTCTCCAACCTGACCCTCGAGGTCAACGGCGCCGGCCAGGACGGCTGCCGGGCCACGGCCAACTTCTGGGCCGTCTCCCAGGCGGTCTCCCTCCGCCGGGTGGACGTCACCGGCGGGACCCTCTCGCTGATGGACTACTGCACCGCCGGTCCCCAGTTCGCGAGCGGCGGCTACCTCGCGGACTCGAAGGCCGGCGACATCGTCAACGGCTCCCAGCAGCAGTGGTTGACGCGCAACAGCGAGATCGGCAGCTGGTCCAACGGCGTCTGGAACCAGGTCTTCGCCGGCACCGAGGGCGCCCCCTCCGACGAGGGCTTCCCCACTCCCCCGTACACCACCGTCGACCGGACGCCGGTCAGCCGCGAGAAGCCGTACCTGTTCGCGGACAGCTCCGGCTCGTACAGCGTCCGCGTACCCGCCGCGCAGCTGGACTCCCGCGGCATCTCGTGGAAGGACGGCCTGACGCCGGGACGCACCATCGCGTTGTCCGACTTCTTCGTCGCCCGTCCGGGCGACTCCGTGCAGGCGATCAACAACGCCCTGGCCCGCGGCAGGCATCTCCTCCTCACTCCCGGCGTCTACGACATCGCGCAGACCATCGCGGTGAAGCGGGCGGACACCGTGGTCCTCGGGCTCGGCCACGCCACCCTGACCGCCGTGGACGGCGCGACGCCTCTCCGGGTCGCGGACGTGCCCGGCGTCGTCATCGCCGGTGTCACGATCGACGGCGGCACCGTCAACTCCCCCGTCCTGCTGCAGGTCGGGACGAAGAACGGCAACAACGGCGCGAAGCACAGCGACCCCGCCAACCCGACGACGCTGAGCGATGTGTACTTCCGCATCGGCGGCCCGCACGTCGGCAAGGCGGATGTGAGCCTCGAGATCAACAGCGACGACGTGCTGATCGACCACACCTGGGTGTGGCGCGCCGACCACGGCAACGAGGGGTCCTTCGGCTGGGACGTCAGCACGGGACGCAACGGCGTGATCGTGAACGGCGACGACGTCACGGCCACGGGCCTGTTCGTGGAGCACTACCAGGAGTACAACGTCATCTGGAACGGCGAGAACGGCCGCACGGTCTTCTTCCAGAACGAACTCCCCTACGATCCGCCCACCCAGGCCGCATGGCAGCACGACGGCGTCCTCGGCTGGGCCGGCTACAAGGTGGCCGACGACGTGAAGCACCACTCCCTGGCGGGCGGCGGTTCGTACATCTTCACCAACGTGGATCCGACCATCCATGCGACGCGCGGCTTCGAGGTGCCGGACACCCCCGGGGTGGTGCTGGACCACGTCCTGACCGTCAACCTCGGTGCAGGGACGATCGACCACGTGGTGAACGACACCGGCGCACCGGTGAGCAACGCCAACACGGGGACGCCGAGCTACGTGGAGCGCTACCCGTAGGGAGGCATTCCTGCGGGCGCATGATTCCATGCAGCAGGGAGGGCCGGAGCATTGCTCCGGCCCTTCCTGCGTGCTGTGTCCGTACGCCTGTGCCTGGGCTCGGGACCGCGCTGCCGTCGCGGTGCACCCGGGCGGGCTTGCCGACCTGCGTGGCACCGGTGCCTCCGACGGCAGTGTCAGGCGGACTCCCGCTCCACGAGGTGCAGTCCGTGACCGGGATGCCCGGGCTTCTCCTCCGAGCCGTCGAGATCGGCCAGCACGAGGGCCGCCAGATATCGTGCCTGGACCTCGATGGACTGCGAGACCGTCGTGAGCGGAGGCGCCGCGAGGCGTGCAGCCGGGACGTCGTCGACACCCACCACCGCACAGTCGCCGGGACAGTCCAGTCCCTCCGCCCGCAGACCCGCGAGGACCGCGAGCGCGACGTCGTCGTTGTAGGCCGCGACCGCCGTGACGCCCTGCTCCCGCCAGGCCCGGACGGCGGTGACGGCAGCGGGCACGTCGAGGGCGACCGGCAGCACGTGCGGGTCCGGGAGTCCCAGTTCCGAGCAGGCGCGCTGCACACCGATGAGGCGGTCGCGGGCGAAGACCTCGAGCCGGGGATCCGGAGGCCAGGCGTAGCCGATCCGCGCGCCCTGTCGTTCCGCGAGCCGCCGGACCTGCAGCGCGCCGATCTCCAGCTGGCTCCGGGACGGCAGGTCCGGTTGGGGCTGGTGCTCCTCGCCGAGGGTCCCGAGCACCTGGATGCCGGCCTGGCGCATGGCGAGGAGGTCGTCCCCGGCGAACGGTGCGAAGCCGATCACCGCACGCGGCGTCACCGCCCGCCAGAGATCGGTGAGGGGGCGGGATCCCCGGCCGTGGTGCACGAGGACCGACAGCCCGCGGCCCGCGAGTCCGTCGGCGAGTTCGTCGAGCAGGGTCTCGATCACCGGACCGACGGGCCAGTCCGGCAGGAGGCACAGCACCAGGTCGCTGCGACCGGTGCGCAACGCCCGGGCTGCCGCCGACGGGGCGTACCCGAGGCGGATCGCGGTCTCCCGTACGCGGCGGCGGGTCTCGGCCGAGATGTTGACGCCGTCCCGCCCGGTCAGGACGTAGCTGACGGTGGTGCGCGACACCCCGCTCTCGCGGGCGACGTCAGCGCTCGTGATCCCTGCCACCGCTCCCCCTCATCACCTGCGTGTCCTGTCTGTCAGTGTAGGTGCGGGCGGTCGGGACCCGTGGGGGGACGGGCCCGACGCCGGCTGCCCCACCGGAGCGCACCGCGCTCGGCGTTTTGCCGTACCACCGGCGGACACACCGTGTGAGGGCCGACTGCTCGGACAGCCCGACCAGCCCGGCGACCTGCTGCAGCGGCAGGTCCGTGCGCGTCAGGAGGCGGAGTGCGGAGTCCCGCCGGACGTCGTCGAGCAGCGCCCCGAACGAGGTGCCTTCGGCGGCCAGCCTGCGCTGGAGTGTCCGTGCATGCATCCCCAGGAGCCTGGCCGCGGAATCGATCCCGGCCGGCGAGGTGCCCAGCATGCGGTCGATGGCGTTGCGGACCTGCGGTGCCACGACGCGCCCTGGCTCGGGGAAGTGGGCGCGGAGGTAGTCCAGGGCGATCTCGCGGAGTGTCCCGTCGACGCCTGCGAGCGGCCGGTCGAGCAGGTTCCGCGGGACACGCAACAGCGACGCGGGCTGCCCGAATCGCACCTCGGCGCCGAAGAACTCGGCATAGCGCGCCGCGGACGCCCTCGGCAGGTGCGAGAGGTGCACGGAGTGGAGCCCGTACGGGCCGTTCAGCAGGAAGCGGATCATGCGGTGGGCGAAGGCGAGGATGGCGTCGGTGGCCTGCCGGGGCAGCGTCCCTTCCGAGGACCCGTAGCAGAGGCCCACATCACCGGGGCGCCCCTCCGGGTCGGGCACGATCGTGAAGCGCAGCACGGGACTGTGCAGGAAGAGGAACTGGGATGCGCACTCCAGCGCAGCCCCGACGGTCGGGGAATTCTGGACGGCGACGGCGAGCGGTCCGAGGATGCCGATGTCCTGGTACTCGGAGATGCGCAGCCCGAGGTCCGGGCAGGGCAGCTCACGCGCCGCACCCTCGAGGAGCTTCGCCATCGCGACGTCGGGCACGAGGACGTCGTCGCTGTCGAGCGCCGCGAGCGGCACGCGGTACCTGCCCGCGAGCGCCTCGGCGTCACCCCCGGACTGCTCCACGACCGCGCGGAAGCCGCGCATGCCGGCGGATCGGATGACGGAGCCCATGTCGTCCAAGGGTAAAGAGGTGTCGTGTGAAGTCAAGCGCTCGAGTGTCGGCCGCGGAAATAATGGACCTATGGAAACCCCCCTCGAACATCTCGACGTCGTCGTCGTGGGCGCCGGACTCTCGGGTATCGGCGCCGCCTACCGCATCTCCACCGAGCTGCCGGGCAAGACCTTCGCCGTGCTGGAAGCCCGCAGTGCCATCGGCGGCACCTGGGACCTGTTCCGGTACCCCGGCGTCCGCTCCGACAGCGACATGTTCACCCTCGGCTACCCCTTCCGCCCGTGGACCGAGGCCAAGGCCATCGCCGACGGCTCGTCGATCCTCCGGTACATCCGCGACACCGCGGAGGACCCGCGGATCCGCGAGCGTATCCGGTTCCGCACCAGACTCGTCGGTGCGGCGTGGTCCTCCCGGGACGCCCGGTGGACCCTCGAACTCGAGGTCACGGACGACGACGGCGGCACGGAGCGCAGGCAGCTCACGTGCGGGTTCCTCTACCTCTGCAGCGGCTACTACGACTACGAGCACGGGCACGAGCCGGCCTTCCCCGGCCTCGGATCGTTCGAGGGCGAGGTGGTCCGCCCCCAGTTCTGGCCCGAGGACCTGGACTACGCGGGCAAGCGCGTCGTCGTGATCGGCAGCGGCGCCACCGCCGTCACCCTCGTCCCGTCGATGGCAGACGACGCCGCGCACGTGACGATGCTCCAGCGCTCCCCCACCTACATCACGGCCGTGCCGAGCCGTGACAGGTTCTCCGACGCAGCGCGCCGCCATCTGCCCGCGGGGCTCGCCCACCACGTGGCCCGCGCCAAGAACGTCCTGTTCACGCAGGCCTTCTACCAGCTGTGCCGCCGCCGCCCGGAACTCGCCAAGAAACTCATCCGCACCCAGACGGCGCGCATCCTCGGCGACGAGAGGACCGTGCAGGAGAACTTCACCCCGGCTTACAACCCGTGGGACCAGCGCCTCTGCGTCGCGCCGAGTGCGGATTTCTTCCGATCCCTGAAGTCCGGGAAGGCCTCCGTGGTCACGGACACGATCGACACCTTCACACACCGCGGCATCCGGCTCGCGTCCGGGCAGGAACTCGAGGCCGACGTCGTCGTGACCGCCACCGGGCTGTCGATGCTGCCCCTCGGCGGGGCCACCTTCACCGTCGACGGGCACCCCGTGGACCTCGGCGACTCCTGGGTGTACCGGGGGCTCATGGTGAGCGGGGTCCCGAACCTCGCCCTCTGCGTGGGGTACACCAATGCTTCGTGGACGCTCCGCGCGGACCTCAGCTCGCGCTATGTCTGCCGCCTCATCAAATATCTGGACCGCCGCGGCCACCGGTACGGTGCGCCCGTCACCGACGGCGCGATGACGGCACGGCCGATCCTCGACCTCACCTCCGGATACGTGCAGCGCGCGGTCTCGGCCTTCCCCAAGCAGGGCGACCGGCAGCCGTGGACCATGCGCCAGAACTACCTGCTCGACGCGCCGACCGCACTGCACGGCAATCTCGCGAAGAACATGGTCTTCGATGCTCCCGCACCGCCCGCCGCCCCCGCACCCGAGCTACAGGAGATCCACGCATGAGCCTTCGCCCGTTCCGGTTCGCCGGTGCCACCGCCGTCGTCACCGGGGCCGCCGGCGGGATGGGCGAGCACCTTGCCCGCGGCCTCGCCGAGCGCGGGAGCACCCTGCTCCTCGTCGATCGCGATGCGGCACGGCTCGACGCCGTCGTCTCGTTCCTCCGCGCCACCTACCCGGGCATCCGGGTGACGCCCTTCGTCGCGGACCTCTCCGACCGCGCCGCCGTCGAGGGCCTCGCGGCCGACCTCCTCGCCGCGACCGACGCCGTGGACCTGCTGGTCAACAACGCGGGGGTGGCACTCGCCGGGCGTTTCGACCAGATCAGCATCGCGGACTTCGAATGGGTCATGGCCGTCAACTTCACCGCACCGGTCCTGCTTACGCACCACCTGCTGCCGAGGATCAGCCCGGGCGGCCACATCGTCAACGTCTCGAGCCTGTTCGGCCTCGTGGGACCGAAGGGACAGACCGCCTACTCGTCCAGCAAGTTCGCGCTGCGCGGCTTCACGGAGGCCCTGCGCAACGAGCTCCTGCCGCGCGGCATCGGCACCACGACCGTGCACCCCGGCGGCATCCGGACGGACATCGCACGCAACGCCCGGATCGGCGGGAACCTCGACGAGGCCGAGGTGAAGGCTGCCCGGAACGACTTCGACAAGCTCCTCACCTTCCCCGCGGAACGGGCCGCCGAGCTCATGCTCGAGGCCGTGAAGACCCGCCGGCCCCGCCTGCTGATCGGGTTGAGCGCCAAGGTGCCCGACGTCGTCGCCCGGGTGGCGCCGATGTCCTTCGGCCTGCTCGAGCGGCGCGCCTCGCAGCTCGTCCGCCTCGCCCGGACGGTCCGCCGGTGAGCGGGGCACGGGCGGGTCACGCGTCCGGACCGGCGGAATCCCGGCACGACGGCGGCTACCTGCGGGTGGACGGGATCCGCGTCCGCTTCCGGGACGAAGGCGCCCGGGGAAAGCCACCGGTCCTCCTGCTGCACGGCATCGGCCGCAGCCTCGAGGACTGGGAGGGGCTGTACGGCCGGCTCGCGCCGGACCACCGTGTGATCAGCGTGGACCTGCCGGGCTTCGGGCTGTCCGAGCGCACCCGGGGGCGGTACTCGATGGAATCGATGGCGCGGTTCGTGCTCGCCGCGCTCGACACCCTGGGTGAGCACCGGCCCCTGCACCTGGTCGGCAACTCCCTCGGCGGGGCGGTCGCCATGAAGATCAGCGCACTGGCGCCGCAGCGCGTCCGGAGCCTCGTGCTCGTGAACAGCGCCGGCTTCGGCAGGGAGGTCACGCTCGCACTGCGCATCCTCGCCATCACACCGGTGGGCCGCAGGCTCATGAAGGACAAGTCCCGCAAGACCGCGTACCGCACCGAACGCGCCCTGTTCTACGACAGGAGGTTCGTGACCGAGGAACGCCTCGACCACGCGCAGGCCGTCGGCGCGAACCCCGGCCACGACGACGTCCTGCTCGCCGTCGCCCGCCACCTCGGCACCCTCCGCGGAGTACGCCGGCGCTGGCGGACCCGGCTGCTCCGCACCGTCGCAGCGCAGCTGAAACCGACGCTCGTGGTCTGGGGCGACGAGGACCGCGTCCTGCCCGCGTCGCACCTGGAGCACGCGCGCACGGTGTTCCCCCACGCGGAGTTCCACCTCTTCGAGAAGTGCGGGCACATGCCGCAGATCGAGCGGGAAGAGGAATTCGACGCCCTCGTGCGGCGGTTCATCCGAGGCGTGGAGGACTAGTCCAGCCGCTCCCCCTCCCCTTACCTCCGCGCAGGGTCCGTGATGAGATGGACCATGACGCGCGTGATCTACTACACGGCCTCGACCATCACCGGCTTCATCGCCGACGAGCACAACTCCCTGGACTGGCTCTTCGCCGTCGAACCGCCCCCGCCGGGCTCCTACGAGCGATTCCTCGGCACCGTCGGGGTGCTGGTGCAGGGCTCGACGACGTACGAGTGGGTCCTCGCCTTCGAGGGGCTCCTCGACGATCCCGGCAGGTGGGGCACACTGTACGGCGAGCGTCCCACCTTCGTCTTCAGCACCAGGGACCTGCCGATCCCGGCGGGCGCGGACGTGCGGCTCGTCGCCGGTGACGTCCGCGCCGTCGTCGACCGGGTGAGGCAGGCCGCTGGTGGGAAGGACATCTGGATCGTCGGCGGCGGCGACCTCGCCGGCCAGTTCCTCACCGCCGGACTGCTCGACGAGATCCAGGTGGCCGTGGCACCCGTCGCGCTGCCGGGAGGCGCACCGGTGCTGCCCCTGCGCGTCGAATCGGACCGCCTCACGCTGCGGTCCGTCGAGCAGCAGGGGCAGTTCGCGTTCCTGACCTACGACGTCGGCCCCGGACCGCAGTAGGGCGGGGAACCCTGTCCGGAATGCCCGCTCGTACGCGGCACCGCAGGTTCGGTTCCTCCCACCGGTCGGAGCCGATGAGTGGGCATACCGTTTCCTGCCCACTGATCGAGGCCGATCAGTGGGCAGGACCGGCGCGGCACGCCCCGCTGGACGGGCAGGATCGGCGCGGCATGCCCCGATCAGCGGTCGGCGGCCACCGACGGGACGTAGGCCCTGTGCCACCGGTCGAGTTCGGCGAAGAACGCGGCACGGGCCGGCTCGGGCGAGAGCGCGAGGTCATGGATGCCACCCGCGATTCGCACCAGGGTGACGAGCCGACCGAGCTTGGGGGCACGCCCCGCGATGTGGGCGACATCGAGCACCACGTCGGTCGACGAGATGCGGTCGGGCTCCGTCGTGGGGTTCGAGGTGGCGTCGGAACAGGCGACGAGGACGGGGCAGTCGATGGCGAGCCCGCGGTTGAGCTCTGCATGGCCGCGACGGACGGCACGCAGCCACCCCGCGACGACGGGGAAGCCGCCGTGCGGCTTCCACGCCAGGTCGTACTCCCAGGCCCCGCCGGTCTCCCGGTGCAGGTACCGGCCGTACGCGGAGCCGACCTTCCCGACCACGACGCGCGGCCGCAGCGTACCGATCCGGTGGACCGCCGCGGTTCCGAAGGTGCGCTGGAAGAGGCTCGCGTTGAGGTCGAACCACGGGCTGTTGAGGGCGAGCGCGTCGACGATCCCTCGACCGCGCCGCCGGTCGGCCCACAGGGACGTGACCAGCCCACCGGTCGAGTGCGCCATGACCACGAGGACGTCGTGGCCCTCGTCCTCCCGGATGATGCGCGCCGCCTCGTCGAGCTCCTCGTCGTAGTCCTCGAGAGCCGGGATGTAGTTCGGGGTCTGGTGCGCGCGGAGGGACCGTCCGTACTTCCGCAGGTCCAGCGCGTAGAAGTCGAACCCTGCGTCCCGCCAGGCGTCGGCGAGGTCCGTCTGGAAGAAGTAGTCCACGAAGCCGTGGACGTAGAGGACGGCCCGCCGGGATCCGCCCGGCACACGGCTGCGGACGAGCGTCGCGACGACCTCCCCCTCGTCGTCGGGCCGCAGCGGCAGCGTCCGCACCTCGTAGCCGGGCCCCAGGACGTCCTCGCGGTACTCGTCCTGGTGCTGTGTCGTCGTCACTGGCGGTCCTCCCTGCCTTCTCCGGGTGAACGGGACCTTTCCTGGCCGGCCCCGGGGCGATCCGCGACGTTCATCCGCCGTCCGATCCCCGTTCCCAGTGTGTCATCGGTCACCGATATGCTGTCGCCACCGCACACCAACAGGAGCTGATTCACCGTGTCATACAGCCTCACCCGGGGGCACCGTCGCGCACTCACGGCCATCGCCGTCGGCTGCGCCGCCGCCCTCACCCTCGCACCCGCAGCGACCGCCGCACCCGGCGGGAGCAAGGGCCCGCAGGACAAGCCGGTCTCGATCACCGTCCTGGGTACCAGCGACCTCCACGGCTACATCGAGAACTGGGACTACTTCAAGAACGCGGAGTACGACGACGCCGCCGGGAACGACGTCGGACTCGCGAAGATCTCCACCCTCGTGAACCAGGTCCGCGCCGACCGCGGCGAGGAGTCGACGCTGCTGATCGACAACGGCGACACCATCCAGGGCACGTCGCTCACGGACTACTACGCCAACACCGACCCCGTGGACGAGACCGGCGAGCTGCACCCCATGGCCGCCGCGATGAACGCCATGGGCTACGACTCCACCACGCTCGGCAACCACGAGTTCAACTACGGACTGCCCCTCCTGCGGACCTACGAGGACCAGCTCGATTTCCCGCTGCTCGGCGCCAACGTCAAGAACGCGACCACGGGTGAGGACGCCTTCACGCCGTACGTCATCAAGACGATCAAGCTCGCGGGCCAGAAGCCCATCCGGGTCGGCATCCTCGGGCTGACCACGCCCGGCAGCGCCATCTGGGACAGGAACAACGTCGAGGGGGACCTCGAGTTCCTCGACATGGTGGAGCAGGCCCGGAAGTACGTCCCCGAGATGAAGTCCGCGGGAGCGGACGTCGTCGTCGTCAGCTCCCACTCCGGCCCGTCGGGCACGTCCTCCTACGGGGGCGGGCTGCCGGTCGAGAACGCCTCGACGCTGATCGCCGAACAGGTGCCCGGTATCGACGCGATCCTCGCGGGCCACGAGCACCAGGAGATCCCCGAGCGGTTCGTCACCAACCGGCAGACCGGTGAGCAGGTGCTGCTCACCGAGCCGAAGAACTGGGGCATGCGCCTGTCCGTCCTGGACTTCGAGCTGACGAAGGTGCGCGGCCAGTGGGACGTCACCTCGGCGAACTCGGAGCTGCTCGACACCAATACCGTCGAAGCGGACCCGAAGATCTCGGCCATCGCCGCAGAACAGCACCAGCGCGTCATCGACTACGTGAACACCGCGATCGGCACCGCGACCGAGACCATGTCCGCCGCCGATTCGCGCTTCCGCGACACCGCCGTCATGGACTTCGTCAACGAGGTCCAGGCCCAGGCGGTCGACGGGGCCCTGGAGGGGACGCCGCAGGCCGACCTGCCGGTCCTGTCCATCGTGGCACCGTTCAACCGCGCCGCCGTGATCCCCGAGGGGCCCGTCACCATCCGTGACATGGCCGGTCTGTACGTCTTCCCGAACACACTGTTCGGCGTCGAGATGACCGGCGCCCAGGTCAAGGACTACCTCGAGTACTCGGCGAAGTACTTCGCCCAGACCGCTCCGGGCGCCCCGGTGGACCCCGCGACGCTCACGAATGCGGCAGGCACCCCCGACTACAACTACGACATGATGTCCGGGGTGTCCTACGACATCGACATCAGCAAGCCGGTGGGCGAGCGCATCACCGACCTCAGCTACAACGGGGCACCGATCGATCCCGCACAGCGCTTCGCCGTGGCCACGAACAACTACCGGCAGTCCGGCGGCGGCAATTTCCCGCACATCGCCACGGCACCGGTCCTGGTCAACCAGACCACGGAGATCCGCCAGCTGCTCATCGACTACCTGATCGCGCAGGGCACGATCGACCCTGCCTCCTTCTACGAGGAGAACTGGAAGCTCACCCGGAACGGCGAGCCGGTCTTCGACTAGGCAGGACCGTTCCCGCAGGAACGGCACAGGCAACAGCAGGACGCGGACCCGCCGGGTCCGCGTCCTGCTGTTCTTTCGCCCTAGATTGGAGGCATGAGCATCGAGATCTCGACGGCGACGGCCGACGACGCAGCGGCCCTGGCGGCCTGCGCAGCCATCACGTTCCCACTGGCCTGCCCACCCGATTCGCCGCCGGAGGACATCCGGCGCCACATCGAGACCCAGCTCTCGGTCGAGCGGTTCGAGGCGAACATCGACGCACCCGGGCACACGATCCTGTGCCTCCGCGACGGCGAGGAGATCGCCGGATACAGCATGATCGTGCTGAACCAGCCGACGGACGCCGACGTGCTGTCCGCGCTGTCGATCTCACCTGTCGTGGAGCTCAGCAAGTTCTACGTGCATCCCGACCATCACGGCCGCGGATCGGCGGCGGCGCTGATGGCCGCCACCCTGGAGCTCGCCGCCGCATCCGGTCTGCCGGGGGTCTGGCTCGGCGTGAACCAGGAGAACTCCCGTGCCCTCCGGTTCTACACGAAGAACGGTTTCCGCAGGGTGGGGACCAAGCGCTTCCGTCTCGGCGATCGCTTCGAGGACGATTTCATCCTCGAGCAGGCGTTGCCCGCGCGGACGCGGACCGCCGCCTGACCGGCCGCCCGGCTCCGCCTAGCCGACGGTCAGCTCGCCCATGCGGCCCCAGCCCTCGGCTCCGATACGCTCGCTGATGATCTCCGGCGTCTCCACGAGCGCCTGCGGCATGTCCTGCATCGCTCGCGAGAAGTGGTCGCTGTTCACGTGGGCCTCCGCTGCGTCGTCCTGGAAGGCCTCGACCAGCACGAACCGGTTCGGGTCCTCGATGCTGCGCGACCAGTCGAACCACAGGTTGCCGGGTTCCTGCCGCGTCGCCTCCGTGAAGTCGCGGGTCAGGTCGATCCAGCGGTCGCTCCACTCTGGCTTCACGGTGAACTTGACGACGATGAAGATCATGGATGGTGCCTTCCTCAAGGAGATGCGCTCAGGTACTCCTCCAACCTATAAGGTCTCGCCGGAGGGCGCATTCGGCCTCCGGGGGGAGGACGGGTTGTCAGATGGCGAGGCTGGGGTGCAGCTTCTCCAGCGACCAGGACCGGTTGCGGTGGGTCGCGTGCACCGACAGGGCGGCCGCGAGCACGAAGAAGACGAGCAGCTGCGCCGCCGCGATCCACACGACGCCGAGGTCGCCACCGGCGATGAGGTGGCGCAGCCCCTCGACGGCATGCGTCATCGGCAGCAGCGGGCTGAGGAACTGGAAGAAGCCCGGCGCGGTCGCCACGGGATAGGTGCCGCCCGCCGACGTGAGCTGCAGCATCAGCAGCACGAGCGCTACGAGCCGGCCGACGCCCCCGAGGAGCGCGACGAGCGCCTGGTGGATGGCGGTGAAGACGAGCGCCGTGAGGATCGTGAAGGCCACCAGCGCCACCGGATGGGGAGAGGTCAGGCCGACGCCGGCCACCAGGATCCCGAGCAGCACGAGGGCCTGCAGCACCGCGAAGAGCGCGCCCTGCAGGTACCCCGCGGCGGACACGCGCCAGGACGCAGCCGTGGAGGCGAGTGCGCGCGGCGACACGGCCCGGAGCACCGTGTAGGTCACGATGCCGCCGACCCACAGGGCCAGCGGGATGAAGTAGGGGGCCATACCCTCTCCATAGGCGTCGACCGCGTTCGTGTGGGTGCGCTCGATCGACACCGGTGATGCGCCGACGCCGCTCAGCACCGAGCGCGCCGCGTCGTCGTGGTCCGGCACCTCCCCGGCGCCCTGCTCGAGCTGCCGGGCGAGGTCCTGTGAGCCGCCGGCCAGCGTCCCGAGTCCGTCCTCGAGCGCGGTCGCGCCGTCGTACGCCTGCCCGGACCCGTCCGCCAGCGTCGAGGCTCCCCCGGCGACCTCTGTTGCCCCGCTGCTGAGCGTGGCGGCTCCCGTGGCGAGGCGGTCGGCGCCGTCCGACGCCGACACGATGCCGCTCCGGAGTGCCGGCGTGCTGCCGGAGAGCGTGGCGGTTGCTGCCTGCAGCCGCGCTGTCCCGTCCGCGAGATCGGACGCACCCTGCGAGACGTCGCCGGCACCGGTCGCGGTGTCCTTCGCCCCCGTCGCGAGGGTCTGTGTTCCTGTGGCGAGGAGGGCGGCCCCGTCAGCGGCTGCGGACGCCCCGCCGGCGGCGGTCGCGGCGCCGGCGGCGAGGTCGGCGGCCGAGGTGGCGAGGCCTCCCGTGCCGGCCGCGACCTGCTCGCTGCCGGTCGCGGCGGTGTCGGCGACGGAGGCGAGGCGCTGGAGGGCTGCGAGCCGCTCGGGTTCGGGGAGGGAGCCGTAGCCCGCGGCGAGCTGGACGAGCCCGTCGGCGACGGCACGGGAGCCCGTAGCAGCCTGACCCGCCCCCGCCCCGAGCTGGGTGACGCCTGCGGAGAGGGCATCGGCCCCGTTCCCGACCTGCATGACGCCGGCAGCGACATCGCCGAGACCGTCGGCCAGGCCGGCCGCGGACGTGGCGGACCGGGCGGCGCCGTCGGCCACCGCTCGCGTGCCGGCGGCGACCTGGGCGGCTCCGGACTCGAGGGCTGCCCCTCCGGCGGCCGCGGTGTCCGCACCCTCGGCCAGCTGCTGCGACTGCGGCACGAGGTCCGCCGTCGCCGTGTCGAGTTGCTGCAGGCCGCCGGCGAGGTCGGCTGCACCGGTCGAGAGGTCGGCTGCACCGCCGGCGACCTGGGCGCTCCCGGAGGACAGCTCGGCGCTGCCGTCGACGAGGCTGCCCAGTCCGACGACGAGCGCGGCCGATCCCTCGTCCGCGCCCTGTGCGCCGTCGGCGATCCTGCCGGCGCCTTCGCCGGCCTCCGTGAGGCTGCCGTGGAGCGAGGAGAAGCCGAGGTAGATGCTGTCGAGGTAGTCCTCGGTTGCGCCGGACCGCACCTGGCGCTGCAGGTTCGCGGCGATGGTGTTGCCGACCTGGCCGACGATGTAGCTGTCGGCGTCGTTGGTGGTGATGTCGAGCATCGCCTGGGCCGGGGCATCTCCGCCGATCGAGGCGAGCCGCGACGAGAAGTCGGCGGGAATCCCGAGGGTCGCCGCGTAGGTGCCGTCGTCGAGGCCCTCCCGGGCGTCGTCGGCGCTGACGGCGACCCAGGTGAAGCCGGCGTCGTCGGAGGAGGTCAGTCGTTCGGCGAGATCCGCCCCCGCCGAGACGGTGGTCTCCGCGCCGTCCGGGCCGGTCGAGACGGCCGGCTGGTCCTCGTCGACCACGGCGGCCGTGAGGTTCCCGAGCTGGCCCGTGGGGTCCCAGTTGGCGGCGAGGTAGAGCCCGCCGTACAGCGCAGGGATGATCGCGATGACCAGCAGCGCGGCCCTGGACTTCAGGGTGATGCGGAAACGGGAGAGTTCCGTGCGGAGCAGGGAGAACACGGGTTACCTGATTTCGGGGGTCGTGGGTGCTGCGGAGGGCGAGGAGGCGCCGAGGACGTGGACGTGGACGGGGCGCAGGGGAAGCGCACCGAGGGGGTGCCCGGCGTCGAGGACGTCGTCCAGTTCCTGCCGGTCCTGGCAGGTGGCGACGATGGTCAGCGGCATGCCGTTCCGGTCCCGGGTGCGTTCCAGGGTCAGGAGGGCGGCCCACGCTGCACGGCGTTCGTCTGCGGTGCGGAGCTGGTCGACATCGTCGACGACGAGGAGGTCGGGGCCGGAGACGAGGGCGAGGACGAGGCTCAGCGTGAATCGCGCCACGGGCGACGCATCGCGGACGAGTTCGGTGCGGTGCAGGCGTGCCTGGGCGAGCGCCTTCACCGCCGCGTCGTCGCCGAGCGCGTCCCCGAGCGCGGTGAGCAGGTCATTGGCTGCGGTGATGGTGCGGTCCACCCGGTGGCGTGATGCGGAGCGTTTCCACCACGGCCCGGCGAGCGTGAGTGCCTCGGCCACATGGTGCTTCACCGTGAGCGTCTCGTCCAGCGGCACCACGGTGGCGTTGCCCGTGAAGCCGACCCTCCGCCGCACGGCTCCTGCAGAGCGCGGCAGTGCGAGGCCGAGGACCGTCATGCGCCCCGAGGTGACGGGCAGCCGTCCCGCGAGCGCCAGTGCGAGGGCGCTCTTGCCGGTCCCGGAGGCGCCGGCCAGGACCGCGAGCGATCCGGCGGCGATGTGGAGGGAAACGCCCTCGAAGATGGTCCGCTGCCCGGCGCGCAGCATCAGGTCCTCAGCCTCGAGGGCCGGAGCGGGATGCGTCCGGGAGGCATCGTTCGGAGGGAGCAGGGAGAGGGTCATCGCGGTCCTTCATTTCAATACCGAGAGTATTCAATACCAATGGTATCGTAAGTGGAGGAGGACACATGACAGCATCGGGTACGGCAGCATCGGGTACGGCAGCATCGGGTACGGCAGCATCGAGCAGGACGGCGGACAGGCCGCGGCGTCGCCCGCGCCGCGAGGACGTCCGCGCGGGCCTGCTCGCCGCGGCCCTGGAGGTCTTCGAGGAGATCGGCTACGTGGCAGCCCGGCTCGACACCATCGCCGAACGCGCCGGGTACACGAAGGGCGCCGTCTACTCCAATTTCGGCTCCAAGCAGGAACTGTTCGCCACCCTGCTCGGCGAACGGCTGGCCGACACCGCCGCGGACGTCCTCAGTCAGCTCGATGACGTGACGTCGCTGGACGAGACCGTCCTGCACACCGCCCGCTACCTCGCCCGCGGAGTCCTGCGGGAGCAGCGCTGGCACGCCCTCGTCGTCGAGTTCGCGCTGCAGGCCGGCCGCGACCCGGAGGTGGGCGCCGTCTTCCGCGAGCACCGCCGCAACCGCCGCCTGCTGCTCGCCACGACACTGGCCGAGCGGGCGGCCGCCTTCGGCGCGCCGTCGGACCCCGAGCACTACACCGTGTTCGCGACCATCCTGCTGGCCACCGTGAACGGCATGGCCGTGGAGTGCGCCGCGGACCCCGAAGCCGTCACCGAGGAGCAGATCACCGACAGCATCGCGGCCGTCCTGCACGCGGCCCTCGCGGCCTAGCATCCACGCCGCTGCCCACGGAGCCGGTGGGGGTACCGTGGTCCCGGGCGCCGACGGAGGTACCGGCGCCGCCGGACGCGACACCCCGGCACGCGGGCCGCCCTCGGAAGCCGCACGGGAAGGACGGGCATGGACTGGGACGTACTGCTGCGCATCGCCGTCGCCGTCCTCGCCACCTATGCGGCCTTCCTCCTCTTCCTGGCCGTGTACGCGCGGCGGCACCCGGAGGTCCTGTCGCCGGCCGACGTGGTGCGCCTCGGGCCCGACCTCCTGCGGCTCGTGCGGCGCCTCGCTGCGGACCCTGCCGTCCCCCGGCGGGTGCGGATCCTGCTCGTGGGCCTCGTGGTGTACCTGGTCCTGCCGATCGACCTCGTCCCCGACATCCTGCCCGTCATCGGATACGCGGACGACGTCGTCCTCGTCGCCGTCGTCCTGCGCGCCGTGGTGCGCGGCGCGGGCCCGGACGCGCTGCAGCGGCACTGGCCGGGCTCCGACGGCGGCCTCCGCCTGGTCCGCAGGCTGGCGGGCCTCAGGGATCCCGACGCGGGCGGGCCCGGCCGCAATACGGCGTAACTTAAAGGAAGGACCGGCTTTTGAACGGGCGTAATCTCCTCCGCATGCAGCACTCTCCGGGATCGATCCCCACTCTTGACCTCAGTACCGCACGTTCCGCCGATGGTTCCTTCAACCCCGGCTTCATCGAGGAACTGCGCGAAGCCGCCCACACCGTCGGCTTCTTCCACGTCATCCACTACGGTGCAGCGCCCACCCAGGTGGACGACCTGTTCTCCGTCACGCGCCGGTTCTTCGACCTACCGCTCGAGGAGCGGCTGAAGATCCACAACCAGTCGTCGCCGCACTTCCGCGGGTACGCCGGCCTCGGCACCGAGATCACGCGCGGCCGGCCCGACGCCCGCGAGCAGATCGACTTCTCCCCCGAGCGCGAGGCGCTCGGCGACTACCCTGCCGACGAGCCGTACTGGCTGCTCCAGGGCCCCAACCTGTGGCCGCGCGAGGCGCTGCCCGAACTCGAGGAACAGGCCATGGCCTGGGCCGGGCTGATGTCCACCGTGGGCGCCGAGCTGCTCTCGGCCATCGCCGTCGCCCTCCACCTGCCCGAGGACTACTTCGCGGAGCCCTTCGAGCGCACTCCCGCCTGGATGGCCAAGCTCGTGCACTACGTCGGCGGCGTCGTCGAGGGCGCCGGGTCGCAGGGCGTCGGAGCCCACGCCGACTACGGCTTCGTGACGCTCCTGCTGCAGGACGAGGTGGGCGGCCTCGAGGTCCTCCCCCACAGCACGGACGAGTGGGTGCCCGTCACGCCGATCCCCGGGGCCCTCGTGGTCAACCTGGGCGAGATGCTCGAGGTGGCCACCGAGGGCTACCTCGCGGCCACCATCCACCGTGTGACCTCCCCTGCGCCCGGCGTGGACCGCTACGCCATCCCGTTCTTCTGGTCGCCTCGCCTGGACGCCGTGATCGAGCCCGTGCCCCTCACGGACGAGCTGAGGGCTGCCGCACGCGGCATCTCGGACGACCCCGAGAACCCCATGCTCTCGTCCTACGGCTCGAACGTGCTCAAGGGCCGCCTGCGCGCACACCCGGACGTCACCGAGCTCCATCACCCGGAGCTCCTCCCGAGGTAGCCGCACTCAGCAGCACACGACGGCGGCACCCGCGCGGGTGCCGCCGTCAGGGCGCCTCGATCAGGGTGCCCGGCCAGATCCTGATCGCCCCCTCGTCCGGCGGATGAACGCGCTGCGCGCTCATCGGCGACACCCGGGCATCATCCTCCTGCGGCCGGCGGCCCCCTGACGGTCCTCATCCCGAAGAACGTCCCGTGCGTCCTACGCGGGACCGGCCACCCAGCGGATACGGATGGGTCCGCGGGCGTCGGGCTCCACCACCTCGCCCTTCTGGGTCACGTCGACCCGCCCCTCGGCAGCCAGCTCGAACGCGATGCGGCGTGCGGCAGACATGAGGTCCCGCCACTGTCCGCCGCCGATGCTCCGGGCGGCATCCGACGGGCACAGCGTCTTGTCGCTGCCGCGCTGCTCCGCGATGCGCAGGATCTCCGCCCGCAACACCTCGTCGGCAGCACGTTCACCCATCGCCGGATCGCTTCCGCGCCGGACCGTCGGGTCGAGGCGGGTGCAGCGCATCGAGTTCCTTCAGCGCTGCGGTCCACCGTGCCTTCCTCTCCGGCTCCGACTGCTCCCACCACGGCGTCCCCCGCTCACCGAGTCCTTCCTTCGCCAGCTGCACGGTGCGTCGGGCCCGCGGCAGCGCCGCGCCGTCGTCGCCCTTCGCACTGTTGCGGACCCCGGAGCGCCCGCGCCCGAGGTGGGACATGAGCCGCGCCTTCACGTCCTCGGGCAGCGAGGGATCGGTCCTCCGCCAGCGGCGTCCGCCGGAGAGGAAGAACCGTTCGTCGTCGCTCGTGCCGCTCAGATCCTTCATGGTCCGCCCGTCAGCTCGAGGACCCGGGAGGCCCGACGAGCAGGAGCACCGAGAAGACCACCGAGATGCCGACCACCGCGACCAGCAGGGCGACGAACGGGCTCCGCAGCACCCACGCCTGGACCTGCTCCAGCGGGTTCCGGGGTGCCTCCGCCCCCGGTGCGAGCCGCCAGGCGCCGGCCAGCTGCCCGCGGCGCTCGATCCACCGCTCGAAGGGGACGGTGGCGAACGGGACGATGGCCGAGGCGAGTCCCAGCAGGCCCGTCAGGACCGACCAGCGCTGGTTGATCCAGATGAAGACCGTCGTGACCACGAAGCAGAGGAACACGAACCCGTGCACGGCTCCCGCCGGCGGCACGAGCGCCTCGGTGGTGCGGGCGACGTACTTGAAGAACATGCCCAGCAGGAGGAAGGCCCAGGTCACCGCCTCCGCGACTGCGACGGTGCGGAATAGCGTGCGGGGATTCATGGCGTGCTCCTGATCGGTGGTCGGATGGTGCCAATTCTTCCATCCCCGTATCCTTGACTGGCCCTCCCCCGGGATGCGTCGCGTGCCGAAGGGTCCCCGTGGATCCGCGCGGAGCCGCCGTGGCCCCACCGTGAGCCCGTCGCGTCGACGTCGGAGGGGTGTGATGGACTGGCCGTCCCTGCCGGCACGACGAGAGGTTCCGCAGCCCATGTTCCTGCTCGACGCCGACGGCGGTTCCGGCACCGGCCGTCCCGATCTGGTCTTCTCGGCGACGGACCTCGTGACGGCGTCAGAGTGCGGGTACCGGCTGCTGCGCGTTCTCGACGAGAAGCTGGGACGGGCACCGCGCGCGGAGTTCCCGGCGGACCCGATGCTGCAGCGGGCAGCCGTCCTCGGCGACGTGCACGAGCGCCGGGTCCTCGACGAGCTGGTGGGCGAGCACGGACTCTGGTCGCCGGGCAACCCGCGGGGCGTGTACGACGTCGAACCGGCCGCGTCCATGGACCGCGCCACGCTGGCGGAGAAGCACGAGGAGTCGCTCCGCGCGCTCCGCTCGGGGGCGTCCGTCGTCTTCCAGGCCGCCTTCTTCGACGGCACGTTCCACGGTCGCTCCGACTTCCTCGTCCGCCAGGAGGACGGGTCCTACGCAGTCTGGGACACCAAGCTCGCGCGCCACGCGAAGGTCGGCGCACTGCTGCAGCTCGCCGCCTACGGCGACCAGCTGCAGGCGGCCGGCATCCCGACGTCGCCCGAGGTGACCCTGGTGCTGGGCGACCGCACCACCAGTGTCCACAGCCTGCCCGACCTGCTGCCCGTGTTCCGCGAGCGGCGGTCCCGCTTCCTCGATCTCGTCCACGGCCACCGGGACCAGGCGGACCCGGTAACGTGGGGCGCCGCCACCCACACCGCCTGCGGGCGCTGCGACTACTGCACCGAGCAGGTCGCGGCGACGCGCGACCTGCTGCTCGTCGCCGCCATGACGGGCGAGCGCCGGGCGCGGCTCAATGGCGAGGGCGTCACCACCATCGACCAGCTCGCGGTCATGGCACCGCGTCCCGAGGACCCGTCCCTGACCCGCCTGCAGGAGCAGGCGCGGCTGCAGGTGGGCCTCGCCGAGGTCGACGGCGGCGTCACCTACCGCGACGCCGCCGGCGAGGACCGGACGCTCTCCTACCGCGTCCTCCCGCAGCACACGCTGTCCACCCTGCCCGCACCGAGCAGGGGCGACATCTTCTTCGACTTCGAGGGCGATCCGCTGTGGCAGGATCCGGCGGACGGGAGCTGGGGCATCGAGTACCTGTTCGGCGTGCTGGAGCAGCCTGCCGACGACGGCGGCGAACCTCCGTTCCGCCCGTTCTGGGCCCACAGCCGCGCGCAGGAGCGCGGCGCCTTCACCCGCTTCCTCGACTACGTGGCGCAGCGTCGGCAGCAGTACCCCGACCTGCACGTCTACCACTACGCCGCCTACGAGAAGACCGCTCTGCGCCGGCTGTCGCTGGTCCACGTGGTCGGGGAGGACGCCGTGGACACGCTGCTGCGCGACGGCGTGCTCGTGGACCTCTATGACACGGTGCGCTCCAGCCTCCGCATCTCCGACCGTTCCTACAGCCTCAAGAAGCTCGAGCCGCTCTACATGGGCAGCACGCTCCGCTCCGGGGACGTGACGGACGCCGGAGCCTCGGTGGTGGCCTATGCGGCCTACTGCACGGCGCGCGACGCCGGCGACGAGGCAGCGGCGGCGGAGATCCTCGCCGGCATCAGCGACTACAACACCTACGACTGCCTCTCCACGCTCCGGCTCCGCGACTGGCTGCTCGACCTGGAGGAGCGGCACGCCGACCGCCGGCGCCCGCCGGTCCCGCCCGCCATCACGGAGGACGCCCTGCCCGCCTACGGGCCCGCGCCCGAAGAGGCCAGGCTGCTGGATCACCTCGATGGGCTCTCCCCGGAGGAGGCACGGCACCCCGACCAGCAGGCCGTGGCACTCGTCGCCGCCGCGGTGGGCTACCACCGCCGGGAGCGCAAGCAGTTCTGGTGGTCCCACTTCGACCGCCTCTCCTCCCCCGCCCACGAGTGGGACCGGGCGCGGGACGTCCTGGTGTTCCGCAGTCTCGAGGTCGTCGAGGACTGGGCGAAACCGACATCCCGTGCGAACCCGGTACGGATCCTGAAGGGCACGGCCCGCCTGCAGCCCGGAGCGGACATCCGTGAGGGCTCCTCCTACTTCGCGATCTACGACGCCCCGGTGCCGGTCGGAGCCGACACCGTGGACAGCGGCGGCAGCGGGAGGGGCGGCTGGTTCGGCATCGAGGTGCTCGACCTGACAGAGGACGGCGACGGCACCACCACGGCCGTCCTCCGGGAGAAGCTCCGGCGCGGTGCGGAACCGCGGCCCGAGCTTCCCGTGGCACTCTCCCCCGACCAGCCCCTGCTGACGAGGTCCCTGCAGGATGCGCTCGTCGAACTGGCGGACCGCGTGGGCCGGGCACTGCCCGACCTGCCCCCGGGACCTGCGCTCGACCTCCTCCGGCGGATCCCCCCGCGCCTGCCGGCCGGCGCCTCCCTGCCCGCCGTCCCGCACGGCACCGGAGGCTACGCGGAGGCGATCACCACCGCGCTGCGACTGCTCCGGGGCTCCTATCTCGCCGTCCAGGGGCCTCCCGGGACGGGCAAGACGCACGTCGGCGCGGAGGTCGTCGCACGGCTGGTACGCCTCGGCTGGAAGGTCGGCGTCGTGGCGCAGTCCCACGCCGTCGTCGAGAACCTGCTCTGCCGGGCGATGGAGGCAGGCGTCCCCGAGGAGCTCGTGGCGAAGAAGCCGAAGGAGGCGGACGCGGCGACCCCGTGGAGCCGGCGCTCGGACGACGACGTCGCCCGCCTCGTCGAGGCGGAGGGCGGCTGCCTGGTGGGCGGCACGGCGTGGACGATGACAGGCCGTGCCGTCCCCGCCGCATCGCTCGACCTGCTGGTCATCGACGAGGCCGGTCAGTTCTCGCTGGCGAACACCATGGCCGTCGCGCGGGCCGCCCGCAGGCTCCTCCTGCTGGGTGACCCGCAGCAGCTGCCGCAGGTCACCCAGGGGATCCACCCCGAGCCGGTCGACGATTCGGCGCTGGGCTGGCTCTCGGCGGGTGCCGCCACCCTGCCGCCGGACGTCGGCTACTTCCTCGCGGACACGTGGCGCATGCACCCGGACCTCTGCCGCGCCGTCTCCCGCTTCGCCTACGACGGCCGCCTCACCACGGCCCCTGCGGCGCGGGAGCGGCTCCTGGCCGGGCAGGCTCCCGGCATCGAGTGCGTCTCGGTGGACCACGACGGCAATGCCACGTCGTCCGTCGAGGAGGCTGCCGAGGTCCTCGCCCAGGTCCGGCGGCACCTCGGCGTGCCGTGGACGCCCGACGCAGGGGCTCCGCCCCGACCGCTGGGGCAGGCCGACCTCCTGGTGGTGGCCGCCTACAACGCGCAGGTACAGCTCGTCCGGGAGACCCTGTCCGCGGCGGGATATCGGAACGTCAGGGTCGGGACCGTGGACAGGTTCCAGGGCCAGCAGGCCGCCGTCGTGATCGTCAGCATGGCGGCGTCGTCCGCTGCCGAGGCACCGCGGGGCATCGGTTTCCTGCTGAACCGCAACCGGATCAACGTCGCCGTCTCGCGCGGCCAGTGGCGGGCGGTCATCGTCCGCTCCCCCCGGCTGACCCATCACCTGCCCGCGACCCCGGCAGCGCTCGAGGAGCTCGGCGCCTTCATCGGCCTCTGCGACGGCACGGGCTGACGGCGCGGATCGACGACGCGGACGGCGCGCTCCGGGCGGTGCCGTCTGACGGGAGCAGACCACGCCGCGTGCGGTCCGACCCTTAACGAAGAAGCAGGCCGGACCGGAGTCCGACCTGCTTCCCACGAAAAGATCTAGTTGAAGATCCGAGCCTTAGAGGGGCTGGATGTTCGACGCCTGAGGACCCTTGGGGCCCTGCTCGGTGTCGAAGCTGACCTTCTGGTTCTCATCGAGCGAGCGGTAGCCGCTCGCGTTGATGGCGGAGAAGTGTGCGAACACGTCTGCGCTTCCGTCGTCGGGAGCAATGAATCCAAAGCCCTTTTCAGCGTTGAACCACTTCACGGTACCTGTTGCCATTTTTGTTTATCCTTCTGAAATTCAGACGCGATCCGACTTTCGGAACGCCCCAGTCGCGGCGTGCTTGTCCGCTTTTTCAGAGACGCGGCCTATCCCGCGAGGGCTAAACCGCGCGAAATACAAATGCGCAACACTACAACCGGGATCCACTTAACCAAACGTTGGAGGGTAAAGGCAAGCAGAGTCCGAAGGTTTTTTGATCCGTGACCCTCAGGCGGCGACGGGGAGCATGGTTCCGGCGAGCAATTCGAAGGAGCGCAGCCAGGCGTCGGTGGTGCCGGCCTGGGTCGCGACGATGAGTTCGTCGGCCCCGATCCGGTCGCTGAAGCGCTCCAGGTAGTCCCGGACGACGTCGGGGGTCCCCACGGCGCTGTAGCGCGCCATGTCGGCCATCTGCTGGCCGCCCGGCGACGCGAGGATTGCCTCGGACTCCTCACGGGTGAAGGTCTGCCCGCGCCCGAGGAGGAGTGTCACGCGTCGCAGCATCGCCTCGTGGAACTCGTGGTGGGCGTCGGTGGCGCTGTCGGCCGCGATGACGTTGACCCCGGCGATGAAGTGTGGCTTCTCCGCCTGCGCCGACGGCGTGAACTCCCGGCGGTAGATGGCTGCGGCGTCCAGCAGGGCCTGCGGTGCGAAGTGGGAGGCGAAGGCGAAGGGCAGGCCGAGGGCGGCGGCGAGCCGGGCGCCGAAGAGGGAGGAGCCGAGGATGTACAGCGGGACGTTCGTGCCCTTGCCGGGAGTGGCCTGCACACCCGGGACCCGCGTCTCACCGGTCAGGTACCCCTGCAGTTCGAGGACGTCGGAGGGGAAGCTGTCGGCCGACATCGGATCACGACGCAGTGCACGGGCGGTGACCTGGTCGCTGCCGGGCGCCCGGCCGAGGCCGAGGTCGATCCGCCCCGGATGCAGGCTCTCGAGGGTGCCGAACTGCTCCGCGATCGTCAGCGGCGAGTGGTTGGGCAGCATGACCCCGCCGGCTCCGAGGCGGATGGTCGACGTGTGGGCGGCGACGTGCGCGATCAGCACGCTCGTGGCCGACGACGCGATGCTGCCCATGTTGTGGTGCTCGGCGTACCAGATCCGGCGGTAGCCCCACGATTCCGCGTGCTGCGCGAGCGACACGCTGGAGGCGAACGTCTCGGCGGGCGTCGAGCCCTCGGCGACCTGCGCCAGATCCAGGATGGACAGGGGGACAGACATGGGATGCACCTCTCGATTTCCGGGACCGCGGCGGGGGCCGCGGACCTCTTGAGGGAACGGTTGCCCGGGTGCATCTATTTCCTGCGCCCGCCCGAGGACGGCGCGGTCGCGCGCTGCAGGGCGCCCTGACAGACTGGGGCCATGCCGAACAGCGAACCGCAGACCTCCGAAGCCGCGCTCCGGGAGCGCCAGGACCACCTCGTCCGGGCACTCGCCGTCGAGCAGAACACCGAACGCCTGCAGTCCCTGAGCGATGAGCTGGAGGCCGTGCAGCGGCGCCTGGAACAGGCCCGCACCACCTGATCAGGGTCCGCCGGGCGGCGTCTCGATGGTGAGGACGCCCTGCGCGCTGCCGTCCCTCGCCGCGTAGGTGTGCCCGGTGTCGGCGGGCCACGAGGAGGACTCCCCTGCCCGGACGAGCGCCTCGGCGCCCGACGGTCCCACGCAGGCCGTCCCCCGTACCACCCGCAGATGCTCCACGGTGCCGTGGCGGTGTGGCGGCGAGACCCGCGTGCCCCGCGCGGCGATGGTGAGCCAGAAGACCTCGGTGGTGCCGCCGTCGTCGTGCGTCCGGACCGTCAGCAGGCGGGCGTCGACGACCCCGTCCGGGACGCTGTGCCCGGTTCCGTCCCCCACGAGTCCCGTGAGCGGCACCCCGAGTGGACCGGCGAGCGCGTAGAGCGTCTCGAGCGTCGGATTGCGGGTGCCGGCCTCGAGCTCGGACAGCGTCCCCTTCCCGATGCCTGCGCGGGACGCGAGACCGCTCAGCGTGAACCCCTGTGCTCGTCGCAGTTCCGTGATGCGCCGGGCGACGGCGGCCCGCGGCGACACATCGCGGGTGGGCTTGTCCTCGGGCATCCCTGCATCCTACGCTTGCCGTTCCGTATACAGAACGCTTCTGGGGCTGCAGCGCTCCGAACAGGAGATGCGCGGTGCACACCAGCTCCACCGTCCGGCCCGGCCTGCACGAACCCGTCCTCGCGGGCGTCGTCACGGCCCTCGTCGGTTTCACGTCGTCCTTCGCCGTCGTGCTTGCCGGACTGCGTGCCACGGGTGCCTCGCCGGAGCAGGCGGCGTCGGGGCTCCTGGCGCTAACCGCCGTCGTCGGCCTCGGGATCGTCCTCCTGGCGCTGCGCTTCAGGCTCCCCGTCACGCTCTCCTGGTCCACCCCGGGGGCCGCACTGCTGGCCGGGGCGAGTATCCCGGCGGGAGGCTGGCCGGCGGCCGTGGGTGCGTTCCTGGTCACGGGCCTCCTGTTCGCGCTGACCGGCGCGGTCCCCTGGCTCGGGCGGGTCGTGGCACGCATCCCCCAGCATCTGGCGCAGGCCATGCTCGCGGGGGTGCTGCTGCCCCTCTGCCTGGCGCCGTTCCAGTCCCTGGGCACCATCCCGCTGCTGGTGCTGCCCGTGATCGCCGTCTGGCTGACCGCCTCCGCCGTCATCCCGAAGTGGGCCGTACCGCTCGCCCTCGTCGCGGCCCTGGTGGTCATCGGCCTCCAGCTCGCCCGCGACGGGACCGGGATCGATCCGGCCGACCTGGTGCCGACGCCGGTGTTCACCGTGCCCGTCCTCGACCCGGCCGCCGTCGTGGGGATAGCCCTGCCCCTCTACGTGGTGACCATGGCGTCGCAGAACCTCCCCGGCGTGGCCGTCCTGAAATCCTTCGGCTATCGGACGCCCTGGCGTCCCGCCCTGGCCGTGACCGGGGCCGGCACGGCGCTCGTCGCCCCGTTCGGCGGGCACGCCGTCAACCTCGCGGCCCTGTCCGCCGCACTGTCCGCGGGTGAGGGGGCGGGCGAGGACCGGGACCGCCGCTGGGTCGCCGCCCTCACCGCGGGATTCTCCTACCTGGTGCTCGCCGCCGTCTCGGGCGCGCTCGTCGTCGTCGTGGGTGCCGCACCGGCCGGACTCGTGGAGGCGGTCGCCGGCCTCGCGCTCATCAGCACCATGGCGACGGCGGTCACCGCCGCGTTCGGAGACGCGACGGGCCGGATGAGTGGCGCCGTGACGTTCCTCCTGGCGGCATCGGGCCTGTCCGTCCTGGGCATCGGAGGGGCGTTCTGGGCCCTCGTCGGAGGGCTCGTGGTACGCGCGACCCTGGAACGGACGATCCGCCCGCGGCCGCGCGGCCGCCACTAGACCGGGGTGTTGGGAGCCTGCGCCTCGTCGCCCTGCTCACGTGCCTTGCGCTGCCGCGCGCGGTCGAGGGCATTGATGGCGGGAGCGGCGGTGATGCCGTGGATGACGATCGAGATGACGATCACGAGGCCCCCGACGCGCCACAGCGTGCTCTCGTCAGCGGCGAACTCGCCCTTCGAGAGGGCGTAGCTCAGGTAGTAGACGGAACCGATGCCGCGCACTCCGAAGAAGGCGAGCGTGCGGCGCTCCCACGGGCCCGTCTTGCCCCGCGCCAGGCTGAACCAGGCCGTGACGGGCCGCACCAGCAGGACGAAGGCGACGGCGACCACCACCTCCAGCGGCCGGAGGCCCTCGAACAGGCCCCGCGCCACGGCCCCGCCCAGCAGGACGAGCACGACGACGGTGAGGAGCCGCTCGAGCTGCTCGATGTAGCTGTGCAGCACCCCGTGGTAGCCGTGGGTCTGTTCCCCGGCGCGGATGGTCAGGGCGCACACGAAGACCGCGATGAAACCGTAGCCCTCGATCGCCTCGGTGAGCCCGTACGTCAGGAACGTCGCCGCGAGGGCGACGAACCCCTCGGAGTAGTTGGCGAGGCGGACGCTCTTGATCGGCGTCCGGAAGAAGACCCGGGCCAGCAGCTTGCCCATGCCGAACCCGAACGCACAGCCGATGATCATGCGCCACAGGACGTCGAGCAGGATCCACTCCACACCCCAGGCGGACGGGGACAGACCCACCGTGCTCATCAGGATGGCGAGGTACACGAAGGGGAAGGCGAGGCCGTCGTTGAGCCCGGCCTCGGAGGTCAGGCCGAAGCGCACCTCGTCCTCGGCCTCGAGGTCCTCCTCCGACTCCGAGGGCTCCCCCACCTGAACCTCGGAGGCGAGGACGGGATCGGTGGGCGCGAGGGCCGCGGCCACGAGCAGGGCGGAGGCGAGCCCGAGGCCCAGCAGCCACATCCCCATCAGCGTGAGGATCAGGATGCACAGGGGCATCGCGATGCCGAGGAGGCGCCAGGTGGTGGACCAGCGGCGCCAGCCGAGCTTGCGGTCGAGCGCCAGCCCGGCCCCCATCAGCGAGATGATGACGCAGACCTCACTCAGGTGGATCGTCACATCGCTGTAGGCCACCGGATCGGGATCGGGGAGGTCCTTCGCGAAGCTGAACACCAGGATGCCGGCGGCGAGGAACACCATGGGCATCGAGACCGGCGCGCGCATGAGCAGGCGCGGCAGGAGTGCTGCCGCGAACACGGCGAGACCCGCCGCCGCGTAGATGATGCTTGCTGCTTCGAACACGCGACCTCTTCCGTTCCGCCAGTAATGCCCGGTTTGAGCCCCTTCCCAACAGTAGGGCAGAGCCCGCCATGATCGAGCCGCTCGACCCGGTGCCTGTCACCCGCAGCGAAAGGGATGCCCCGTGGCCGGGGAGCGTCACCACCGCGTGAGAGCATGGAATTATGCCCACTTCCACCCACCCCATGGTCGATGTCACCGACATCATCCGCGTCGTGGGCGGAGCCGCCTTCCAGCGCGGACAGACCTACGCCAAGGACGGCGCCGTCAGCTCACTCGCCTGGGACGCCGAGTCGAAGCTGCTGACCGGGAAGGTCCGCGGGAGTGCGCCCAGCGACTACCGCACCAAGCTCCGCCTCGGGCTGAAGGGCGACGGACGGTTCCGTCCCCTCGAGAACTTCTGCAGCTGCCCCGTCGGGGCGGACTGCAAGCACGTCGCCGCCACCGCCCTGCAGAGCAACACCGAGAACCTCCTGGCCCAGCACGAGCGCGATCTCGGTGCTCGCCCCGCGCCGCGTCCGTCCGCACCGGAGGGCTGGCAGGCCTCCCTGACGGACCTGCTCGAGGCCGATGCCCCCTCGACCGATCCACCGGCCCCGCTGACACCCCTCGGCCTCCAGTTCGAGCTGCGGACGCCGGAAGTGGCCGTGCAGCGGTGGGGGTCGGCCGCCGAGCGCCAGGGGCAGCGGACGCTCAACACCCGCCTCGGCGTGCGGCCGGTCAGCCAGAACGGCAAGGGCAAGTGGATCAAGAACAACCTGTCCTGGGGCAGCATCAGCTACCAGACGTACGGGTTGAAGCTCGACCCGGACCAGCACCGCTGGTTCTCGCAGTTCCCGGCACTGCACCGCGGCACGGGCGTCAACTACTTCGGCAACAACGACTCCTGGCTGTACCTCGACGACTTCAGCAATCCGCTCCTGTGGCAGCTGCTGGACGAGGCGCAGCGCCTCGGCATCGCCTTCGTGGGATCCAAGAAGTCCGTGAGCATCGAACTCGCGGGCCGCGCCACCCTGAAGCTTGACGCGACGGAGACCGAGGACGGGGCCCTCCAGCTCTGCCCGGCGCTCGACGTCGACGGGCAGCCCCACCCCTCGGACACCGCGCATGTGATCAGCACGCACGGCATCTACACGGTCGCCCCCGACGACACCATCACCCTGGCGCCGACCTCCAGGAGGCTGACGCCGAAGGACATCGAGCTCCTGCAGCGCGGCCGCGCCGTCGTCGTCCCCGAGGAGGAGAAGTCCCTCTTCCTCCAGGAGTACTACCCCAGGCTGCGACAGTCCATCGAGGTGGACAGCAGCGACGGCAGCGTGGAGCTCCCCGAGATCCAGCCACCGGTCCTCGTCCTCACCACGGCCTACGGTGCGGACGGCTCGGTGACCCTCGACTGGCACTTCGACTACCCGCTGGGTGATGCGGTCCAGCGCAGGCCCTTCCGCCGGGGCGGTCCGGGCAGTGATGACGGCTACCGCGACGCCGACGCCGAGGACGGCCTCGCCGCTGCTGCGCGGAGCGTGCTCGGCTCCCTGCCGCTCAAGTCCCTGCAGATGAAGGACATGCAGGCCGTGGAGTTCGCGGAGGACGTGCTGCCCCAGCTGATGGAGCTCGAGGGCGTGACGGTGGAGGTCGTCGGCGAGAAGCCCGACTACACGGAACTGACGGAGACGCCGACACTGCGCATCAGCACCGTGGAGACGGACAACCGTGACTGGTTCGACCTCGGCGTGATGGTGACGGTCAGCGGCCGCACCATCCCCTTCGACTCCGTCTTCCGGGCCCTGGCGCAGGGCCGGAAGAAGCTGAAGCTCGTCGACAACAGCTACCTGTCCCTCGAGCAGCCCGTGTTCGACCAGCTCCGGGAGCTGATCGAGGAGGCCCGCGCGCTGAGCGAGTGGGACCCGGAGACCGGCCTGCAGATCAGCCGTTACCAGGCGGGACTCTGGGCGGACTTCGAGGACCTCGCCGAGGAGACCGAGCAGGCGCAGTCGTGGCGCGAGGCCGTGAGCGGGCTGCTCGAGCTCAAGGACGTCGAGGCCACGGCCGCCCCCGCCGGCCTGGTCGCGGAGATGCGCCCCTACCAGGCCGAGGGCTTCAGCTGGCTCGCCTTCCTGTGGCGGCATCAGCTCGGGGGCGTCCTCGCCGACGACATGGGGCTCGGCAAGACCCTGCAGGCACTGGCCCTCATGACCTACGCCAAGGAGAGCCGGGGGCTGGACGCCCCGTTCCTCGTCGTCGCACCCACCTCCGTGGTGCCGAACTGGTCCAACGAGGCCCACCGCTTCGCACCGGGGCTCAGGGTCGTCGCGATCAACGACACCCAGGGTGCCTCCGGGGTCCCCATCCGCGAGCAGGTCGGCGACGCCGACATCGTCATCACCTCGTACACGCTCTTCCGGCTCGACTTCCCCGCCTACCAGGACCTCCCCTGGTCGGGGCTCGTGCTCGACGAGGCGCAGTTCGTGAAGAACCGCGCGTCCAAGGTGCACCAGGCGGCCAAGGACTTCGACGCGCCCTTCAAGCTGGCGATCACCGGAACGCCCATGGAGAACAACCTCATGGAGCTGTGGTCGCTGTTCAACATCGTGGCGCCGGGCCTCTTCCCCTCGGCCCGGAAGTTCACGGAGGACTACCGGACGCCGATCGAGAAGATCGGCGACAACCGGCCACTGGTCCGGCTGCGCAAGCGCATCCGCCCGCTGATGATGCGCCGCACCAAGGAGGCGGTCGCCTCCGACCTGCCCCCGAAGCAGGAGCAGGTCCTCGAGGTGGAGCTCCACCCCGAGCACCGGCACATCTACGAGACGTACCTGCAGCGGGAGCGGCAGAAGCTCCTCGGCCTGATCGAGGACATGAACCGGAACCGCATGATCGTCTTCCGTTCGCTGACCCTGCTGCGCATGCTCAGCCTCGACGCCTCCCTCGTCGATCCGGAGCACGAGGGCGTACCGTCCGCGAAGCTCGAGGTGCTGTTCGAGAACCTCGACGGCATCCTCGCCGAAGGACACCGCGCGCTGGTCTTCAGCCAGTTCACGTCCTACCTGAAGAAGGCGGCCGAACAGCTCGACGCCCGCGGCATCGAGTACGCCTACCTCGACGGGTCGACGCGGAGCCGCGGCGAGGTCATCGACTCCTTCAAGGACGGCAAGGCCCCGGTGTTCCTCATCAGCCTCAAGGCCGGCGGGTTCGGCCTGAACCTGACCGAGGCGGACTACTGCTTCCTGCTGGATCCCTGGTGGAACCCCGCGTCGGAGGCCCAGGCCGTGGACCGCACACACCGGATCGGCCAGACGAAGAACGTCATGGTCTACCGCATGGTGTCCAAGGGGACGATCGAGGAGAAGGTCATGAAGCTCAAGGAGCAGAAGGCCAAGCTCTTCACCTCGGTCATGGACGACGACGCCGTCTTCAGTTCCGCCCTCACCGCCGAGGACATCCGGGGGCTGCTCGAGGCATAGTGCCGGTCAGGCACGGTCGCGCAGCGAGGGATCGAGCAGCTCGGCGAACGCACGGCCCCGCGAGGCGATCCACCAGTGGCCCCCGGGGACGGTGGTGACGGTCAGGTCCTCGATCCACTCGTCCAGGCCGTCGACGAGGTGCGGCGAGAGGAAGGGATCCTTCAGCGGCACGATGACGTGCACCGGAACCCGGACCCGGGTGGGCCGGGGCGGCCTGGCCGCCGAGGACAGGGTGGTCCGGTACAGGGCGAGACCGCGGACGGGATCGGCTCCCACGTTCCGCCGCGCAGTCAGCTCGTAACGCCGGGTCAGGACGTACTTCCACACCAGCTCCGGGAGGACCGGCAGCCGGAAGGCCCCGACGTACCAGCTGCGCAGCACCTGTCCGAGCCCCTGCGGCACCAGCCGCAGCCGGCGGAAGCGCCCGCGCAGCCAGCGGGAGAAGTGGCGTAGATCGGGTCCGGAGATGCTGGTGTAGTCGATCACCAGCCCGTGCGAGCGCTCGTCCTGGAGCACGGCCCAGCCCTGGATGGACCCCCAGTCGTGGCCGACGAGCCGAACCCCGCCCGGGGCCCCGACGGCCTCGAGCACGGCGAACACGTCGTCGACCAGTTCCGCCAGGGTGAGGCCGGCGCCGCCCAGCGTGCGCGACCGTCCGGCGTTCCGGGTGTCGAAGGCCACGAGGTGGTGCGTGGGCGCGAGCTCGCGCAGGACGGGGGAGAACACCCGATGGTCGTCGGGGTACCCGTGCACGAAGACGATGGTCGGTGCATCGGCCCGGGGGTCCGCCCCGTACTCGAAGACGGCGAGGTCGGCGCCCCGCGTAGGGATGGTGCGGTGCCGCTCGCGCAGGAGGTCCATGGGTCCCACCCTAGGGGCTGGTCGTGCCCTGCGGGAGGGCGATCAGGCGTCGGGCCCGGGACGCCCGGCCACGATCCTGCCGTCCTCGAGCCAGATGGTCCGATGTGCGACGGCATCGGCGAAAGCGGCATCGTGGGTCGCCAGGACGACGGCCCCTCCCCCTCGCGCGTGCCGGGCCAGCAGGCCTGCCAGCAGTGTGCGCGCGGCCTCGTCGAGGCCCGCGGTCGGTTCGTCGAGCGCCCACACGGCCGGCCCTGTCGCGATGATGGAGGCGAGGGCCACCAGGCGCCGCTGGACGAAGCCCAGTTCGTAGGGGTGGGCGTCCGCCAGCGCTCCGAGTCCCACACCGTCGAGCGCGGCCGACGCCCGCCGGACGGCCGCACCCCTGCGGACGCCCGTGGCCAGCGGCCCGAAGGTCACCTCGCGCAGCGCCGTCCGCTCGAAGAGCTGCTGGTCCGTGTCCTGGAACAGGTACCCGACCGTGGCGGCGAGGGTACCCGTCGGCTGACGGACGATCGGCACCCCGTCCACCGTCACGGAGCCGCCGTCCGCCCGGTGCAGGCCGTTGAGGTGCTGCAGCAGCGTCGATTTCCCCGAGCCGTTGGCACCCCTCACCGCGATGATCTCCCCCGGCAGGACGGTGAGGTCGACCCCCCGCAGCACGGCGGGTGCGGCCGCCGGTCCGGCCTCGCGATGACGGAAGGTGACTCCCTCGAGCGCGACCAGCGCGGGGGCGGCCGGCACCGTCCGGGGCTGGTCGGGACCCGCTGCGGGGCCTGCGGCGGGGCGCGGCGGATCGCCCGCCGTCCCGATGCCGTAGCGGCGCAGTCCTGCCCGGCGGGCCTCCGCCAGGGGACCCGCGAACACCGGGCGGCCGTCCGCGAGCGCCAGGACGCGGGCGTCCTGCGGCGCGGTCCGGGGCAGCATCGGTTCGCAGACCACGACCGCGGTCCCGTCCCGCCGCAGGGCGGCCAGGGCTGCCGCGATGTCCCGTACCGCGTCGGCGTCGAGACCCTGGAAGGGCTCGTCGAGGACCAGTACGCGCGGGCGCTGGACCATCGCCGCGGCGATGAGGGTGCGCTGGAGCTGGCCGCCGGACAGCCGGCGCGGGTCGCGGTCCAGGAGCGGGGTCAAGGCCAGGGCAGCGGCGATCTCGTGCACCCCGTCCCGCAGCTGAGCGGTGGGGATGCCGCGATTGGAGGGGCCGAAGGCGATCTCCTCACCGACGGTGGCGCACATCATGGACAGCTGTCCCCACGCGCCCTGCGCCACATAGGCGACGTGCGTGCTCCAGGCCGCGGGGTCGACGCGCGGGTCGGTGGGCGCACCGGCACAACGGATCGTCTCGCCGTCGAGCGTGATCGATCCGCGGAAGACCGAGCCCGCGGCCGCACCGGTCTGCCCGGCGAGCAACCGGGCCAGCGTCGTCTTGCCCGAGCCGGAGGCTCCCGCGACGACCAGGTACTCCCCCGGGCCCACGGTGAGGGCGACGTCGGCGAGGACGGGCACGCCCTCGTCGTAGGCGAAGGATTCGCCCTCGAGCCTGATCATGCGGCGCCCGGGCCGACGAGCCAGACCACGGAGAACACCCCGACCGCGACGACCATGGCACGCCGCACACACCGCTGGCGGACGGTGTCCGTGTCCGGCAGGTAGCTCGTACGTGTCACACCGGACGAGAAGCTGCGGGCCTCGAGCATGGAGTTGCGCTCGGAGGCATCCACGAGGAGGCCGATGACCAGCGGTGTCAGGACGGCCAGCAGTGCGCGGACGCGGGACACCGGGCCGCGTCCGACGACGAGTCCGCGCGCCTGCTGCGAGCGCGTGATCTGCCGTGCACGCATCGCGACGTGCGGGATGAGCCCCACGGCGGAACCCACGACGAACACCAGCTTCCGGTTCCACCCGCGGTGCGTCATGGTGGCCAGGAGCTCGGGGATGTCGAGCGTCATCGCGGCCGGAAGCAGCACCCCGGCGAACACGCCCATGCGCAGCCCCATGGCGGCGGCGAAGGACAGGCCCTCCGTCGTGACCCGGGCGATCCCGAGGTCGAGCAGGACAGTGCGGCCCTCGGGATAGAACAGGCCGTGCAGCAGCAGGGACGAGAGGACGAGCGGTCCCGCCACCAGGAGGACCGCCAGGCCGATCTGCCGGGGCCTGCCGGACACCAGGACGGCGGGCACCACCACGAGCACGAGGACCGCGAGGGAGAACTCCCAGCGGTTCACCACGAGGACGAGGACCACCAGCAGGACTGCGGCGAGCAGCTCGGTCAGCGGGTTGTAGATCCTGCGGCGCGGCATGGGTCAGGCGGCGCCGGCGTCGTTCCCGTTCGCCGATCGCGCGGGCGTGCCTGTCCTGGCGCCGAGGACGCGGTGGGCGCGTGCGAAGGGGAACTGGCGCACCGCACGCGGCGGGAGGGCATAGACGACGAGCGCCACGAGGACGAAGACCACGACCTTGTCCAGCGAATCCGACAGCAGCCCCTGCTTGGTCGCTGCGACCAGCAGCTTGTCCCCCATCGAGCGGAACACCGCGATGATCGCATTGGTCCCGAAGGTCCCTGCCGCGCCGAACATGAAGACGGCCACCGGTGCGGCCACGAGTCCGCCGATCGCCCCGACGACGAGGCCCGCGACCGGCGCCAGGTACATTCTGCGGAACGCACCGTACTTCGCCGCCATGCCGGCGAGCAGCCCGATGAGTGCGGCGCCGGCCGCGAAGGGCAGTGCGAACGGGTTGAAGAGCCCCCAGATTGCGTTGCTGATCGCTCCGGTGGCCGCTCCGGCAGCGGGACCTGCGAGGACGGCGACGAGGACGGTCCCGATCGCATCGAGGTAGATCTGCAGGCCCAGCGTCCCGGCCACCTGCCCGATGGCGATGTTCAGCGCGATACCGAGGGGCATGACCACGAGCGAGCTGGTGCTCAGCATCGGCAGGATGCCGCCGACCAGGAGCGCACCGCCGCCGAGGAATCCGAAGAGGGAGACGAGCGACGCCGTGCTGCCCATGCCGCCGGCGATCTCCGCGGGCTGGACGATCACGAGGAACAGGTAGGTGGCGACGATGAGTGCTCCGCCGAGGGCGAGGAGCAGGCGTCGCGGCCGCTGCACGGCGGTGCCGGCTGCGAGGGTCAGGGATGAACTCACGATATTCCTTGGGCGCGATGGACGGGGAGGACGCACCTCATGTCACCTCGGCGCCGGCCGCGCGGCGGTGCGGGCAGCTACCAGTGTACCGGGGCCCCGCCGCGAGCGTCGGTCCCGGCGACGGGCCGTGCCTCCGGACGGCGGTGGCCCGCAGCTGGAAGCCATGCCCTGCCGGGGGCACGTGCGGACACCCTCAGCCGTGCATCCTCGCCAGGTCCGACAGGCGGCGGACCATCACATCGAACACCGCCGCCGGGTCGTTGCGCGTGACGATCCGGGCGTTCGGCGCCCGCTTCCACATCCCGGCGACGTCCGCGACCGTCTGCCCGAACGTCAGCGGGGACTCCGTCTCGACGTCGACCGTCGCGAGCCGCTCCTCGAATCCGGCCTCGCCGGTCGCCACCATCGCCGCGAAGAGGTCGTGCAGGTGGGCGATGTAGCCCTGGTCGTACAGCCGGTGGAACTCCATGTAGAAGCGGAGGGCGTCGGAGATGCAGGCGACGACGGCGTTGTCGCTGCCACTGCGGGTGCCGTCGGGGTCGTCCGGGTCCAGGACCTCCGGCGCCGCGCCCGCCGCCCGCGCGACGGCGTCGACGTGGGCGGGGGTGCACTCGATGCGCTCCGTGGTCTCGAGCGCGCACACCACGGGCAGCTTCTCCAGGGGCAGGCCCTCGTAGGCGGCGAAGACCTCCTTGGCCGCGTGCGGGTCCACATGGGTGTTCCACTCCGCCACCGGTGTCGTGTTCCCCGGATGGTGGAACGCCCCGCCCATGATCACGAGTCCTTTCAGGAGCATCGGGAGATCCGGCTCCGCGCGCAGGGCCAGGGCCAGGTTGGTGAGCGGTCCCGTGACCAGTCCGGTGATCTGCCCGGGGTGGCAGCGCACCGCGTCGAGCCACACGTCCACCGCGTGCCGGGAGGAGATATGCCCGCGGGGGGATGGAAGAACCGCGTAGCCGATCCCCTGGTCGCCGTGGGTCTCCTCGGTCGTGACGAGGGGGATCTCGAGCGGGACCTCGCTGCCGAGGGCCACCTCGATGCCGGCACGGCCGCACAGCTCGAGCAGGGCCAGGTTGTTGATCGCCACCTGCCGCGCCCCGACGTTGCCGGCCGTGCAGGTGATGGCCTCGATGCTCGTCCCCGGTGTGGCGAGCAGATACAGCAGGGCGACGGCGTCGTCGATACCCGTGTCGACGTCGAGCAGGAGCCGCGTCCGGTGGTCCGCCACGCTCAGTCCGCCGCGGTGGTGCGGAGCAGGTGCAGGCGGAGCGTACGGGCCTTCTCGAGGTGCGTGCGGGCGATGGCACGGGCGTCGTCGCTGCGCCGATCGGTGATCGCACTGATCAGCGCCTCGTGCTCGACGAGCACTTCCTGCCAGCGGTGCCCGACGGACAGCGTGGAACGGGGCGTGTGGATGAGGTGGGTGGAGAGCCGCTGCAGGAGGTCCATCAGGATGGGGTTCCGGGCTGCGGACCAGAGCGAGGTGTGGAACTCGAGGTTGTTCGTGACCTTGGTGGTGTCGTCCGGTTCGACGACGCCGCGGTCCCGTTCCAGCAGCGCCTCGAGCCGCATGATGTCCGCGGTACCCCGGTTGAGGGCCGCCTGCCCGGCGGCCTCCTCCTCCAGCATGACCCTCAGGTCGTAGATCTGGATGACTTCCTGGGGGTCGATCTGCGGCACCTGGAGTCCCCGCGCCGCCCGTTCGAGCAGGCGTTCGTGCTGCAGCCTGCTGAGGGCCTCACGGACGGGTGTCCGCGAGACGCCGAACCGCTCGGAGATGACCACTTCGCGCAGCGCCGTCCCCGGCGGGTGGACGCCGGCGAGGATCTCGCTGCGGAGGACGCGGAAGATGGCGTCGCCGTCCACGCGCGCCGATAGATCGGTGGACTCTGCCATGGCGCCCCCTCGGTTCGTCGTGGTTCGGGTGGGCAGGGCAGGTGCCCTGCAGACGGTCCGGGCCGGGAGGTGGTACCCCCGGCCCGGAACCTCGTGGACGCTAGCTCGCGAGCTGGCGCAGCACGTACTGCAGGATGCCGCCGTTGCGGTAGTAGTCCGCCTCGCCCGGCGTGTCGATGCGCAGCACGGCATCGAACTCGACGGCGGAGCCGCCGTCGGCCGGGGTAGCCGTGACCTTCACCGTGCGGGGGGTGCGACCCTCGTTGAGCTCGGTGACCCCGCTGACCGCGAAGGTCTCCGTGCCGGTGAGGCCCAGGGACTCGGCGTTCTGGCCTTCGGGGTACTGCAGCGGCAGGACGCCCATGCCGATCAGGTTCGACCGGTGGATACGCTCGTAGCTCTCGGCGACGACGGCCTTGACGCCCAGCAGCGCGGTGCCCTTGGCCGCCCAGTCACGCGACGAGCCGGAGCCGTACTCCTTGCCGGCGAGGACCACCAGCGGCGTGCCGGCCGCGCGGTAGTTCTCGGCGGCGTCGTAGACGGCGGCCTGCGGCGCGTCCGGCTGCGAGAAGTCCTTCGTGAACCCGCCCTCGACGCCGTCCAGGAGCTGGTTCTTGATGCGGATGTTCGCGAAGGTGCCGCGGATCATGACCTCGTGGTTGCCACGGCGCGAACCGTAGGAGTTGAAGTCCTTGCGCTGCACGCCCTTCTCGGTCAGGTAGCGGCCGGCCGGCGTGTCCGACTTGAAAGATCCCGCGGGCGAGATGTGGTCGGTGGTGACCGAGTCGCCGAGCTTCAGGAGCACGCGTGCGCCGTCGATGTCCTCGACCGGGCTCGCCTCGCGCTGCATGCCCTCGAAGTACGGTGGCTTCCGCACGTAGGTGGACTCGGGATCCCAGGCGAAGGTCGCGCCGTCGGGCGTGGGCAGGGACTGCCACCGCTCGTCGCCCTCGAAGATCGTCGCGTAGCTCGACGTGAACATGTCCTCGTCGATCGAGGAGTCGATGACCTGCTGGACCTCGACCGGGTTCGGCCAGATGTCCTTCAGGAAGACGTCGTTGCCGGCTTCGTCCTGGCCGAGGGGCTCGGTGTCGAAGTCGAAGTCCATGGTGCCTGCCAGGGCGTAGGCGACCACCAGCGGCGGCGACGCCAGGTAGTTCATCTTGACGTCAGGGTTGATCCGGCCCTCGAAGTTGCGGTTGCCGGACAGGACGGCCGTCACGGCGAGGTCGTTGTCCTGGATGGCCTGCGAGATCTCGTCCTCCAGCGGACCGGAGTTGCCGATGCACGTGGCGCAGCCGTAGCCGACCGTGAAGAACCCGAGCTTCTCGAGGTACGGGATCAGACCCGACTTCTCGTAGTAGTCGGTGACGACCTTCGAGCCCGGGGCCACGGAGGTCTTGACCCACGGCTTGGACACGAGGCCCTTCTCGACGGCGTTGCGCGCCAGCACGGCGGCGGCGAGCATGACCGACGGGTTGGACGTGTTCGTGCAGGACGTGATCGACGCGATGCTCACGGCACCGTGGTCCAGCTCGAACTCGCGGCCGTCCTTCATGGTGACCGCAACCTTCTTCGACGGCCGAGTGGAGCCGGCACCCGCTCCGACGGTCTCGCGGGGCTCGGAGTTCTCGTCCGTGACCGACGACGTCGTCCCGGGCGTGAAGCTCGGCGAGTCCGATGCCGGGAAGCTCTCCTGCGAGGACTCGTCCACGGTGCCGCCCGGAGCGAACGTCAGGTCGGGGTCGTTCGAGTAGTTGCGCAGGTCCTCGCGGAACTGGTCCTTGGACTTGCTGAGCTCCACGCGGTCCTGCGGGCGCTTCGGTCCGGCGATCGACGGGACGACGGTCGAGAGGTCCAGTTCGAGGTACTCGGAGAAACGGATCTCGCGGGACGGGTCGTGCCAGAGGCCCTGCTCCTTGGCGTACGACTCCACGAGTGCCACGTTCTCGGCCGGGCGGCCGGTGAGGCGCAGGTAGTCGAGCGTGACGTCGTCGATCGGGAACATGGCGGCGGTGGAACCGAATTCGGGGCTCATGTTGCCGATGGTGGCGCGGTTGGCGAGCGGCACGGAGGCGACGCCTTCGCCGTAGAACTCGACGAACTTGCCGACGACGCCGTGCTTGCGCAGCATCTGGGTGATGGTGAGGACGACGTCGGTCGCAGTGGCGCCGGCGGGGATGTCACCGGTGAGCTTGAAGCCGACGACGCGTGGGATGAGCATCGAGACGGGCTGGCCGAGCATCGCGGCCTCGGCCTCGATGCCGCCGACGCCCCAGCCGAGCACGCCCAGGCCGTTGACCATCGTGGTGTGGGAGTCGGTGCCGACGCACGTGTCGGGGTAGGCACGCACCACGCCGTCGACCTCACGGGTCATGACGGTGCGGGCCAGGTACTCGAGGTTGACCTGGTGGACGATGCCCATGCCCGGCGGGACGACCTTGAAGTCGTCGAACGCGGTCTGTCCCCAGCGGAGGAACTGGTACCGCTCCCCGTTGCGCTGGTACTCGATCTCCATGTTGCGCTCGAGCGCCCCGGCATTGCCGAAGGCGTCGATCTGCACGGAGTGGTCGATGACCATCTCTGCCGGGGCGAGCGGGTTCACACGCTTGGGGTCGCCACCGAGGTCGGCGACGGCCTCACGCATCGTTGCGAGGTCGACGACGCACGGGACGCCGGTGAAGTCCTGCATGATGACGCGCGCGGGCGTGAACTGGATCTCCGTGTCGGGCTCGGCCGCCGCGTCCCACTGCGCGAGCGCGCGGACGTGGTCGGCCGTGATGTTCGCGCCGTCCTCGGTGCGGAGCAGATTCTCCAGCAGCACCTTGAGGCTGAACGGGAGGTTCTCGGCGCCCTCGACGGCGCTCAGCCTGAAAATTTCGTAGTGGGCGCCGGCGACGTCGAGTACGCCCTTCGCGCCGAATGAGTCCGCGGTCGACATGACGTTGGCTCCCTTCAGAGAGATTGTGGAATAGCCCCATCCTATTCCACGTCCGGCGTCATTGTATACAGTCGTACACCGCGCGGGTGGCCCTCCTGCAGTACGTCGAGGAGGGCGGACCCCTAGGCGTCGTGCCGCACCCTCGCATGTCGTTCGGGCGTCTCCTGCAGTCCCAGGAGGAGCTCGTCCTGGTCCACCGATTCGGCCCGGCTGTGGTCCACCACGGGCCCGGTCCCGGCGATCTCCCGGATGAGTTCGATCCCGGCGATCGCCTCTTCCTTCGAAGCGTAGAAGGTGGATACTGCCACGAGCGTTCCGTCCGGAGCGGTCAGTTTCACGCGGAAACCGTCATCGTGAGCGTCCACCAGTTTGAAGTAACCTGCCATCGTCCTACCTCCTTGTAAGGGGCATCCTTCGTCAGCTGCGGTCCCTTATCATAAGCATACTTACCGACCTTCTCCCCGCCGTCCCGGCATCGGGAGAGGACAGGGTCTGGACAAGCGGCCGGGCAGGCGGCAGGAGGCCACGGTCCTCACGTAGTGTTCGCGATGCCACTCCCCGCCCGGGCCGGCCGACGCCCGCCCCGACGCACCGACCAGAAGGAGCACGATGACCGAGTCAAGCAGCAGCGCAGGGAACCCCGGCGGCGCAGCCCTTCCCGCCGATCATCCCCTCGGCCCCGCGGTGCCGGTCCCGCCTGCCGGGAAGGAGGCGCGGCGCAGCGAGCAGGGCTCCGGGAACGAGGACGCCCCCGCGACGGCCGACCCGGCGTCGGACGCGACCGGCGGTCAGCACGGCGACGGCCATCCCGACGGGGATCGCCGGAACGACGTCCTGGACCCTTCCGCGGGATCGGCCGGGCAGCCCGCCGACACGATCCGCGACCAGCAGGACACCCATGCCGCAGGCGCCGTGCCGGCGGCGTTCAACGGCGAGGGCACACCCGCGGACCCGCACGAGGATCGCCACCCCGAGGACGCGGCGGCCGAGCCGGACAGCTGGGACAGCGGAGGAGCGACGTCCTGACGAGGTCCGCCGACGGGCACGCCGGCGCAGGCGTCCCTCGGGCGCCCCGTGTCCGCCGCCGCTCGGTGGGAGGGGCCGGAAGTGCCGCCGGTCAGCGGCCGCGCGTCGCGAAGCGTGCCACGATCGACGACGGCGCCACACGCGCCAGCGCCGTGAGCGCCTTGTAGCGCAGGCTCGGGATGGACACGGCCCGGCCCGCGGCCGTGTCCCTCAGCCCCTCACGGACGACGAGGCCGGCGTCGAGCCACAGGACCTCCGGCACGCTCGATGTGTCGACCCCCATGCGCTGGTGGAACTCGGTGTGCACGAAGCCGGGGCAGACCGCCGTCACCCGGATGCCCTCGGGCCCGTAGGTGAGGTTCGCCCAGCGGCTGAAGCTGATCATCGCCGCCTTCGCCGCTCCGTAGGTCGCTCTCGGGGTGAAGCCGGCGACGCTCGCCACGTTGATGATCGTCCCCTCGCGGCGGGGGCGCATGGACTGCAGGGCGGCGTGGGCGAGGGTGAGCGGCACCTCCACGTGGATGCGCAGGTGCCGGACCTCGTCGTCGAGCGTATTGTCCGCGAACGGCCGGACCAGCCCGTACCCGGCGTTGTTGACCAGCACGGTCACGGGCCGGACGCCGGGCTGCGACCGATCCGCTGCCGGGGACCCGGTACCGCCCGCGTCGTGCCCGCCGTCGAGGCGGGCGAGCACCCGGGCCAGGCCGTCCTCGTCGAGGAGGTCTGCTGCGAGGGTCTCGACCTGCACGCCCCAGCGGGTCCGCAGCGCGGCCGCCGTCTCCTCGAGCGGACCGGCGGCCCGGGCGACCAGCACCAGGTCGCAGCCGCGCGCCGCGAACTGTCGCGCGAATTCAGCTCCGATACCGGAGGTGGCGCCGGTCACGAGCACGGTCCCAGTCATACAGCCACCCTCCCCCGCCGCGCCCCGGGCCGCAAGATGCGGGGAGGCGGAGATGCAACGTCGATGCGACCCCCCGCACTGTAGGTTCGGCGCTACCAGCGCGTCGCCTTCGTCGGGGCGCGCCGGCGACGGCGCCCGGGCACACCGGACGCACCAGTGCAGGCAGGAGAGGAAGTTCCATGAGCGGTAACAGAGCTGTTGCGTACAAGGGACCAGGGAAGGTTGAGGTCATCGACATCGACTACCCCACCTTCGAACTCAAGGACGGACCGGGGGTGAACCCGGCCAATGTGGGCCGGGCCGTCCACCACGGTGTGATCCTCAAGACCGTCACCACCAATATCTGCGGATCGGACCAGCACATGGTCCGGGGCCGCACCTCGGCTCCGGCGGACCTCGTCCTCGGCCACGAGATCACCGGCGAGGTCGTGGAAGTGGGACGCGACGTCGAATTCATCAAGAAGGGGGACATCTGTTCCGTCCCCTTCAACATCGCGTGCGGCCGGTGCCGCAACTGCAAGGAGCGCAAGACCGGCATCTGCCTCAACGTCAACCCGGACCGGCCCGGCAGCGCCTACGGCTACGTGGACATGGGCGGCTGGGTGGGCGGGCAGGCCGAGTACGTCCTGGTCCCCTACGCCGACTGGAACCTGCTGAAGTTCCCGGACCGCGACCAGGCCCTGGAGAAGATCCTGGATCTGACGATGCTCTCGGACATCTTCCCCACGGGCTACCACGGCGCCGTGTCGGCCGGGGTGGGGGTCGGCTCCACGGTCTACATCGCAGGTGCCGGTCCGGTCGGCCTCGCCGCCGCCGTCTCGGCGCAGCTCCTGGGCGCCGCCGTCGTCATCGTGGGCGACCTCAACGAGGGGCGGCTGGCGCAGGCACGGAGCTTCGGCTGCGAGACGGTGGACGTGTCCAAGGGCGATCCCCGCGACCAGGTCGAGCAGTTGCTCGGCGTTCCCGAGGTGGACTGCGGCGTAGACGCCGTCGGATTCGAGGCGCGGGGCCACGGCTCCGGTTCCGCGACCGAGGCGCCGGCGACGGTCCTGAACTCGCTCATGGACATCACGGCCGCCGGCGGCGCCCTGGGCATCCCGGGGCTGTATGTCACCAGCGACCCGGGAGCGGGCGACGACGCCGCGAAGGTGGGCTCCCTGTCCCTCAGCCTCGGCACGGGGTGGGCGAAGTCACTGTCCTTCACCACGGGCCAGTGTCCGGTCATGAAATACAACCGGAGCCTCATGATGGCCATCCTGCACGACCGCGTCTCCATCGCGAAGGCCGTCAACGCCAAGTCGATCGGACTCGAGGAGGCACCGCGTGGCTACGAGGAGTTCGACGCCGGAGCCGCGACCAAGTACGTGCTCGATCCGCACGGGTACGTAGCGGCCTGACCGGCGCGTCCGGACGGACGGGAAGGGGTCCGGGCTGCTATGCCCGGGCCCTTTCCGGCGCCGATGGGGCTTCCGCGCTCCCTGCCGGGCCCGCAGTGCGCAAGTGTCGCAGAGGATCCTCAGTTTGGCCACATTTTCTTCCCTCGATTCGACCCGATGTCAAGCGCCGCGCCGTACCGGTTTGGCAACGAAACGAAATTACTTTACGGTGGAGGTAGTTCCCCGTCCGGGGAAGCGAAAAAGCTGCCGTCATACGAGCAGCGATGAATGCCCGGCACCGCCCTCCACCGCTCGTTGCTCAACAGGCGGCTGCCGAACCATGACCTCTATTCAAGTCAAGGTGAGCAGCGGCGCGAAGAAGTCCGGGGACGGACCTAGTGCGGGTGGCCTTTCGGAGCATCGTAACCCCATGAATACACACTCCTTCAGCACCAGCGCCCGTCGCGGACTCGCAGCAGTAGCACTCACCGGCCTCGGCCTCGGCGCAGCGGCCGGAGCGGCCAACGCCGCCCCCGCCAGCGACTGGGATGCACTGGCACAGTGCGAGAGCGGCGGAAACTGGGGCATCAACACCGGGAACGGCTTCTCCGGTGGCCTGCAGTTCACCCCCTCCACCTGGGCCGCCTTCGGTGGCCAGGGCGCTCCCCAGAACGCCAGCCGCGAGCAGCAGATCGCCGTCGCCGAGAACGTCCTCGCCGGCCAGGGCTGGGGCGCATGGCCCTCCTGCTCGGCACAGCTCGGGCTGAGCAGCACCGCTGCCCCGGGTGACGTGCAGTTCCAGCAGGCTCCGGCACCGGTCGCTCCCGTCGCCCAGGCACCCGTCCAGGTCCAGGCCCCCGTCCAGGTCCAGGCCCCCGTCCAGGCACCGGTCCAGGTCCAGGCGCCCGTCGTCGCCCAGGCTCCCGTCGCCCAGGCCCCCGTTGCTCCCGTCGCACTGAGCGGCGAGACCTACACCATCCAGTCGGGTGACACCCTCAGCTCGATCGCCGGCAAGCTCGGCGTCAACGGTGGCTGGCAGGCACTCTTCGCCGCCAATGCCGACACCGTGATCCACGCGGACCTCATCTTCACGGGTGCCGTCCTGCAGCTCCCGGCCTAGTCCACAGGCCTCATCCGGGCGGTTGCCGCGTTCGCGGGTTGCTGTGTCCGGAACGAACGAAACCCCCGCCTCTCGAGGCGGGGGTTTCGTTCGTTCCGGTGTCGCGGCCGCTAGCTGCAGGACGTCGCGTCCACGTCGATCTTGAGGTTGTGCGCCACCGCGTAGTCGCGCTCCGGCGAGGAGAATGCCACGAGGATGTTGTCCGCGCTGCCGTGCGTGGCACCCTGCGCGAGCTCGACGGTCACGATGATGTTCACGTGGGCGTCGGGCTCGAACTCGTAGCCCTCGGCCGGGACCGGAGGGCCGATGGGCTCCGGTGACGCCGACGGCGTCGGTGCTGCCGAGTGCTGCGCATGGGCGTCGGTCTCCGCTCCCGGATGGTGGTGCCCCTCGCGGTTCGCCGTCTGGACCATCGACGAGATGATCTCCAGGCCCTGCGGATCTCCCAGGCTCATCCTCCCCAGGGTGAAGGTCTCCAGCGTCGGATTGTGCAGCATCACCGTGTAGCGCAGCCGGCTGTCGTCGGGCTGGACACCGCAGAGCTCCGCGCCGTCGACCCCCACGTTCAGCGGGTCCTCGCCGAGATCGGCGCCGACGGGCACAGCCCGCCCGCCGTTCGCGGTGGCGGCGTCCTCGGCCGTCCCGGCCCGTCCGGCCGCATTGACTCCGAGCGGGTTCTCCTCGGCGCTGCCGCAGGCGGCGAGCGCCAGCGAGGCGGTCAGTACTACGGCAGCCAGCGCGGAGCGGCGCCGGGACGGCAGTGCGGTCAGGAGTTTCACGAGCAGCCCTCCGGTCGGCCGGACAGGAGAAGGCCGGCGCTGATACCTGCACTTCGTTCCACAGCGCGGTTCGGCTTGGTCCGGTGCTCCGCACCCCACCGTGCCGGCACCCGGACCTCGTCAGGCCAGGGGTTTGCCGCCGGTGACCCCGAGGATCTCCCCGGACACGTAGCGCGCATCGTTCGAGGCGAGGAAGACGTAGGCTCCGGCGAGCTCGGCCGGCTGGCCCATCCGTCCGAGGGGCGTTCCCTCGCCGAACGACTCCAGCTTCTCGGATGTCGTCGTGGCGGGCTGCAGCGGCGTCCAGATGGGTCCGGGGGCGACGGCGTTCACCCGGATGCCACGCTCGCCCAGCAGTCCCGCGAGGCTGAAGGTCAGGTTGTTCAGGGCCGCCTTGGTCGCGGCGTAGTCCATGAGGCTCGTCGACGGGTGGTAACCCTGCACGGAGGTGGTGTTGATGATCGAGGACCCCTCCTCCAGGTGGGGCAGGGCCGCCTGCGTCAGCCAGATCGTGCCGAACACGTTCGTCTCGAAGGTACGGCGTAGCTGGTCGGCATCGATGTCGGGGAGGCCGTTCGGCTGGGCGATGTGGAAGCCCGCGTTGTTCACGAGGATGTCGAGGCCCCCGAGCCCCTCCACGACCTGCCGGACGGCTGCGGCGGCATACGACTCGTCCCGGAGATCGCCCGGCACGGCCAGTGCGGTCCGGCCCTCGGCGCGGATCAGCTCGAGGCAGCTCGCGCCGTCTTCCTCCTCCTCCGGGAGGTAGCCGATGGCGACGTCCGCGCCCTCCCGTGCGAAGGCGAGGGCCACGGCCCGGCCGATGCCGGAGTCTCCTCCCGTGATGAAGGCCCGCCGCCCCGCCAGCCGACCGTGTCCGGTGTAGCTGTCCTCGCCGTGGTCGGGGCGCGGGTCCATGCGCTCGGTGAAGCCGGGATACTCCTGCAGTTCAGGGGACGCGTCGACGGCGGGACCGCGCGGGTCCTCCTGGTCGAGGGTGCCTGACGGTTCGTTGGCCATTGCGCTCCTGGGATGGTTGCGGGGGTGAACACTAAGCCTACTGTCATTGTGTTTGTCGCGTTAGTCCTCTAGTAATGGACGTATGACAGTGATCCTGAGATCCCTCGAAACAGCTGTACCCGACACGATCATGGTGCAGCCCCAGGTGCGCGACGTCTTCGCTGCGCAGCCGGGCCTCACGCGGCTGGCACAGCGCCTCGTCGGGGCGGCCTTCGACTCCTCGGGGATCGAGACCCGGTACACCGCCGTCAAGGAGCTCACGCTCGAGGCGACGTCCGACGATCCGGTGTTCTTCGACCAGAAGGAACTGCGGATCCTGACGCCGAGCACCAAGACCCGCAACGCGGTCTACGCCGAGGAGGGAACCAAACTCTTCATCGAGGCCGCCCGCAAGGCACTGGACGCGGCTCCGGGCATCGAGGCCGCGGACATCACGCACGTCGTCACGGCGTCCTGCACCGGATTCTTCGCCCCCGGGCCGGACTACAAGGTGGTGCGAGCCCTGGACCTCGATCCGTCGGTCCAGCGCTACCACCTCGGCTTCATGGGGTGCTACGCGGCCTTCCCCGCACTGCGGTCGGCGAAGGCCTTCTGCGATGCGGACCCGGACGCCGTCGTGCTCGTGATCGCCGCCGAGCTGTGCTCGCTGCATGTCCGCTCCTCGAACAACCCCGACACCATCGTCGGGTCCTCCCTGTTCGCCGACGGCGCTGCGGCAGCGATCGTCTCCGCGCGGGACCTCCCGCTGGACGGTCCGGCGCTGAGCCTCGACCACTTCGAGACGGTGCTCACGCCCGTGGGTGAGGAGGCGATGGCCTGGAACATCGGGGACGAGGGCTTCGAGATGGTCCTCGGCACGTACGTCCCGCACATCATCGACGAGCACATCGTCGGGGCCCTCGAACCCCTGCTCGCCCGCGACGCGTCGCTGAAGGGCCTGGACTACTCGGAGATCGAGCACTGGGCCATCCACCCGGGCGGGCGCAGCATCCTCGACAAGGTGGAGGCCAAACTCGGACTGAGCCCCGAGCAGCTGGTGCCGGCGCGCGAGACCCTGCGCAACTACGGGAACATGAGCAGCGCCACGGTCCTCTTCGTCCTGAAGGCCATCCTGGACCAGCCCGCGAGCGAGGGGAACAACCGCATCTGTTCCATGGCCTTCGGTCCGGGACTCACGGTCGAGACCGCGCTCCTCACCAGGATCGGAGCGTCCGCCGCGGTTCCCGAGGCCCGGACCGCCGGCGTGTCCGACGACGCCGACGCCGCCGTGCCCGAGGACCTCGAGCCCATCCTCAGCCAAGCCGGCGCATGAGCGGAGCAGGGTTCCTCGCGCAGCGGGACCCGGACGCCGTCGAGGAGATGGATCGGCCCGACTGCGACCCTCGGAAGCTCGACCGCACGTACGCGCAGTTCGGCGTGGTCAATGCCGTCGTGTCGGGCTGGCACCGCACGTACGCCTCGCTGCTCCGGCCGGCCTTCTCGCAGGACCGCACCAACACCCTCCTCGACATCGGTTCGGGCGGCGGGGACGTGCCGCGGGCCATCGCCCGCTGGGCGCGGCGTGACGGCTTCCGGCTCGAGGTGACCGCCATCGACCCCGACGAGCGCGCCCATGCCTATGCGACGTCACGGCCTGCCGTGCCCGGGCTGTCCTTCCGCCGGGCCCTCAGCACCGAACTCGTCAGGGAGGGCGCCGGATTCGACGCCGTCATCTCCAACCATGTGCTCCATCACCTCGACACCGGCGAGTTCGCCGGTCTCCTCGACGACACGGAGCAGCTGGCCCGTCGGGTCGCAGTGCACAGCGACATCGCCCGCCACCCCCTCGCGTACGCCCTGTTCTCGGCGGGCACGCTGCCGCTGCCCGGGTCGTACATCCGACAGGACGGGCTCACCTCCATCCGCCGCAGCTATACGACCACCGAACTGCGCGAGGCCGTGGCCGGGAGGGACCAGTGGCGGGTCCGCACCGCCGTCCCCTTCATCAATCTGCTCGTGCTCGATCGGATGTCGGGCGGGGCTGTCGGCGATGCGTGACGTCGTCGTCGTCGGCGCTGGTCCCGTCGGGCTCTACACGGCCCTGCTCCTGCGTCAGGCGGGCCTCGACGCCGTCGTGCTCGAACGCCGCACGGAACGCAGCAGCCATTCGCGCGCGATCGGCATCCACCCGCCGGCGCTGCGGGCGCTCGAGGCCGGCGGTATCGCCGACGAGCTGCGGAGCCGCGGCGTACGGATCCGCGACGGCATCGCCCGCAGCGGCGGACGGCACGTGGGCACGGTGTCCTTCGCCGCCCTGCCCGGTGCGGAGCAGTACGTCCTCGCCGTACCGCAGGCCGTCACCGAGGAGATCCTGGAGCGGCGACTGGAGGAGGACTTCCCCGGCACCCTGCGACGCGGGGTCGCCGTCGTCGCCGCCCACGACTCCGGGGATCGCGTCCGGACCGTCACGCGCGTCCGGGGCGAGGACGCCGTCCTGGAGACGCGGTTGGTCATCGCGGCGGACGGCGCGCGCAGTTCGCTTCGGGGCGACGCCGGCATCCGCGCACCGGCACGGAAATACCCCGACTGCTACGTCATGGGCGATTTCGAGGACACCACGGGCGACGGCGACGATGCCGTGCTGTACCTCGAGGACGGCGGGATCGTCGAGTCCTTCCCCCTCCCCGCCGGGATCCGGCGGTGGGTGGTCCGCGTCGGCTGCCCCGTGGAACGCCCGACGGCGGACGCACTCACCCAGCTGATCCGGAAACGGACGGGCGTCGACGTCGACCCGGGCACCAATTCGATGCTGAGCGCCTTCGAGGTCCAGTCCCGGCTCGCCGAGCGCTTCGTCGCCGGACGCACGGTGCTGGTGGGCGACGCCGCGCACGAGGTGTCACCGATCGGCGGACAGGGTATGAACCTCGGCTGGCTCGACGCCGTCCGGCTGGTGCCGATCATCACGGCGTCGCTGAGGGACGGCCAGGACGTGGGCGCGAGGCTTGCGGCGTACGAGAAGGAGCGCAGGGCGCAGGCGGCCCTGGCGCGGCGGAAGGCGCACATCAACATGGCACTGGGCCGGCCACTGCCGACGCCCCTGATGCGCCTCCGCAACGGGATCCTCGGGGCGCTGATCCGCAATCACACCGTCCACGCCGGCGTCGCCCGGGCCTTCACCATGCAGTAGACCGGCCCCTTAACAGCCGGACCCCCGTGACTCCCCGGCCGCAGGCACCGGATCGGCGCCTGCGACAGGGCAGTACGGGGGTCTGCTGACCCGGGGGCCGGGAGGACTACTTCTTCAGAAGGCCCTTCTTGACGTTGGTGGGACGCTGCATCTCGCCCTGCTTCGCACCCATCACCACGACGATGCCGCTGATCAGCGGGAGGAGCCACTGGGTGGTCTTCAGCTGCGACTGCGCCTTGGCCAGTTCGTCGGTGGCACCGGGACGCGGTTCGGTTGCGCCCTCTCCACCCTGCTCCGCGAGCTCGCCGACCTTCTTGCCGAGGATCCCCGAGTACAGCGAGAGCGCCATGCCCGCCAGCGTGACGACGGACTTCCAGACGGTGTTCGAACCCACGGAGTCCTGGGACGCGAGGCGGCCCTTGTTGCCGAGGATCAGGCCGATGCCGCCGACCGCGTGGACGGCGAATGCGGCGACCTGGACCGGCGTCCACTTCGCCCAGCCGAGCGCGGACAGCCGGGTGCGCTCCTTGGGGTCCTTCGCCTTGCCGGTTGCACCGTTGAGTCCGACAGCGCCCATCAGGGTGCCGCCGAACCATGCTGCGGCGCCGAGGTCGTGGGCTGATCGTGCCAAAAGGTTTCCTGCCATGATGTAGAGCTCCTTAGACGTTGGTTCGACCTACCCTCTACATTTATCAGCCTACTTAGGATTAAGCTATCGCCAGCTCGAGTTTGGAAACGCGGGGAGTCCTTCGCGCGGAACTGCTACGAAAGGCCCGAGGCACATGGCGGACGAAACGAACGATCTCGACGAGGTCTGGCCCCAGTGGAAGGACGCGGTCAACATGAGCGCGTCCCAGCTCGAGAAATGGCTTGACACGGAGGAATCACAGTCGGTCGGCCAGAAGGAGCAGGACGGCGGCGAGTCCGTGGGCCATCGATCCGGCCGGCGCATCATCGAGATCCTGACCACGAAGCGGGACGACCTCGGGGACGACGACGTCGAGCACATGCACAAGGTGGTGGGCTACGTCCACCGCCATCTGGCCCAGCGCCCCACCAAGGAGGACATCGAGTCCTCGAAGTGGCGCTACTCGCTCATGAACTGGGGCCACGATCCCCTGAAATAGGAATCCGCCCGGTTCACCCGGAGAGCAAGGAAGGGCGCCCCGACGGTGCGGGGCGCCCTTCCCCGTGCGCCGGCTACTTCTTGGACAGCGCGCTTTCCTTGTGCGCTGCCTTCTTGCCGGACTTCGAGCTCTCCACGGTGTAGTACGGCTCGTCCTTGGACGCGTTGAACTTCTGGTCGTCGAAGGTGAACTCCTTCTCGTGCTTGTCCACGATCTTGCCCTCGGTCGTTCCCTGGGAGGTGTTCCAGGTGACCTCGTCCCCCTTGCTGAATGCCATGGTGTTCCTTCCTCGAGGCGATAGTGCTTCCGACACTCTCACCCGGGGAGGGAAAAGGAAAGCCTACTGATCGAGGTGGGTGGGGGCGAAGAGGCGCAGGAGTGTCTCCACGACGATGACGTTGGGACCCTCGGCTGCGAGGCTCGCGCCGAGCGCGGGACCGATGTCCTCGGGTGCCACGCGGCGGGCCGGCACCCCGAAGGACTCGGCGAGGGCCACGAAGTCGGGGCGGGACAGTTCGGTCGCCGTCGCCTTCCCGAAAGCGCCCTCCATGTACTCGCGGAGGATGCCGTAGCCGCCGTCGTCGACGATCAGCCAGGTGACGGGGATGTCGTGCTGCCGCGCGGTCGCCAGCTCCGCAATGGAGTACATCGCCGAACCGTCCCCCGACACCGCGAGGACCCGGGCCGGCAGCCCGCGCGACTCGAGGCCCACGGCGCCTCCGATGGCGCCGGGGAAACCGAACCCGAGGCCTCCGGCGCCCTGCGCCGAGTGGAACTGGCCTTCGCGGGCATCCCAGCAGCTCCAGGCCCAGTAGGCCGAGATGGTCATGTCCCAGAAGGTCTGCATGCCGGCGGGGACGGCCTCCCGGATGTCCTGCAGAAATGCCCGCTCCTTGCCGAGATCCTGCGCGTCGAGACGCGCGCCCACCCGGGCGAGCGTCTCGGCCACGAGGGCTGCGGCGTCGTAGCCGGGCTGGCGATCCCGGTCGAGCGGCTGGAGCGCCTCGTCGAGGGCCGCGAGGGCCTGTCCCGCGTCGGCCCGGATCCCGAGCGCCGGCCGGTTGGACTCCAGGACGCGCGGCTCGGCGTCGATCTGGATGATCCGGCCCCGGGGCTCCATCGTGAAGTAGTTGGAGGTGACCTCGCCGAGCGAGGACCCGACGACGAGGAGGACATCGGCGTCCTCGAGCACCTCGGTGACGTGCCGGTCCTCCACCCACGACTGCAGGGACAGCTCGTGCGTCCACGGGAAGGCGCCGTTCCCGCCGGGCGAGCAGACCACGGGGGCGCCGAGCTTCTCGGCGATCGACAGGAGCCACGCCTCGGCCCGGCCGCGCCGTGCGCCGCCGCCCGCGACGATCGCCGGCCGCTTCGAGTCCCTGAGCCATGCCACGGCCTCGCGCACCAGCTCGATCCGCGGCGGATTGTCGAAGGGCTCCGCGAGCGCGTCCTCGACCTCGGGCACCATCACGGGGTCCAGCAGCACGTTCTGCGGCACCTCGACCCACACGGGCCCCTGGGGCGAGGAGACCGCCTCGGTCCAGGCGTCCTGGATGGCGGAGGGGATGCCGGAGGCGTGCTGGATCAGGCGCTGGCTCTTCGTGACGTTCGCAGCCGACGCCTTCTGGTCGTCGAGCTGGTGGAGCATGCCCTTGCGGCGGGCGCCGAGTCCCTCGAGGGGGATCTGGCTGGCGACGACGACCATGGGCACGCCCGTGGCATAGGCCTCCTGCAGGCCGGCGAGCGAGGTCAGCGCTCCGGGTCCGGTGGAGAGGAAGAGGACGCCGACGTCGCCGGTCGCGCGGGAGAAGCCGTCGGCGGCGAAGGCGGAGTTGTTCTCGACCCGGGAGGAGACGAACCGGAGGTCGGAGCGGGACAGGGCGTCGAAGAGCCCGAGTGCGTGCTGGCCGGGGATGCCGAACACCGTCGTCGCACCGAGGGCGGACAGCGTCTCGACGACGAGGTCGCCGCCGTTGCGCTGGCCGCTGACGGGGGTGGGGGGCGCCGAGGCGGCGCCGGCGGTGATGTCCATCTACTTGTCCCCGCGGATCGGCGCGTCGGACGGCGTGAGGGTGTCGGCCATCAGCGTCACGAGGTCGTAGGCGACGTGCGATGCCGCGACCCCGGTGAGCTCGGCGTGGTCGTAGGCGGGGGCGACCTCGACGACGTCTGCACCGACGAGGTTCAGGCCACGGAGCCCGCGGAGGATCTCGAGCAGTTCACGGCTCGTGATGCCGCCCGCCTCGGGCGTCCCGGTCCCGGGCGCGTGCGCGGGGTCGAGCACGTCGATGTCCACCGAGACGTACAGCGGGCGGTTGCCGATGCGCGCCCTCAGCTTGTCGACCACCTCGTCGACGCCCTGGCGGTAGACGTCGGAGGACGTGACGATCCCGAAGCCGAAGCGGCGGTCGTCCTCGAGGTCCCGTACCCCGTACAGCGGTCCCCGGGTCCCCACGTGGGAGATGGCCTCGGTGTCGAGGATCCCCTCCTCCACCGCCCTGCGGAACGGGGTGCCGTGCGTGTACTCGGCCCCGAAGTAGGTGTCCCAGGTGTCCAGGTGGGCGTCGAAGTGCAGCATGGCCACCGGCGATCCGGCACGCTCCGCGGCCGCGCGCAGCAGGGGCAGCGCGATGGTGTGGTCGCCACCGAGCGTGACCAGCCGGGTCCCGCCGGCCGTCAGGTCGAGGGCCTCCTGCTGCACGGTCTCGATGGCTTCGTGGATGTTGAACGGGTTGACGGCCATGTCCCCCGCGTCGGCCACCTGCACGCGCTCGAACGGTGAGACGTCGAGCGCCGGGTTGTACGGCCGCAGGAGGCGCGACGCCTCGCGGACATGGTTCCCGCCGAAACGGGCGCCGGGACGGTAGGACACCCCGGAGTCGAAGGGGATTCCGACGACGGCGATGTCGGCGCGGTCCACCTGGTCGAGGCGGGGCAGGCGCGCGAAGGTCGCCGCCCCTGCATAGCGGGGGATGCGGGAGGAGTCGATGGGGCCGAGGTGCCCGCCTCCGGTGATGCGCAGTTCTTCCACAGCTTCCGTCCGATCCGGGCCCCCACCCGTGCGGAGTTGCCCAATATGCATCAAAGGTTTTGCATAAGGCTATTCGCGCTCTTTCCGCCGGTCAAGGACATCACCGGACCCGGTGCACACCTCCCCCTCCGGACCGCTCCGACCCCCGTGCGCCAGGGCAGGAGCGGCGGTGACCCGGATGTCCCGACGGCCCGTTAAGGAAGCGTTAAGACCGGGGAATGCCTGCTCCTGCGGTCCTACGGTGAAGCAGTGAGTACTGTGAGCATCCGACGGTCGGCACCGATCCTTCCCGAGAGCAGGAAGCGCCTCGAGCGCTGGCTCCTCGACGAGTCGAGCCGGCCCACCGCGCACCAGCCGGAGACGGAACGGACCCAGCCCTGGTGGAAGGTCATGTGCCTGACCGGCGTCGACTACTTCTCGACCCTGGGCTACCAGCCCGCCATCGCCGCGGCTGCGGCAGGCGTCCTCTCCCCCCTCGCCACCCTCATCCTCGTGGCCGTGACCCTGTTCGGCGCACTGCCCGTGTACAAGCGCGTCGCCTCGGAGAGTCCCCGCGGCGAGGGCTCCATCGCGATGCTCGAGAAGCTGCTGCCCAAGTGGCGGGGCAAGATCTTCGTGCTCGTGCTGCTGGGCTTCGCGGCGACCAGCTTCCTGATCACCATGACGCTCTCCGCGGCCGATGCCAGCGCCCACCTGGTCGAGAACCCGTTCGCCCCCACGTGGCTGCACGGCCAGGAGATCCTCATCACCGTCATCTTCCTCGCGCTCCTCTCCGTGGTGTTCCTCCGCGGCTTCCGCGAGGCCATCGGGATCGCCGTCGCCATCGTGGCGGTCTTCCTCGTCCTCAACCTGGTGGTCGTCGTCGTCGCCGTCGGGCAGATCATGGCGCAGGACGGCATCGTGACCGACTGGTGGACGGCGCTCACCACGCAGCACGGCAACCCGCTGATCATGGTCGGCCTCGCCGTCCTCATCTTCCCGCGCCTGGCCCTCGGCCTCTCGGGCTTCGAGACCGGCGTCGTCGTCATGCCGCAGATCGACGGCAGGCCCGGCGACACGGAGGAGGACCCGGCCGGCCGCATCGCCGGCGCACACAAGCTCCTCACCTCGGCGGCGCTCATCATGAGCGGATTCCTCATCGCCTCGAGCTTCGTGACGACCCTGCTCATCCCGGCTGCGGCCTTCGAGGAGGGCGGTCCGGCCAACGGTCGCGCCCTGGCCTACCTCGCGCACCTCTACCTCGGCGACGGCTTCGGCACGGTCTACGACATCTCGACGATCAGCATCCTCTGGTTCGCCGGCGCCTCCGCCATGACGGGCCTGCTGAACCTCGTGCCGCGCTACCTGCCGCGCTACGGCATGGCACCGGCCTGGGCCAAGGCCGTCCGCCCGCTCGTGCTGGTGATCACGCTCATCGCGATCGTCGTCACGTTCTTCTTCCGCGCCGACGTCGAGGCGCAGGGCGGCGCCTACGCCACGGGCGTCCTGGCGCTCATCACCTCCGCGTCGGTGGCGGTCACCCTGTCGGCCCATCGCAGACACCAGCGCGGACGGACCCTCGGCTTCGGCCTCGCGACGGGAGTCTTCGTGCTGACGACCGCCGTCAACATGATCGAGCGGCCCGACGGCCTGAAGATCGCCCTGTTCTTCATCCTCGGGATCATCGTCATCTCGTTCGTCTCACGGTCGCGCCGCGCATTCGAGCTCCGGGCCACGAGCATCCGGATGGACGAGGCCGCGGTGTCCTTCGTCGGCTCGCAGGACGACGGCGACATCCTGCTGATCGCCCACGAACCCAAGCGGCTCAGCGGCTCCGCCTACCGGCACAAGCTCCAGCATGCGTGCGCCGTCTCCCACTTCCCGAGCACCGCGAAGCCCCTCTTCATCGAGGTGACGGTCGACGACTCGTCGGACTTCGAGACGGAACTGCGCGTGCGCGGCGTGGTCCGCCACGGGTACCGCATCCTCGAGGTGCACAGCTCGAACGTGCCGAACACCATCGCCGCCGTCATGCTGCACATCCGCGACATCACGGGCCTCATGCCGCACGTGTACTTCCGCTGGACGGAGGGCGATCCCGTGGCGAACCTCTTCAAGTTCCTCGTCACGGGCGAGGGCGAGATCGCACCCGTGACGCGCGAGGTGCTGCGTGCAGCGGAGCCGGACGTGACGAGGCGCCCGTGGGTGCATGTCGGCTGAGGCCGGCTACTTCCCCGACGCCGCGGGCACGAGCGTCCACAGCACCACGGCCTCACGGCCGTCGGGATTGAGCCAGGTGTGCGGCTCGCGGCCGGGGAAGGTGACGGTGTCCCCCGCCTCCAGGTCGTACCGGTCGTTCGGGAAGATCAGGACGAAGCGGCCCTCCACCACGTGCAGCGTCTCGACCTCGCAGTCCACGGAGTAGAGCTCGTCCTCGCCCCGGCCGTGCGGTTCGACGACGGCACGGATCATCTGCAGCCTCCGCTCGGAGCGGGCCGTCAGCAGGCGCTCGTTGATGCCCTGCCCGCCGAGGCTGATCCGCGGCGCTTCCTCCAGCCGCGTCAGGTGCGTCTCGGGGACCAGGAACAGGTCGCCGATCGAGATGGACAGCACCTGGCACAGCGTGACCAGCGATGCGACGGACGGCGACGTGAGGTCCCGCTCGACCCTGCTGAGGAATCCCTTGGTCAGGCCGGTGGACGCCGCCACCTGCTCGATCGTCATGCGCTGCGCCTGGCGGGCTGCACGGATGCGGGAGCCGATGGCGACCGGCGCATTGGTCGGCTCAACAGGCAGTGCCTTCATGCTCGTCCTCTCCTCCGACGATCAGGGAAACCCGTCCGATCCAGTACGGAAATCCGGACGTTCCACGAGCTTGCCATGATTGACCCGTGACACCCGTCACGAGTAGCTTACAGGTCAACAATAGTTGCCCAGAGGGCATCGCTCAGGACCTCAACCGAAGGACTTCCCATGCAGGCACTCAATATCGGCATCGTGGTGGCCTACCTCGTCGCGATGCTCGGCTTCGGCTGGTGGGGGAAGTCCCGCACCCGCGACGCGAGCGACTACCTCGTGGCCGGACGCCGCCTCGGACCGTTCCTCTACACCGGGACCATGGCCGCCGTGGTGCTCGGCGGGGCATCCACCGTCGGAGGCGTGGGTCTCGGCTACCAGTACGGCATCTCCGGGATGTGGCTCGTGGTGGCCATCGGCACCGGGGTCCTGCTGCTCAGCCTGCTGTTCGCCCCCACCATCCAGAAGCTGAAGATCTACACGGTCTCGCAGATGCTCACGCTGCGCTACGGGCACCGCGCCACGCGGGTCTCGGGCATCGTGATGCTCGCCTACACCCTCATGCTCTGTGCCACGTCGACCGGCGCCTACGCCACCATCTTCGTGGTGCTCTTCGGGTGGGACCGGGCGCTCTCCATCGCCGTCGGCGGCGTGATCGTGCTGATCTACTCGACGATCGGCGGCATGTGGTCGATCACCCTGGCCGACATGGCACAGTTCATCATCAAGACGATCGGCGTCTTCGCCCTGATGCTGCCCTTCTCGCTGGCCGCTGCCGGCGGGTTCTCCGGGATCGCCGAGCGCGCCGGGGACGAGTTCTTCAGCATCACCGGCATCGGCGCCCAGAGCATCATCACGTACTTCGTGGTCTACACCCTCGGACTGCTGATCGGCCAGGACATCTGGCAGCGCGTCTTCACGTCGCGGACGCCGGAGATCGCCCGCTGGGGCGGCTCCGCCGCAGGGGTCTACTGCATCCTCTACGGCGTCGCAGGAGCCGTGATCGGCATGAGTGCCAGTGTCATCCTGCCGGCGATCGAGTCGCGTGACGACGTCTACGCGGACATCGCCCTGAACGTCCTGCCCGTCGGCATCGGCGGACTCGTCCTCGCCGCTGCCGTCGCCGCCATGATGTCGACGGCGTCCGGTGCGCTGATCGCGGCCGCCACCGTCGCCCGGACCGACGTCGTGCCGTTCGTCGCCGGGTGGTTCGGCAGGGACACCGCGGAGCGTGCGACGTCGGACCACGATGTCCGCTCGAGCCGCTGGTGGGTCCTCGGCCTCGGCATCGTCACGATCGCGCTGGCCGTGATCGTGCAGGACGTGGTGGCGGCGCTGACGATCGCGTACGACATCCTCGTCGGCGGACTCCTCGTCGCGATCCTGGGCGGCCTCGTCTGGCGTCGGGGCAACGGGATCGGGGCCGGCGCCTCCATGGCGGCGGGGACCCTCGTGACCCTCGGCGTCATGGCCTACCTCGAGATCACGGCCGAGAACCAGTACGACGGCATCTACGCCAACGAGCCGATCTACTTCGGCCTGGCCGCGTCGGCGCTGGTGTACGTCGTCGTCTCGTTCCTCACCCGCCCCACCGCACCCGAGGTGATGGAGGCCTGGGACCGCCGGGTCGCCGGACAGGTGCCCGACGACGCCCCCGTCGGCGTCGCCCACTGACCGGGCGACACACGGACGCGGTGACGCGGGCGACGCCCCGCGACCGGAACGCAGGAGGGCTCCCGGCATCTGCCGGGAGCCCTCCTGCGTCGTGCGGCCGTCCTCCGTGGAGGCGCGGGTGCCGGGGACGACTGCGCCGCAACCGTCCCCGGGGGATACGGGGACGGGCGGTCAGCGACCCGCCGTCGAGGACCCGCCCCGGCCCCCGTCGGAGCCACCGGCCGAACCGCCCGCGGACGGGTCGACCTTGCGCTCCTGCGTGCCCGGCCGGTCCTCGGCCTCCTCCGCGGCGACGCCCGCGGCAGCCACCTTGGCCCCCTGCTCCTCCTTGGGCGTGCTGCTCAGGCCGTGGCCCGTCTCGTCGAGCGCCGTCTGCTTCTCGGCCGCGTCGACCTCGGCCTCCGTGATCTCGTCGTCCTTCTCCTGGTTCCAGGCCTTGATCGCCGCCCACCCCACGGCGGCCACGGGAACGGACAGGATGGCGCCGATGATGCCGGCGAGGATGGTGCCGGCCGTCAGCGCGATCAGGATGACGAGGGCGTGGACCTGCAGGGTGCGGCCCATGACCACGGGCTGCAGGAAGTTCCCCTCGAGCTGGTTCACCACGATCACGACGATGATGACCATCAGTGCCACGAACGGGCCGTTGGCCACGAGGGCGATCAGGGCGGCGAGGACACCGGCGAGCGTCGCCCCGACCAACGGGATGAACGCGCCGATGAAGACGATCGCCGCCAGCGGCAGGGCGAGCGGGACGCCGAGGATGAACAGGGCGAGACCGATGAAGACCGAGTCGACCAGGGCCACGATCGCGGTTCCGCGGACGTAGCCACCCAGGACGGCCATGCTGCTGTAGCCGACGCGGCGGGCCTTCACGAGGCGCTTGCCCTTGAACGCGCGCAGCATAAACGCCCAGATCTTCTCGCCGTCCTTGAGGAAGAAGAACAGGATGACCACCATGAGCAGCGCCCCGGCGGTGAAGTTGCCCGCCGCACTGAGGCCGGAGATGGCGCCCGCGCCCACGGTGCTGCTCGTCGCGAAGTCGACCGCCCAGTCCCGTGCCTGCTGGATCTGCCCGTCGTCGATCGGGATGGGACCGTTCTGCGCGAATTCATAGAGCTTGTCGAATCCCTCGGTGGCACTGGAGGCGAGCTCGCCCGCCTGTCCCACCACGGCGAACACGATGCCCGTGATGAGTCCGCCGAAGACGAGCAGGAGCAGGAGGAAGGAGACCGTGGTGGCGACCGTCGGTCCCCAGCCCTTCCGCCGCAGCCAGTTCACGAAGGGACCGATCGCGGCTGCCAGGATGAGTGCCAGCAGCATCGGGATCACCACGAGGCGGACCTGGACCAGTGCGTAGACGGCCACCACGGCCAGCACCAGGAGCAGGAGCACCTGCGCCGCACGGATGCTGGCGTTCCCGAGGCTGTCACGCCAGGGGCCGTTCGGGGCGGGTGTTCCCGCCCGCGCTGATGGGGAGGATGTCATCGGCTGTCACCTTTTCCTTCGGCACGGAGGCCATCGTTGAGCAGTTGGGTGCGCACCTCGCGCCGGAGGACCTTGCCGATCAGGGATCGGGGCAGGTCCTCCGCCTGCACGATGATGCGGGGGACCTTGTAGGCGGCGAGCGCGCCGCGGCAGTGCGAGCGGAGGGCCTCGACGTCGAGGCGTGTACCGGGGGCCAGGACGACGACGGCCGCGACGTCCTCGCCGCCTCCCGCCCGGGGCAGCCCGACGACGGCCGCGTCGGCCACGCCCGGATGCGCACGGAGGGCGTCCTCCACCTCGGAGGGCGCCACGTTGAACCCGCCGGTGATGATGAGTTCCTTGATCCGGTCGACGATCGTCAGGAAGCCGTCGTCGTCCATCCGCACGATGTCCCCGGTCCGGAACCATCCGCCGTCGAGCAGCACCGCCCCGGTCTCGTCGGGCCTGCGCCAGTAGCCCTGGAACACCTGCGGTCCACGGATGAGCAGCTCCCCGGCGTCCCCCTGCGCGCGGTCCCGGCCGGGGGCCTCCGGATCCACGATCCGCACGTCGGTACCGGGGAACGGCACACCGACGGTCCCGGGACGCCGGGTGGGACCGATCGGGTTGCCCGCCGCCACCGGGGACGTCTCCGTCAGCCCGTAGCCCTCGATGAGGTAACCACCCGTCGCCGCTTCCCAGGTCTCCACCGTGGACTGCGGGAGGTTCATGGCGCCGGAGATCGCGAACCGGATACTGCGGAGGTCCGCCCCGCGCTCCGCCGCTCCGGCCGCCAGCCGCTCGTAGATGGGCGGCACGGCAGGCAGGAAGGTGGGCGGGCTCCTCCGCGCGGCATCGAGCACCAGGCCGACGTCGAACCGGGGGAAGAGCACGAGCCTCGCGCCGATGCTCATGGCGAAGGTCAGGCACAGGGTCAGCCCGTAGGCATGGAACATGGGCAGGACGGCATAGACGGTCTCCCGTCCCGCCTGCAGGCCCGGCACCCAGGCCCGGCCCTGCGCGGCATTGGCCAGCAGGTTGCGGTGCGAGAGGATGGCGCCCTTGGGCACTCCGGTGGTCCCGCTGGTGTACTGGAGGACGGCCCTGTCCTCCGCGGCGGGGCGCGGATGCATCGCGGGCAGGGGACGGTGGCGGAGCAGGGCCTGCCACGGCACGAGCTTCCGCGGACCCGTGAGCTTCTCCGTCGTCGTGAGCGCCCCTTTCGCCTCCCGGGCACGTCGCACGGGGAGCTTCAGGGCCAGCCGCCGCGATGCCGGCATCGCGGCGACGAGGTCCACGGACACGATCGCGGCGACCGGGATGTCCGCGGGCAGCCGCTGGACGCGCGGCACCACGCGGTCCCACACGATGGCCACCGTCGCCCCATGGTCCTCGAACTGGTGCCGCAGTTCGCGGTCGGTGTAGAGCGGGTTGTGTTCGACGACGATCGCGCGGAGACGCAGGACGGCGTAGAACGCGATGATGTGCTGGGGGCAGTTCGGCAGGACGAGCGCCACGCGGTCACCCGCGGCGACACCGAGCGAGCGCAGTCCCTCCGCCGCGCGCGCCACGGCATCGCCCAGCCCGCCGTACGTCGTCGCGGCCCCGAAGAACTCCAGGGCCGGCGCCCTGCGGTAGGTGCGCACCGAGGTGTCGAGCAGGTCGGAGAGCGTGCCGTCGGGCACGTCGAAGGAGCGGGGCACGTCGGGCGCGTAGCTCGCGACCCATGGGCGGGCTGCCAGATCCATAAGCCTGCTTCCTGTTATCCGTTCGACTGTATCGCGGGCCGGAGGGTTCCGGCACCCGGCTCCGCTCCCGGCGCACCGCTCCGGGGTGCAGGTGCGGGTCCGGTAGCATGGTGGGTCGAAGGGGAGTAGCTCCGCGTCCGTGGACGCGCGGCCTGTCGACATACTGGCACCGATGGTGCCCGGCAATCCACCGGTCCGACCGGCGAGCGAGACCTTCGGCCGAAACGACGCATTCGCGACCCCCGGCCGGAGCCCCCGCTTCGGCTGGAGAGCGCGTGCACCTGACCAACCGGAGCATCCCGTGACATCCCCTGAACAGACCCCTTCCCGGAACGACATCAAGCGCTGGCGCCAGTATCTCGCCGACGAGCGCGGCGAGGCCGCGACCTACCGCGACCTGGCGCGCCGACGGACCGGCGAGGAGCGTGAGATCCTCCTCGGCCTCGCCGAGGCCGAGGGCCGCCACGAGGCGCACTGGCTCGCCCTGCTCGGCAACGACGTCGGACGGCCCCTCCGCCCGTCCGTGCGCAACCGGATCCTCGGGGTGCTCGCGCGCCGCTTCGGATCCGTCTTCGTCCTCGCGCTCGCGCAGCGTGCCGAAGGCCGCTCCCCCTACGCCTCGGATCCCTCCGCGACGAGCGCCATGGTGGCCGACGAGCAGATCCACGAGGAGGTGGTGCGCGGCCTGGCGACCCGCGGCCGCAACCGGTTGTCCGGGAACTTCCGGGCGGCGGTGTTCGGGGCGAACGACGGCCTGGTCAGCAACCTCGCACTGATCATGGGTATCGGTGCCACCGGCGTCTCCACGTCCTTCATCCTGTTCAGCGGACTGGCCGGGCTGCTGGCCGGCGCCCTGTCGATGGGCGCGGGCGAGTACGTCTCCGTGCGGTCGCAGCGGGAGCTGCTGTCCGCGACGCGCCCCACGCAGATCACCCTGACCGCGGCGAAGGAACTGGATATCGCCGCGAACGAGCTGGTGCTGGTCTACCGGGCGAGGGGCATGACGCCGGCGGCCGCGGAACACCGCGCGGGCGAGCGGCTGGGCCTGTACAGCTGCGACTGCGATCCGAGCTTCTCCCTCCAGCCCGACGAGGACGACGCCGTCGACGAGCACGAGACCGTCGGGACCGGGCTGGGCGCCGCCGCCTCGAGCTTCTGTTTCTTCGCCTCCGGCGCGATCATCCCGGTGCTCCCGTACCTGGTAGGCCTCGACGGCGTCACCGCCGTCGTCGTCGCCTGTGTCCTGGTGGGACTCGCCCTGCTGGCGACCGGCGCCGTCGTCGGCCTCCTGTCCGGCGCATCCCCCCTGCGGCTGGCGCTGCGGCAACTGGCGATCGGACTCGGCGCTGCGGCCGCGACCTACCTCCTGGGGCTGCTCTTCGGCACCTCGGTGGCCTAGGCTCCGCGGACCCGCAGCACGTAGTCCTCGAGCTTGGCCAGCGTCGCCTCGATGCTGGCCGGGTGGCGGCGGGTGAACCCGGCGAGCCGGAAGACGATCCGCCACGGCACGGCCCGGCCGTCCCACTGCTCGCGTACGAGCGTGGACTCCCCGCGGGGTTCGAGCGTGTAGCGCCAGACGTGGGCCGAGAAGTGGCGCCAGGCGATCCGGCGGCCCTCCTCGAACTCCACCACGCGGTTGAGGATCTTGTAGGGGGCCCCGATCCTCATCTCCATGCCGAACCGCGCTCCCGGTGACAGGCGCGCGGGACCGTGGGGCTGCTCGCCCCGCACGGTCCCGGACCCGTCGATCACGCTGTGGAGGGAGGGCCGTGCGAGGACCTCGAAGATGGTCTCGGCGGGAGCCGCGATGAGCCGCTCGCGGGTGATGAGGTAGGCGGAGTCCGTGCCGGGGGTCGTCATGCCCTCCATTCTGCCCGCCGGCGGCCGCATCGGTGGCACGACGACGCAGGGCCCCTCCGGTGGGAGGGGCCCTGCGTCGTGGTGGAGCGGTCAGGGCTTGAGCAGCACCTTGATGGCGCGGCGCTCGTCCATCGCCTTGTACGCCTCGGCGACGTCCTCCAGCGGCATCTCGACGTCGAACACCCGGCCCGGGTCGATCGTCCCGTCGAGGACGTCCTTCAGGAGTTCGGGGATGTAGGTGTGCGCGGGGGCCATGCCTCCGCCCACCGTGATGTTCTTCGCGAACAGGTAGCTGATCGGCAGCTCGGGTCCGCCCGCGGGGACCCCGACGAATCCGAGGTGTCCGCCCGGCCGGGTGCTGCGCAGCGCCTGGTCCATGGACTCCTTGGTGCCGACGCACTCGAGGACCGAGTCCGCGAGGACTCCCCCGAGCAGCTCCCGCACCTTCTCGACGCCCGCGTCGCCGCGCTCCGCGACGATGTCGGTCGCGCCGAATTCGCGTGCGAGCGCCTGGCGGTCCTCGTGGCGGGACATCGCGATGATGCGCTCCGCACCCAGGCGACGGGCGGCGAGGACACCGCAGAGGCCCACGGCGCCGTCGCCCACGACGACGACGGTGCTGCCCGGGCCGACGTTCGCGGACACGGCCGCGTGGTGGCCTGTCGACATGACGTCGGAGAGCGTCAGGAGGCTCGCCGTCAGGGCGGCATCGGGCTCCGACACGCCCTCGACCTTGCGGAGCGTCCCGTCGGCCTGGGGGACGCGCACGGCCTCGCCCTGCCCGCCCTGCACGAAGTCCCCGTGCTCGTCCGTGCTGCCCCAGCCCGCAAGATGCTCGCAGGCGACCGTGACACCGTCCCGGCACGGCGGGCAGGTCCCGCAGCTGTCCACGAAGGGGGCGATCACGAAATCGCCGACCGCGAGGTCCCGGACGTCGTCGCCGACGGACTCGACGACGCCCACGAACTCGTGGCCGATCGCCTTGGGCTCCTTGGTCGGGCGGACACCGCGGTACGGCCACAGGTCCGACCCGCAGACGCACGAGGCGGTGACCCGCACGACGGCGTCCGTGGGACGGACGATGCTCGGATAGTCCCGGTCCTCGACGCGGATATCGCCTGGTCCGTGGATGATGGTGGCGCGCATGGAATCTCCTAGAATCTCGCGGGACGCGATCGATGGTCCCCTTCGCCACCCTACAAGCGCAGGCGCCCGTCGCCCTACCGGACAGGACCGCCGGCGGCCGACTTGAACTCGTGCTCGAGTTCCTCGAGACTCCTCCCCCTCGTCTCCGGGACGTAGCGGCGCGCGAAGAGGATCGCTGCGACGCCGAGGACCACGAACACGAAGAACGTGGTGGAGATCGTGATCGCGGCCATCAGGATCGGGAAGCTGAGGCTCACGGCGAAGTTGACCATCCAGAGGACGAAGACGGCCGCCCCCATCCCGAGTCCGCGCAGGCGCATGGGGAAGATCTCGGAGAGCATCAGCCAGGTCACCGGCGAGATGGCACCCTGCTGGAAGGCCAGGAACGTGACGGTCAGGGCGAGGACGAGGAACCCGCGCGCGGTGCCCTCCGGCACGAGCAGCGAGACGAGCCCGATGGCGAGCAGGGCCGACGTCGTCCCGATCTGGCCCACCAGCAGCATGGGCCGGCGGCCCACCCTGCCCAGCAGCCAGATCCCCACGAACGTGGCCGCGACCGAGATGATGCCGTTCGCGATGTTCGCGGTCAGGGCGGCCTGCGTGCCGAACCCCGCGACGACGAGGATCTGCGTCCCGTAGTACATGATCGAGTTGACGCCGGTGATCTGCTGGATGACGGCCAGCCCGAGGCCCACGAAGAAGACCCTGCGGAGCCAGGGCGTCCGCAGGTCACGGAGGCCCGCGGTCTCGCGCCCGCGGTCCTCGATGGCCGTCGACCTGACCTCCTCGTACTCCTGGCGCGCGACCTCCTCCGGCCGCAGCCGCTGCAGGACGCGCAGCGCGACGCCGAAGGCGCCGTGGGCCGCGAGCCAGCGGGGGCTCTCCGGCACGAAGTGCATCCCGATCCACAGGCCGATGGCCGGGAGGGTCGCCAGGACGAGCATCCACCGCCAGATCCCGGAGCTGTCCCCGAACACGGTGCCCAGGAAGGCGCTGGTGCTGAAGGCGATCAGCTGCCCTGTCACGATCATCAGTTCATTGCGTGTCACAACCTGGCCGCGCCGGGCGGCCGGCGACAGCTCGGCGAGGAAGATCGGCACCATCACGGACGCGCCGCCCACGGCCAGTCCCAGGACGAGGCGCGAGACGACCATCACGGTCACATCGGGGGCCAGGGACGTCCCCAGGGTCCCGGCCAGGAAGACCACCGCGAGCACGAGGATCATCCTCTTCCGGCCGTGGGCGTCGGCGAGCCTGCCCCCGGTGAGGGCGCCGAAGGCCGCCCCGAAGACCAGCGAGCTCGCGACGAGTCCCTCGGTGATGGCGGTGAGACGCAGGTCCTCCACCATGAACGGCAGGGCGCCGTTGATGACGCCGGTGTCGAAGCCGAACAGCAGGCCGCCGAGGGTCGCCACCCACGTCGCCCGGCGCAGGTACCTGCGCTGCCGCCGGTCGCCGTCGTCGCCCCTCGGGCCGGTCGTGCTGTTCCCCGTTCCGCTGCTCATGCCCCGTCCGTTCCTGCTCGTCCGTTCCTTCCCGTCCCTGCCACGCTACGTTCCCGGGCCCGCGTCCCGCGCGCGATCCCACCCCGACCCCGGTGGACACGGGCCGTCGGTGCACCGGGCCCACCGACGCGAACAGCCTCCCCCGCAGCGTGCGGAGGAGGCTGTCCGGTGGAGTGCGTCGCGGCCTAGAGGGTCGCGTAGACCTCGCGGAGGAGCTTGGCGGTCTCGGAGGGCGTCTTGCCGACCTTGACCCCGGCGGCCTCGAGGGCCTCCTTCTTGGCCTGCGCGGTTCCCGCCGAGCCGGAGACGATGGCGCCGGCATGTCCCATGGTCTTGCCCTCGGGCGCCGTGAAGCCTGCCACGTAGCCGACGACCGGCTTGGTGACGTTCGCCTTGATGAACTCCGCAGCGCGCTCTTCCGCGTCGCCGCCGATCTCGCCGATCATCACGATGGCCTTGGTCTCGGGGTCCGCCTCGAAGGCCGCGAGGGCGTCGATGTGCGTGGTGCCGATGACGGGGTCGCCGCCGATGCCGATGGCCGTGGAGAAGCCGAGGTCGCGCAGTTCGAACATCATCTGGTAGGTCAGCGTGCCGGACTTCGAGACGAGGCCCACGCCGCCCTTGCCGGTGATGTTCGCGGGGGTGATGCCCACGAGCGACTCGCCGGGCGTGATGATGCCGGGGCAGTTCGGGCCGATGATCCGGGTGACCTGCTTGCCGTCGGCGTCGACCTTCGACTGGGCGAGGGCCCAGAATTCGGCCGAGTCCTGGACGGGGACACCCTCGGTGATGACGACGACGAGGCCGATCCCGGCCTCGATCGCCTCCACGACGGCGTCCTTGGTGAAGGCCGGCGGGACGAAGACGATCGACACGTCGGCGCCGGTCTCCGTCATGGCTTCCTGGACGGTGCCGTACACGGGGAGCGTGACGTCGCCGTGGGTCACGGTGGTGCCGGCCTTGCGGGCGTTGACGCCGCCGACGACCTGGGTCCCGGCCTTCAGCATGAGGGCGGTGTGCTTGGTGCCCTCGCCGCCCGTGATGCCCTGGACGATGACCTTCGAGTCCTTGTTGAGGTAGATAGACATGTGGGGAACCCTTTACTTTCCGTAGGCCAGCGCGGCGGCCTTGTCGGCGCCTTCGTCCATGGTGTCGGCGATGGTCACCAGCGGGTGGTTGGCCTCGGCGAGGATACGGCGGCCCTCTTCGACGTTGTTGCCGTCCAGGCGCACCACGAGGGGCTTGTTGGCCTCGTCGCCGAGGATCTCGAGGGCGCTCACGATGCCGTTGGCCACGGCGTCGCACGCGGTGATGCCACCGAAGACGTTCACGAAGACACTCTTGACCTGGGCGTCGTTGAGGATGACGTCGAGGCCTGCCGCCATGACCTCGGCGGACGCTCCACCGCCGATGTCGAGGAAGTTGGCGGGCTTCACGTTGCCGTGCGCCTCGCCGGCGTAGGCGACGACGTCGAGGGTCGACATGACCAGTCCGGCGCCGTTGCCGATGATCCCGACCTCGCCGTCGAGCTTGACGTAGTTGAGGTCGTTCTCCTTGGCCTTGGCCTCGAGCGGATCGGCCGCGTCCTTGTCCTCGAGGGCGGCGTGGTCCGCGTGGCGGAACCCGGCGTTCTCGTCGATGGTGACCTTGCCGTCGAGGGCGACGATGTCACCGGCACCGGTCTTCACGAGGGGGTTGACCTCCACGAGCGTGGCGTCCTCCTTCACGAAGACGTCCCACAGCTTGAGGATGGTGGCGACGACACCCTGGCGCAGTTCGGGGGCGAACCCCGCGGCGTCGACGATCTCCTCGGCCTTGGCCTGGTCGATGCCGGTGCCGGCGTCCACCGAGATGCGTGCCAGCGCCTCGGGGCGTTCGACGGCGAGCTGCTCGATCTCCATGCCGCCCTCCACCGAGCACATGGCCAGGTAGTTGCGGTTGGACCGGTCGAGCAGGACGGAGAAGTAGTACTCCTCGGCGATGTCGGCGCCCTGCGCGATCATCACCGTGTGGACCGTGTGCCCCTTGATGTCCATCCCGAGGATGTCCGAAGCATAGGAGAAGGCCTCGTCGGGGGTCTTGGCGACCTTCACGCCGCCGGCCTTGCCACGACCGCCCACCTTGACCTGGGCCTTGACGACGACGACGCCGCCGATCTTCTCGGCTGCTGCCTTTGCTTCTTCTGGGGTGTGCGCCACGATGCCGGCGAGCACGGGAACTCCGTGTGCCTCAAAGAGATCGCGCGCCTGATATTCAAACAGGTCCACGGGCTAGAGTCCTTCTACGTCGAAGTAGGTTTACACAAGGGACTTTAGCCCCTCGGGCCGGAGGCCTTTCCCAGACTATCGATTTAGTGAGTAAGGCCACAGTTCTATCCGGTGTAGAAATCCGGCCCGGGATCGTTGACGTTTTTCCTCCCGGTATGATGCCGCGAACGGCGTCAGGCCACCTTCGTCAGGGGTGCGTAGCGCAGCAGCAGCCGCTTCTCGCCGACGTCGAACCGCACCTTGGCCACGGTCTTGTCGCCGGCGCCCTCGACGGACAGGACGGTGCCGTTGCCGAAGCTCGCGTGGTTGACGTGGTCCCCGACCGCGACGGACACCACTTCCTTCTGCGGCTGCACGCGTCCCACGCTCTTCGAGGGAGCCGCGGCGCTCCCGGTGAAGCCGCCACCGCTCGCACCCCAGTAGGACCCGCTGAACCGCGGCCCGCTGATGCTCCCGCCGGACGTCCACGCCGGCTTCGCCGCACCCTCGCGCTTCCAGGAGATCAGCTCCTCGGGGATCTCGCTGACGAACTGGCTGGCGGGGTTGTACTGGCTCTGGCCCCACATGCTGCGGACCTCGGACCGGGTGACGTAGAGGCGCCGGCGGGCACGGGTCAGGCCCACGTAGGCCAGGCGCCGTTCCTCGGCGAGCTCCTTCGGATCGGTGGCCGAACGCTGGTGCGGGAAGATCCCCTGCTCCATGCCGGTCAGGAACACCACGGGGAACTCGAGGCCCTTGGCGGTGTGCAGGGTCATGAGGGTCACGACGCCCTGGCGGCGTGCCTCCTCGACGGCGCGCTGCACGTCCGCCGCCGAGCCGTCGGGGGCGTCGGGGATGGAGTCGGCGTCCGCGACGAGGGACACCTGCTCGAGGAAGTCCCCGAGCGTGCCCTCCGGGTTGTCGCGCTCGAATTCGCGGACGACGGCGACGAGCTCGGCCAGGTTCTCCACGCGGGATTCGTCCTGGGGATCGTTGCTGGTCCGCAGCTGCTCGAGGTAGCCGGTCTGCTCCAGCACGGCCTCGAGGGCGGCGGACGCGCCGGACCCGCTGGCGACCTCCGCGAGATCGTCGATCAGCTTCACGAATCCGGCCACGGCGTTGACCGAGCGCGTGGCCATCCCGGGTGCCTGGTCCGCCCGCCGGAGGGCCTGCATGAAGCTGATCCGCTCACGCTCGCTGAGCGCCGCGATCGCGTACTCGGCACGGTCGCCGATGCCGCGCTTGGGTTCGTTGAGGACACGGCGCAGGTTGACGACGTCGTCGGAGTTCACCAGGACGCGCAGGTACGCGAGCGCGTCCTTGATCTCCTTGCGCTCGTAGAACCTGGTGCCGCCGACCACCTTGTAGGGCAGGCCCACGCGCAGCAGGATCTCCTCGATGGACCGTGACTGGGCGTTGGTGCGGTAGAAGACGGCGACATCACCCGGGCGGAGGTTCTCCTCGTCCTGGAGCCGGTCGATCTCCTCGGCGATGAAACGGGCCTCCTCGTGCTCGTTCTCACCCACATAGCCGACGATCTTCTCGCCGCTGCCCTCGGCGGTCCACAGCCGCTTCTCCGGCCGGTTCGGGTTGCGGGAGATCACGGCGTTCGCGGCACTGAGGATGTTCTGGGTGGAGCGGTAGTTCTGTTCGAGCAGGATGGTCCGCGCGCTCGGGTAGTCGTTCTCGAACTCGACGATGTTGCGGACATCGGCGCCGCGGAACGCGTAGATGGACTGGTCGGAGTCGCCGACGACGGTCAGCTCCGCCGGGTCCTCGGAGGACTCACCCGGGACGCCGACGATCTCCCGGACGAGGGCGTACTGCGCGTGGTTGGTGTCCTGGTACTCGTCGACGAGGACGTGGCGGAACCGGCGCCGGTAGTAGTCGGCCACGCCGGGGAAGGCCCGGAACATGAACACGGTCTGCGCGATCAGGTCGTCGAAGTCCATGGCGTTGGCCTGGCGCATGCGCTGCGCGTACCCCGTGTACACCTCGGCGACGGCCTGCTCGAAGGGATCGGAGAGGCCTGCCTCCGAGGCGAAGGTCTCCTCGTCGATCAGTTCGTTCTTGAGCGCGGAGATCTTGTGCTGGATCGCCTTGGGAGCGAACTTCTTCGGATCGAGGTCCAGGCCCTTGGCGACGAGCGTGATGAGGCGCAGCGTGTCGGCGGAGTCGTAGATGGAGAAGTTCGAGTTGAGCCCGACGGAGGCCGCCTCGCGGCGGAGGATCCGCACGCAGGACGAGTGGAAGGTGGAGATCCACATGCGCTTGGCGACGTCGCCGATGAGGCCCTCGATGCGCTCGCGCATCTCGGCGGCGGCCTTGTTGGTGAACGTGATGGCCAGGATCTGCCCGGGGTGGGAACGACCGGTGGCCAGCAGGTACGCGATGCGGTGACTGAGCACACGGGTCTTGCCGGATCCCGCGCCGGCGACGATCAGCAGGGGCGACCCACCGTGCTTCACGGCTTCCTCCTGCTGGGGGTTCAGTCCCACCAGCAGTTCCTGCGCCCTGTGCTCGTCCACGCCGACGCGCGACGGCACGTGTCCGGCGGCGGGATCGGAGTGCTCCGCCGCCATCGCCGCCTCGCGCGCGCGCTTCTTCTCGGCGGGCGTGGGCGGGGAGACGTAGGGATCGAAGAGCATGTCCATGGTGCTCCAATTCTAGGCGGTACCCCCGACACTCACCCGCCGCGCGCCGCCGTCGGGGCGATGCCGGGACCGCCGCCGCGTCGCCCATACTGGAGGGGTGGCGAAGACGAGGGCGCAGATAGCACGCAAGCATTCAGCCGGCGTACCGGCGGCGACACCCTCCGCACCCTCCACGCCGCCCTCGGCGGGGAGCCGGACGGGCAACGGCAACCTCGTCCTGATCGCGGCCGCCGTCGCCGCCCTGTTCCTCTTCTGGTACTTCCACCTGCTGACACTGGGGCAGATGACGCAGCTGTCCGGAGGACTGACCATGCCGGACCTGATGATCGGCGGATACGACGCCGGGTACGTCCAGCGCCTGCGCGAGACGATGGACGACGACGCCCGCGGCCAGTTGAGCTACCTGCACCGGACCGCCGGCACGCTGTTCCCGCTGATCTTCGCGTTCGCCTGGCTCCTGCTGGTCCAGCTCAACGCCGGACGCCGCTGGCTGCGCCGGCTGCTGTGGTCGCCGGTGATCCTCTTCGTCGTCGCCGACCTGTGGGAGAACATCGCGATCGACACGGCGCTCGCGGGCGCCGATCCCGGCACGGTGGCACTCGCCTCGGCGCTGACGGTCCTGCGCTGGGTGCTGCTCGCCGTCAGCCTCCTCGCAGGAGCGGTGGCCGTGTTCCTGCCGCGGCGCCTGCGCGGACCTGCGCAGGAGCGCGGACCCCGGGACGAAGAACGGGTAAGCTAGGACCGCCGGATCGGGAGCACCACGGATCCGAGCCTCTGTAGCTCAGTAGGATAGAGCGTCCCTCTCCTAAAGGGAAGGTCGTCGGTTCGATTCCGGCCAGGGGCACACGGCATCGAAGGAGGATGGGCAGCCGCGCCCATCCTCCTTCGTCGTCCGGCGGTAGGTTGGACGCCATGCCGGAACGGACGAGCCGAATGACCGACCGGGCGACGATCACCGTCACCGCCCTGTGCCTGATCGACGACCGCGGCCGCCTGCTGCTGGTACGCAAGCGCGGGACGACGCTGTTCATGCAGCCCGGCGGCAAGCCGGAGCCGGGCGAGTCGCCGGCGCAGGCCGGCGCCCGGGAGGTGTCCGAGGAGCTGGGCCTCACCGTCGCACCGCAGGACCTGACCCTGCTGGGCACCTGGGAGGGGCCGGCGGCGAACGAGGCGGACACCCGCCTGGTCGCCACCGTCTTCCTGTGCCCGCTGACCGCCGAGCCCCGTCCTGCGGCCGAGATCGAGGAGATCGACTGGCTCCCCCTCGACGGGCCGCAGCACCGCGCGGATCTCGCTCCGCTGCTGACCGGCTACGTGATCCCCGCCCTGCTGTCGCTGCGCGGCTGAACGTCAGACGCCGGTGAGCGCCTCGGGCTCCTCGTCCACCGCGACGTTCTTCTGCACCGCGAACTGCGTGCGGTGCAGCTCCTCGTAGCGGCCCCCCACCGCCAGCAGTTCGTCGTGCGTCCCCCGCTCCACGATCGACCCGTCCTCGACGACGAGGATCAGGTCGGCGCTGCGGATGGTGGACAGGCGGTGCGCGATGACCATCGCCGTCCGGCCCTCGAGCGCCTCGCTCAGCGCGGCCTGCACGGCCGCCTCCGACGTCGAGTCGAGCGCCGCCGTCGCCTCGTCCAGGATGACCACCCGCGGATGCGCGAGCAGCAGGCGCGCGATCGTCATGCGCTGGCGTTCGCCACCCGACAGCCGGTAGCCGCGTTCACCGACCATCGTGTCCAGCTGGTCCGGCAGCGACCGCACGAGCGGCTCGAGCCGCGCCCGCCGGACGGCGTCCCACACCTCGTCCTCCGTTGCCTCCGGCCGCGCGAGCCGCAGGTTGGAGAGGATCGTCTCGTGGAACAGGTGGCCGTCCTGCGTCACCATGCCCAGTGTCTGCCGCATCGACGCGAAGGTCACGTCGCGGACGTCCGCACCGGACAGCCGCACCGCACCGCTGTCGACGTCGTACAGGCGCGCGAGGAGCTGTGCGATGGTCGACTTCCCGGCACCCGAGGTGCCCACCAGTGCGACCGTCTGCCCGGGCTCGATCCGGAAGGACACCCCGTGCAGCACCTCCTCGCCGCCCCGGGTGTCCAGCGTCGAGACCTCCTCGAGCGAGGCGAGCGAGACCTTGTCCGCGGACGGGTAGGCAAAGCGGACGTCGTCGAACTCCACGGCCACCGGGCCCGCCGGCACGCTCCCGGCGTCGGGCTTCTCCTGGATGAGCGGCTCGAGGTCGAGCACCTCGAACACGCGCTCGAAGCTGACGATCGCGCTCATGATCTCGACCCTCGCGTTAGCCAGGCTCGTCAGGGGTGCGTAGAGGCGCGTGAGCAGGAGTGCGAGCGTCACCACCTCGCCGGTGTCCAGCTGTCCCGCGAGCGCGAGGAAACCGCCGAGCCCGTACACCAGTGCCAGTGCCAGCGCCGAGACGAGCATCAGCGCCGTGAAGAACACGAACTGCAGCATCGCGGTCCGCACCCCGATGTCCCGCACGCGCGCCGCGCGGACACGGAATTCCTCGGCCTCCTCGTCGGGCCGCCCGAAGAGCTTCACCAGGGTGGCACCGGGTGCCGAGAACCGCTCGGTCATCTGGGTGCTCATGGCCGAGTTGTGGTCGGCCGCCTCGCGGCGGAGGGCCGCGAGGCGGCTCCCCATGCGGCGCGCCGGGACCAGGAAGACGGGCAGCATGACGACGGCGAGCACCGTGACCAGCCACGAGGTGCTGAGCATGACCGCGAGGGTGAGGACCAGCGCCACGAGGTTGGTGACCACTCCGGAGAGCGTGCCGCTGAAGGCCTGCTGGGCGCCGATCACGTCGTTGTTCAGGCGGCTCACCAGCGCGCCGGTGCGGGTGCGCGTGAAGAAGGCGATGGGCATCTTCTGCACGTGGTTGAACACGGCGGTCCGCAGGTCGAGGATGACGCCCTCACCGATGCGCGCCGAGTACCACCGCGTCACGAGGGACACCGCCGCATCCGCGACGGCCACGAGCGCGATGACGACGGCGAGCCACACGACGGTGCGCACCTCGCCGCGGGCGACGATCACGTCGACGACCTGCCCGGCCAGGACCGGCGTCGCGACCGCGAGGAACGCCCCGGCCACGGACAGCAGGATGAACAGCAGCAGCTTCGACCGGTACGGCACGGCGAACGTGAGGATGCGGCGCACCGACTCCCGGGAGAAGCCGTGCGCACCGTTCTTCGCCGTCGAGATCTTGTACAGCGAGCTCCAGGCCGCGCCTTCCATGCTCATAGCGATTCCTTCCACGGATGCCAGTCCCGGCTCGGGTCCCGGGTTTCTGGACCCCCGCCGCAATACTTCGGAACAATAAGTGGATGCTCCGGTGTTCACCTCAGTAGTGTTCTACTCCGGTCCCGGTCGGGGCGGAGGTACGTAGGGTTCAAGCCAACCATGGCTCCTTCTATTTCCCCGCCCGCCGAGCCCGTCCACTCGAGACCAAAGGAAGTCCCATGACCCACCGCCTGTCCCTCCTCGGTGCCGCCGCAGCCCTCACCCTGGCGCTCGCCGGCTGCGGTTCATCCTCGACGCCCGCAGGGAACGGTGGAGCATCCGAGTCCGCGGCCCCGACGTCGCTCCAGGAGATCCAGGACGCGGGCGTGCTCACCGTCGGGACCGAGGGCACGTACAAGCCCTTCAGCTACCACGAGGGCGGCAGTGGCGACCTGACCGGGTACGACGTCGAGGTCATCACCGCGGTCGCCGAGAAGCTGGGCGTGGAGGCCGAGTTCGAGGAGACGCAGTGGGACGCGATCTTCGCGGGCCTCGAGGCGGGGCGCTTCGACGTCATCGCGAACCAGGTCTCGATCACGGACGAGCGCAAGGAGACCTACGACTTCTCCGACCCGTACACCGTGAGTTCGGGCGTGATCGTCACGACGGCGGACAACACCGACATCACCTCCTTCGAGGACCTCTCCGGCAAGACCACCGCGCAGTCGCTGACCAGCAACTGGTACGAGCTGGCGCAGGAGGCCGGTGCCGACGTCGAGCCCGTCGAGGGCTGGGCACAGTCCGTCACGCTCCTCGAGCAGGGCCGCGTCGACGCGACCATCAACGACGAGCTGACCTACCTCGACTACCAGAAGACCAGCAACAACGCAGGCATCAAGATCGCGGTCACCACCGACGAGACCTCGGAGAGCGCCGTCGCGGTGCGCAAGGGCAGCACCGACCTCGTGGACGCCATCAACACGGCGCTCGGGGAACTGCGCGCGGACGGCACCCTCGCGGAGATCTCGGAGAAGTACTTCGGCTCCGACGTCAGCGAGTGATGCCGGCAGCAGGGGGCGGACCGCGCCCGTGCACGCCCGGCGCCCGGCCCGGAGGAGCTGACTGATGGACTGGGAGCTGGCGCGCACCTCGTTCTGGCCCATGGTCTCCGGCAGCGTGGTGGGAACCATCCCGCTCTCGCTCGCGTCCTTCGCCATCGGCCTCGCACTGGCGCTCGTCGTCGCACTGCTGCGCATCAGCGGACAGCCCGTCCTCGCGGGGATCGCCCGCTTCTACGTCTCCGTCATCCGGGGCACTCCCCTGCTGGTGCAGCTGTTCGTGATCTTCTACGGGCTGCCCTCGATCGGGCTCACCATCGACCCGTGGCCGAGCGCGATCATCGCGTTCTCCCTCAACGTCGGTGGGTACGCGGCGGAGATCCTGCGGGCCGCGATCCTGTCCGTCCCGAAGGGCCAGTGGGAGGCGTGCCACACCATCGGCATGTCCCGCGCGGTCGCCCTGCGCCGGGTCATCCTGCCGCAGGCGGCACGCGTATCCGTGCCACCGCTGTCGAACACCTTCATCAGCCTCGTCAAGGACACGTCCCTCGCGTCGGTCATCCTCGTCACGGAGCTGTTCCGGGAGGCCCAGCAGATCGCTGCCTTCTCGCAGGAATTCATGCTGGTCTACGTCGAGGCCGCCGCGATCTACTGGGTGATCTGCCTGGTCCTGTCCAGCGGCCAGTCCGCGCTCGAGAAGAGGTTGGACCGCTATGTCGCCCACTGATCCCCTGCGACCGCACACTTCGGAGGGCCCCCTGCTGGAGGTCACGGCCCTGCAGAAGTCCTTCGGGACCAACCGGGTGCTCTCCTCGATCGACCTCCACATCGACAGCGGCCAGGTCGTCGCGCTCGTGGGCCCGTCCGGGTCCGGCAAGACCACGGTGCTGCGCTGCCTCAACGGCCTGGAGACGCCCGACGGCGGGACGGTCGCCTTCCGCGGCGGCCCGTCGGTGGACTTCGGCGCGAGGGTGACGAAGAAGGAGGCGCTGGCCCTCCGCGACCGCAGCGCCATGGTCTTCCAGAACTACAACCTGTTCCCGCACAGGACGGTGCTCGAGAACATCATCGAGGGTCCTGTCCAGGTTCAGAAGCGGCCCCGGAAGGATGCCGTTGCGGATGCCGAACGGCTGCTCGAACGCGTGGGCCTGGCCGCGAAGCGGGACGACTACCCGTTCAACCTCTCGGGCGGGCAGCAGCAGCGGGTCGGTATCGTCCGTGCCCTGGCACTCCAGCCCGACCTCCTCCTGTTCGACGAGCCGACCTCGGCGCTGGATCCGGAGCTGGTGGGCGAGGTCCTCACGGTGATCAAGGAGCTGGCCGAGGAGAAGTGGACCATGGTGATCGTGACGCACGAGCTCGCGTTCGCCCGGGAGGTCGCCGACGAGGTGGTCTTCATGGACGGCGGCGTCGTCGTCGAGCACGGCCATCCGGACCAGGTGCTGCGCAATCCCCGCGAGGAGCGGACCCGCCGCTTCGTCCAGCGCCTGCTCAACCCCTTCTGACCCTGGGGCGTCGTGCACGGCTTTCGGGGCGGCGTCGCCGGAACATCGGCGTGTCGCGCGTCGACACGCCCTCCTGCGCCGAACCGCGTGCACGACGCCGCACCCGGTCCGCCTCAGGGGGCGGGCTCAGGCCGCGATGCGGTCCGGGTGCGAGTAGCAGTTCAGTGAGGTCCCGCGGCTGAAGCCCACCAGCGTGAGCCCGGCGTCGTCCGCCAGGTCGGCGGCCAGCGACGACGGCGCGCTGACGGCGGCAAGTACGGGGATCCCGGCGAGCTGCGCCTTCTGCACCAGTTCGAAGGACGCCCGCCCCGAGACCTGGAGGACGGTCCCCCGCAGGGGCAGCATCCCCTCGCGCAGTGCCCAGCCCACCACCTTGTCCACGGCATTGTGCCGCCCCACGTCCTCCCGGAGGCACAGGAGCTCCCCCTCCGCGGTGAACAGGCCGGCGGCGTGGACGCCTCCGGTGCGGTCGAAGAGCTTCTGGCTCTCCCGCAGCCGGTCGGGCAGGGAGGCCAGGACCCCGAGGTCGATCCGCGCCGCGTCCTCCCGGAGGTCGAACCGTGAGGACTTGCGGACGGCGTCGATCGAGGCCGTGCCGCAGATGCCGCACGAGCTCGACGTGTACACGTGGCGCTCCATCGCGGTGTCCGGGAGCTCGACGCCGGGCCGCAGCTGCGCCTCGACCACGTTGAAGGTCTGCCGGCCGTCCTCGTCGACGCCCGCGCAGTACCGGAGGCTGGGCAGCTGGCCCGGTTCCCAGACGACACCCTCCGACACGAGGAACCCGGCCACGAGGTCGAAGTCGTCGCCCGGTGTCCGCATGGTGACGGTGAAGGCGCTCCCCCCGAGCCGGATCTCCAGGGGTTCCTCGCCCGCCAGGACGTCCTCACGGCGTCCCGTCTGCGCCCCGATGCGAAATTTGGTGATGCGACGTCGCTGTGTAACCCGGTTCATCCGGCACTCCTTACCTCGGCCCTAGGATGAGGTTAGTTGACTCCGGACATCCCCTGGCCCGTCGACTCCGACACGAGGATGTGGACAGCGTGGCAACGAAGGCACCGAAGGACAATATCGACGAGACCCGGCTGACGGTGGGCGCCCGGAAGACGACGGCCGTGGGACTCCCGGCCGTCATCAACTCGCTCAAGATCTCGATCGACCAGATGGGACCCGTCCGGAGCGCGCAGACACTGCTCGCCGTCAACCAGGTGAAGGGTTTCGACTGCATGGGCTGCGCATGGCCCGAAGGGGACAAGCGCCACACCGCCGAGTTCTGCGAGAACGGGGCGAAGGCGGTCGCCGAGGAGGCCACGAGGCGGACCGTGCCGCCGTCGTTCTTCGCCGAACACGCCGTCCGGGACCTCCTGGACCGTGACGACTACTGGCTCGGCCAGCAGGGCCGGCTGACCCACCCGATGCTGCTCGACGAGGGCGGGACGCACTACCGGCCCGTGTCCTGGGACGAGGCGTACCAGGTCGTCGTCGACGAACTGGCGGCCCTGGACAGCCCGGACGAGGCGATCTTCTACACCTCCGGGCGCACCTCCAACGAGGCGGCCTTCCTGTACCAGCTGATGGTGCGCGGGATCGGCACGAACAACCTGCCAGACTGCTCCAACATGTGCCACGAGTCCTCGGGCTCGGCGCTCAACGAGACCCTCGGCGTGGGCAAGGGGACGGTATCCCTGCTCGACCTCGACACGGCGCCGCTGATCATCGTCGCGGGCCAGAATCCCGGCACCAACCATCCCCGCATGCTCACGTCCCTGGAGAAGGCCAAGAAGAACGGCGGGGCCATCGTGGCCGTCAATCCGCTGCCCGAGGCCGGCCTGATGCGGTTCGAGAACCCGCAGAACGCCCGCGGCCTGCTCGGCGCCCGCTTCGGCGGCGGCACCGCCCTGGCCGACGATTTCCTGCAGATCCGCATCGGCGGCGACCAGGCCCTGTTCCAGGGCCTCGGCAAGCACCTGCTCGAACGCGAGGAGGCCACCGGCACCGTGTTCGATTCCGCCTTCATCGCCGAGCACACCCTGGGCCTCGAGGACTACCTCGCGGGCCTGCGCGGAACCGGCTGGGACGAGATCACGACGGCGAGCGGGCTCTCGAAGGCGGAGATCACGAGGGTGGGCGACCGCATGATCGCCTCCCCCGGCACGATCGTCTGCTGGGCGATGGGGCTGACACAGCACAAGCACTCGGTCGCCACGCTGCGCGACGTCGTCAACGTGCTCCTGCTCCAGGGCAACGTGGGGAAGCCCAATGCCGGGGTCTGTCCCGTCCGGGGGCACTCGAACGTGCAGGGCGACCGCACCATGGGCATCTTCGAACGCATGCCCGAGGCGTTCCACGACGCCCTCGACCAGCGCTTCCGCTTCGCATCGCCGCGGAAGCACGGCGTGGACACCGTCGCGGCCATCCGCGCGATGCGCGACGGGAAGGCGCGCGTCTTCATGGGCATGGGCGGCAACTTCGTCCGCGCCACCCCGGACACCGACGTCACCGAGCAGGCGCTGTGCACCACCCGGCTGACGGTGCAGGTCTCCACCAAGCTGAACCGCTCCCACCTCGTCACGGGCGCCCGGGCCCTGATCCTCCCCGCGCTCGGGCGCACCGACCGCGACACCCAGGCCGGCGGGAACCAGCGCGTCACGGTCGAGGACTCGATGAGCGCGGTGCACGCCTCCACGGGACGCCTGCAGCCCGCGAGCGACCAGATGCGTTCCGAGATCGAGATCGTCTGCCAGCTCGCCGACCGCCTGTTCGCGCGCAACGGCAGCCCCTACGGCGTCAACGCACCCCAGCTCGACTGGACCGCCGCGCAGGCGGACTATCGCGTGATCCGCGAGCACATCAGCGCCGTCGTGCCCGGCTTCGGCGACTTCGAGACCCGCCTGGACAGGCCCGGCGGCTTCGTCCTGCCCAACGGGCCCAGGGACAGCCGTACCTTCACCACCGCGACCGGCAAGGCGAACTTCACCGCCAATCCCCTCGAGTACCCGCACGTGCCCGAGGGCCGGCTGATCCTGCAGACCCTCCGTTCGCACGACCAGTACAACACCACGATCTACGGCAAGGACGACCGCTACCGCGGGATCTCCGGCGGCCGCCGTGTGGTGTTCGTCAATCCGCAGGACCTGGCGGAGGCGGGTATCGACGACGGCGACATGGTGCACCTGGTCTCGGAGTGGGCGGACGGCGTCGAGCGCCGCGCCGAGGACTTCCGGGCGGTCGCCTACTCGACGCCGAAGGGCTGCGCGGCCGCCTACTACCCCGAGACGAACGTCCTGGTGCCCCTGGATTCGACGGCGGACGTCAGCGGGACGCCGACGTCGAAGTCGGTCGTCGTGCGGCTCGAGAAGGCCGCCTGACGAGGCCACTCCTGTGGCGGCGCTCCCCGCCCGGACGTCCTCAGCCGGCCAGCCACGGCAGCGCCAGGGACGGCACGGCGTCACCTGCGGCGCAGCCCTCGGCAGGGACCACCATCACGCCGTCGGCCGCTGCGAGTCCGCGCAGCATCCCGGACCGCTGGTGCGTGCTCGGCACCGCGCGCTTCGATTCGCTCCGGTAGGGCACCAGCCGGCTCCGCCCCGGCAGCGGCTCGAAGGCGTCCGCGCTCGTCACGGTCCCCGGCTCCTCGAGCGGTGAGCCGCGCAGTCCCGCGAGCAGCGGGCCGGCCACCGTGAGCATCGCCATCATCGCGGCGAGCGGATTGCCGGGCAGTCCCACCAGGAAACGTCCGTCGCGCAGTCGTGCCAGCAGCGTCGGGTGTCCCGGCCGCATCGCGATGCCGTCGATGATCAGTTCGGCGCCGAGTTCGGTGAGCGCCCTGCGGATGTGGTCGGCGGACGAGCTGCCCGTTCCACCGGTCGTGATGAGGACGTCGCCGGAGGCCCGCGCGAGGGACAGCTCATCGGTCGGTTCGGCGCTGATGGCCGCCACGACGTCGTCGAGGTCGTCCTTCGCGCGCCCCGCGACGTCGACGTGGCCGCCCAGCATCGCGACGAATCCGGGCAGCTGGGGGCCGAAGGTGTCACGCACCTGGCCGGGGTGCGGGAGCCCGTGGTCGATCACCTCGTCCCCTGTCATCAGCAGGGACACCCTCGGTGCCCGCAGGACGGCGAGGGTGTCGTGGCCGCACACCGCGGCGAGGGCGATCTGCGCCGGGTTCAGGACGACGCCGGCCGGGATGGCCTCGGAGCCTGCCTCGGCCTCCTCCCCTGCCGGGCGGACGTGCTCGTGCGGGGATGGCTCGTCGGGCCGGGCGGAGTCGTTGCGGTCCAGCACGTCCCCGCGCACCGACCCGTGCTCGGTGCGCAGGATGCCGACGGCGTTCTGCGGCACCACGCCGCCGGTGAGGATGAAGGTCGCCTCGCCGGGGGCGAGGGACACCGCACCGGAGTCGGAGTGCGGCGACGGTCTTCCTCGGGGGTGCTCCTCGGGCTCCGTGTGCCTCACGAGCGTCCAGGGCGGCTCCCCGTTCACGGCCCAGCCGTCCATGGCGGACGACGCGTAGTGCGGGATGGCCTGCAGTGCGTGGACGGGTTCGGCGAGCGTCTGCCCGAGGGCGTCGGCGAGGTTGACGGTCTGGAACGGCAGCGGGCGCCCCGCGCCGTGGGCGAGTGCGCGCGCGGCCATCCAGTCGACGTTGTGCGCTGCGGCGGCCTCGCTCATGCGGGGTCTCCGTCCGCCGCGGCCTCGGCGCAGAGCGCATCGGCCACCGCCATGGCCGAGCGCATGGCCAGGTCCTCGTCGGCCTGCCCGCTGCCGACCGCGAGGCCCGCGGCGTACCCGACGACGAAGGTCGTGAGGGGTGCCGCCGGGCGGACGACGCCGTGGGCGGCCTTCCCGGCGAGGCCGAGGACGGCGTCGACGTCGACGCGCGTCCCGTCGATCTCGTAGGCGGCGAGCAGTTTCTCGGTCCAGTCGTGCAGCAGCTTCTGGCGGTCGTCCATGGGCCCTCCGGGCAGTACTAGGGGACGTCGACTCCCAGCGCTCGTGCATCACTCCAGGTGTCGACGTCGTGCGTTGTGCCCGGGGGAACCGGGACCGGTCTGCTCCTCACACTAGCAAGGAGGCTGCGCATCGACAGGTTGTCGGCCGAACCCCGGGCGAGGACCTCGTCGATGGCGCCTCCGAGCGCGTCGCTCCGGTAGAGGGCGGCCAGCGGCTGGTCGCGGCCGCCGTCGACCGCGACCAGCGAGGTCGTCCCGCCGAGCGCCGCCTCGGCGAGAAGCACGCGTACGAGCACGGCCACGCGCGGCATGTCGCAGGCCACCACGGCACACCACGGCGCCCTCCCACCGGTCCCGGCCCGGAATCCGGCGACGACGGCGGCGGCCGGTCCGGCGAAGGGCGGGTGTTCCCGCACGAACGACGGCGGCCCCTCCCCGGAGGGCCGGGCGCCGCCGTCCGGTTCCGGTCCCACGATCGTCAGCCGCTCCGCATCGGCGAGGGCAGCACACGTGCGCTGCAGCAGCGTCGCTCCGTCGAGGACGAGTCCCGCCTTCGGCACACCGCCGAGCCTCGTGGAGCGGCCGCCCGCCAGGACGATCGCATCGAATCGGGGGGCGTCGGGGATCACGCGGCGGTCTCCGTGAGGAACTCGCTCCACTGCGGGGCAGGCTTCTCGAGCTCGCGGATCTGCCACTGGGGCCCCCGCGGGGGCAGCGGGACGACGCGCAGCTTCCAGCCGAGGCTGGCGAGCGTCTTGTCCCCCTTGGCGTTGTTGCACTTCAGGCAGCAGGCCACGAGGTTCTCCCACGTGTCGCCCCCACCCCTCGATCTCGGCAGGACGTGGTCGATGGTCGAGGCCGTCTTGCCGCAGTAGGCGCACAGGTGGTTGTCCCGCCGCAGGACCCCGCGTCTCGTGGCCGTGACGTCGTGCCGGTAGGGGACCCTGACGTATCTGTTGAGCAGGATCACGGACGGCCGTCCGAGGATCTCGGTGGGTCCGACGACCGGCTCGTCGTCCTCCGCGATGACGCTGGCCTTGCCGGTGAGGACAAGCACGAGTGCCCGGCGGAACGTGACGACCGCCAGTGGTTCATACCCTGCATTCAGAACAAGAGTGCGCATACGGTGGCCTCATTGCTGACCTGTTCCCCGCAACCGGTTGCCATCCCGGGGTACGGGAGAAGAGCTTCGGATTGACACTGCAAGGGTAAGCCGGAGACCGGCGTGCGGCGAACCGGTGCGGGGACGGGTTGACGCGCCGCACGGCGTCGGGCTACCGCCGCCCAACGACGGAGGAACCGGCACGTCCGTGCCGGTTCCTCGATCGTGAGTCGCTGGGGTGATCAGCCGCCGACGCGGATGTAGACGCCGCCCGAGCCGAGCTCTGCCGGTGCGATCACCGTGGTGTTGCCGTTGAAGCCGCCGTGGACGGCCTGGCCGCCACCGATGTAGACAGCGATGTGGGCCATGCCCATGCCGCCGTCGGCGTAGTAGATGAGGTCACCCGGGATGGCCTCGCCTGCGCCCACCGTGCGGCCGAGGGAGAGGTAGCCTGCCGGCCAGCCGTGGAAGTTGATGCCCGCGGCGGCGAGCGAGTTGCTGACCAGGCGCGTGCAGTCCTGCATGACGCCGAGCTGGCCCTGGGCCGCGGCGGCGATGGTCGCCGCGACTCCGGAGGAGGCGGCCGGGGCGGGAGCAGGAGCCGGGGCGGGAGCAGGAGCCGGGGCGGGAGCAGCCACGGCGACCGGGGCGGCCTGTGCGACGGGGGCCGCGACGGCCGCGGCGACGGGAGCCGGTGCGACCGGCGCCTCGACGACGACGGGTGCCGGAGCGTCGGCGACGGGTGCCTCGACGACGACGGGTGCCGGAGCCTCGGCGACGGGTGCCTCGACGACCGGGGCGGGCTCGGCGACGGGTGCCTCGACGACGACCGGCTTGGCGGTGACCTTGACCGGGGTCATGTTGAAGGCGACGGCGATCTCGGACGAGGCGACGACGGCCGCGCGGGCCGAGGTGACCGTGACGCTGGACGCTGCGGCGTCACGCTGCGGCTGCAGGTCCGCGGCGTTGGCTGCGACCCCGCTCGTCAGGACGAGGCCGGAGGCCGCGGCGATGACGGCGGCCTGGCGGCCCATGCCGCCGGTGGTGACGGCCTTGGCGAGGGCCGAGAGGCCGGCGGTGTCCTGGGTTTCGCTGCGGTGGCGGGCGATGATGGCGCGTGAAGACATGGTGGTTTCTCCGAAGGGGTTCTAGCGGACGCGGACGAAGCCGGCGCCGGGAAGGTCTGAGAGGTTGTGGAGGCCGGTGTTCATGCCGTTGAGGCCACCGCTGATGACCTGGCCGTTACCGACGTAGATCGCGACGTGGCCCGCCGTGATGACCAGGTCACCCGCAGCGGGGGATCCGACGACGTCGCCGAACTGGAAGAACTGGCCGGGTGCGAGATCGCCGACGGACTTGCCGACGGAGCGCAGGGCGGTCTCGACCATCGCGGTGCAGTCCTGGGCGACGCCGATCTGGCCGTAGGCAGAGGCGACCAGTCCGGCAGCGACACCGGAGGACTGGACAGGCGCGGGTGCCGGTGCGACGACTGGCTCGGCGACGGCGACCGGTGCGGGCGCCACGGCGGCGGGTGCGACGGGAGCGGCCTCGACAGGAGCGGCCGCGGCGGGAGCGGCCTCGACAGCAGCGACCTCGACGGGAGCAGCGGGCGCCACGACCACGGCGGGAGCCTCGACGACGACGGCGGGCTCGGCCTCGACGACGGGAGCCGGCGGCTCGACGACCTCGGGAGCAGGAGTGACCTCGACGGCCACGCGGTCGAAGGAGACCGTCGCGGTGGCCGGCACGGTGACCTCGGCCGACACGACGCGGCTCACGGTCAACGCTGCGGAGGACTGGACTTCACGCTCGGGGGCGGTTGCACCCTGGGCGGGCAGTCCCGCGGTCAGGACCAGGCCCGACGCCGCGACGATGACGGCTGCCTGGCGGCCGACCGATCCGGCATTGGATGCTGCTGCTGTGGACAGGGCCGTCAGCGGACTGACGTCCCGGGGCGCGCGGTGGCGGCCCGGCGAAGAGCTTTTGGACACGTTGGATTGCCTCTCCCAACGCCTGCGAGGTGAGCTGTCGGATTCGGATGGGAGTCACCCGGCCGCTGCGGAAACAGCGACTTAACCCCAAGGATTTCTGGAACAGAAACCCGAAAATTGGTTCCCCCGCCTCTGCCATGCGATGGTGCGGACGGACCTCCGGCAATGGCAGAGCTAGGCGATTTGCAGGAGGGTGCCGGATCTAGAGCGAATTTGGCACAAGATGGAGGCTACCTCAGATATCGCGGTATGTCACGTTACGGTCACGGAATGGTGTGTTATTGATGACGGAGCCGTGCCGGACTCAGGATGCGACGGAGACGAACACGTGCGAGGCGACCTCCGGAGGCAGCTCGAGCGCACCTTCCACCCCGGGGACGCGGACGGAGACGTACCCGCCCACCGACTCCAGGCTGAGGCGTGCACCCGGCCGCAGGCCGCCCTCGTCGAGCTGGGTCAGGAGTTCCGGGTCGACCTGGATCGGCTCGGCCAGGCGCACCAGCGTGACCGGCTTCTCGGTCGAGTAGGTGCCCATGGCGGAGAGCAGGGTGACCACGCCGTCGGTGAAGAGTTCGGACTGGACGCCGCCGATGGCCTCGAGGCCGGGAATGGGATTCCCGTAGGGCGATTCGGAGGGCTTGCCCAGGAGTTCGTAGAGCCTGCGCTCGACGCGTTCGCTCATCACGTGCTCCCAGCGGCAGGCCTCGTCGTGCACGTAGGCCCAGTCGAGCCCGATGACGTCGCTCAGGAGGCGTTCCGCGAGGCGGTGCTTCCTCATGACCCCGGTGGCCCGGTGCCGTCCCAGCTCGGTGAGCTCGAGGTGCCGGTCACCCGAGACGACCACCAGTCCGTCACGCTCCATGCGGCCGATGGTCTGGGAGACCGTGGGTCCCGAGTGGCGCAGCCGTTCGGCGATGCGCGCCCGCAGGGCGACGATGTTCTCTTCCTCGAGTTCAAGGATGGTCCGCAGGTACATCTCGGTGGTGTCGATGAGGTCCGTCATGCGGGTCAGCTCCTTGGTGCGGTGCGGGTGCGCGGCTGGGATGCCTCACGCCGGTGGGGGTCCACGGCCGCCACGACCTGTTCCGCCCCACGCCTCCCAAGGTTAACCCATGGTGCGATTCCCCCGGCAATCGACGGGGACGGCGACGGCGTCCCCGCCGCATCCTCCGCCTGCGGCGTTAACAAATGGAGCGCCACCGGCTCCTCGGGCAGAATGAGGGCGATACCCGCCGCCGAAACAGCTGGAGCACCCATGACCGAACTGCCCCGCATCCCCGAGCACCTCCTGCCGTCGGACGGCCGGTTCGGCGCCGGTCCGTCCAAGGTCCGGAGCGGACAGATCGACGCCCTCGTGTCCGCGGGACGGGTCCTGCTGGGCACGTCCCACCGCCAGGCTCCCGTGCGCGATCTCGTCGGGCGCGTGCGGGACGGTCTGAGCACCTTCTTCGGCGCACCCGAGGGATACGAGGTGGTCCTCGGGGTGGGCGGCTCGACGGCCTTCTGGGATGTCGCCACCTTCGGACTCGTGGAGCACAGGGCGCAGCACCTCTCCTTCGGCGAGTTCGGCTCCAAGTTCGCCTCGGCCACCACCAGGGCGCCGTTCCTCGAGGCATCGGACATCATCACGGCCCCGCCGGGTACGCGCCCCGATCCGGCGGCCGCAGCCGGCGTGGACACCTACGCCTGGCCGCAGAACGAGACGTCGACGGGTGTCGCGGCTCCCGTTCGACGGGTCGAGGGCGCGGACGACGGCGCCCTGGTCCTCGTGGACGCGACCTCCGCGGCCGGCGGCCTCGACGTGGACGTCTCCGAGGCCGATGTCTACTACTTCGCCCCGCAGAAGAACTTCGCCTCCGACGGCGGATTGTGGCTGGGCCTCTTCTCCCCCGCAGCGCTGGAGCGGGCGGCCCGGATCGATGCCGGCGACCGCTGGATCCCCGACTTCCTCAACCTCCAGACGGCGATCGACAACTCGCGCCTGAACCAGACGTACAACACCCCGTCGCTGTCCACCCTGGTCACGCTCGACGCGCAGGTGGAGTGGCTCAACGCCCAGGGCGGGCTGCCCTTCGCCGCCGCCCGCACGGCGGACTCAGCGGGACGCCTGTACTCCTGGGCGGACGCCTCCCCCGTGGCGAGCCCCTACGTGACCCGTCCCGAGGACCGCTCGAACGTCATCGTGACGGTGGACTTCGACGATGCGGTGGATGCCGCGCGGATCGCCGCGATCCTGCGGGCCAACGGGATCGTCGACGTCGAGCCGTACCGCAAGCTCGGGCGCAACCAGCTGCGCGTCGCCACCTTCGTGGCGATCGAGCCCGACGACGTCTCGGCTCTCATCGCCTGCATCGACCACGTGGTCGAGCACCTCCTCTAGCAGGTCAGGTGCTGCCGTCCGCGGCGCCGGCCTCGTGGTCGAGGCGGAGCCGCCGGGGTGCCGAGCGGTCGTACCGCAACCGGACGTCGTGGTACCTCCACGCCCAGAAGATGCCGGCGGCCGCGGCGATGATGCCGGAGGCGGCGGCCACGCCCAGGCTCCACCGCGGACCGAACATGTCGGAGACCCATCCCACCACGGGGGCGCCCAGCGGCGTCCCGCCGAGGAAGATGGCGAAGTAGAGGGCCATGACCCGGCCGCGCATGGCGGGGTCCGTCGTCGTCTGCACGTAGGCGTTGGCGCTGGTCATCAGCGTCAGCGCGAAGAGACCCACCGGCACGAGTGCGAGCCCGAACAGCCAGAGGTTCGGTGCGAGGGCCGCCAGGACGCACGCGATCCCGAAGGCGGCCGACGCGCCGAAGATGAATCGCAGGCGCGGCCGTTCCCTGCGCGCGGACAGGAGCGCGCCCGCGACCGATCCGACCGCCATCACCGAGGACAGCACGCCGAAGACACCGGCATCCTGCCCGAACTCCGTGCGCGCCATCGCGGCGATGAACACGGCGAAGTTCAGCCCGAACGTCCCCACGATGAAGATCGCGAGCATCACCATCATCAGGTCCGGGCGCTGCTGTACGTAGCGGAAGCCCGCCCGGATCCGTCCCTTGCCCGGGGCGGAGCGGGGCTGCCTGTTCAGTTCGGCGCTCCGCATCGCGAGCAGCACGTAGACCATCGCACCGAAGGTCAGGGCGTTGATCAGGAAGACCCAGCCGGGCCCCACACCCGCGGTCAGCAGTCCGGCGATGGCCGGGCCGACCAGCCGGGCGCCGTTGAACGAGGCGCTGTTGAGCGCGACGGCGTTGGGGAGGTAGTCGTCGCGCACGAGTTCGGAGACGAAGGCCTGGCGGGCGGGGGCGTCGAAGGCCGAGACGACCCCGAGTGCGAGCGCGAAGGCGTAGACGTGCCACAGGAGCGCGACGTCGAGGAGGACCATCAGTCCGAGCCCCACGCCGAGGAGCGCCATGCCGATCTGTGTCGTGGCAAGCAGCTTGCGCCGGTCCACGGTGTCGGCGATGAGCCCGGCCCAGGGCGCGATCACGAGCTGCGGTCCGAGCTGGAGGGCCATCACGATGCCCAGCGCGGACGCGTTCTGGGGGGTGAGGATGTCGTAGACCAGCCAGTCCTGGGCGGTCCGCTGCATCCACGTGCCGATGTTGGAGATGAGGGCCCCGATGAACCAGAGCCGGTAGTTGTGGATCCCGAGCGATCGGAAGGTGCTCAGAGCACTCCCCTTCCGTTCCGGCGCCACTGCTGCGTCACTCGGCGTCGGGCTGGTCCAGGGCGTCAGGCTGGTCCACGGCCTCGTCCGACGCGTCGGATGCTTCCGCCGGGGCCTGGGGCTCCCGTTCCTGCGTGTCGTCGGAGGGATCCTGCGGGACATCGGGCACCGGCTCGGCGGGCACGTCGCCGGGCTTGTCGGCATCGGCTTCGTCCGGCTGCGAGTCCTCGGGACGCACCCGCTCCGACCACGGCAACCACTCGGGCGCCAGCAGCGCGGTCGCAGAGGGCAGCAGACCGACCTCGCACACCGTGACGTCCTTGCTCCGGGCGATGCGGGCGACGCTCGCGTACCACTGCCAGCCGCCGTACCCGGGGACGAACGCCTCGAAGCGATGCGTCACGAGCCGCTCACCCTCGATGGTGGCGGACACGTGGCGACCCACCTGGGCCTCGGAAGCGATCTCGAGCACGCCGCTGCGGGCCCGCTCGACGGCCGCTTCCAGCACGGCATCCGATTTCGGGATCCGGCGCGAGGCCCGCGGCTTCCGGGGCACCTCGACCGGCGCGGGGGCATCGTCGGTCGGCGTCCCGCTGCCGGTCAGGGCTGCGCTGTCGGCAGTGTCCAGGTTGGTCGAGGTCATGATCGAAGCCTACGCGTCGAGGTCGTCCGCAACCGCCCTCAGGACGGCCGCGACCTTCGAGGCGTGCGCCTTCTCGGGGTAGCGCCCCTTGCGGAGTCCGTTGGACACCCCGTCGAGCAGCTTGATGAGGTCTTCCGTGATGACCGCCATGTCATCGGCGCTCTTGCGCGTCGCCTTGGCGACGGACGGTGCCTGCTCCAGGATGCGCGCGGAGAGGGCCTGGAGACCGCGACGGCCGTCCGCGACGCCGAACTCGAGCTTGGTGCCCACCTTGACCTCGCTCACGCCGGCGGGAAGCGCCGAGGCGTGCAGGAACACCTCCTTGCCGTCGTCGGTGGACAGGAACCCGAATCCCTTGTCCGCGTCGAACCACTTCACTTTGCCGATGGGCACGTCGTCTACCTCTTCTTAGCTGTACCGGGCGGGGTGCGCCCGGGGTCTGGTCCCGGGTGCGGGAAGCACCGCCTGGTGCCCAGGCGCACTGCCACCGCCGGGGAAGTCTGTGTCTCCTAGGATATAGCTTTTCCCACGGCTTCCCCGCCGTGGTTCTTGTAGTCTGGGACGGCTATGATCCCTGACCAGACCCCGCCGAGCCGCCCTGCCCCCCATCCCCTGCAGGGCCCCGTCCCGGGCGGCGACACCGGCCGATCGTCCCGCGGACGGTTCGGGGTCCTGGTCCTCGCGGTCGCGTTCGCCGGTATCGGGCTGCTGTCGCTCGCCGCCATCCTCGTCACCGCGCTCCTCCAGGGCACGGTGTGGCCGGGCTTCGTGCTGGCGACGTACTTCTGCCTCCCGATCGCCTTCCTGCTGATGGTCTCGCTCGTCGCGGGGTCGGTCGTCGCACGCCGGCGCTCCTGATCCGCCCGCACGGAGCTCGCCCGCCGACGGCTCCCGCCCGCCCGTCGTCCTCAGGACGAGCGATCCGTGTCGGAGGGGCCGGGTAATCTTGAGGGGATGTCCGCGATCCGAGCACTGGCCGACCAGCTGGCCCTTCGGAGCGATGACGAACTGCGCCGCCTGCTTGCCGTCCGGCCCGACCTCATCCTTCCCCCGGTGCCTGATTTCGCCGCGCTCGCGGCGAGGGCCTCCACCCGCGTGAGCCTGCAGCGCGCCCTGGACAATATCGCGCGCCCCGGGCTCCAGGTCCTCGAGGCGATCGTGGTGCTCAGCGAGGACGACGGCTGCGTGGTTCCACGCGAGCGCCTCGCGGCCGCCTTCGCGGACGGCGCGGCGGACGATCTCGACATCATCATCGCCGATCTCCTCGAGCAGGCCCTCGTCACGGGTTCCCCGGCGGAGGGCTTCCTGCCGGTCGGCGCGCTGGCCGATGCGCTCGGCCCCTACCCCGCCGGCCTCGGCCGGCCCTTCCGCGTCCTCGCCCGCTCCATCCCGCGCTACGGACCGGCGCTGGTCCACGCGGTGCAGCTCCTGGACGCCGCGGCGGACACCGGGGCGATGACCTCCGCGGCCGCGGCGCAGGCACTGCAGGAGGTGACGGCGGATCCGGTGCTCTGGCGTCGGGTCCTGGCCGACGCTCCCGACGGTGCCGCCACCCTGCTCGCACGCCTGCGGGACGTCCCGGTCGGCTCGACGGTGACAGGCGGCGACGGCGGCGCCTCGCCCGCGGTGCGCTGGCTGCTCGACCGGTGCCTGCTGGCACCCCTGGACGCCCTCCATGTCGAGCTGCCACGCGGTGTCGGCATGGCCCTCCGCGGTCAGGCCGTCTTCCCCTCCCTCGAGCTCGCCCCGCCCACGGGGACCGACCGCAGCACCCGCGCGAGCCTCCGGGACAACGCGGCGTTCGGCGCCGTCGCCGAGACCCTCCGGCTGATCACCGCCCTCCTCTGGTCCGTCGCCTCGACGCCGGTCGCGACCCTTCGCTCGGGCGGGGTGGGCGTGCGGGAGTTGCGGCGCGTCCGGGAGGTGCTGCGCGTCGAGGACCGCGAGGCGGCGTGGCTGCTGGAACTGGCGTCCGCCGTCGGGCTCCTGACCCTCGACCCCGACGACTCGCGCTGGAAGACCTCCCGCCTGGAGGCGTGGGAGGCGCTGGACCGCGACGCCCAGTGGCTCCTCCTCGTCGAGGGATGGCTGGCCGTCGACAGGGCACCGGCCCTGATCGGGTCCAGGCTGCCGGACGGGACATCCGTCAACGCCCTGGCCGCCGAGGCGTCCCGACCGGACGCTCCGATGGTGCGGCAGCGGTTGCTGGCCGTGGCGACGGAGCTGTCCGGCGCCGGTCAGGGCGCAGCTCCGGCAGCGGAGGACGGCAGGCCGCGCACCGTACCGGTCCTCACCGAGCAGTCCGTCATCGGGCTCGCGACCTGGTACCAGCCGCGCCTGCAGCGGCGGTTCGCCCGCCTGCTGCCGGGCATGCTGATCGAGGCGGGAGCGCTGGGACTGACCGGCGGCGGAGCCCTGACGGACGTGGGCGGGCTCGTCGCTGCCGGCCGCTTCGAGGACGCCGGCCGGGTCATCCGCGAGGCCCTGCCCGATCCGGTGTCCCGCGTCGTCCTGCAGGCGGACCTCACCGCCGTCGCTCCCGGCTACCTGCAGCCCGAAGTGGCGCGCGGGCTCCTGCGCATGTCCACCCCCGAGGGACAGGGGCCGGCCACCACCTACCGCTTCTCCGCGGAGTCGATCCGTTCCGCCCTCGACTCCGGCGAGGACGCCTCCTCGATCCTCGCCTTTCTACACGAGCACTCCGCCACCGAGATCCCGCAGGCGCTCTCCTACCTCGTCGAGGACACCGCGTCGCGGTACGGCAGCCTCCGGGTCGGACGGGCCGGCAGCTACGTGAGCACGGACGACGACGCCGTGGTCGCGACGGTGCTGGCCGATCCGCGGGCCGCCGTGCTCGGCGTCGTCCAGGTGGCGCCGACCGTCCTGGTCTCCCCCGCTTCCCCCCACGAACTGGCCGCGCTCCTGCGGGACCTCGGCTTCTCGCCGGCGTCGGACGCCGTGGCCGCCGCGGGCAGGACGCCTCCCGCCGGACCGGCGGCGCCCGCGCGCGTCCCGCCGGACCAGCTGAGGTCACGGCTCAATCCGTGGTCGGTCGCGGAGGAGGAGCTCGACGCCCAGCTCGCCGTCCTGCGCTCCGCGCGCCCGGGCCCTGCCGATGTCGCCACCGGTACCGACAGCGAGACCCTCCTGGGACTCGAGACCCTCCGCGCAGCCATCCGGTCCCGGAGCAGGATCCGCCTCGGCACCGCGGACAGCGAGGGGAATCATGTGCGCCAGGTCCTTGTTCCCCTCTCGGTATCGGGAGGCCGCCTGCGGGTGTTCGACCCCGAGCACCAGGTGGAGAAAGTCGTGTCCGTGCATCGCGTGATGGACGTGGAAATCCTCGAAGGGAGTCCCGCAGATGGTTGACGGGCCGCTGATCGTCCAGAGTGACAAGACCATCCTGCTCGAGGTCGACCACGAGCAGGCCACCGAGGCGCGCCATGCCATCGCCGCCTTCGCCGAGCTCGAGCGGGCGCCGGAGCACGTGCACAGCTACCGGCTGACGCCCCTCGGGCTCTGGAACGCGCGCGCGGCCGGGCTCGACGCCGAACGGGTCCTCGACACGCTGCTGAAGTACTCGCGCTTCCCGGTGCCGCACGCCCTCCTGATCGACATCGAGGACACGATGTCGCGCTACGGACGGCTCCGCCTCGAGAAGGACCCGCAGCACGGCCTCGTCCTGCGGACCACCGACTACCCGGTGCTCGAGGAGGTCCTGCACGCCAAGAAGATCCAACCCCTGCTCGGACCGAGGATCGACGGCGAGACCGTCGTCGTCCACTCGTCGCAGCGGGGACAGCTCAAGCAGCTGCTGCTCAAGCTCGGCTGGCCCGCCGAGGACTTCGCGGGCTACGTCGACGGGACACCGCACCCGATCGTGCTCGACGAGGACGGCTGGACCCTGCGGCCCTACCAGCAGCTCGCCGTCGAGAACTTCTGGTCGGGCGGCTCGGGAGTCGTCGTCCTGCCCTGCGGCGCAGGGAAGACCCTCGTGGGCGCTGCGGCCATGGCCACGAGCCAGACCACCACGCTGATCCTCGTGACCAATACGGTCTCCGCCCGGCAGTGGAAGGACGAGCTGCTCAAGCGCACGTCCCTGACGGAGGAGGAGATCGGCGAGTACTCCGGCGCCGTCAAGGAGGTGCGTCCGGTGACGATCGCGACCTATCAGGTCCTCACCACCAGGCGCGGTGGGCTGTACCCGCACCTCGAACTGCTCGACGCGAACGACTGGGGCCTCATCGTGTACGACGAGGTCCATCTGCTCCCCGCGCCGATCTTCAAGATGACGGCCGACCTCCAGGCGCGCCGCCGGCTCGGCCTCACGGCCACCCTCGTCCGTGAGGACGGCCGGGAGGGCGAGGTGTTCTCGCTCATCGGACCGAAGCGGTACGACGCCCCGTGGAAGGACATCGAGGCACAGGGCTACATCGCCCCGGCCGACTGCGTGGAGGTCCGCGTGGACCTGCCGCGGGACGAGCGGGTCGCCTACGCCATGGCCGACGACGCCGACAAGTACCGGCTGTGTGCGACGTCCGACACGAAGTCGGACGTGGTGGAGAAGCTGGTCGCCGGGCACAGGGGCGAGCAGCTTCTGGTGATCGGCCAGTACATCGATCAGCTCGACGACCTCGCGGCGAGGCTCGACGCCCCCGTGATCAAGGGGGAGACCTCCGTGAAGGAACGCCAGCGCCTGTTCGACGCCTTCCGTGCGGGCGAGATCCACGTGCTCGTGGTCTCGAAGGTCGCGAACTTCTCGATCGACCTGCCGGAGGCCTCCGTGGCGATCCAGGTCTCCGGGTCCTTCGGTTCACGGCAGGAGGAGGCCCAGCGCCTGGGCCGGTTGCTCCGGCCGAAGACCGACGGCCGCGCTGCGCGTTTCTACACGGTCGTCGCGCGGGACACCCTGGACCAGGACTTCGCGGCCAAGAGGCAGCGCTTCCTGGCGGAGCAGGGCTACGCGTACCGGATCCTCGACGCCTCCTCGATCGGGGACAAGGAGCCCAGAGACTGACGAGCGTTCTCACCGGAACGGCACAGACAACTCACAGACAACGCGCGGATACTGGTGCCGTGAAGAAAACGGGCCCCGAAGCGAAACTGCTGGTCGTCGACGACGAACCGAACATCCGCGAACTCCTGTCGACATCGTTGCGGTTCGCCGGCTTCGACGTCGTCGCCGCCGGCAACGGACGCGACGCCCTCGCGGCGGCCGAGACGCACAACCCGGATCTCGCCGTCCTGGACGTCATGCTCCCCGACATGGACGGATTCACCGTCACCCGCCGGCTGCGCGCCGCCGGCCGGCACTTCCCCGTCGTCTTCCTGACGGCGCGGGACGACACGGATGACAAGGTCACCGGCCTGACGGTCGGCGGGGACGACTACGTCACCAAACCGTTCAGCCTCGACGAGGTGGTCGCGCGCATCCGCGCCGTCCTGCGACGCACCCACCCGCTCGAGGACGACGACGCCGTGATCCGCGTCGACGACCTCGAGCTCGACGACGACGCGCACGAGGTCCGGCGCGGCGGCGAGGTCATCGACCTCTCCCCCACCGAGTTCAAGCTGCTGCGCTACCTCATGATGAACCCGAACCGCGTCCTGTCGAAGGCACAGATCCTCGACCACGTGTGGGAGTACGACTTCAACGGGGACGCGTCCATCGTCGAGTCCTACATCTCGTACCTGCGCCGCAAGATCGACAGGAACCCGGATGCCGTGGCCCTGATCCAGACCAAGCGCGGCGTGGGCTACCTGCTCCGGACCGCCGACAAGCGGTAGCGCCGCCCCCTTGGTCAAGCGTTGGAGTGCGGCGTCCCTCCGCTCGCAGCTCGTCGCGATCATCATGCTCCTCATGATCGTCACGGTGGGCATCACGGGCCTGGCGACCGTGTCCCTCCTGCGCGAAGGACTCGTGGACCGGGTCGACGCCGACATCCTGGCCAACGCGAAGGTCGTCTCGGAGACCATCTATTCCGAGGTACCCGCCGATGACGGGACCGTCCTGCGGTACTACGCGGCGATCCTCGACCGGGACTCCACCATCCTCGCCGAGAACCAGTCCTCCGACGCGGCGGACGTGCCCGACCTCGGGGACCTCACGCCCGAGCGGATCGCGGACCTCGAAGGATCGGGCCTCGACGTGCCGGGGACGGACCCGGCGAGCCAGGGGTGGCGTGTCCGCGTCTTCCCGTTCACCAACGGCGAGGGCTACCTGGCCATCGCCTCACGGCTCAACACGGTCAACGAATCCCTGCAGGAATCGACCGAGATCATCTTCACGTCGGGACTGGTGACCACCGCCCTCGCGTCCCTCATCGCCTTCGTCACGGTCACCCGGCAGTTCGCACCGCTGGCCAGGGTCGAGCGGACCGCCGCCGCCATCGCAGCCGGCGACCTCTCCCGCCGCGTCGCCGTCGAACGTCCCGCCACCGAGATCGGCCGGCTGTCGCGATCGCTCAACGCCATGCTCGCGCACATCGAGCGCGCCTTCGCGGCGAGGACCGCGTCGGAGACGAAGATGCGCCGTTTCGTGGCGGACGCCTCCCATGAGCTCCGCACGCCGCTCGTGACCATCCGTGGCTACTCGGAGCTCTATCGGCACGGAGCACTCCAGAAGGACGAGGACGTGGCCGCGGCGATGGGCCGGATCGAGAGCGAGGCCATCCGCATGGGCCAGCTCGTCGAGGATCTCCTCACGCTCGCCCGGATCGACGAGCAGCGCCCCCTCGAGGTGAGACCCGTGGACCTCATGGTGCTCGCGCACGATGCCGCCTTCGACGCACGGGCGACCGCCCCCGACCGGTCAGTCACGGTGATCGGGCTCGACGGCGGGGCGCCACGCTCCGCGCCCTCGAGGGGTGACGAGGCACGCCTGCGCCAGGTGGTCGCCAACCTGATGACCAACGCGCTCCGCTACACGCCGGAGGGATCCCCGATCGAGCTCGCCGTCGGCGTCGCGCCGGTCCTGCACGGGCACAGTGACTCCGTCCTGGAGGTGCGCGACCACGGGCCCGGCATCTCCGAGGAGGACGCCGCCAAGGTCTTCGAGCGTTTCTACCGGGCGGACAGCTCCCGGCACCGGGAGACCGGCGGCACGGGGCTCGGCCTCGCCATCGTCGCCGCGCTCGTCGCGCAGCACGACGGCACCGTCCGGCTGGAGGAGACGCCCGGCGGTGGTGCCACCCTGTCCATCCGGCTCCCGCACCTCCCGGCGGACGACGGGTCGGAGGACGCAGCGCCCGAGGAGGACTCCCCGGGGTCCGGCCAGGAACACGCCTACTCGAACGGCATCATCCCTCCACGGGCCCCCTCGACCAGGCCGGTTGTCCACAAGAGCGGCGACGCCGGCTGACCACCCCGTACCGTGCCCTAGCGTCGGATCGTCAACGGAACGCGAGCACACGGGAGCACACCATGCCTTTCTTCAACGTGGACACCGACGGCCTGGCGGCGAAGAGCAGCCAGGTGCAGGGCACCATCTCGAGGCTGCAGGCGGAGGTGAACTCGATGCAGGCGGGGCTGCGCGATCTCGAGGGGATCTGGACAGGCCAGGCGGCCAGCAATTTCCAGCAGCTCGTCCTGCAGTGGCGTGCGACCCAGCAGCAGGTCGAGGAATCCCTGGCCGGCATCAACGCGGCGCTCTCCCTCGCGACCCGGCAGTACGCCGATGCCGAGCAGGACAACGCCCGCATGTTCCTGGGCTGACGCCTCGCCGCCTGCGCCGGGCCACCACGGCTGTCCGGGGCATCCGTCCGTGCCTCGGACGACGAAAGGGTGGCACCCCCCTCGGGAGTGCCACCCTTCTCGTTCGGGCGTGCGCGGTGGAGCGCCGGCGGGGGCTAGAAGCCGCCCATGCCGCCCATGCCACCCATGTCGTCGCCGCCGCCGGCAGGAGCTGCCTTCTCCGGCTTGTCGGCCACGACGGCCTCGGTGGTGAGGAACAGGCCGGCGATCGACGCTGCGTTCTGCAGGGCCGAGCGCGTGACCTTCACGGGGTCGTTGACACCTGCGGCGAGGAGGTCCTCGTACACGCCGGTAGCAGCGTTCAGGCCGTGGCCGGCGGGCAGTCCGCGGACCTTGTCGACGACGACGCCGGGCTCGAGGCCGGCATTGAAGGCGATCTGCTTGAGCGGTGCGTCGATCGCGACGCGGACGATGTTCGCGCCCGTCGCCTCGTCACCCGAGAGTTCCAGGTTGGCGAACGCCTTGGCTCCGGCCTGGATGAGGGCCACGCCACCACCGGCGACGATGCCTTCCTCGACGGCTGCCTTCGCGTTGCGGACGGCGTCCTCGATGCGGTGCTTGCGCTCCTTGAGCTCGACCTCCGTGGCGGCACCGGCCTTGATGACTGCAACGCCACCGGCCAGCTTGGCCAGGCGCTCCTGCAGCTTCTCGCGGTCGTAGTCGGAATCGGAGTTCTCGATCTCGGCGCGGATCTGGGCCACGCGACCGGCGATGGCGTCGGCGTCGCCGGCTCCCTCGACGATCGTGGTCTCGTCCTTGGTCACGACGACCTTGCGGGCGGTACCCAGCAGGTCGAGGGTGGCGGTCTCGAGCTTGAGGCCGACCTCCTCGGCGATGACCTGGCCACCGGTGAGGATGGCGATGTCGGCGAGCTGGGCCTTGCGGCGGTCACCGAAGCCGGGGGCCTTGACGGCCACGGACTTGAAGGTGCCGCGGATCTTGTTGACCACGAGGGTCGCGAGGGCTTCGCCTTCGATGTCCTCGGCGATGATCAGCAGCGGCTTGCCGGACTGCATGACCTTCTCGAGGACGGCGACGAGGTCCTTCACGTTGCTGATCTTCGAGTTGACGATCAGGATGTAGGGATCCTCGAGGACCGTCTCCTGGCGCTCGGCGTCGGTGACGAAGTAGCCCGAGATGTAGCCCTTGTCGAAGCGCATACCCTCGGTGAGTTCCAGTTCGAGGCCGAAGGTGTTCGACTCCTCGACGGTGATGACGCCTTCCTTGCCCACCTTGTCGAGGGCCTCGGCGATCAGGTCACCGATCTGCTTGTCCCCGGCGGAGATGGAGGCCGTGGCAGCGATCTGCTCCTTGGTCTCGATCTCCTTCGCGGAGGCGAGCAGCTCGTCGGTGACGGCCTTGACGGCCTTCTCGATGCCGCGCTTGAGGCTCAGGGGGTCGGCGCCGGCCGCGACGTTGCGCAGGCCTTCCTTGACGAGGGCCTGGGCGAGCACGGTGGCGGTGGTGGTTCCGTCGCCTGCGACGTCGTCCGTCTTCTTGGCGACCTCCTTGACGAGTTCGGCGCCGATCTTCTCGAACGGGTCGTCGAGCTCGATCTCCTTGGCGATGGACACGCCGTCGTTCGTGATGGTGGGGGCGCCCCACTTCTTCTCGAGCACGACGTTGCGGCCACGGGGGCCGAGCGTCACCTTGACGGCGTCAGCGAGGATGTTCAGACCCCGCTCGAGGCCGCGGCGGGCCTCTTCATCAAAAGAAATGATCTTGGCCATAACGGCTTAGGTCCTTTCGGGACGGTTGCATTTCAGCACATGAATGCTTGCCTGCGTGTGGTGCCCGCGACGGCCGGGCAGCGCCTGAACGATCTCTTTCACGCTCGAAGCCCCACCCCCACCACAGAGGTTTGCCTGCTTCACCCACCACGCGCAGTCTTAGCAGTCTGCGCGCGCGAGTGCTAACTCAATAATTAGCACTCCCACCGTGCGAGTGCAACCTGTCCGAGCCCTCCGCACCCCCTTGCAGGACGGCAGGAGCACGGTGCCGCCGCACGCCGTAGCGCGGATTCCGCCGAGGGCATAGATTGGGCGCACACCAACCAACGGGAGGCACAGTGTCCACGCCAGCAAGCGGTCCTGACTCCGGGAAGCCCGACGAGCGCGGCATCCCGAACCTCGACGGCGGCGGCCCCCTCGGCCCTGATCCGGCGCCCCACCGGGTGCGCGACGACGCGCAGCCGTTCCCGGAGGGGCAGGCACCCTTCCCGCAGCGGCCGTCCGGCCAGGACCCCTACCAGCCGGGAACGTATGCGCAAGGGCCCTCCGGTCCGAACCAGTACGCGCAGGACCCGTACGCCCAGGCGCCGTACCCCCAGGCGGGCCCTCCTTCCAGCGGCTACGGCGGGCCAGGCCCGGGACAGGACCCTTACACTTCCGGTGGCTACGACGGGCACGGTCCGTCCCAGGGGCCCTACGCGCAGGGCGGCTACCTGCAGGGCGGCTACGGCCAGGGACCCTACGGACAGCCGTACGGTCCGCAGAAGTCACGGGTGATCGCCGGGGTCCTGGGGATCCTGCTCGGGTCGCTCGGCGTCCACAGGTTCTATCTCGGCTACACGACGATCGGCGTCGTCCTGGTCCTCATGTCGACCGTCGGGGCGGTCTTCACCTTCGGGCTGAGCGCCATCGCGGCGGGCATCTGGGGCCTCGTCGAGGGCATCCTGATCCTCGTCGGATCCGGGCAGTTCCGGCGGGACGCGCAGGGTATCCCCCTCAAGGACTGATGGCTCCGGCCCTGCAGCGGATCACTGGAATTCGGGTCCGAGGACCACGGAGATGTCGGGCGAGACCGACGGGGTGTCGACCAGGTCGGTGATCCCGAGGTCCGCGGCCACCGCCTCGGCGTCGGACCGTTGGGCCTCACCGTTGTAGAAGACCACCGAGGAGTCGACCGGGGCTCCCGCCCAGTTCCCCGGGATCGCCGAGGTCCAGCCCTCGGCGGCGAGCCTCCCTGCCGCCACGGAAGCGAGTCCCGGAGCCCCCGTGGCGTTGAGCACGTTCACCGTCTGCGCCCGGTTGGTCCCGTCGGTCGCTTCCGCATCCGGGGACGCGCCCGCGTCCGGTTCGTCCGTCGCCCCGTCCTCGGGATCGTCCGAGGCGCTCCCCGTCGGCGCCGCCGTTGCGTCGGCAGCCCCGCTCGTGGCCGGCGCCGGACCCGACGCCGCGTCCGATCCCCCCGGGAAGCCGAGCCGGGGAAGGATGAAATAAGCGCCGAGACCGATCAGCAGCGCCAGGACCCCCACGGTGATCTTGAGGGCCAGCCCGCTCGAGCGGGCCGGCACCAACCTCTCCCGGTGGACACCCTGGCGCGCGGAAGCCTCGGGGACGGCGTCGAACTCGTCCCGCGGGTGGTCAGTCATGGAAGAGGAGGGTCCTTCGCTCGTCGAGTGTCGCGGGCAGTACTAGATGTCCGCGCCGAGGCGGCGCGCGGACCGTGCCTTCTGGCGAGTGGACCGCAGTCGACGCAACCGCTTCACGAGCATGGGGTCGTGCGCGAGCGCGGCCTCCGTGTCGATCAGGGCGTTGAGCGCCTGGTAGTAGTGCGTGGCGGACAGGTTGAACAGGTCGCGGATGGCCTGCTCCTTCGCGCCGGAGTACTTCCACCACTCGCGCTCGAGCGCCAGCATGCGCTGCTCGCGGTCCCCCAGGGCCAGCCTGGCCTCCTGCCCGGAGGGGGAGTCGTCCGGCTGCCGCATCGGCTCCGCCATGTCCACTACCACCTTCCGTTCCCTCGCACGACTGTCTTTCCATGGTAGTAGGGAATTACACGTGTGTCATTCGGGGAGTGCGTCCCGGAGAGCCGGGCGAGAATGGGTCCATGACGCACGACGACGACGCGCTCTTCGACCTGCCCGACGCTCCTTCCGATGCGGGGCCGTCCCGCGCGGCGGGCTCCGGTAACCCAGGACCGTCGCCGAACGCATCGGTCTTCCCGTTCGCGGCGCCCGCCGGCATCGCGGACCTCGTGCCGGCCGATTGGGCGTCAGCGCTCGCGCCCGTCGAACCGGTCCTCCACCGGCTGGCCGAAGCCCTTGCGGCGGACCTCGACCGCGGGCTGCGCGTGCTGCCCGATGCGCCCTCCATCCTCCGGGCGTTCTCCACGCCGCTGGACAGCGTGCGCGTCGTCATCGTCGGGCAGGACCCGTACCCGACCGTCGGCCACGCCGTGGGCCTGAGCTTCGCCGTCGATCCCGCGACGCGTCCCATCCCCCGCAGCCTCGCGAACATCTACCGTGAACTGGCCTCGGACACCGGCACCGCTCCGCCTGCGACCGGTGACCTGTCGGGGTGGGCCGAGCAGGGCGTCCTGCTCCTCAACCGGGTGCTGACGGTGCGTGCCGGCGAGACCGCCTCGCACCGGGGGCTCGGCTGGGAGCACGTGACGGACGCGGCGATACGGGCGCTCGTGGCCCGCGGCGATCCGCTCGTGGCCATCCTCTGGGGCAAGGACGCGCTCCGCCTGAAGCCGCTGCTCGGGCCGACGCCCACGGTGGAGTCCGCGCACCCCAGCCCGCTGTCGGCGTCCCGGGGGTTCTTCGGCTCACGGCCGTTCAGCCGCGTCAACGAGCTCCTCGCCCAGCAGGGCGCCGCGCCGATCGAGTGGTCCCGGACCGCGGCCAGCGGCGGGTCGGATCGGGATGCGCCCACACCGGGAGTGGACGGCTAGCGCCGCCGGTTCCGCTGGCGCTCGTTCGAGCTGAGCTTGCGGGTGAAGGGCCTGGCCAGGTTGTCGCCGAGGACGACACCCGCGGCGATCGCCAGCACGACGGTCAGCGCGTTGAAGAGTCCGAGGGCGCCGTCGGATACCACCTCGGAGTCGATGGTCAGCATGTACATGGAGCGGAAGATGGTCAGCCCCGGGTACAGGAAGAGGACGGCGGGTACGGCGACGACGAGCTGCGGGGCGCCCAGGCGGAGCGCGACGACGCGGGAGAGGGCCCCGATCAGGATGGCGGCGAGGGCCGGTGCGAGGCGGTAGCCCACGCCGGCGGTCATCGCGCTGATCATCAGGAGATACCCCGCGACGGCGACGAGCGACGTCGGTATCACGAGCTTCACGTCGGTCTGCTCGGCGATGCAGATCATGGCCACCGCGATGAAGGTGAGCACCGCGACCACGGGCCACGGGTACTGGCTGCCCGACGAGTCGAGGACCTCGAGCTCGGGGATGCCGAGCGCGGTGCCCGCCACGAGGGCGACGGCGATGCCCGCCACCAGCGCGGCGAAGACGAGGATCGCCGAGAGGAACCGGCCCGCGGCCGTGACCGGGAAGCCGTTGATCGCGTCCTGCGTCGCGGAGACGAGCCTGCCCGTGGGCAGCAGCAGGAGGATCCCGCCCACCACCACGAGCGCCGGGGCGATCGGCACCTCGAGCCACCAGAACAGCATCGCGATCAGGGTCACCAGCGCGGCGGAGGTTGCCACGGCGAAGAACTCCGGGACGCGCCATTCGCCGAGCTTGCGGCTGACCAGGTCCACGAGGATGCAGCTGATGAAGCCGATCAGCGATCCGAGCAGGGTCCCGCCGACGAAGGCCACGATCGCCGCCGAGAAGATACCGAAGGCCGCCGTCACCATCCAGCGTGGGAACGGCTTGGGCCGGTGCGTGATCTCGTCGAGTCGGTGGGCGGCCTCCGTCCGGGAGACGCCACCGTCGGCGATGTCGGACACGAGACGGTGGATGGCCGTGAGGCCCGCGTAGTTGTTCGTCCAGGAGCGGACCACCCGCAGGACCGTCGTCGGCGTCTGGTCCCGCGCCGAGTAGTTGATGACCACCGACTGGTTGGTGATGTCCACCTCGATGGAGTCGAGGCCGAAAGCCGCGGTGACCGCGATGATGCTCGTCTCGACCTCCAGGGCACCCGCCCCGTAGCGGAACATGGTCTCGGCCAGGTTGAGCGCGAAGTCGAGGGCCTTGCGGGCACTGGCGTCGGGGCCGCCCGCCTGGATCATCGGATTCGCGTAGGGACTGCCGGCCAGGCGCTCGACGATGCTCATCGCCTGCGTGGGCGGGGCCTCGCCCTGCACCAAGCGTCGGAGCATGCTCCGGGCGGCGGCATTGGACCGGACCGACGGCGGCACGCTCTGCGGTGTCGTGGGCAGCGCGTCCGCGGGCCTCGTGACCTGCTGCCGCTGGCGGCCCTGGCGTTGGGGCCTCGGTTCCGCGGGGCGCCTGGACGGCGTGGGGCCGCCCCTCGGCGGCTTCCTGCCACTGCCCCTGCCGGCGGCGAGCTTGTTCTTCTCGTCGTCGCTCGGGTCGAAGGGCCGCCGGATGACGGGGAGAGCCTCGGCGACCGGCGACGGGTTGGTGGCGGGCGATGACCCCTCGCAGGGGTCGTCGCGCGAGCCGTCAGTCATGGGGGGAACCTCACAATCGTCCCTCGGGACGGTCGGTGGCCTGGGAAGGCCTAGTAGAAGGGCTGCCGGTGACGGCGCCAATGGATCTGCCGTGCCACGCGCTCGCCCACCGCATGCCACACACGATACGTGCGGGGGCGGACGACGGCGTCGTAGCATCCTGCGAAGTCCGTCACAGTCTTCGTGAAGCTCGTCTTGAACATCCCGAGGCCGTACTGCGGATGGTCCTTGTCCTTCAGCCGATCGGCCGGCGGAGTGCCGCAGAAATCGTATTCGCGGGCTCCGAGCCGCTTCATGTCGAGGATCGCCTCCCACTGGACGAGGTGCGAATCGCCGTACTGGTTGCGCTTGGGCAGCGAGCCGCCGTCCTTGTACGTGGCCTTCCGGCCGTAGAGGATCACGAAGGCGCCCACCGACGGCTTGCCGTCCTCGTACACGAAGTAGAAGCGGCCCATCCCGGCGTCCACGAACTCCTGCCAGAACCCCCGGTAGTACTCGTAGGGGCGTGGAACGGCGGACAGCCGGCCCTGCTGAGCCTGTCCCATGAGGGCGTACATGGTCCGGTAGGTGTCCTCGCCGGCCTCGACGGGCTGGGCACGGACGCCGTCGCGGATGGCACGGCGGACGGCGTTGCGGCCCCGGGAGGAGAGGTTCCTCAGGAGCTGGTTCTCGTCCGGTGTGAGGTCGAGGATCGCCGTGCTGTCGTTGGCCTGGATGTTGAAGGTCTTCACGAGCCCCGCTCCGGCGAAGAGGGCGCGCAATTCCTCGGTGTCGGGGAAGTCGGGCTCGATCTTCACGGCGAAGACCCGCCCCGGCCGGCGCCTCGCGTGGGCGACGACGGCGTCGACGAACGGGGGGACATCCTCCGGACGGGCCGTGTCGGGGCCCTTGATGAGGTACCACAGCGCGCCGAGCACGGGGATGCTGCGCTGGTAGGCGATCACGTAGCTCGTGTAGTCCTGCGATTCGACGGCGAGGTGGATAGGCTGCCAGCCCTGGCGCACCTTCACACGGCTGAAGGGACCGGACTGGAGCACGTTACCGCCGAGCGGGTTGGCCGGGACGAGCTCGTCCCAGCGCGCCACCTCGTCGGCGGTGGCTGCGCGTGCCGTGAAGGGCGCCATCCTCAGTACCAGCTTTCGTGGTGTCGCATCCGGTGGACCTTCAGGGCGGCCCGCTCCCCGATCCTCAGCCAGGCCCTGTGCTGCAGTGGCTTCACGGGCAGGTCGAACGTCCCCACGAAGTCCGTGATCGCCGGGTTGAACCCCGTCTTGAACATGCCGATGCCGTAGTGCTCGTGGTCCTTGTTCTTCGCCTCGCTGGACGGCGGTGCTCCACAGAGGTCGTACTCCGTGACACCCCGGGCCTTGAGCCATTCGATGGCGGCCACCTCGAGGAGGGCGCTGGCACCGCGGACCGTGCGCTTGCGGGTGCTCGCGGCGTCCTTGCGGCTGGCCTTGGCGCCGAGGACCATGATGAAGTCGGCCGACACCACCTCGCCGTCGACGAACGCGAACAGGAAGGCTCCTGCCTGCGCGCGTGCGTGGCGCTGCCAGAAACCGGTGTAGTACTCCTCGCTGCGGATGGAGAAACTGCCCTCGGCCGTCTCGGCGAGGAGCCGGTAGAAGATCGTGCAGTTCTCGTCGTCGACCTCCACCACGCGGGTCTCGACGCCGGCCTTGCGGGCCGCGCGGATGTTGTAGCGGGTCTTCGAACCGAACGACGCCTCGATGGCCTCCAGGTCCCCCGAGATGTCGAGGACCACCGTCGACACGTTGGGCTGGACATCGGCGACCCGGACCAGCCCCGCGGCCTCGAGCGCCCCTGCCACGGCGGGGTCGGAGGGGAGCTCGGGGTCGACCTTGACACCGAAGACCCCCTTGCCGGCGGCGAAGGTCCTCAGCCCCGGGAGCAGTGCGACGAGCGCGGCAGCATCCCCGGTCCCGGGTCCCTTCGGTACGTACCAGTAGCGGCCGAGGGGAAGGACGGTCTTCTGCAGCACGGTGAGCGCGACGCCGTCGGCCACCAGGTACACCGGTGCCCATCCGGTCGCTCGCTTCTGCTCGGCGAATTCCCGCCCCTGCATCACGTTCCCGCCGTCCGGATTCTCGCTGATGATGCTGTTCCACCGGGCGATCTCGTCGGGCGTTGCGAAGCGAATGGTCATGATGATCGAGTCTACGGCAGGGCCGGAATCCCCTCCAAAGCAGCAGCGCCAGCCCCTTGATCGTTGCCTGGGTGACCTATCGCTGGAGCGCCCGGCCCGGCTAGCATCGCGATATGGACTTCAGATACCTCGGAAACAGCGGCTTCAAGATCTCGGAAATCACCTACGGCAACTGGCTCACGCACGGCTCGCAGATCGAGAACGACGTCGCGACGCAGTGCGTGCGGGCAGCACTCGACGTCGGCATCACCACCTTCGACACGGCGGACGTGTACGCGAACACGGCCGCCGAGACCGTCCTCGGCGAAGCCTTGAAGGGTGAGCGGCGCCAGTCGCTCGAGATCTTCACGAAGGTCTGGGGGCCCACGGGCCCCAAGGGGCACAACGACGTCGGACTGTCGCGCAAGCACATCATGGAGTCGATCGACGGCTCGCTCCAGCGCCTGCAGACCGACTACGTGGACCTCTACCAGGCACATCGCTACGACCACGAGACGCCCCTCGAGGAGACGATGCAGGCGTTCGCCGACATCGTCCGGCAGGGCAAGGCCCTCTACATCGGCGTCAGCGAGTGGACGGCCCAGCAGATCCGCGACGGTTCCGCCCTCGCGAAGGAGCTCGGCTTCCAGCTGATCTCCAACCAGCCGCAGTACTCCATGCTCTGGCGGGTCATCGAGGGCGAGGTCGTCCCCACGTCGGAGGAACTGGGGCTCTCGCAGATCGTCTGGTCCCCCGTGGCCCAGGGCGTACTGACGGGCAAGTACAAGCCCGGCCAGCAGCCCGAGCAGGGCACCCGCGCCTCGGACGACAAGGGCGGCGCCGACATGATCAAGCGCTGGATGAGCGACGACGTCCTGACCGGCGTGCAGAAGCTCGCACCCATCGCCGACGGCGTGGGCCTCACGATGGCGCAGCTCGCGATCGCGTGGGTGCTGCAGAATCCGAACGTGGCCTCGGCGATCATCGGGGCGTCCCGCCCGGAGCAGGTGGAATCGAACGCCGTCGCCGCCGGGGTGAAGCTCGAGGACGACGTCCTGAAAGCGATCGACGACGCGATCGGCGGCCTCGCGGAGACCGACGTCGCCAAGACCGTCTCCCCCGAGACCCGGCCGGTCTGATGGCGGAGACGACGACGTCGCTGAACGTCGCGGTCACCGGCTCGAGCGGCAAGCTCGGCCGGAGCGTGGTGCGGGGCCTCCGCGACGCGGGCCACAGCGTCCTGGAACTGGACCAGCACGGCGAGCACGGCCCCGGGTTCCTGCGGATCGACCTGCGGGACTACGGGCAGGTGGTCGACGCGCTCCTCGGGGTGGAGGACCGGCACTCCGGATTCGACGCCGTCGTGCACCTCGGGGCCATCCCGGCGCCGGGGCTTCAGGCGGACGCCGAGACGTTCCACAACAACATGACCGCCACGTACAACGTCTTCCAGGCGTGCCGACGGGCCGGCATCAAGCGGATCGTCTACGCGTCCAGTGAGACCGTGCTCGGGCTGCCCTTCGACACGCCTCCCCCGTATCTCCCCGTGGACGAGGAGTATCCGGCGCGGCCGGAGAGCACCTATTCGCTGGTCAAGCACCTCGAGGAGCAACTGGCCACGGAGCTGGCCCGCTGGGACCCGCACCTGAGCATCACGGCCCTCCGGTTCTCGAACGTGATGGACCCGGAGGACTATGCCGAATTCCCGTCCTTCGACGCGGACCCCACGGCCCGCAAGTGGAACCTGTGGGGGTACATCGACGGCCGCGACGGCGCCCAGGCGGTGCTGAGGGCGCTGGAGCACGCGGCGCCGGGCTTCGACCGCTTCATCATCGCTGCCGCGGACACCGTCATGGACAGGACGAGCGCCGATCTGGCGGCGGAGGTGTTCCCCGGCGTCGAGGTGCTGCGGGAGGTCGGCGGTCACGGGACGCTGCTGTCGATCGACAAGGCCCGCCGCGTTCTGGGCTTCGAACCCCGGCACAGCTGGCGCGACGGAGTCTAGCGGGACACCGCATCGGGTCCGGGCGGCGGAGCCGACTGTCGCCCGGACCGGATAATCAGTAGGCTGATGATCGAAGGATGCGCAGCACCGACGAAAGGCAGAGAAGATGACCGAGAACCTTCCCGATGAGGAACTGACCATCGTGGGCGAGGAGCCCGAGACGCCGAACGATTCGCTCGCTCCCGAGGCCTTCGACCCGGTCCTCGAGGGACAGCCGGACGACTACGAGGGTGCGGCGGAGAACAACCCCGACCGCTGGCAGGAGGACCCCCTCCTGCAGGACGAGCCCGGCACGACCGAGAGCGGCGACGACGAGAACGACTTCGACGAGAACGGCGTCTCCGCGATCGGTGAGGAGGGCTACCTCAGCGACCAGACGCTCCGCGAGGAGACGGCCGAGGCCCGGTACGAGCACGGTGAGGAGCAGTATCCGCCCGAGGAGCCCATGCTCGGCGAGGCAGCGGCGGACGTCGACTTCGGCATGATGGAGGACGACGACGTCGACGCGAGCGACGACCCCGCGAACCGGGGCGGCTCGCCCCTGAGCGCCATGGACGAGCAGGACGTCAAGTAGCGCCTCCTGATGGGCCCCGGGCTGCCACCCGGGGCTTCGTCATGTCCGGGTCCGGCCGCCCTTCCCGTCGTACGCCTGGTGCAGGGCGCCCGGAGCGGCCGGTGTGCCGTCGACCGCACAGTGTGAGGGGTGGTCGGCCTCCGGCACGGCCGGATTCCTGATGGTGACCGCCGCCAGGACGCCACCGAGCACGAGCACCACGGCACCGATGGCGCATGCTGTGCCGAACCCGGCGGAGAAGGCCTCGGGATCGTTGTAGGCGTCCCCGGTCAGGCCCGCAGCGGACGGCAGGACGGCGATCGCGAGGAGCCCCGCAGCGCGGGCCACCGCATTGTTGACACCGGAGGCCAGCCCCGCCTGGCGTTCCGGGACGGCGGACAGGGCCGTCGACGTCAGGGGCGCGACAAGCAGCGACAGCCCGAGACCGAGCACGATCACCGGTGGCAGCACGTCGGCGACGTAGGACGCCTGCGGGCCGATCCGCAGCATGAGGAGGAGCGATCCGGCGCAGATGAGCGGCCCGAGCGCCATCGGGATCCTCGGACCGATCCGCGCCCCCAAGGCTCCCGCGCGCGGGGACAGCACGAGCATGAGCGCCGTGATGGGGAGCATCGCCGTACCGGATGCGAGGGGACTGAAACCCGCCACGACCTGGAGATGGACGACGAGCAGGAAGAAGACGCCGCCGAACACCGCATAGATCAGGAACGTCACGGCGTTGGCGGCGCTGAACTGCCGGTTCCCGAAGATGGCCGGCGGAAGCATCGGATGGCTGATGCGTGCTTCGACCAGGAGGAAGGCCCCGGCCGCGGCCAGCCCGACGACGCCTGCCCCGAGGACGGCGGGCGCGCCCATGCCCTGCGCGGGCGCCTCGATCAGCGCATAGGTGGTCCCGGCGAGCGCGGTCGCTCCGAGGACCGCGCCCGCGACGTCGAGCCGCCCTTCGACGTCGGTGTCGTGCGACTCCGGGACGTGCTTCAGGGTGATCCAGGCGACGACGACGGCGACCGGGACATTGATGAGGAAGACCCACCGCCACGAGACGGCCTCCACCAGCCAGCCCCCGAGGAAGGGCCCGATGGCGGTGGCGACACCGCCCAGCCCGGACCAGGCACCGATGGCCCTCGCGCGGTCCTCCCCCGAGAACGTCGCCTGGAGGATGGCGAGGCTGCCCGGCGTCAGCAGGGCACCGCCGATCCCCTGGAGCGCCCGCGCCGCGACGAGCAGGCCGGCATCCGGAGCGAGCCCGCACAGCAGCGACGCGGCGGCGAACCAGGCGACACCGACGAGGAAGACGCGCCGCCGCCCGAATCGGTCACCCAGCGAGCCGCCGAGCAGGATGAAGGAGGCGAGCGTCAGGGTGTAGCCCGTGACGATCCACTGCAGGGCCGCGAAATCCGTACCGAGGTCCCGCCCGATGGTCGGCAGTGCCACATTGACGACGGTCGCGTCGATCCCGACAATCCCGGAACCCAGGACGGTGGCGGACAGGACCCAGCGCCCCGACGACGTACCCATCCGGATCCCGCTCATGCACCACCGCCCGTCCACGCCCCGCCGTGCCGCGGGACCACGCACAGTGTGGCACCGTCGCCGGGTCTGCGCCATCGCCCGTCCGCCGGGTGGTGACGCCGACCACAGACGGAATAGCCCCCGGGAGTCCCGGGTTACCGAACAGTAGGATCCCGAACCGGAAAGTAGGAACACATGAAACTGTTCTCCCCCCTCACGCTCGGCACGCTGGAACTCCCCAACCGCGTGGTGATGGCGCCGCTCACGCGCGTCCGTTCGGGGAACGCCGGCATCCCCGGCGACCTCGTCGTGGAGCACTACCGGCAGCGCGCGTCCCTCGGACTCATCGTCAGTGAGGGGACCTACCCCAGCCATGCCGGGCAGGGCTTCCCCGGTCAGCCCGGCCTGGTCGGGGCCGAGCAGCTCGCCGGCTGGAAGCGCGTGACGGACGCGGTGCACGCCGACGGCGGCCGCATCGTGGCACAGGTGATGCACGCGGGGCGCGTGACGCACCCCGACACGAACGGCGGCTACGAGGTCGTGGCTCCGAGCGCCATCGCCATCGAGGGGACGACCCGGACCAGCACGGGGAAGCAGCCCTACCCCGTGCCGCATGCACTCACCACCGAGGAACTCCCGGGCATCATCGGGGAATTCGTCACGGCCTCACGGAAGGCGATCGACGTCGCCGGGTTCGACGGCGTCGAACTGCACGGAGCCAACGGCTACCTGCTGCACGAGTTCCTCTCCCCCGAGTCGAACCGGCGCGAGGACGCCTACGGCGGGTCCGCCGAGAAGCGGGCACAGTTCGTGATCGAACTCGTCACCGCCGTCGCGGCGGAGGTCGGCGCGGAGAAGGTGGGCCTGCGGATCTCGCCCGCCCACAACATCCAGGACGCCCTCGAGACCGAGGCCGCCGATGTCCATGCGACCTACGGGGCACTCGTCGACGCCCTCGCGCCGCTCGGACTCGCCTACCTCAGCGTCCTGCACGCCGAGCCCACGGGTGCTCTCATCCAGGACCTCCGCTCGCGTTTCGGTGGCCCCGTCCTGATCAACAGCGGCTTCGGCGTCATCACCAACCGCGAGGAGGCCATCGCCATCCTCGAGGACGGGGTGGGGGACGCGGTCGTCGTCGGCCGTCCCGCCATCGCGAACCCCGATCTCGCTCGCCGCTGGCAGGAGAACCTGCCGGAGAACGAACCGGATCCCGCGACGTTCTACTCCACCGGCGCCGAGGGTTACACGGACTACCCGTTCTACGACGGTTCCGCCGACGCCAACTGACCACCAGCACCGCCGGAAGGCGCTCCCGTCAGGCGACGGGGGCGCCTTCTTCCGTAGCGGATCCCTGCCGTCGCCGGCGCGCCACGGACTCCGCCCTGCGCGGGTATCGGGCCACGGCCCAGCCCACCAGCAGCGCGGCCGCGAGGTGCGCATGGAGCATCAGCATGACCTCGGGCGAGTGCCCCGGTGCGCCTTCCACCCCTACCGGCGCGTTCCCGTCGTGGTGCGGGCCCTGCCCGGGCGCGGGTACCCCCGAGGTGTCCACGGCGCCCGCGAGCCCGCCGAGGAGCCAGTGCAGGAGTTGCTGGGTCACGCCGAGCAGCAGCAGCACCGCCCATCCGGGCAGCCGCGCCTGCGCTGCGATGGCGGCGACGAGCACGGCGAGCGCTGCAAGCCCGCAGAGGATCGCCGCGCTCGGCATGGCGCCGCCGGACACCAGGTGGGCGCCGAGGCCCAGACCCAGTGCGAGCAGGCCGGCCAGGGCCGAGCAGGCGATGGCCCTCGGTCGGTCCTGGGGTCGGAGGGCGCTGCCCTTCTCTTCGTGCACCACCCGATCGTAAGCATGCTGACGACGCCGCGTCACGTGCCGGGTACCGGGGTTATGCTCGCGGCGCCCGATCCGTAGACTGACAGTAAGGGGACTTACCTTCCCTGGAACCGAAAGGACGAGTGCATGTCAGAGAATCCCAGCGACGACGACCGCATCCACAACGAGGCCCCCGCCGAGGGCGACACGGACGCGAACCCGGAGGACATCCGGGTGCACCCCGAGGATCCGGCCGAGGGAGCGGACTCCGAGGACCAGTACAGCTCCGGGAAATAGCGACCAGGACCCGTTCCAGGAGCAGAACGCAGAAGCGGCGAACCCAACGGACGTACCTTTTTCTTTTCCCCTCCTTCGGGGGAGTGTCCCACACC
>NZ_JBTNDU010000019.1:0-76041 GCF_054510835.1 Arthrobacter sp. TmT3-37 | reverse complement strand
GGGACTGTCCGATAAACGGTGTGTGGGGTCCGGCGGTTTTCATCAGTAAATGGTCTTCTCGAACCGGCCCGCGAAGGTGATCGCGAACGCATTGAGCGCGGGTTTCCACCTGATTACCCAGCGTGCTCTGCCCCCGCCGGTGGGGTCAAGAGACCTGGTGACGAGGTAGAGGCATTTCAGGGCCGCGGCCTCGTTGGGGAAGTGGCCGCGGGCCCGGACCGCCCGCCGGTAGCGTGCATTGATCGACTCGATCGCGTTGGTCGTGCAGATGACCCGGCGGATCTCTACGTCGTATTCGAGGAACGGCACAAACTCGGCCCACGAGGATTCCCAGAGCTTCACGATTGCCGGATACCGGTCACCCCACTCTGCCGTGAACTCGGCGAACCGGTCCTTCGCAGCGGCCTCACTGGGAGCCGTGTAGACGGGCTTGAGTGCCTTGACGATCCCGTCGCGGTGCTGCCGGCCGGCATAGCGGAAGCTGTTGCGGATCAGGTGCACGATGCATTGCTGAACGACCGTCCGCTCCCAGGTGGTTGTGATTGCCTCGGGCAGGCCCTTGAGTCCGTCGCAGACGGCGATGAGCACGTCCTGGACGCCTCGGTTCTTCAGCTCGGAGAAGACTTGCAGCCAAAACCTCGCTCCTTCACCTCCGTCGCCGGCCCAGATGCCGAGGATGTCGCGTTCCCCGTTCGTGGTGACGCCCATAACGACGTAGAACGGGGTGTTGCGGACCTGCCCATCGCGGACCTTCACCACGATCGCATCAACGAACAGGACCGGGTAGAGCGGATCCAGCGGACGGGAAGACCACTCGGCCAGCTCGCCGGTGACCTTCTCCGTGATCCGACTGATGGTGTCTTTAGAGACTTTCGCCCCGTAGACCTCCTCGAAGTGCGCGGCAATCTCACCCGTAGTCAGCCCGCGGGCGGACAGGGAGAGCACGATCTGATCAATCCCGTCCAGACGTCGTTTCCGCTTGGGCACGATCACCGGCTCGAACGACCCGTCCCGGTCCCTTGGCACCTCGATCTCGACTGGGCCGATCTCCGTCAGCACCGTCTTCACTCGGGTGCCGTTGCGCATATTCGCTGCGATCGGCGTGCCGCCGTGCTCGTGCCCGAGGTGCTCCGTCAACTCGGCGTCCAACGCCGTCTCGAGGACGTTCTTCGTGAGCTGGTTCAACAGCCCACCAGGGCCGACCAAGCTCACGCCTTGCTCTTTGGCTTGCGCGAGCAGTCGCTCGGCGAGGTCCTTTTGATCGATAATTTCTCCTGTCACAGGATCGATCATCGCCTCTGTTACTTCGGTCGTGAAGTCGTTCACGGCCATCTCCTCTCGGATCAGGCCGAACCTCACACACCGTTTTTCTTACAGTCCCGGAACAGGGGCGGATCGCATGTCGCGGCCGCGCGGATGCTCTGCCGGACGCGCTACAGGTTCATCTGGTGGGGACGTCGGGCATGAGGGTTTCTTGGGGAGTATGTGAGTGGCTGGTGGGTGTGGTCATGATCCTGGTCAGGAGGCCGGTGGTGTGTTCCACGGGTGGGCGTGGGTCCGCGGTCGGATCGCGCATCCATGTGGTCATGGTGAACCGCAGGGCTCCGAAGACCAGGTTGGCCATCAGTCCGGCCTGGTCACGGAGATCTGTCGGGTGCGTCGTCGCGTCGTGGTTCCTGCTCAGGCGCAGCAGGATCAGTTCCGTCAGTTCGGCCTGGATGGAGTTCATGGCCTCCATCGCCTTGCCGAAGATCTGCGGGTAGCGCAGGGCGATCTGCATGCGGGCGGCCATCAGGGTCGGGTCCGGTTCGGGGTTGCTGGCGGCGAGGCTGTCGGCCACGAGCTCGAGGCCCTCCACCAACAGGTTCGTTCCGCTCGAGACGAGGAACTCACGGGCCCGGCCCTCGTGGATCCGCGGGGCCTGGGCGCCAGTGAGCGCCTCGTCCTTCGTCTTGTAGTAGTTGAAGAACGTACGTTGAGAAACTTCGCTCTTCTGGCAGATCATATCCACGGTCACGTGTTCCAGTCCGTGCTCCTGGACCAGGGCGATGGCGCTGCGCTCGATGTTCAGGGCTCGGGCGCGCTTACGGTCTACGGCCCCTTGTTCGTTGGACACCTCTGTTCACGTCCTTTCGGGGCTATTCGTAGCGCAGGGAATCGATGGGGTTCTGTTTCGCGGCTTGCCGGGCGGGCAGGGTTCCGGCCAAAAAGGCGATCGCCATGATCAACAGGATCACCCCGGCCACGGTGCCGGGTTCGAAGAGCATGATGCTGAGCCCCGGCAGCCCGGACAGCGCCCCGTCGGCCAGTACGGAGCTGATCGTGGATCCGAGGGCCACGGCTACGGCGGCGCCTATCGCGCTGCCAAGGAAACCGATAACGACGGCCTCGAGGCTGAACAGGGCAAAGACCCTTCCCCCGCTCATCCCCATGGCCTTCATCAGTCCGATCTCCCGGGTGCGTTCCTGCACGCTCATCAGCAACGTGTTGATGATCCCGAAGCTCGCGGCGACCAGGGCAATCACGGCGAAAGCATTGAGAATACCCACGATGCCGCTGATGACGGTCTGGATCATTCCCAACTGGTCCTCGGTGGTCCGGGCGTCATAACCGTCCTCGGCCAGGGAGGACTTGAGGGCATCGACTTCTTCCGCGGGGAGGGAAGTGTCGAAGTAGGCGGTAACAGCGATGTAGCCGGTGGAACCGCTATCAACACCGGCAGACTGGACCATGGAGAGTTCCGCAAGTAAGGCCTCGTTCATGCTCGCCCCGGAGGCCAGGAGGCTCTCCCGGGAGACCCCCACCACGGTGGCTTCCACAGTGTGCTGTTCACCGAGCACGTCAGTAATGCCCAATTCGACGGTTGATCCGACAACCGGCTCGGCGGAGTCGAAGCCCAACGCCGTGACATAGGTGGAGGGGACAATGATCTGGTGCTCGTCGGAGGTCCGGTCAAGCTGTTGGCCGGCCTCGAGGTCAACTTGGGCGATGCTGCCCACGGGGTTCGCCGTGAGTTCATAGGCAGCGCCACCGTCGGAGGTGATGTAGTCGGGGACGACAAGACGCAGCGGGTCCGCCTCAACAATGCCGGTCGTGCCCCGGATCGTCTCGAGGTCCTCATCGGTCAGCGGATCGATGTCGCGCGGTCCCGCTCCCTCAACGTTGCGCGCGGCTTCGGGGTCGTATTCGGCAGGACCGTCACCAGAAACGGTGTCCCCGGTGGCTTTCTGAACGAAAAGCATGTCGTCTGACCCCATGGCTGCGACCTGTTTGTCCACGTAGTCCGAGACCCCCGCCCCGACCGCGTTGGTGAGGGTCAAGGTGAACGCGCCCACGAAGATCGCCAGCACAGTCAATGTGGTGCGCAGCTTGGAGCGGAAGGTGTTGGCCACCGCTGAGGACATCAGGTCCCGGGCATTCATGCGTGGCTCGTTTCTGCTGCGCTGTCGTGAGCTGACCGACTCGTGCGTTCGATCAGTCCGTCGCGGACGAAGATCTGCCGGTCACAGCGGGCGGCGAGGTCGACGTCGTGGGTCACCACGATGAGGGTGATGCCCTTGTCCTTGTTCAACCCGAACAGGATGTCCTCCACGGTCGCGCCGGTGGCGGTGTCCAGGTTCCCGGTCGGCTCGTCGGCGAAGATGATGCTGGGCTCGTTCACCAGCGCACGGCTGATCACAGCCCGCTGCTTCTGCCCCCCGGACAGATCAGTCGCCTTGTTGTTTGCCTTGTCCGCCAGTTCCAGCTGTTCCAGCACCGCCATCCCCCTGCGGCGCCGCTCGGATGGGCTGACGCCCGCGATTTTCAGCGGAAGGACGACGTTGTCCAACACGGTGGTGTTCGGGGTGAGGAAGAATTGCTGGAACACGAACCCGAACTCCTGGTTGCGCAACGTGTTGAGCTGCTTGGCCGACAACTCCCGTGCGTCCCGCCCGGTAACCCGCAAGGATCCATCGTCCGGCTCGTCCAGAAGGGCCAGGATGTGCATCAGCGTGGACTTACCCGAACCGCTTTTCCCGATGATGGCCACGCTTTCACCCGTCCCAATCTGAAGGGACACACCCTTCAGTGCGTCGAAACGTGTCGCCCCCGCACCATAGGACTTGGTGATGCCCGCAGCATCGATCACCAACTCACCACTCACCGTCGTTCCACCCTCATGCCACGCCCGCCCTTTCGACACCCAATCGCATGCACGGACTGCACGCTTTTGTTTATTGACTGCAATTTACCGGCAGTTCCTGATCACCAGCTGTCAGTCGGAGAACTCCTCCAGAGCCCCGGTCGACACACCGCCCGGATGCCTGACCGGCAGAGGCGCGCACCTGGACGCGGCCCTCCCCAGCATCGTCGACGAAGGGAGGATTCACATCGGAAACGATCGTTCGCCAGACCCCCCGCTGCGATCCAAAAGCGGGAGAACATGGGGCCTCACCTGCAATGCTTCCCGGGAACTACTGTGATCGGAGGCCGGAATGCTTTTTGATCTCACCCCCAGGGGAAGGTAGGCGCAAAGTTATGGACATGGACATGGACCTGGACACTTTGCAGCTCGAGCCCGCAGGGCTCGAGCAGGTCGAGGGTGCACTCGAGCGGTTCTTCGAGGAGTCGAAGAACCGCGCCGCCAGGATCGGCCCCGGCTACCACGGCTTTTGGGAGACCCTCGAGCGCTGCACCGCCGGAGGAAAGCGCTTCCGCCCACGCCTCGTCATGTCCGCCTACCGGATGCTCGGTGGCCGCGACCTCGGCACTGCGGCGGAGGTCGGTGCCGCGTTCGAACTGCTGCACACCGCTTTGATCGTGCACGACGACGTCATCGATCGTGATTTCGTCCGCCGGGGCATACCCAACGTCTCGGGGCGCTACCGCAGTATCGCGGCCGCCGCCGGCATGTCCCCGGACGGTGCCCGTCACGTCGGACTGTCCGCCGGTGTCATCGCCGGCGACCTCGCCCTGTCCAATGCCTACCGCCTCCTCCAACGCGTCGAGGCTCCGACTGCTGTGCGGAGAAGGCTCGGCGAGATCCTGGACGAGGCGGTCTTCGCCTCGGCGGCAGGAGAGTTCCTCGACATCGAGACCTCCCTCGATGCATCGATGCCGCCGCTCGAGGACATCGTGCAGATGGCCCGGCTCAAGACCTCTGTGTACTCCTTCGAGGGGCCGCTGCAGGCCGGCGCCGTGCTCGCGGGTGCCGAGGAAGAGGTGATCATGCTGCTGGGTGAGTTCGGACGGGACGCCGGGATCGCCTACCAGATCGCCGACGACCTCCTAGGTGTCTTCGGCAACGAGACACGTACGGGCAAGACCAACTGGGGCGACCTGCGTGAGGGCAAGCGCACGACCCTGCTGTCCTACGTTTCCTCCCGTCCGGAATGGGACAGCATCTCGTCGCTGGTCGGCAATCCGGGCATGTCCGCGGCCGAGGCCGACCACGTCCGGCGCGTCCTCATCGACAGCGGAGCCAAGGACTACTCGACCGACCTCGCCGCCGAGTACGCCGCACGCGCCCGCACCCACCTCCAGTCCGACGCCATGCCCAAGGCTCTTCGCGGCGCCCTCGAACCGGTCCTGTCGGCCGTCGTGAACAGGGTCCACTGAGGGGCAGCAAAAACTGTCACAGACGATGTCCGACTTACGCTGGCCTTCGAGAATTCGAACCTGACGATTCGAACTTATGGCGTACCGGCAACCTCATCGCGCAGCTCGCAAGGGGAGCACCTAGCTACTGCGGGTCATGCACGAAGAGGTCGGCCCACAAAAACGGCTGTTTCTGGCCTTAACGCGTCACCCAGTGTGATTCGCGCTGCTGAGCTGAATTTACTCGGACCGGCTTCGGGACCGGGCAGATTGTCCTGTGTCCTATACGACCGTCCATAGGACACTCAAATGCGAGAGAGCCATGTGAATTTTCGTCTGGGTGGTGGTGTTTTTGTAGCGTGATGGCGGGATCCGAAGCGCCACGGCTGAGAAGGCAGGCCCTGCTGTAGGCGACTCGCTGCTGTGCAATGGGGTGGACGGGTCCTAGCGGTACGTGCGCGGTGGCGCGGTCGTTGCACGCATGACCAGTTGCGTGGGCACGGTGTGTTCGCGCTCAGGGAGGTCTTTTCCTTCGAGGAGGCTGAGGACCATTTGTGCTGCGAGCTCGCCCTGGGTGTGGACTGGTTGGCTGACAGTGGTGAGGTCGACCAGCTCTGCGATGGGGTGGTTGTCGATGCCGACGATGGAGATGTCGTCAGGGATCCTGAGGCCTGCACGCCTGATGCTTCGCATCGCCCCTACGGCGACTTCATCGGAGTGTGCGTAGACGGCCGTCGGCGGGTTTTTGAGACTGAGTAGGGCCGCCATGGCTTGGGCTCCCTGCTCACCTCCCCATGGTGTGGACATGACAAGCTCGGGGTCGTAGGTGATGCCGGCTTCGTCTAGCGCTTCTCGATACGCGGATGATCTTCCGGATGGTTCGGTGGGTTGATCCAGGTCGATTGCTTCGATCATTGCTATCCGACGGTGGCCGAGGAAGATCAGGTGATCCATTGCTTGGCGGCCGGCTCGATTGTCGTCGATGCAGACGTTGGGGTAGACCGCGTGTTGCCCGCCTGCTGCGACGATGTGCACGTTGAGGAGTTCGAGGCGCGCTCGTTCGGCTTCTTCGACGGGGAATCCGACCACGATGACCGCGTCGACCTTCCGACGGGCAGGCAGTTTCTCGAAGAAACCTCGCCTGTCTTCGAGGCTGCCGACGAAGTACAGGAGGGTGTCGATGTCCGCGGCGCGCAGCACTGTCTCGATGCCTTCGACGATTTCGCCGAAGAACCAGCGTGAGAGGTGCGGTGCCACCACGGCCACCCTGCCAAGGTTTCCCTTTGCCAGGCGGACAGCTTCGGGGGAGACGACGTAGGAGTATTGCGCCGCGATGTTGAGCACGCGCTGCCGGGTTTCAGCGGAGACGCCCTTGTCGTTGTTCAGTGCGCGCGATGCCGTTGCTGATCCGACGCCTGCCAGGCGCGCGATATCCGCGAGGGTCATCTGTGTTCGGGGACTTGCCATGAGCCCAAAGTACTCCATGGAAGGGCTTCCGGTCCTAGTTCTAGGATGACTGGCGCGACACTGTGGCGAAGCTTCGGGCCTAGAATTCTTTTTAGAATGTCTGTTGCGTCACATCTTCCGGTCTGTCACCATAGGTAATCGGAAGCGCTTCCGGTACTGGTCGGCTCGCCCCCAGACTCGCTCGTATCCGGTGAAGTTGGTGTAGGTCCAAGGAAAAGCGCGCTTCGATCCTCATCCCTTATCAGGAGGCAATGATGCCGAAAAACCCGTCCGTTGTTCAGGCTTCGCGGTTCCACTCTGCCGGTCGCTTTCTTACGCTCGCTATCGCTGCAGGTTTCGCCCTGAGTGCTTGTAGCGGTCCCGGTTCCGCTCCGTCAGAAGCGACGACTGAAGAGTTCACCTGCGATACCCAGGCCGCAGCAGAGTCCGATGCCAGCCTGACGTTCTTCACAGCTGCCGGCACTGCTGATTACGCCCAGTCACTATCCGATGCCTTCATGGAGAAGTACCCCAACATCTCGGTGGAACTTCAGACCGAGGCAGACAACAACTTCAACACCGTCCTGCCGCGGCTGCTGGCCTCGGACAGCCCGCCGGATTTGGCAATCCCCTTCGACCTGATCGGCGCTGTCGAGGACGGGTTGGTCACCAACCTCGACGCCTGCGCCGAGGCCTTTGGCTGGGAAGAGGAAATCCCGTCCTCCGCCTTGGCTGCCGGCCGTGTCTCCGAAGGAGTCATCGGTTCGGGTTCCCTCTATCAGGGCGGCGGAGCCTCGGGTCCCCTCGTCGGAGTGTTCTACAACCGTGAACTCGCGGAGCAGATCGGCCTGGACGAGATCCCGCAGACTGTGGAGGAATTCGAGGCGGCCCTGCAGTCCGCGAAGGACGCCGGCATCACACCGATCGTGGCCTCCAACGCCGACGGACTGACCGGGCACCTGTTCAACCTGCTCCTGGGAACCTACATGGGACCGCAGGACCTCCTGAACGTCGTCTGGCGCACCCCCGACGCGACACTGGACACCCCCGAGGCGAAGGAAGCAACCGCGGTGCTGGAGAAGTGGGCGGACGCCGGCTATTTCAATGCCGACGCCAACGCCATCAACCAGGACGCGTCCTACGGCCAGTTCGCCGCCGGTCAGGGTCTGTTCCTCGTCTCGGGCACCTGGGTCACCCAGTCTCTGCCCGAATCCTTCGACGGCAAGTACGGCATCTTCCCCTTCCCGGCGAAGGACGAGAACAGCCCGCAGGTCAGCATGACCAACAACCAGCTCGCCATGTCGATCGCTTCCAAGTCGGACAACAAGGAAGCAGCCGCCCTGTTCCTGGACTTCCTGTCGACCCCGGAAGCCGCAGCAGTAGCGGCCGAGGCCGGCTACCCCTCGGCCCTGAATGCCGAGGCCGGAGCGGAAGTGACCCTCGACCAGCCCGTCGATGAGCAGATTCAGGCCGGGTACGCGACCGTTGCAGCTGATAACGGGTTCGATAACTGGCTGAACAATGCCACGCCTGAGGTCAACACCAAGATGACCGAGCAGTTGCAGGCGTTGCTCGCCGATCAGACGGACGCCGACGCAATGATCGACACGCTGCAGGCTACCTACGCCGATTCACGAGATCAGTAGTTCACGATGAGCGCCAACCTCGGCATCGATGGCGCGGCGGCCCAGACAGCTCAGCCCGGGCGGCCCCGCCGCCGTCCGGGCAGGGCCATCTTTCGGTCCCGCCGGTGGGCAGGATGGCTTTTCGCCCTCCCCGCCCTTGCGTTCTACGGGTTTTTCAACCTCCGGGCGATCCTGCAGTCCATCCAGTACTCCTTCTACGACTGGAACGGCATCGGAGCATCGACGTTCGTCGGGTTCCAGAACTACGTCGACGTCTTCACCCAACCAGAGCTACTCCGGCCCCTGGTCAACGCGTTCTACCTGATCATCTTCTTCACGATCATCCCGGTCCTCTTCGGGCTCATCGCAGCAGCAACGATGCGGACCATGGAAGGGCGCTTCTCCGGAGCGCTGGCACGAACCCTGTTGTTCCTGCCACAGATCATCCCGGGCGCAGCAGCAGCCGTGGCGTGGACATGGATGTACGCCTCCAACGGTGTCATCAACCAGATCCTGCGAGCACTCGGGCTGGACAGTCTTACCCGCGCCTGGCTGGGCGACTTCGACTTCGCCCTCACTGCCGTGGGAATCATCGGGACCTGGCTCTCCACCGGACTGTGTACGCTCCTGCTGATGTCCGGCATCGGAAAGATCGACACCGCACTCTATGAGGCAGCCCGCCTCGACGGCGCGAACGCGATCCAGCAGTTCTTCAACGTCACCGTCCCCGGCCTACGCCGCGAACTCGGTGTCTGCGTCACCGTGACCATCATCAGCGCCCTAGCCAGCTTCGACGTCGTCTACCTGGCCACACAAGGAGGACCCGGCGGAACCACCATGGTTCCCGGCGTCCAGGTCTACCTCCTGGCCTTCAACGACGCACGACTCGGTGCCGCCTGCGCCCTGGCCGTCGTCCTAGCCATCCTCATCGTCGCGATCATCGTGCCATTGCAGCGACTCTTCCAGGAACGTGAGTCATGACCGTCACCAAGACCACCGGATCAAGGGCCGCCAGCCGCGCGTCCTCAACTTCTCCACGCAATACAGCAGCGTCCAAGCAACTGCGCGGCAGGCTTCCCGGCATCATGCTCATCGTGGCGGCCGCGATCTTCTCGATCGTGCCACTGATCAGTATGTTCACCGCGGCCCTGGCCCCGCAGGGAAGCATCCCACAGGGCCTGAGCTGGCCGGCGGACCCGCAATGGCACAACTTCGTCGACGCTTGGAACGTCGCAAACATCACCACCTTGCTGAAATCCAGTGTCCTCATCGTCCTCGGCGTGGTTCCGATCGCCCTGCTGATCTCCACCATGGCCGCGTATGCGATCGCGATCCTGCGGATCCCGCTGGGGAAGATCTTCTACCTTCTGCTCCTGCTGACCCTCACCCTGCCGTACGAGATCACCATCGTGCCTCTCTACCAGCAGGTCAACGAGCTGGGCCTGCTGGACAGCCAGCTCGGGCTCATCCTGCCGCTCATCGGGTTGAACATGCCGTTCGCTGTCTTCTGGATGAACGCCCACTTCGCCACGACACCGGCCGAACTCAGCGAAGCCTCCAGCATCGACGGGGCCAGCGCGTGGCAGTCATTCGTGCAGATCCACCTCCCGCTGGCCCGGCCCGCCATCTCATCCCTGGGCCTGCTGATGTTCCTGTCGACCTGGAACACGTTCCTGCTGGCCCTGGTCCTGATCAACGACCCGAACAAGCGCACCATGGCTGGCGCGCTGCAGGCCTTCCAATCCAAATACAGCACCGACATCGTCCTGCTCAATGCCGGCGCGCTCCTGCTCATGGCACCGACCATCATCGTTTTCCTGCTCCTTCAAAAGCAGTTCAGCAAGGCGCTCCTCCAGGGTGCAGTCAAGGGATAAGGGGCCACGAAAGAACATGACCGAGATGCTTCTCGAACACAATCCCGCACGAGGGACAGATGCCGATTGGTGGAAGGACGCGGTGGTCTACCAGATCTACCCGCGCTCCTTCGCCGACGCCAACGGCGACGGACTGGGCGACCTGCCCGGGGTCACCTCGAAACTGGACTACCTCCAGGACCTCGGCGTCGACGCCATCTGGATGTCTCCCTTCTACCCCTCCCCCCTCGCGGACGGCGGATACGACGTCTCGGACTACTGCGACGTCGACCCACGGCTCGGGACGCTCGAGGATTTCAATGCCCTCGTGGACGGCGCCCACCAGCGCGGACTGAAGGTCATTATCGACATCGTCCCGAACCACACCTCCGACCAGCACCCCTGGTTCAGGCAAGCTCTCGCCGCCCCACCCGGCAGCCCGGAGCGTGCCCGGTACATCTTCCGAGACGGCCACCCCGATGGCCGCACGGACAGCAGAGGGGAACAGCCTCCGACGGACTGGCAGTCCCACTTCGGCGGTAGCGCCTGGGAGCAGGTCCAGGACGGACAGTGGTACTGCCACCTGTTTGATCGGGCCCAGCCGGACCTGAACTGGGACAACGAGGAGGTACGCGAGTACTTCCTGGGCGTCCTGCGGTTCTGGGCGGACCGCGGCGTCGACGGTTTCCGCGTCGACGTCGCACACTCCCTCGTCAAAGACCTCAAGGAGCCGTTGCGGAACCAGCCGAACCTCGACGCTGCCCTACCCTCGGATGGAACTGATCCGCTGTATGACCGGGACGGGGTGCACGAGGTGTACCGGTCATGGCGTGAAGTGTTCAACGAATACGACCCGCCCCTGATGGCTGTCGCTGAGACGTGGACACCGGCGAACTCCCGGACGTTCCTGTACGCCCGACCCGATGAGCTGGGTCAGGTCTTCGACTTCTCCCTGCTGAAGTCATCATGGTCCAGGGACTCCTATCGAAGCACCATCGACACGTCCCTTACCGGACAGCAGTCCATCGCCGGGCACGCCGGCGGCAACACATGGGTCCTGTCCAGCCACGACGTACCACGGCACGCCTCCCGGCTCGCCCTGCCCGCAGATGTATCCGCCGACGACTGGCTCCTCAGCGACGGCCTGCACCCCTTCCTCGATGAGGACCGTGGACAGCGCAGGGCCAGCGCTGCGACCCTGATGATGCTCGCCCTCCCCGGATCCGCCTACCTGTACCAGGGCGAGGAACTGGGCCTGCGGGAGGTAGCCGAACTGCCGCGCGAGAACCTCCAGGACCCCGTCTGGCACCGGTCCGGCGGAGCCCTCAAAGGCCGTGATGGGTGTCGTGTGCCCCTGCCATGGACGAGAAGTGGGCCTTCGTTCGGTTTCGGGTCCCACCAGGCTTGGCTCGAGCAACCCGATGACTGGGCTGACCGGTCAGTAGAAGCCCAAAAAGACGACCCTGACAGCATGCTCAGCTTCTACAGAAAAGCCCTGCAGCACCGCCGGAACGTCCCCGCACTACGACAGGGCGACTTCCATTGGGAGGCCAGTGCACCGGAACTCCTCGTCTTCACTCGAGGCCCCGGGTTCATGTGCGTCGTCAACTTCGCATCCCACCCCGTCCGGTTCGAGGTCCTTGAGGACGCCCACATCATCCTCGGTAGCGGCCCGGTCGACGGCAATCACCTTGCTCCCGAATCGACTCTCTGGTTGTCTCTCGACAGCTCAAGCGCTACACCCTGACAGCGGAAGGACGAGCCTAATGTCACCGGAAAAGGCCAACGAAGAGCCAAGGACCTGCCTGCACTGCGGGCAGGTCCTGCATGACGAGCCCGTCGTCGTCGATCACGCGCTACGCGTCGCATTGGCCTGTACCCAGCATGGCGTCGCGTCCATCGCCGAGCCCTTCACTCCCTAACCCCTGAGCTCACCCCGCAGTAGCCTGTCCTTCGCCTCAGCCATGTCCTGGATCCTTGGCCATTGCCCCTCAGCTCTTCCATGTTTAAGCCTCTACCCACCAGGAAAACTTTGCCCCTCCCTTCAGATGCCCTGACAGAAGACCGCATCCGCATCGAACTCCGGTCGACGCGCCGGGGCACGACGTCGGATACGGATTGGGATTCCTTCGAGGCTCGGTTCGATGCCGAGTTCCCCCGACTGCAGTCGCTGTTCTCCCGTATCTATGGATCCGGCGCGGACTCGGAACTGCTGCGGGTGGTGCTGGACGCCGCGGTGTCGTGGCAGGAGCGGCCCGATGACCTGAAGGCCATCGACGCGTCCCGTGCCATGGCCCCCGAGTGGTACTCCTCGAACAGGATGCTCGGCGGCGTGTGTTACGTGGACCTGTATGCGGGAGACCTCGCCGGAGTGCGTGGGAGGATCCCCTACTTTCGCGACCTCGGCCTGACGTACCTGCACCTGATGCCGCTGTTCCTGGCACCGGAGGAGAACTCCGACGGCGGGTACGCGGTCTCGAGCTACCGCGACGTGAACCCGGCACTGGGCACCATGGAGGACCTCGCCGACCTCGCGCGGGAGCTACGCGAGAACGGCATAGCCCTCGTGGTGGACTTCATCTTCAACCACACCTCGAACGAGCACGCGTGGGCACGGAAGGCGATTGCCGGGGACCCCGACTACGAGGACTTCTACTGGATCTACCCGGATCGGGACATGCCCGACGCCTTTGAGCGGACCGTCCGCGAGATCTTCCCCGACGACCACCCGGGCTCCTTCGTGCAGCTCGAGGACGGCCGGTGGATCTGGGCCACGTTCCACTCGTTCCAGTGGGACCTCAACTACCGCAACCCCCGGGTGTTCCGGGCGATGGCCGGGGAGATGCTGTATCTCGCGAACCAGGGCGTAGACATCGTCCGCATGGACGCCGTGGCCTTCATCTGGAAGCAGCTCGGCACCACCTGCGAGAGCCTCCCCGAAGCGCACCTGCTGCTGCAGGCCTTCAACGCGGAGTGCCGCCTCGCCGCCCCGTCGCTGCTGTTCAAGTCCGAAGCGATCGTGCACCCGGACGAGGTGGTGCAGTACATCGACCGGAACGAGTGCCAGCTCAGCTACAACCCCCTGCAGATGGCACTGATCTGGAACTCGCTCGCCACCCGCGAGGTCTCCCTGCTCGCCCAGGCCCTCGAACGCCGGCACGGGATCCCCGAGGGGACCGCCTGGGTCAACTACGTGCGCAGCCACGACGACATCGGCTGGACGTTCTCCGACGAGGACGCCGCCGAACTCGGCATCGACGGCTCCGACCACCGCCGGTTCCTCAACGCCTTCTTCGTCAACCGCTTCCCCGGCAGCTTCGCCCGCGGCGTCCCCTTCCAGGACAACCCCCGCACCGGCGACTGCCGCATCTCCGGCACCACCGCGTCCCTTGCAGGACTGGAGGCGGGCGACGGCACCGCCGTCGCCCGGATCCTGCTCGCCCACTCGATCATCCTCAGCACCGGCGGCATCCCGCTGCTCTATCTCGGCGACGAGGTGGGCCAGCTCAACGACTACGGTTACCTCGAGGACCCGGCCAAGGCCGCCGACAGCCGATGGGTCGGACGCCCCGCCTACCCCGCCGACCGCTACGCGACCCGGCAGGACACCGCGACGGACGCCGGAGCCATCTTCACGCGGCTCCGCCACCTCATCGACGTCCGGAAGAGTGCGCCGGAGCTCGCCGGCGGACGGCTCGTGCCGTTCACCACGCACAACGCCCACGTCCTGGGCTACCAGCGCCCCGGCCTGCTCGACGGCGAGGAGTCGACCGTCGTCGTCCTGGCGAACTTCGCCGAGACCCCACAGCACATCAGCGCCGAGACGCTCTCGGGACTGCCGGACACCGCCCTCGAACTCATCAGCGGGCAGGAGGCGCATCTGGCGGCAGGTATCACCCTCGAACCCCACGGCGTGCGCTGGTACCGGCTTTGATTGCTGCAAGAAGCTCTTCCGCCCCTCGATAAAGTGTGTTTTTTATCGAGTACACCCAAGCGCAACAGTGCAGAACGGCTCCGATCGCGTGGAATAAGGGTCCGTTCCGGCTTTTGCAACGTGAACGTGCGAGGGTCTAGACATCACGCAATGGTGGTTACTCCAGCAGTCCGGAGCATTCCATGGCGTTCGTTCTGTCATACGCGATCAACGAGTCGTCCCCACTCAATATCTGCGCCCGGACGACGATGGACTAAAGATCCTGGAGCTCTTCGTTGGTGTGAAGTGGCAGGCTGGTGACCTTGAGCGTTTTCAGGAAGCGGTCTCGTGTGACTGAATGGCCAGACGCTTCCCATTGGTCAGAGTGAGGCTGGCCGATGATCACCATGAGGGGTTGAGGGCAACGTGCTGGGGGGTGTCGGGCGATGGTACGTAGGGTTTGACGGTCTCGTGCACTGGGGTTCGGTGTGGCGCCAGGGTGAGTGTGCCAATCGCCCAGATACGAGAGACGGCGGCCCGAGTCAGCATAGAGTTGGGCGATTTGTTCTGCTTGCCATTTCGTATCTGGGTCGAAGGACATTTTGTGGTGTCGAGCACCGGGGCCAGGACCAACAATTCTCGTGACGCAGATGTGTCCAGGGGACCGCCATCCGAGGAGCACTCCGCCTGTCTCCAGTGGGGCAAATTCCGCGGCCTCGTGAAAGAGTCTTTCGAGGATGCCTTTACCTAACCAAGCTGTCGTCAACGGTGTTCGCATCGCGGATGCTCGCTCAAAGGCGCAACCTCCCAGCGAGGCAGGTCCGCGCCACTCGCGTGATCTAGGGACAAGATGGCCGCATCATGTGTTGGCTTGTCTAAAAGTACCGCCGTGGCGGTCCGGGCAGCATGGATCGCCACCTCATTGAGGTCGTATCCAGGGCCCAAGAAGGTGGGTTCGGCACAGCCAATCGGCTGGGTCAGCGGCGCAGGGCTCGCTGGCGGCAGAAGGGGTGAGTCATTCTCGGATCGTTCCCATTCGAAACATGAAAAGCACCACGCAGCGGCACCGGGAACCCGAATTACGGCTCCTCCGCGTGCTCCGTTCGTCGCCCAAGCACCAATCCATGGCTTGCCGGCCTGTCGAGCAAGGGACGCGGATAGACGCTGAACTCCGACTTCAGCGGTCGCGTCGATGATGAGGTCAGATTGGTCGTACTCCTGCGACAAGACTGTGCGTTGTTCTACTCCTGCTGCGGTGCTCCCCATGGAAAAGATGAGTGGGAGCACCTTGAGGTATGGGTTCGCCTGAGTGGCGAGAGCGGCAGTGGCACCGCTTTTGGATGTGCCGATGAAGGACAGGTTGTTTGCATGGCGGACAAGGTTCCCTGGTTCAAGTACATCAGGGTCGATGATTGTCAGTCCTTGTATTCCGGCACGAGACAGCTGGTCAGCGATAACGCTGCCAACAGCTCCCGCACCGATGAGCAGCACACGCTTCGATGCCAGGGATGAAGCCGGACCCAAGCGGGCTCGCATATCACTTGGTCCGACGCGACCCGATCGAATCAGGTAATAGATTGAGGATGCGCGGTGGGCAACCCGCCGTGCCGGGTTGCCAGACTTGCTTTCTTTCCGGGTGGGCTGAATCCACTGTCCGAGCTGATGAATGAGCAGTACCCACCCTGTCCCTGTGGTGGTCTGGGAATGTTCCTCTGGGAAGGAAACCAGCCGGAGCTCAAACTCCGTGTCGTTGCAGGTTAGAGGAGGTGGCGGAGGACCGACGTGTGCTTCGACTGCTTCCCACAGTCCGGCTGCGTCTGATGCTTTGACTGCCGCCGGCATGTGTACCCACTGAGCGGTCCATTCAGGGGTGTTGTCGTAATGCTGGGAGATGGCTTCCGGCATCACGAACGATGGTGGCATACCGGGTAGAGCTATGGAGCCAATGACGAAGAGGCTCTGCGTATCCGGGCGTAGGGGCATGTGCCCGGTGACGCGCATTGTTGCGGTGCCCGTTGATGGCACTGCAGGGGGTTCCCATGCACTGTCAATTAGCACCATCGCGTTAGGCGTGTAGCTGTAGTACTCCGAAAAGGGCTCGCCCTGGTTCTCTTCATCGCCGCCACGATCTTCAGCGACGCCCAGCGTGAGGGCCTTGTGTAATTGTTCCCGAATCAGCCAGGCAAGGTCATTTTGGGTGTCCCAGGACGCTGACGCTCGGCCTATGAGGCACAAGTTTTTTCCGAACGGGTGCTGGTGGTGCGCCATATCAAGCTCCGGGGCCGTTACATCCGGGCGCAGGAACGGATAGAACTCAGGAAATGTGACGACCAGCTCGACGTCGCCTTGACCAGTGAAGTCATCCGGCACGACAACAGCCCAGGTGATGACACCGTTGGCCCTTGCGTCGGTGTCCTCGTGAACAGAGACACCGAGAGACTGAAGCGCAGAGTATTCATGCTCCAGTCTCCCGGGGTACTGCTCCCACCACGGTAGGAAGGTGGTCACGATTTCTAGCCCACCGGCCTGTTTCCGGGCGGGTTCGGTGGGTTCGACGGCCCTGGCGGAACATCGGGCTTTCCCGGCTTGTCAGGGTGTTCCGGATGCGGCGGATGAACCGGATGGTCTGGCTTGTTGGGATTCTCGGGCTTGTCATCAGGCTTAGCCATACGGGCACCTCCCTTCTTTCTCGTCAGGAGACCTTCTCCTAATAAGAGAGTGCCACGTCACACCGACAACCCGGTCTGCCCCACCCCACCCCCGCGAGAACACTTAGAGTTGCGCGCACTTCCAGCACCTACTAGCTCAACACCGCTGGTAGGAAATGATCTTCGGTCGTGAATGGATGCACGAAATCGACCGTATTTGCTACACGCGACTGCAACCCCGCGAAACATGTCGTAGAAGCTCCTTTTGTGTAGCAATACTCAGTGCCACAATCTATGCTCCACTTCTGCCCTGAATTGACGAGTTCCGCTACATTGGAGGGCATGGGACACCTTCTCGGGTACGCGCGAGTGTCGACGACCGATCAGGACGCTGCACTGCAGGTCGATGCGCTCAATGCTGCTGGCTGTTATCGCGTGTTCGTCGACACCATCTCGGGCTCCCTCGATCAGCGACCGGAGCTCACCAAGCTGCTGGATCAGCTGCGCCCAGGAGACACGCTCGTCGTCTGGCGGCTCGACCGGCTCGGCCGATCCATTCGCCACCTCATTGACCAGCTCACCGCACTCCAGGACAAAGGCATCGGGTTCAAGTCCCTACAGGAAACCATCGATACGACCTCACCTGGCGGTCGCCTCGTCTTCCACGTCTTCGCCGCTCTTGCCGAGTTCGAACGTGACCTTATAAAGGAGCGCACCAATGCTGGCCTCGCGGCTGCCCGCGCTCGAGGTCGTACCGGTGGTCGCCCACCACGGCTCAGTCCTCACCAGGTCACTGCCGCGCGTCGCATGTACGAGCAGCAGGACATGACCGTCGAACAGATCGGGAAGGTCCTCGGTGTCAGCAGGACCACCATCTACCGGACACTCAAGCGTGACCATGCGACACCGACCAAAGGCCGTAAACCGAAGGTGAAGCCGGCGGTGTAGATGGCAGAAGGTCAGGCCCCGAAGGATTCCTCGTTCACCCAAGCGGACGTGGTCACTGAACGCTGGTCCTACCTCCGCCTCAACGTCGAAGACGATGTCCCCCTGGCGGCCATCGCCCGCGAGAGCGGCATTCCGTTGCGGACTCTCGAACGCTGGAAGCACACCTACAAAGTCCAGGGGCTGCAGGGGCTCAAACCGAAACAGCGCACCCGGCCTGAATCACTTACTCCGGACGTCGTGCGCATGATCGAAGGGTTAGCCCTCATCCGACCACGACAATCCATTGCCGCCATCACGCGCACGATGACAAAGATTTGCGCGGAGAAGGGCTGGCCGATACCGAAGTACGCGCACGTCCGCCGGGTTGTGGCTCACCTCGATCCCGGGATGAGAGTGCTTGCCCTTGAAGGACCGGTGGCGTACCGCGACAAGTATGAGCTGGCGCTACGTCGGCAGGCCGATCAACCCAACGCGATCTGGCAAGCCGACCACACCATGCTCGACATCCTCATCCTCGATACCCAGGGAAAGCCGGTCCGCCCATGGCTGACCATCATCCTCGACGACCATTCCCGGGCAATCGCCGGCTACGTGGTGTTCCTCGGCGCGCCGACCTCCATGAACACAGCCCTCGCGCTGCGTCAGGCGATCTGGCCCAAAAGCGACCCGGCGTGGCCGATCTGCGGAATACCCGACGTCCTCTACGTCGACCACGGCTCTGACTTCACCAGTCACCACCTCACCCACGTCACCAACGACCTGCGGATCCGGATGATCCACTCCGCCGTCGCCCGACCGCAGGGCCGCGGGAAGGTGGAACGATTCTTCGGCACCATCAACACCGAGCTCCTCGCCGAACTGCCCGGACACATCACAGCAGGACACTCCCACCCGGCACCCACACTGACGCTCGACGGCCTCACCACCGCCCTGCACGAGCTCATCGTGAACACCTACAACCACCGCCAACACAGCGAAACAAAGCTCACTCCCACCAACGCGTGGATCGCCGACTGCTGGATACCGCGCCTGCCCGCCACCCTCGAGCAACTCGACGAACTCCTCCTGACCGTTCAGGCACCTCGCAAAGTTCAACGCGATGGCATCCGCTTCCAGGGCCTGCGCTACATCTCCCCAATCCTCGCCAGCTACGTCGGGGAGACCATCACCCTCCGATACGACCCCAGAGACATCAGCGAGATCCGCGTTTTCCACCGCGGCAGCTTCGTCTGCAACGCCATCAACCCCACCTACGAGCACACCAGCATCAGCATCAAGGAAATCCAAGCCGCTCGAACTGCCCGCCGCCGCCAGCTGCGCGCCCACATCAACGAACGCATCACGACCTTCCCCGTCCAGATTCCACAACCCGAGCGGGACGAACCTGCCGCACCTCCCAATCCATTACCCGCCGCATCACCGCACATCACGCCGCGGCCACGGCTGCGCCTCTACGAGGAGGACTGATGACAGGCCGCTTCATTGCCACTAAGGAGCATCGTCGATTCGTTGAGTTCGCAAACGCCGTGCGCAAGCAACGCACCATCGGAATCTGTTTCGGGCCTGCCGGCGTCGGCAAAACCCTCTCCGCCCGCCGCTACGCCCACTGGGACACCATCGAACCTCTCGTCCACACCTGGGGGCCCCGCGACGAAAGCGACGAAAAGGCGTGGGCGGCAGCTCATCAGACCCGCACCGTCCTCTACACCCCACCCGTCCTCGCCCGACCCAAACAACTCCGGGACGAACTCGACCTCTACATCGATCGCACCGGAATCTGCATCGAACACCACATGATGACCACCGGATACAAGCCACCCCTCTCCGGGAGAGCAGCAGCATGGCACAAATTCGTCGAACTACTCATCGTCGACGAAGCCGAACGCCTCAACTCCACGGCACTGGAAATCCTCCGCGACCGCCACGATCGCCAAAACACAGCAGTGATCTTCATCGGCATGCCAGGACTCGACAAACAGTTCAGCCGCTACCCCCAGCTCTACAGCCGGCTCGGCTTCGCCCACCAATACCGACCACTAGGACACGACGAACTCGTCTTCGTCCTGCACCGTCAGTGGTCCCGCCTGGGACAGAAGTTCGATCCAGACGACTTCACTGATGCCCAAGCCGCCGCCACCATCGAACGCATAACCCGAGGGAACTTCCGACTCCTCGAACGGCTCTTCCCCCAGATCGAACGCATCCTCAGAATCAACGACCTCCACGTCATCACCAACGACGTCGTCGAAGCAGCCCGCAGCACACTCGTCATCGGAACCACTTGATCAACTAACCCCGCCAATTAGCGCGTAAAACCCCGCCACTTCCGCTGAAAGTCACAGTTTCAGTGGTGCAGAAAAACTGGCTCTAAAACGGTCGTTTTTGCACATATCCGGATAGGTACGTCCGGTAGACGCGAGTCGCCGTTGTGATGTGCTTAGCTCGTGAACTACTACTTCGCGAATCAATCTACGAACTACGAGCAGGTCATCCTCAGCAAGACGTTGTGGACGTGCCCACGGCCGGAACCTAGACGGCTCGACGAGGCTCGTCGACGAATCATGGACCTGCGTCGTGGTGATGTTGTTTTCCACTACCAGAAGGCGGCTCTTCGAGCAGTCAGCACGGTGACTGAGGAGGCAATCAAGTTTCCTCGACCACCGGAGTACCCCGCTCGTGAAGGTGAGGGAGATGATGGTTGGCTTGCGCGGGTAGAGCCTCTCATTACAGGTCTTGAATTGGGATACAAAGAACTGGGCTCGATCATCACTGTCGGTCAGCACGGCCCTCTGAACAGTGACGGTAGCGGCGCGGCTCGGGGCAAGTTCTTGTCAAACGTCTCCGCCGAGGACGGGCGGCGGCTGTTGGAATACTTAGACATTGCTCCTGGCGACCCTGACGACAGCTGGCTGGGGCGTCCTCTCACCTTTTGGGACGGGGATAACTCCGATGTTGAGGGTTTCAATAAAGCACGAGCCGAACAGCAGGATCTTCGCCGCCACCTGATCGCGGGCCGGGCGTCCGCGGGATGCTCCCTCTGCGGGCGCGAGTTACCTATCAATCTGCTGATTGCTGCGCACATCAAACCACGCTCGCAGTGCACCGAAGCGGAAAGGCGGGACTTTCAGACGGTGGCAATGCTGGTTTGCAACCTCGGCTGCGACGCCCTCTTCGAGTGGGGCTACATAGCCGTCGATGACAAGGGGATAATCGTCAGCCTGCGTCCTACCACCACGCCTCATGCCGCAGAGGCCGTGACCGGCCTACTTGGTCGCGCCTGCTCGGCGCACTCTGCAGCAACGGCTAGTCATTTCGCATCTCACATGAGCCTGGCACGACAACGACAAGACTCAGCCCTCAAGCGATGATCCGGGGTGTAGTCACCTTCGCACCCTTGATGCCTTAGAACACACCACAGAACACCCTCAGAGACCACAACGCCTTCTGACCATCCAGCACAGCCCGCGCCCCCTCATGCGATCCACCGCTGATTTCATACGCACTTGAGCAAGAAAAATCTACCGGCTGGCTATTCATGGCCACACCAAATCATGTATCCGTAAAATATTTTTTACGGTTTCAGGAAAACCCAACCTTACAAATTTTACAAAAATACTTTTACAAGTTTTACAAAAACGAGACGTACTAAGCGTTGGAATGTCAGTCGACTGACAGGAAAAGCCCGAGGGATACCCTCGGGCTTGACAATTCCTTTGTTTAGGTGAGAACCTTATTTGCATCAGCTACAAATGCGTTTATACAAACTCACTTTGGTCTGCGAAACCTTTGTGAGTCTTTTTATGACCGAATCTGAAGTTGACCAACCAATAGGAAAGAAGGCCGAAGTTCAGATGTTTATACTCTCGAAGTATTCAGACAGTCTATGCCACGCAGTCATCGGGTTCAACCGATCTGGGAGGCCGGACGGTTAGGCATCGGTAGTACCTAGGCCTTCTTTCCACCACTCAAGGGAGAAAGAAGGTTCGAATGAGCCCGAGACATCGAGCAATGAAGGTAAGGAAGAGACGCGCAGCCGGAGCAAGAGCCAAGAAGATCCCACCAGGGATGTTTCTGGGTTGCATCGTCAACACCGTCGCGCGGGACGTTCATGCTCTCCTCACCGGAGAGCCGAGCTTCCTCGGCGACGTCTGGGAGAGGTTACGCCTACTGGGCGAGAACACTCTCTGCTAGTCCATGGAGTGGTGGTGAGTCCCGGAATTCCGAGACTCATCACCACTACGACAACAGTCCGAACAAGCCTTGAACGTGCATGACGCGTAAGAGCCCTAGATGGAACCTAGAGTCGGTTCATGATCAACGAAAACGCCCCGCTTCCGCATGACGTCCTGGTGAAGATACCTGCCGCCCCTAAAGTTTTTGAGCACGCAGCTCCTGTGAACGGCACGCGATGGCGCCTTCAGCTGGCCGCCCGTTCCCTTCCTCCGATCAGGGGAAAGCTTGCGACCGCCGGTCGTACGACAGTGAGTCGTCAGGAGGTGTTTGAGTTTGGTGATCAGCCGATCACCCCCGACAACGCGTTCCAACTGCTCTACTACTCACTCGCCTGGGGGTTGGGGACCAAAGCACCCTACCTTCACAAACGCCTGGAACACCTTGCTGCGCAACAGGAAACAGCCGGTGATCTGTTGGTCTCCGCCTGGACCTTAGTCAGGGAAGGCGCTGCTCCTCGGGAGGCGTATAGCTGCCTGACGACCGACCACGGCAAGGGCCGCATCAGCTGGTACGGCCCAGCCTTCTCCACCAAGTTCCTCTACTTCGCACAAGGCAACTCCACCACACCTAAGCTCCTGATCCTCGACCAGGTTGTTTCCGAAAAACTCCGGCGCGACGCATGGCCCACAGCACCAACTAAAGAATGGTGGCCCGACTCCTACGGGCGGTATTGCAATCTCCTCGGCAGGTGGGCAGACCTAGCCACGGAGCAAACGGACAGGACCCAAGCTGTCCGCGCGGATGAGATCGAGTTGATTCTCTTCAAACGCCACCTCACGGACAGCTAGGTCCCGCTCAAGCCTGTGCGGATAACATGAGTGCTGGTCACGATGGCCAGTCTCACCATGGAATAGAGGAAGCATTGTCTGCGCGTACGCCCTCACGGACGACAACCAAGAGCCCGGTCAAGCACCGAGCGGACGTCAGACATCCGTCCGGAGCCTTCACTTTTCACAGCGGCAACTCACTAGAGGCTTATGCCAACTGGGACACTCCCGACACCATCATCTCGGACGGCGCTTACGGTGTTCGAGGATTCCGAGGCGACACCGTTGACGCCTCCGGCCTGGAAGATTGGTACCGACCTCACGTTCAAGCCTGGAGCAAGCACGTTAAGCCCGCCACGAGCCTGTGGTTCTGGAACACGGAGGTCGGATGGGCGACTGTTCACCCTCTGCTGCTCGCTCATGGCTGGGAGTACGTAGAACTGATCACCTGGGACAAAGGCCTCTCCCACATTGCAGGCAACGTGAACGGACTCACCATTCGCCAGATGCCCGTCGTCACCGAAGTTTCTGCCCTGTACCGCAGACGGATTGAGCTTCCCGCTGCTGATGGTCGAACCCTGCCGGTCAAAGAGTGGCTCCGGACAGAGTGGCTCCGCTCCGGCCTGCCCTTAAACCGCTCGAACGAAGCATGCGGTGTGAAAAACGCGGCAACCCGGAAGTACCTAACCCAAGATTGGCTTTGGTACTGGCCCCCGGGATCCATGGTCGAGTTGATGGCCAAGTACACCCGCCACCACGGTCAAATCACTTCGCGCCCCTACTTCTCTCTTGATGGAGAAACACCTGTCACCGCGGAATCCTGGGACGCTCTACGGGCTACCTGGAATCACGCCCATGGACTGACCAACGTATGGCAACGTCCTCCGCTGCATGACTCTGAACGACTCAAGGGCGCTATGGAGCGATCTGCCCCCCGTACCTACAAACCTACCCGCGCGAGTGCAACCCACCTCAACCAGAAGCCACTCGAGTTTATGGTGCGGCAGGTTGAGGCGACGACCAGCCAAGGGGACGTGGTGTGGGAACCATTTGGAGGTCTGGCATCTGCCTCGGTCGCAGCAGTTAGCACTGGTCGACGTGCCTTCGCTGCAGAAGTCGACATCGCCTTCCAGGGGCTTGCCTGCGAGCGACTCAACGAGGCAGCGGAAGTGTTCGCTGCCTCTGAAAGTGACCATGTGAATCGGTCGGAAGTTTCCTGATGGATCAATACGATCAGGCCGGCATCCTAGACCTCGATGCTGCGACCCCACTAACTGTGCCGGTAGTGCCAGCCCCTGGAAGGTACGCCTTAGATCAGGCCGATCCTCGATTCAAGCTTCGTGAAAACGTAATCGAGGCGATCGGCGCACTTCCGTTCTACTTCGCGAGTCCTATCAACATCGAGGGTTTGGACGCCGGCGATCTGTTCTCTCTCAATACACTGCTCGGGGGTGCGATTGAGGTACAAACCGTCGATACACTCAACCGGCTCAGATCCGTTTGGGACCCGAATGACGAATGGCAGGACTACGGCTTCAAGCGATTCTCCCAGAGCTTCCCAGACGTTCGTCTGGTCAGAGGCGGTGACTCTCAACAGCCCATCCTAGGTATCGAGCTCAAGGGTTGGTATTTGCTCAGCAAGGAAGCAGAGCCATCTTTCCGGTATAAAGCGACCGCAGACGCCTCCAGCGTCTGGGATCTTCTGGTCTGTGTTCCATGGACACTGAGCAACGTCCTGAGCGGAAGCCCGAAGGTACTCGAGCCGTACGTTGAGCAAGCCAAGTACGCCGCAGATATGCGTACGCACTACTGGCAGCATCTCCGTCGAGGCGAAACGGCTAGCCGCAACTTCGATATCGACTTCCCGCAGGGAGTTGGCCCATACCCACCTGCAGGTCAGACGTACTCGGACGAAGCTGTGGGTGACAAAGGAAAAAATTTTGGTCGAGTTGCGCGCATCGAAGGCCTCATGACCGATTGGACCGCCAAACTGGTCAGCAGCCCTGTTTCGGGCATCCCTGCTAGGCACTGGATTGAGTTCCTCAAGGCATTCTCGGAATCGAACACCGAAGAATCTCTTCGTAGAAAGATCACGACGCTTGTGAAGAAGGCCGACAAGAAGGCTGTCGAAGCGAAAGCTGACCGGGTTTACGAACTGCTCACAGAGCTGCGCGAGACTCTCACTTAGACAGCTGATCTAGTGAGTCGAGCCTGGCCAGTCGTACAGCGGAGGCAGGTCCACCGTTGTGCTTGTCGAGTCCTCGAAGGAGAACGCAGAGTGCGTGTGGCTTTTGCCGAGGTGAGCCATTGCGGCAAGCACGAGGGACAGCAGGCCTTGGTCCAGCCCCGGAATGATCTCACTCAAATCAATCCGCGCACCTCCCTGACCGACCGAGGCGATGAGTAGGAGGAAGCGACGTTCCTCGCTGTAGAGCCCCTGCAGATTGCCCTCGATGGCCTCAAAATCGATAGCTGGCGTGTACTCACCGTCAATGATCCAGGGGTAGTTGGGCGTAGCAAATCGCCCGCCGAACGCCCTGATCAAGAGTTCGGTTCCTGCTTCAGCCGCGGGATTACCACTCGACCACTTGCGCAGGTCATCTTGGTGCTGCTCAGTGTGAGCTTCCACCTCGGGGCTAGCCATGACGTGGTCTCCTGCAGGGTGAACTGAAGCCGAATGCATACCTTCAGCCTACGACCCACCCCTTATAACGCGCCTGCGCGTCGTTTGTTGCGCTTGTAGTAGCTTGTTGCGCAGTTGGTACTACTACGGCGACGAGATTATCTGGACCTCAAGTGGCCCACGTGGTCAACGTAGGACGAGGCTCAACACGAGCAAGTAAATCCGTCATTGAGATCCTCGATCTTCGCCTGATTCTCTAGGCGCGTCCCGGATCATCGGGACCGCGGTCTTGACGAGAAAGAAGCCCAACAGAATCAGCAGAGCAAGACCGGCGAGGATGGGAAGACCCGCGTTCTCGGTGATGAATGCGTTGATCAGAGCACCTGCGCCGAGGATCGTCATGACGCTTCCAAGGCCCACACAGATCCATAAAAGGTAAGCAGGTGTGAGGTAGTCCTCTTCGTCGTCCAACACGGCCTAACTCGTCGTCCCGGGCTGTGCGGCAAGCTGCAGGTTCGTTCCTAGACCCCTGAGATAAGGGCCGGGTTACGTCCGTTCATGCTTGTCATCATGACTCCGTGATGTCTTCGTGGACAAAACTTCCGGTCGAAAGTTGATTTGCCTCCTGCCCACCTCGGCACGGCACAAGCTCCCCCAGGCTCCGCTGCTTGTCCCGCACCCAGGATGGACAGCAGGACCAGTCTGACCGCCTGCACACACCCACCACGTCTCCGACATTAGGCTCCTCACCTCGGGTGAATGGTGGATGTGCACAGCCTCCTACACAGCTGTCAGGTCCTGCTTCGAAACCAGTGAAGAAGTCACAAACGATCCTCACTCTGGGTGGCTAGTTGTTTCCGTTTCCGGTGTCCACTAGCTCTCTGCGGCAAGCCGCTGGTCTCGTGGGCGCCCACCGTAGAACCCCAAGCGTGAGCGGATAAAATCCGCGCCATTACTGGGAAGTAGGAGTACCGAACATCGGGTTCGCGCTGATTCTGTAGTAGGCGAAACTGTCGCGCAGTGCTACAGTTTCAGGTGTCCAGACAGTTCCATTTAGGAAACAAGTCCCACGGACATAGCAGTTAAACAGGAACTGCGCCGAGCTGTAACTCGACGCAGCCCTGGTAGGGGTGATTAGCTGCCCGGCTGGTCAAACCACTTTGAAGCAAGATTCAGAAGAGTCGCTGTCGCACATACGGTCCTAGCTAAAAGACGTATGCCGATCGTGGCTCTTCTCTTGTCTGGCGGTGGTTCTGCCCTGTGACGTGCCATTCTCACCTCCTCTCGCTAGGAGGTATTCATAGTCTACGAGGTGGAGTGCTACATTCCCGCACGTTTTATCCCCTGATCAATGCGAAACAGTGGAAAACCTGCGCGCGTCGAGGACTGTAATCGGCGTGTCTAGGTTTGCCTGGTTGTCAGTGCAGGCTCGTACTGTCCCGAGGGTGGGCCAGAACAAGCGGTACGCGGCCTCGTACGGAAGGCTAATGGACAAGCGGATCGAGGAGTTTTTGATGCGCGAGGAGCTCGTCATGCTCACTGCGGCCGAGCTCGACGTCGAGAACTGCCGACCCACTGACTTCCCCGAACCACGCCGGGTGTACGCCTGGGTTCGGTACCCCTCCAAGGCGATCCGGGTTCAAGCGCACGCGATCACGTACACGCGCACTGCGGTGAAAATCCGGTTCCTGGAACCGTTGATCAAGATTCAGCGTGAGGGCTGGGTGTGGCTGAACGCGGTCACACCTGCACCCGACGGACAGGATGACCGCCCAACGTAGGTCGAGCGGTCAACGGCCTACCGGTGCTCCCAGAGCTGCCGCTGGATGATGGTCTGCAGGAATTCCCTGTCGACTTCGGGATGGGTGTCGGCCCACGCCTTCAACGCGTCGTAGTAGCCCTCGAGGAGCAATCCGCCCGGGTCCGGTATGGCCATGGCTTCAGCCCATAGCGCTTGGCGCTGTTCAAGGTCCACCCCTAAACCTCACCCTTGGCGATGTCGGTGCGGGCTTTGGCGTAGGCGCCGGTGATGTAGTCCTCGAGCTTGGCGCGCTCGATGCGCCACTGGCCTCGGCCGCCGATCTGGATGGCAGGCAGATCCCCAGAGGCAATAAGTGCCCGGACGGTGCTGTGCTTCGTATTCAGCTCGTCGGCTACCTGCTGCAAAGTGAGGAACCGCAGCGGTCTGGGCTGCTGATCGGGCTGCCCGTCGTCCTGGGGCTGGTCTGTCATGTACCCAGCATTCCAACCATCAGACGCTGCACCGCTAACCGACGCCGGATCGACGCCTTAAGTGGGTGGAGACGGAACCACACCACATGGCTCCGTCTCCGGTTTTCCCTCGTGACAAGGAAATCTATCGGGCTGCGGTATCACCGGGAGCCATGCGTGCATCGTATCGCCAGGCAACACCTCCGCCGTCGTGTCAGCAACAACACGCGGATCGAAGTTGCCTTCTCATCCGGTTCGCTGCTGAACTCAATGTTGGCTTCAAAGACGTTTAGCAGTGGGCGTGAGAGGCCTTAGGAGGGTTGCAGGATCTCGTCCGGATATCTGCAACCCTCCACCTGTTCTACTCGGCGTCGGGCTTGTCAGCCTTCGTGTCTTTCATGGCGTGGTCGGTGATGATGGCCTCGACCTCGCTGAGCGTGTACCCCCATTCTTCGAGCTGGAAGAGGTAGTAGGCGGCCTGGGGGCCGGGGCGTCGCCATGATTCGCGGCTGAGGTCCGCCTCGTGTGCGGCGAGCATCATCGCCAGGACGGCCTTGTCAGGGTTTGTGGTCGGCTTCTCGACCAGTGCCCGGTACGCCCGGTAATCCGGGTCGGTGACGCCTGCGAGACCGGCGGCGAGTTCATGCTTCTGCGCCGTCGCCCGCGCTACCGAATTGCCGTAGTTCGCCAGCGTCGTGGCCGTGAACTGCGCCCACCCTTTCGGCGGGGTCTTCCTCCCCAGCAAGGTCGTCAGCCATCCCTGCCTCACCTCGGTGCTCGCGTCCCACTTCTTGTTGTTCTGGATGACCGTGCGGCGTTCTTCCTTCTGCGCGTCAGTCATGGGTCCTGACTGGCCTGCTGTGGGGCTCATGCCGAGTCCTTCGCGGATGGTGTACCCGTGGTCCCGGAAGTTCGCGATCACCGGGGTCACCTGAACCACGTTGCGGTAGGTCGTGCTGATGACTACGGCGTTCGCGTCGTCCTTCGTCGCTTTCTCCCCGTCTGCCCGTAGGAGCATGTTCGGGTGCTGGTGCTCGGGCGTCCCGTATCCGTACCCGTCGACGACGGTGTTGCCGAGGGCTTCCTGCTCAGCCTTCGCGTTCGCGATGAGGCGGGCGGTGGTGCGCTCTTGGCGGAGGTAGGCGACGTGGTGGTCGAACTGCTCGGGCTGGACCTCGAGGATGTGCTGCAGGCGCTTCACGGTCGTCTCTTCGTCGCTGAACTCCTCCAGCGCCGCTGACTGCTCCAGCGTCCACCCTGCGGTGAGGGCTTCGGTGGCGGTGGTGTTGGCGCGGACCTTCAGCGCGGTTTCCACGGTGGTTTTCTTCGTGCCGGTCTTCTTGGCGATCTGTGCGGCGGTGATGCCCATCAGGGACAGCTGGTGGAAGGCTTCGGTGCGGTCCCGGTCGTTCAGGGCCAGGCGCTGGTCGTTCTCGACCATCTGCTGCACCAACCGGTCTGCTTCCGTCAGTGACGCGACGACGTACACGGGCATGGTCGGCTGTGCGGTTTCCACGGCCGCGAGGGTGCGGCGCTGCCCGTACAGGACGTGCACACCGGCCTCGGTGCGGTGAGCGACCACGGGCTGCAGGACGCCGTGCTGCTTGATCGAGGCCAGGAACTCAGGATCGAGGCGCACGTCGGCGCGGACATTGGCGTCGATGGTCAGCTCGGTCGGGTCGAGGTGTTCAAGGACAGCTGTGGTGCTGGTCATGGTTGTTGCTCCTTGGGTCACGAGGTGGGGAGAGAGCCTGTGGTGAGCCAGCTGGTCTTGGCCCTTTCCCCGTTGTTTTTTGCCTGCTGGCGAGCTCGCTCGCTCGTCCCCGACGGAGCAGTGCTCAACGCCGTAGGTGCGAGGGTGCGGCCATCCTGGGAGGAAATAAGCGACGAAGGAGCGCCGGACAGGATGGGTGTGCCCGATGCCGGCGGAGCCGGTTGACGCTGTGGAGCGGGGGCGCACAATCCGAAGGACAGCAGACAAAAAACATCCCGGGCCGGATGCGACGAAGGAGCAGCCGGAACGGTGACAGGCCGAAGCGAAGCGAAGGACCATAGCCCTGCTCGGAGCCCCCTGGCGGAGAGCAGGGAAGCACTACAACGCGAGACAGCCACCTGCGCCGGCCACACTCCCCCGCGCTCGGCAGTACGCTTAAAGAGCCTTGAAACGAGGACAATCTGTTACGCATCCACCGCGCCATGCTGAAAACACGATGATGGAAAATTCTTTTTCATGGTGGGTTTAGCTGGCATCGTCGGTGATTTTTACCATTGGAGCGCACAATATGAGTTCATCGCGGTTGCTTCCCGGCGCTGGAATAATAGTTGGCGCTCTCGCCACCTTCTTCGGCGGAAGGATGACCTTACGCAAGATCAGACAACAGGCAAGGTCACAGTGGTTTCGTATGCACGGCTCCTAGGGAACGACACCGGCGTCGATGCCGACGCCGGTACGTGGGGGTGGGATGTTCGCTCTGCTTCTTCCGTGCTCGAGCGGCGCTGCATGCAGCTCGAAACACCGGGCGTGGAACCGTCAAAGACCCAGCTCGTCCGAGCGGTCCAGTGAGCCGTTATGACCGATAAGCACGTCCCGTTGGGTGAGTACGGGATGACGGCGGCGAATGAGCGGAGTGCTGCTGACCGTCCGCGGGCTATGAGCTTGGACCCGTCCGAAATTGAGCGGTCGCAGGTCATCACTCCCCCGGCCGGTATGCCGGTGTGGGTCGACCTGGTCTTTCCCTCCGGTGAAGGAACTACCGTGAAGGCTTTCGCGCAGGCGTGGACTCCTGCAGCCGTGTACGTGCAGTACGTTCACTGGAGCGTCGCGGCCTACGCCTGGGTCCGGCCTTCTGCCGTGAAGCGGCGGAAACTGGAGGAACGCGCTTCGTAGGGCTGGGCCTCGAGCCTCCTGACCACCTGTGCACGGCTCAAGCCCCCTCGCTTCGCTGCTTGACCCGCACACACCTGGACAGCAGGAACCATCCGACCGCCTGCACACACCCACCACGTCACTGACACTCATAACTCACCTCGAGCGAACGGTGGTTATGCACAGCCTGTAGTTAGCCGGTCGGGACTTAGATCGTGAAATCAGATATTAAGTACCCGCTGATTCTTCCCTAGGCAACATTCTCGACCGACGTGAAGGTGGTCGAGACACTTCGGCCCAAGTGGTTAACGGGTAGATATTGGGGTATTCCGCGTCTCATCTGTTCACTGCGCGAGCGAGCCACGCGAACACGACCGCCATTGTCAACAGTCCCAGCACGTAAGGAACGATACTGCCGAGCTGCGCCGGGTACAGCACCGCGCAGATCACCAGGATCACCACGGCGAGCACGGCATCTATGACAGCGGCCGAGGCGAAAAACCCTCGCAACGATCGCAATGCAGAAGCGAGTTACGCATATCGCTCCTTAGTCGTAGAAGGTTTGCCCGGAAAATAATGGGTCGGACGTACTAGCCGGGGTTTAGGCACGGTACTTCTCCTCGGCGAAGGAAGGACGATGTGTCGGTGAGCCACCACAGCCTCAATAAAAGGTGGTGATGATCTAGAGCGTCGGAGCGTTGCTACTGGTCGCGCTTTGCGAGCCGGTCGCGTATGGCTTCGTCGAGGAAGCTGACGATGGTGAGGTCATCATCAGCGTCGATGTAGGCGTCCATTTCCTCCCGGAGGTTCATTTCAATCTTGCTGGAGAACGGCAGCAGGATGCGCTTGGGGCGTCGTGGCGCACGTACCGGTGTCGCTTCCGCTTCCGGGCGCGTGGCCTCAACCTGAGTTGCGGGCTCGGGGGGTTCAACCACTGAGGGAGTCCCCTGCGTGGCGGGCGGCAAGGTGTCAATGACGTCACCGCGTGGGGCTTTGCTGAGTGGTGTGGATTTCCGGTCGACTGCCATTACTTTCCTCCGTCGATGGTGCGGGCAAGGGCGACGAACTTTTCTGTCATCACCGTTCCTCCGGTGGTCTTGATCTTGGTAAGTGGGGCGTGTGAGCTGACGGAGTCTTGCATGGCGGTCCTAGTCGGTAGGTAGGGCTCGAGGACCTGGTCTCCGAAAGCATCACGCAGCTGTTGGATCTGGAAGGAGTGCTCCCCTGTCAGGGGGGCACTCGTCTTGTTGACGATGAATCCGGCCAGTTGAAGGTCGGGGTTCAGGTGAGGCAAGGACTGCACCTTAGTGATGGTTTCAACGAACTCTGCGACCCCTCGAACAGAAAACGCAGTGGGTTCGGTGACCACAAGAACTCGGTCTGCCCAGATAAGGCCGTTCAGAGTCAGTCGGCCGAGAGCTGGGGGTAGGTCGATCAGGACGTGATCGTATGCCTCCAGCTCGGGCGCGTTCCATGCTGCGGTTTTGAGCCGCATCTCGGGAGTCATAATGCTTTCTGACTCCATGCGGGCTAGGTCCTCCACGCTAGGAACCACGTCGATGCCGCTCCATGCCGAGGGTGTTATGGCTTGACCCAGAGTGCCGGCCTCTCCCCCGTGCAGCACATCGAAGATGTTGAAATCACCATTTGCTTCCAGTGCCACGGTTGCATCAGCTTGCGGGTCGAGGTCGATGACCAGGACCTTCCGGCCAAGTAACGCCAGGCCAGTCGCAAGTCCGAGAGTGACTGAGGTTTTCCCGACTCCGCCCTTGCGGTTACCAATCGCGGTGACTCTCATGGTGCCTCCTAAGTTGGACTGGTATCTGTACGTCTGTCTGTCTGTCTGGACAGGCGTACAGACGTCTGTCTGTCTGTCTTTTCTATAACCACCCTAATGTTGCACCGTAGTCCTGTCCATACGTCTGTCTGTTCATACGTCTGTCTGTCTGTCTGTCTGGACAGACAGACGGACAGACAAATCGGAGTATTGGCACAATAGCGGCGGCACTAGGCTGACGGCATGGTTGTGACAGGTGTTATCCGCGGGGATGAGCTGGATCGGGTGAGTGGCGAGGGCCCGGACTACGAAGCTGCGAAGGCGGAGATGGTGTCTCGTGTGCCGGAGGGGTATGCACTTCTCGCAATCTACGCGGGGGAGCACTTCCCGAAGGATTAGCCTCGGTGTGACAGCGGCCGTCGATAAGCTGGGGAGCAGGAGCGGCCCGCACTTTCCCCCATAGGTGCAAGCTGTTTCTTCTGCCTGTAGGTGTACGTCCCGGCCCGGCTGGGCGGAGGCTGTGCACGTCCACCGAAAGCTCGAGATGAGCTATGAGTGTCAGTGACGTGGTGGGGGTGTGCAGGCGGACCATTGGTTCCTGCTGTCCAGATGTGTGCGGGTCAAGCAGCGAAGCGAGGGAGCTTGAGCCGTGCCCATGTGTGCAGGAGGCTCGGTAGCAAGTTACTTCTGACCCGGTTCCCGAGCTTTCCTTTGCGAGGATCGCCTGCTGCGTATGAGGGACACGGCGTAGACACTGAATCCAGCGCCGAGGCCGCTGTACACACCGCCTGAGGTGATCCCTAGAACGTTGATGAGGAACGCCCCGACGAGGACCAGGAATACGGCATACAGACCGAGCGAGAGCGAGACGGGCATCCTGTTCTTCATGGGGTGGCTTGTGAAAAAGTGAATTATCCGACGCTAAGGTTTTGCCTGGCGCCGTAGCGGCCTGTATTTGCCGGGTTTGATGTGGTTGGCGCGGGGCCAGGTGTAGTCGCCGGTGAGGTTGATGTGTTCCCATCCCAGGGGTGATAATGACGCCCTGGTGCTGGCCATGTTCAGCCTGCGAAGGTGACTCCGCAGTAGGCGATCGTTGCGACGAGAACGGTGGAGAGTGCGGCTAGGGCGAAGGGCTTGAGGCCCACCTTGACGAGGTTCCGAACCTTGACGCCGCAGCCGAGTCCGAACATCGCTGCAGCCAGCAGTCCTGTCTGCAGCAGCCCACCGGCCATCAGCACGGTGCCCGGCAGAGGGATGAAGGAACGCACGAACACCATCGCGATGAACCCGATGATGAACAGCGGGACGACGGGCGGCAGCTTCGAATGCGACATCTGTTGACCGGGTTCGCCTGCCGTACGGCTGAGACGGCGCTGCCGGATGCTAAGGATGGCCACGACAGGGGCGAGCAGCAGCACTCGGGCGAGTTTGACGATGACCGCGACCGTGAGCGCTCCGCCACCGATGATGCCTCCAGCGGCGACGACTTGCGCGATTTCATGGATGGAACCCCCTGCCCACATCCCGGCCGTCTCGGAGCCCAGGCCAAGCAGGTCCGTGATCAGTGGGACGAGGGGAATCATCAGCGTTCCGAAGATCACCACGAGGGCGACCGCGGTGATGGTGTCTTCCTCGGCCTCGTCGTCCGGATCGGTGACCCCTGCCGCGCCCGCCACGGCTGCCGCGCCGCAGATGGAGAATCCGCAGGCGATTAGCAGCGAGAGCCCGGATGGAACCCGTAGCAGCTTCCCCAGGAGAACGGTGCCGAACAGTCCGCCGGCGACAATGCACACGATGACGACCAGCATCGGGGCTCCGAGTTCGAGGATGTCTGTCAGTACCAGTTGGAGTCCGAGGAAGACGATGCCGGCGCGCAGGAGCTTTTTCGCGGAGAAGTCTATGCCGTCGGAGGCTGCCGCTGGCAGCCGGACGACGTTGGCCAGGAGTACGCCAAGCACGATCGCGATAATGAGCGGGCTGACTCCCGGCAGCAGCAGGCTGACCCCGTACGATGCTCCGGCCGCGGCGAGGCAGAGGACAAGCCCGGGCAGCAGCGCGCGGACTCGGGCAAGCAGCGTGTGTTCCGGTCGGGCGGTCGCAACGTCCTGGGCATGGGTCATGCATCCATCATTTCCTCGGACCGCTCGTGCGAGTAGAGGCAGATACCGTCCGCCATACAAGTTATGCTTGTGCTTGGGAGGCGGAAGATGCGCAACGGGCCGGACTTGGAGGCACTGCGAGCCTTGGCGCTCGTCGTGAAGGAAAGCAGCATGTCGGCGGCAAGCACGCAGTTGGGCGTGAGTCAGCAGGCGGTGTCTCTGCGCATCCGGAAACTGGAAAAAGATTTGCGCGTGCGACTCCTGGTGCGTTCTGCACGGGGTTCGCGATTGACTCCGGCGGGCGAGCTGATTGTCGGCTGGGGAACAACGCTGCTGACGGCGGCCGATGAGTTCTCGGATGCTGTCGATTCGCTCCGCACGGATCGCGGGAAGATGATGCGCATCGCCGCGAGCCTCACGATCGCAGAACACCTCCTACCGGAATGGATCGCCCGGTGGCGCATCTCTCACGGCGATGACGGCCCGGTCGTTCAGCTCACAGCCGCCAACAGCAGCACGGTCGTCGAGGCCATACGCGAGGGAACCGCAGACCTCGGGCTCATCGAGACCCCTGTCGTTCCCGCCGGCCTCCGGTCAGTCACTGTTGCTTACGACACCATCGAAGTCGTTGTGCAGCACGGTCACCGGTGGGCGAAGACCCGCCAGGTGTCCGTTCGTGAACTGGCGGCCACTGGGTTGGTGCTCCGCGAGACCGGCAGCGGCACCCGACGAGCGCTCGAGAACGCCCTCGCCGTGGCGGGCTTTCCACTCGCAGCCGAGCCCGCAGCCGTGCTGACGACCACGCTCGGCGTTCGCAGCGCGATTATGGCCGGCATCGCCCCCGGCGCGCTGAGCTCCCTCGCAGTGTCCGAGGACACCCGTGCCGGCCGACTCGTCCGAGTTCGGATCAACAATCTCCAGATCACCCGCCCGCTCACCGCCATCTGGGCGGGGACGGCTCCGCCGCCTCATGTACGGGACTTCCTGGATGTCATCGCCCGAACTGACCGGTAACGATCGTTCGCAAGACGCCCGCGGGAACTGGCTCCACCTCCTGGGGATCGCAGGGGCCTAGGTGTAACCGTTGCCGTGTTCTCGCCTATGTGCTGCGTTCCTCCGTTTCTGATACGGCCTAGTCCCTCCGACGCTTAAAAAGCGCTTAGCGTCGGGTATTTCACTTTTTCACAAGCCACCCCTTCATCGCCTCAGACTAGGCGGCATGCCACAACAAGCGTTGATGCTCATCCTCGTCCTCGAGGGGTGGAAACCAGTATTCGTCAGCCTCTGCGTCGTACAGCTCGTGCTCCTCGAGCTGCGGCGTTAGGTAGCGGTCGAGCCATGCGTGCCATGCAGCGCGTTGCTTCCGGTACCGGGTGATCTGTTCCTCCCGGTCCTCCGTCGCGCCGAGCCTGTTGGCAAGGTTCTGCAAGTTGGTGGTGGCCACGATTTCCCAGCGGCCGTGGTGCCGGCGGATCATGTGCAGCGACTCCATGCGCGTGAGCGCGTCGGTGAGTGCTGTGCGTGAGATGCCGGTGGAGCGGATGAGGTCCGCGGTGGTAGGGGAGCGGCGGTCGCGTTCGATTGCTTCGTAGGCAAGGGCTGCAACATCCCCGAGGACCCGGAAGACGGGCCGGATGGCGTGGATTTTGCCCTTTCGCCAGGTCAGGTCGCGGGCCAGCTGTTCGAACTGAGGTGGTAGCTGCACGAGGTAGCTGTCGGCATTGCGTCCGCGTCCCCGGTCGATGCGGGTGAGGACGCCCGCTGATGTGGCTTCCAGGTGGGGGAGGAGGCGGGCGATGGTGTCGTGGTTCTTACCGAGGGCCACGGCGAAGGTGCGGCATCCAACGTCGAGGACGTTGGTCTGGTTGGTCCGCATGTAGGCGAAGACTGACCGGAGGAGGAACCGAAGGCTGATTGCTGCTCGGCCTTCCTCCTTCAGCTTGTGGTCGAGGACGGCGTAGAGGACGTTCTCCAGGTCGTTCACGAGCTGATGGATGGAGTGCTGTCCCAGCGTGAATTCCTGCTGATTGCTGGCTTTGGTGCTGCCCCCCGTGGGTTGAGTAGGGCTTGTGTCGTATTTACGGGCATACCTTTCCCGTCCCTGCTGGCTGGAGGGTTTCGCTGCGATCCAGCTCTGTGCCTTGGCCCACTCGACCGGCAGGAGCCGGTCGGCCTTGGTCGCGTAGAGGGAGGCGAGGCCGGCGTACTGGCCAGCCATTGCGATCCGTACCTGGTCGGCGGTCCAGCCGCAGGCGGCGAAGTGGTTCAGGACCGCCATGCGTGCCTCTGAGGGTGAGGCATACCGGGTGGTGTCGTACAGGCCGGTACGGGCCACCGTCCGCAGGGGCGAATCGTGACGGACTGCCGGGAGGTTCGTGGGCGCACCGGGGGTGCGTGTGCGTGCGAGGGTGCGCCGTCGTGCTTGCTCGAGGCGGTACAGCTCCGGGGCCAGTGCCTTGCGCAGCGCGGCAAGGGCCGTGGCGGGGTTGCGGCGGGTGAGGATGCCGTAGGCGTCCGTGAGCGGCGTGATGAGTCGTTGGTGGCCGCCGGTCTTGTGTGCAGATCCTGGGACGCGGATGCAGCCGTGGACGATGTTCTGGTGCGGGCTCGGATCAAGGCTCGGTGCCCGCAGGGTGAGGGCTTCGACCAGCTGGCGTGCCTCGGCCGCCGGGATCGCTTCACGCAGAGGGACGTACAGGTGGCGGCCGCCGCTGGGGGACTCGTCCTCGACGTAGGTCAGACCGGCTCCGGTCAGGAGTACCCCGAGCTGTACGGCGTCATCAAGCACCACGGCGTGCCGGGCTTTAGAGGTGTCTAGGTCAAGGCACAGGGTTCGCACGGACCCGTCGACGTCGTGGAGCAGGACGGCGGCCGGGGAGGTGGGTAGGGCCCCGGTGATACGCGGGGGAGTAGTAGGCCTCGGGTACTCGAAGCGGTCACCGATCCAGCGTCCGACCCGGTACACGGGCTGGCCCGCGATCAGGGGAGCCAGGGCCCACGCAGCAGCGTGGGAGGTATCACGGCGTGGCGTGACAAACGGTTCTGGAGGTGCTGTCAGCACTCAGGTACACTTTCACTCGTAGGTAGATACACCGAAGGGTGTGTTGGTCTGAGCGATTCACCCGGAGCCGCCAAGCATTGGGGTGGAACGCTTCTAGAATTGAATATGAGTTGGACCCGCTTAGGCGGGTCCTCTCGTTTTAACTGGCCTTGTTGATAGGCAGGGCCTCCTGGCCGGGAAGACTATTGAGGTCGATGGAGTCCAAGTGCTCGGCAACGAGCGGAGTGAGGTAGTCCACGAAGTCGACACCAGTGGTCTGCTTGATCGCTTGAAGCTTCGCAGTCCGTACCGGGTCCAACTTCACTAGAAAGCTGTGGCGTGGCCCTTTGTGAGGCCGACCCCTGCGCTCTACCTTCTTAGGCTCCATACTGGCTGACTCTACTTTTTGGTTATCAAAATAGCCATCATGGGAGGACCTGCGGGCGTGTCGCCGTGGTGAGATGAGTGTGGCGTGCATGAGGCTCCTTAACGACCGGAGGGCTGTACCAATATAGTACAGTCCTTCGATCGTCGTTGATTAGAACGCCCTGTTAACCCTTCCAGGCCCACTGGATCAGTGTCTTCTTCGCGTTCTCCTCGTGCACGGGGTAGGTCGTCGAAGTCAGAGCTTCCTTGAACAGGGTCCGGACTGACCGCGCTGTACGGAAATACTGGCCGTGCTTGTCGATCCTGCGAGGTGAGACACCGAGGTAGCGAGCAGCTTCTTTGCGCTTCATGCCAGCGTCGATGCAGACTTTCACAGCGCGGAAGATGACTGCGTAAGCGGCCTCGTTTTCGAGGTTAGCTTTGGTCAGGATGCGCTCCACAGCACGCTTCGCCTCGGGCGGTGTTGGGTTCACGTTCCGCTCCTTAATCAATGGATAGGTCAACGGTGAGCATTTTGCTGGGCAGTTTGCGGCGACGGGAGAAGGCAAATAGCGCGAGGCCGAGGGCCACACATGCGGTTGAGGCGTAGGAGACGATCATGAACCATAGGAACGCTCCGGGACCTAGTGGAAGTTCCAGCGGGAAGTACATGAGAGCTCGCACGACGGAGAGTATGAACCCGAAAGCGATGAGTGCCGATCCCAGCCGTCCGATGAACAATGGGTGGTGACGGGCGTCCTTGATGATGGGGATGATCAGCGGCGTCACGATGTAGGCGACGTAGGCGAGCATGATCCAGGTGTTGATTTGCACCGGGAATTGGTCGGCATAGGCCTCAAGCTGCGGTGAAGGATCAGGCGCGTCTGCGAGGAACGTTGTCACAAAGAGCCCAAGGGCGGCTGTGCCGATTGCGATTGAGCCTCGTGTGCCGATGTACCACCGCAGCGCTGACGTCGCGTTGTAGGCGAAGCTGAGGTGTTCACCGAGCAGTGCTACGGCGAACAGGGCAAGACACTTGGAAATGATGTCGGCTCCGTTGGGGAGAGACAAAAAGCTCTCGACCCACATGTAGACCGCCGGCACCAAGAGCACATAGGACGAGGTGAGCAGCAGGCCCATCAGTGCGACGCGACCGCCACGCCGGAACAGGAACAGTGCGCCATCAGGGCTTCCTGCGGTGAAGCGTCTGAAGGTGAGGCTACCGAGCAGAATCAGCATGATGCTGACGGGAACTACGTATAGATCATTCATCCAAGGATCTCCGTTAGCTTCTCTGCGTAATCCAACGCTTCCTTGCGCTGTCGTTGACGGCGCTGGAGTAGTTGAATTCGTTGTCGAATGAGTTCGATGAGGTCGTCGTCAGATACCTCAAGTAGTGCGTCTTCCCTCGCCCGTATATGCCAGCCACCCTCAAGGGGAGTAAGCAGCCCTGTTACTACAAGTCCGCTCGTCATGGAGCCACCTGTGATCCTGCCCGCTGTGACGGCTTGGGCTGGGCCCAGTTTGTTTTCGGTGAGTTGTGCGTACACGTAGGTCAGTGACGTGTTTGTTAGTTCTGCTACCTGGTGGCGGACCTCGCCGGTGTCGATCGCGTCGATCCATGCACGGTGGGAACCGTCGTAGGGGAAGTCGATCAGGGTGAACTCTCTGCGAAGCTCACGCGGAAACTTCTTCTGAGACGAGCGGTGTTGCAGCTCTGCCATGAGGTCGAGGTGGTGAACCTGACTGAGCAGTTCTATTGCGGAGGGTTGACGGGGTCGCGTGTCGATGTCCTCGTATCCCGCGAAGGCGGCAAGCCCCCGAACGGGGTCGATGCCCGACGCCCGCGCGATGGCCACCACGACAGCTTCGGGTACATTCCCCCGTTTCATCTGATTAGTCAGTGTGACCCGATGAAATCCGCTGATCCGACTGAGTTGGCTTGGCGAGGTCGTGAGGCCGCACCCCTCCAACCAGTCTCTGAATGCGGGGGCTGAGACCGGCACGGCGCTCCCTTCGATAGGACGACTGCGCGAACCAGCCGAGAACAAGTAGCGATTGTATAGAAAACCGCTGTAAGCTACTTTACAAAGGATTGGTACAGGTTCGATCCTTCTCTAGCCCGATTTTAGCCGGGCTGCCTACAGATCGCTCTCGTGACTGGGTGCACGCGAGCAAGGAGCAACGTAATGGATGAGTCGAAGGGCAACGGTCTCCTCGCCGTTGTTGGCGCGCTCTTCCTGATACCAGTGCTGATCGTTCTGCTGCTAGTTGTCGCTGTCACCGGAGCCCCATCTGCCAATGGACTCTGTGCGGTTCCTGGTGTCACTGGTGACGCGAGCACCGTTCAGGGGTCGGTGGCGGGATTCTCTGGTGTGCAGTTGGAGAACGCCGCCGAGATTATGGGGGCTGCAACTGATGTGGGGTTGCCGGTAGCGGCGCAGATCCTCGGCGTTCAGACAGCCATTGGTGAGTCCACCCTCGAGGTACTTGAGTACGGAGACCTTGCTGGTCCTGACTCGCGTGGTCTGTTCCAGCAGCGCGACAACGGCGCTTGGGGCTCTCTCGCGGACCGCTTGAACCCGCGCATCAGTGCTACGAACTTCTTCAAGGGCTTGCAGCGCGTCGAGGGCTGGGAAGCTCTTGAGCCGAGCATCGCCATCCACCGCGTGCAGCGCAACGACAACCCCAACCACTACACCCAGTTCCGCAGCGCAGCCACAGAGGTCGTCAAGGCTCTCGCTGGCGGCGAAATTGAGGGCATCGACTCGACGGGAGCATGCCCGGCCGCGAGCAATGCCGTGGTCGGAGAGTTGGCGGGCAAGTGGGTTAACCCTCTGCCCGGCTCGATCGTCACGAGCGGTTACGGTCCGCGTCAGGCCCCTGCGGGAACCGCAGGCGGCGCCCTCGCCAACTTCCACTATGGGCTCGACCTGTCCTCGACCACGGCGGCAGTGGGCGGCGTCGTTGTCGCTGCAACTGACTTGAAGATCACCATTGCTCGCGAAGGCGACGGGCAGTTCGGTACACGCGTCAACGGGACCACTCTCGACGGCAAACTAACCCTGGGCTACTACCACCTCGCCGCAGGGACCTTGAAGGTCAAGGTCGGGGACACCGTGGCAGCAGGAACGCCATTGGCGAATGAGGGCGGCACTGGGAACGTCTCCGGCACTCACCTTCACCTGGAGTTCTTCACGGGCACCCCGAACGAACCATCCATCCCGACCAACCCGACGGTGGACCCAGAACCGATCCTTCGCAGCAAGGGAGTAGTCCTCTGATGCCTTCACGCACCTGTACACCAGTCGCTTCTACTCGGCGTATTGCCGCGCTCGGTGGAGTTGCAAGCATGCTTCTGCTCACCGGCTGCTCATTGTTCACCTCTACGGAATCCGCCGATGTCGAGACCACCGAGACTGGTCCCGCCGCGTCGGAGGAGACCCACCACCACGCCGATGGTCACGTTCATGACGAGTTCTATGAGGGCATCCCTGACGTGACCTGGTCGCCGCAAACCGATGTGGAAGTTAACAAGGTGGCCACCGAAGTCATCAATCTATTTGCCCGCCCTGGTGTCCCTGAGCGGCGCTGGTTCACCGACTTGGTGCCGTACCTGTCCGAGGACTACGCCGAGGACGCTCAATACATCGATCCCGCCAATGTGCGCGTCACAGACGTGCTCTCCGGCCCGGTCCTGGTGCGGGAGCAAGGTAATCCGCTCACGGTGGCCGCCGAGTTCTCCACTGACGCAGGCCCCTGGTCGGTCCTCCTCCACCGTGTGGGGCAAGACGACCCGTGGCTGGTCGAGGCAATCCAACCCACCGATGCACTCACCCCCACCCCATGAATCAGCACGACAAGGAAGAGGTACGAACTGTGGCCATCGATAAGACTCTCGTTCAAGCAGCACCGATCATCAGTGCCACCATCAACGCCGACAACACCGGTGTTCTCAGCATCGACACCCGGGAGGAAACCTTCCACGGCTCGGATTTGGATGACCTGCGCGGCCTCCTCATCAACCGAGTGATCGAAGAAGCGCGGACGCAGGGGCGTCCGGTTCGGGTCAGCACCATGGACGAATCCGGCCTGATGGGTCTTGTCGTATCTCCAAGGGGAGAGGTCGAACCCGAGGAACTTCCGGTATCCGCGGTGGCGGAGCCAGGAGTTCCAACATCCATTTCGCTCCAGTCTGCTTCCGCCCGCGTCACGACTGCAGCACGCGCCACACCGGTATCCGTGATGGAACAGGAGTCTGCTGTGGAGGTTATGCCGACGCGTCGCACCTCGATGCCGTCGTTCGTGGACCGGCCCGATACGGCGTCGCCCGCGCAGCTCGGAGTGCGTGGCCTGCTCAACCAGTTCGGCCTCAAACTTGCCCCCTCGAGGGATGAGCTGGCGCAGCGCGAGGACGAGAAAGTCGTCTCTCAGCACTGGGCCGGTCCCCGGACGATCACCGTCCTAAACCCTAAGGGCGGGGCAGGGAAAACCCCGACGGTCATCTGCCTCTCGGCGGTGTTCGCCCGACTCGGCGGGTCCGGGGTACTCGCCTGGGACAACAACAACTCCCTCGGCTCTCTCGGCTGGCGGACCTTCGACGCCGGCCACGGAGCAACGGTGGTCGACCTCCTCGGGCAGACGGACTACTTCATGACAGCCGACGCCCGCGCAGGTGACTTGGCGTCCTACGTCCACCACCAGCCTGCGGACCAGTACGACGTGCTCCGCTCCGATGACCGTTCCGGGGCCAAGAAGCGCCACGAAGTCACCGGTACCGAGGTCCACCGTTTGTACGCGGTGGCCGCGAAGTATTACCGGCTGATCGTGAAGGACTCCGGGAACACTGAGCGCGGGGACAACTGGGAGGCGATGATCAGCCACACCGATCAGGTAGTGATCCCGGTGAAGTCCGTCGACGACGCCGCCGAGGGTGCGTCCAGGATTCTCAGCGCATTGCGGTCCGGGGACGACCACGCGCAGGCGTTGGCGGACCGGGCGGTAGTGATCATCTTGGGCTGCACGCCCGCACATGGGAAGGCGAAGCTGGACAAGCTGGCTGACGAGTTCCGCCCGTTCGTGAAGGCTGTCGCCACGGTGCCGTATGACCCGTCCCTGGTCGAGGGCCGTATCCGCTACTCGGCCATGCTCCCGCGCACCCGGCGTGCTTGGCTGCGGGCCGCCGCCCTGATCGCGGAGGAACTGTGATCGTGACTGGGCATGAAACAAACCCCTGGCTCCGTGCAGGACGAACGCCCGCATCGGTAGCGACTGCACCACCTCTCAACGACTCTGCACCGGCTTCCATCACCGAGATGGAGGAGGAACAGCAGAGCGTCGACGAGGTGGAAGGTACCTCGAGTGAGCCGTCTGAAGAGGTAGCCGTGCCACAACGGACAGGTGCGGTGTTCCTCTCCGCACACGGAGGGGCTGGGGCGACGATGTGGTCGTCGGCGTTTACAGGCCACGACGGTGGGCTAGTGACCATGTGGGAACGCGACACCACTCCCGGTGACGGCGTTGTCCTGGTCCTGCGCAGCACCGTGGACGGTATTGCGGCCGCAAAGCAGGCTATTGGCCGTCACGGCAAAGACTCCTTCACCTGCGTCCTTGCTATCGCAGCTGCTCCTGGTAGAGAGCCGCGATTGATCCACGACGAGCTGAAGGTTCTCGCCGGTGCCGTAACCGTGGTGCGCGTTCCCTGGATTCAGACACTGATCCTTCGGCGGTCCGCGCTCGTCACCTCGAAAGATATCCCCGCAAAAGACTTCACCAAGATCATGGCCGCGCTCATCAAAGCCGGCGTCACCCTCAAAGGAGAAACGAAATGAACCAGGTCTCACTCTTCAACCAGATCACCGTGCCGTTCGAGGCCGCACCTCTGCCGCAGGGTGTGCAGGACGGCTTGGACACCGTCACCTTGTGGACCCAGGTCATCGGTGGTTCGATCGCCGTCATCGGCCTGATGGTCCTCGCCATTGGTCTGTTCTTCGCTCACCGAGGTAACAGCGGAGCGGAGTTCATGGGCAAGGTCGGGTGGTGGGCTGCTGGTGCGATGCTGTTTGGCCTCGCCGCAGTAATCGCCCCGATCTTCCTCGGCCTGGGCTGATAGGTCAGAGACACATGAGTGAAACACCAGAGAACGAACCGATCACTGAGCGTGAGCGATCAGGCACTCGAATGAGCCTGTGGGTTTCCCTGGCAGTGGTTGCTGTCGTGGCAATCATTGCTGTCTTTCTCGTTCTGAATCCCGTCGAGGACAACACCGCTCCTTCGGCAGTAGGCCAGGAAGGAACAGAGCCCTCGACCGATTCAGAGCGTTGTGATGTGCCTGTAGGAGACACCTCGTCTATGCCGGAAATGCCCGAGGACCTGCGGTGGGAAGCAGCGAATGGCTGGACTTGGCCCGTGTCGGACACCTACGGACCCGTACAAGATGACAACGGCTACGGAGTATGTTTCTCCCGCTCACCACTGGGTGCCGCACTCATGGGTGTCAGCTTGATCGCGGAGGGAAACACCGGCGTCCAACTGGAAGCTGTGGAGCTTTACGTCGCGGAATCTCCGGGTAAAGAGGTCTACCGCAAGACGCTTACCGGCGCGGCACCACAGGAGGACCCTGCAGTGTTCTCAGGATTCATCGTCGACTCTTTCAGTCCCGACGAGGCCCAGATAACTCTCGTTGTGTCGGTCCCGGGAAGCCCCACAGGATACGCAGGGATTCCAGAGACCTTCCGCTGGGTTGACGGCGACTGGAAGCTCAAAGTGCTCGACAACGGCTCGATCTTCCAAGGACAACCCACCACCCCTGCCACAGGCACTTTCATTTCATGGGGTGAGACCAATTAATTGCTACGGTCCCCTCGGCGTAGTCGGCTGTGCAGGAGGAATCGTCGCTGGTAACGCCGTCGACACCGCTATCGACTCGGGCGCCAACACCATGGGTGAAGCGATGATGGGCGGCTGGGACAGCCTGATGAAGGAGTTCCTCACGTCATGGCTCAACGTCGGCCTCCTGGTCAGCCTTGAAGGCGATTCCGTGACGTGGCTGACGGATCAACTGCAGAACCTCAGCGTCTTCTTCGCGATTATCGGCATCATGATTGCCGGTCTGTGGACGATGATGCATTTCCGGGGCGACCAGGCGATGAAGGTGGCCAAATCCCTGATGACGGTCATGCTCGTCACCACCCTCGGTACCGCTCTCGTCCAGGTGGCAATTCGCGCAGGAGACGCTTTCTCGGACTGGGTTCTCGCCAGTGCCGGAGTCACGGTCGAAGGAGTCGGGAACCTCGCTACTGCTGGGGCCACCGTCGCAACGATGGGTCCCGGTCTTGCCATCCTTGCCGGACTGTTCGGCATCATCGCGACCGCGATCCAGTGGATGATCATGCTCGTCCGGGCAACAGTTCTCCCACTCATGGTTGCCGTCTGGCCCTTGGCGGCAGGCGCATCAATGATCAACGGGAGCGAGCAAGCCTTCTCCAAGCTCACGAAGTGGATGGTCGCATTCATCCTCTACAAGCCGGTCGCCGCCGTTGTGTATGCGTTCGCCTGGCGGTTGAAGTCCGGAGACGAAGGACTCGGCGGGGTGCTGAACGGCCTCCTGCTCCTGGTCCTGGCGATCGTCGCTCTCCCTGCCCTGATGCGTCTGATTTCCCCCGGCAGTTCAGTCTTGGGTGGGGCAGCCGGAGGGTCCTTGGCACTTGCGGGAGGGGCCGCGGTAGGCGCTGCAGCAGTATCAGCGGGAACGGCGATCATGACCGGTGGCGGAAGCGCCGCCGCTTCGACAGCTGGTGGTACCGCTTCAACAGCGGCCAAAACGGCCTCTGTTACGTCCGGTGGCACTACGGGAGGTCCCGGCGGCGGAGGAGGGAACCCTGGTGGCGGTGGCGGTGGCGGTGGCGGTGGCGGTGGCTTGGGTACCGGAAGTGGCGGTGGGGATGCCACAGCGGGTGGCACGTCGAAGACACCTTCCACTTTGGACGGCGGCTCGGGTACGCCCTTGGCACCTTCTGGGGGCACGGATCTTCCCGGGGATGCTTCCGATCAGGGCTCTGAGTCCGCGTCGACCGCACCTGGTACTTCTGGAGTCTCCGATGCTGTCGGTGGCACCGGTGGTACCTCCCAAGGCGGTGCGAGCTCGGCGTTCACCGAAAGCTCTCCCGCAGCTGAAGGAACATCAACAGCTTCAGACGGTCCCGTCGCCGGTGCTTCTGCAGCCGGTAGCGAGACGCCCGCCGCGCAGGGAACTCCGGTCACCGACGGGGCGTCGCCAAGCGCCGGAGGCACAGCGTCTACCGCACAGGGATCCCCTGTCGCGGACAGTGCACCTTCTACCGGTGGCGGCGGAGCATCTACAGCTCAGGGAACTCCAGCCGCTGATGGCACGGCTCCTCGATCTGGTAGCGATACATCCCCGGCGCAGGGCCCTGCGCCGGCACCGAGGAATACGAGCAGCAACAAGTCCAAGGGCGGGGCAGCCGCGCGTGCGGCCGCTGAACGGTTGGGACATTCCGTTGCTGACGGAGCCAAAGACATTAATGGAGAGGGCGTGATGGGCGGATGAGTACCCCTGTTGAGCAGGAGAAGTTCGGCAACTGGCTTCGGCCAGCAGCACCTGGCATGTTCGGGATGAGCTTGGGCGGTGTAATCGTTGCCGGACTGGGAATGGTGCTCGTCCTCTTGTCTTTGCTGCGTGGCGCTTTCGTTCTCGCGTTCATAGTGCTGGTCGTTGCGGTGATCATCGAGGTGGTATTCCTTCTGAAGTTCACCGGCGGGATGTCACTCGCGGAGAAGATCACCGACCGGATTTCCCTACGTGGACGCCACAAGCGTGGTGAGACCTTCTATGTCACTGGGGCACTATCGACCCTGCCCCGCGAGCACGCCCAGCGGCTGCCGGGTGTCCTGGTCAACGTGGACACACTGTCGGGCACAGATGGATTGGGCCGGGAGTACAGCCTGTTGCACCACAAGTCGGTGAAGCAGGTTGCCGCCGTGTTCGGGTGCTCACCCGACGGTGCTGCCATGCAGGAACAGGCCACGATCAACAGCCAGGTTTCCCACTTCGGGGGGTGGATCTCCTCCCTCAGCGTCGAGTCCGGTCTGTCCGGGGCGACGATCGTCGTGGATTCGGCATCCGAGTCCTCGGCAGGGCTGTGCCAAGCTGCGCGTGAAGATGTGGCACCGAACGCCCCGGCATTCGCCAAACACGTCCTCGACCAAGCAGCCGGCACGCTACCGGCTCGCACTTCGGTCCTGAACGTGTACGCAACCTTGATATGGGATGTGGCAGGGCTCGGGGCGACACCGGATAACCTCTCACCTGCGGTCGCTGAGATTGCCGCTCGTCTTCCGAGTCACTCGCAGATGCTCGGCAGTGCCGGTGCTGGGGCTCCGCGTCCTCTTATCGAGAAGGACTTGGCTGAGGTTGCACAGCTGGCCTACCAGCCATGGCGTGATCAGGAGCTGGCCCTGGACTCGTTGACCGGGATGAGCATGGTCCGTTCCTGGGATCAGGCGGGACCGGAGTTCTTCGATGACTCCCAAGGCCGTGTGGTGTTCCACGATGGGGTGGCGTCGATGACACTGATGATGACTGTTCCTCCGGAATCTCAGATCACTGCCCGGTCCTTCGACCGATTGTTCGGACCGAATCCGAAATTCCTGCGTAAGCGGGTCGCGGTCTTCTACCGCCCTATTGATCCAGGCTCTGCTGCTAAGACGGTGAACCGTCTGGTACGCACCGCTGACTGGAACATCAACACTCGCAAGGGCCGCCCCACCTCGTTCGATCAGAAGGCCAAGGCCGTCGCGGAGAAGACAGAGGAAGAGCTGTCCCAAGGTGCCCGGTTGTCCATGTTCTCCCTCATGGTCACAGTGACCTTCGAGGCCAACGAGACAGCGCACCGTGAGGCGCTGAACCAGGTGAAGTCACTGATGAGTCAGCTGCTGATGCCCTACCGGTTCGTGGAGCACGCTGGCTCGGCCGCATTCCACACCACGCTGCCGTTCGGTGTGCTGCCGTGGAAGTACAGCAACAAGCCGTTGTGGCTGGAAGGGGTCATCTGATGAAGTCCGTGCGCACCTCACGCGGTCTCACCGGTTTCGGGGGTGGCCGGTGGGGGAAAATTCCTCAACCACCCCAGTGGTACACCACCTCGTCTCAGTTGCCCGGGGTATACCCGTTCGCTGCCGGAACCTCCCGCCCCAACCGGGGGGTACCCCTCGGACGGGACATGAACGTCGGCACAGCAGTTTTCGGGGACCCGAAGACCTGGTACGACGACGGCCTGATTTCTGCTCCGGCAATGATGCTTTTCGGGCTCAACGGCAACGGTAAGTCTTCTTTCGCGCAGCGCATGATGTACGGCCTGTGTGCCCGAGGCATTGCGCCGGCGATCTTCGACCCAATCAAGAACGAGCACGGCGAGGCCGTGGAGGCGATGGGTGGGGACGTCATCAGGATCGGCCCCGACAGCCTGCAGAAGATCAACCTGCTCGATCTTGGCGCGTTGGGGGACGCTGCAAGGAAGCTCGGCGGAACCCTCGGTGCGGAAATGCGTCAGCAAGCCGTCGCGAAGGTCATCGACCTGGTGGCCCTCGTCGTACAGATCAGTCGTGGCCGGCCTCTGGAGGACAGCGAGGACGCAGCCCTAGCCGAACTGATTCGCTCGGTGTTGAGGCGCATCGACAGTCCGTGGATGGGTGACCTGCTCGAGGCATTCAAGAGCCCGCCACCGGAAGTTCTCGCGGCCACGGTCTGTGATGACGCTCAGCAGTTCCATGAGGAATACCGGGCGCTTCAGCGATCCCTGAACGCCATGATGACCGGCTCGATGGGTGCCCTGGTCGGGAACAAGGACAGCCTCCGCCTAGAAATCGGGAACCCTGGAGGATTCTGCTTCGATACGTCCTCCATCCCGGCCTCCAACACCAAGCTCCTCTCCGCGGCCATGCTCGCGACGTGGACAATCGGCTTCAGCACGATCGACGCCCACTACGAACTCTCCCGACATGACCCCTCGATCTACTGGGGTGGGTACCTGGCTGTGCAGGACGAGTTCTGGTATCCCATGCGGGCGTGCGAAGGCATCATCGACCGCGCCGACCGGCTCGGGCGCACCAACCGGGTACTGGGAATCACCGAAGTCAAGATCACTCACTCCCCCAAGGATTTCCTGTCCCTGCCTAACGAGAAGGATCGAAACACGGCAAAGGGCTTCACCGAACGCAGCCCCCTCTTGGGTTTGATGGCACTGTCTCGATCCGACCTGCATGATCTGAGCGAGATCCAGCCGTTGAACGCCAAAGAAATCGACACGGTGGCCAGCTTCAACGCACCTCCCTCGTGGAAACCGGACCTCGACGCACGAGGGAACCGGCTTCCTCCTCCCGGTGCCGGGAAGATCCTGCTCAAAGTCCCCGGCCGAGTCGGTCTTGCAGTGCAGACCTCGCTGACCACCATTGAGCGCGACAAGCACATCGCTGATGAGCGCAGTAACACCGCAGCACGCCCTCGTAAGACTTTCGTACCGGAAGAAGCAGCCTGAGATGAGCGCACCGAACCGCAAAGGCAATCAGGACAACGCACAGACCATCGCGATCTTCGTCATCATCGGGCTGGTCCTCACCGGCCTGACCGGAATGTGGGTCGCCATCCACGCCGGATCACGCTTAGCCGGTCTCCCGAAACCTCCGTCCAACCTCCGGGACCTGATCCAGGGACTGATCCGTGCAGAGATTCCCTGGCCCGTTCAGGCCACGATCGTCGCCGTGATGATGGGTGTTCTGGTGGTGACGGCCGCTATCACCGTTCTCGTCGCACTTCTGAAAAAGTCCGCACAAAAGGCCCGGGTCGATAAGGCCGCACGGTACCTCGGCAAGGGCAAATCCATCCGCGCGTACACCGAGCAGGGAGCCAAAGCCACCGCGCAGCGCCTCGGCGTCACCCACAGCCACGGGATCATCGTCGGTACGGTCATCTCCACGAAGCAGACCTACTACCAGCCCTGGGAAGACCTGAGTCTGGATATTTGGGGACCCCGCACGGGTAAATCAACGTCGAGGATCATCCCGGCAATCCTCGACGCACCCGGGGCTGTCGTATCGACGTCGAACAAGCGCGACGTCGTGGACTCCACCCGTGGTGTCCGTGAGACCGCAGCCCCCGTGTGGGTGTTCGATCCGCAGAAAATTGCGCAAGAGGAGCCGACCTGGTGGTGGAACCCTCTGAGCTACGTCACCGACGAAGACCGGGCGGCACGTTTGACCTCCCACTTCGCCACCGCCTCCAGGGCACCAGGCTCCCGCCCTGACGCCTACTTCGACCCCAAAGCAGAAGACCTGCTGTCCTCACTGTTCCTCGCAGCGGCCCTCGATGGTCGCCCCATTACCGACGTGTACGTGTGGGTCACCGAACAGGTCAACCGTGCGCCGATCAACATTCTGGAGGATCACGACTACCTGCTGCAGGCCGCCGGCCTCAAATCCACCATCGATCTGGCAGACAAACAGCGTGACGGAATTTTCGGCACTGCCGAAAAAATGGTCCAGTGCTTGAAGAACCGCAACACCCTGCGCTGGGTCACACCCTCCAAGGGCGAAACCGTGGCCACCGATACCCGGAAGCACTTCGACCCACACGCTTTCGCTACTTCGCAAGAAACCCTGTACCTACTGTCCAAGGAAGGTGTCGGCACCGCCGCCCCGCTGACGACGGCGCTGACCGTAGCGGTCGCTGAAGCCCTGGAAGAACGCGCCGAGCGCATGGGTGGCCGGTTGAAGGTACCGGCCCTCTTCGCGCTGGACGAGCTCGCGAACGTGGTGAAGTGGGCTGGCCTACCGGATCAGTTCAGCCACTACGGATCTCGCGGGATCATCGTCATGGCCATCCTCCAGTCCTGGTCCCAGGGCGTAGAGCTGTGGGGGGAAGCGAACATGCGCAAAATCTGGTCGGCGGCGAACATCAAGGTCTACGGCGGCGGTGTCGCAGAAGAAGGATTCCTGCGTGCCCTGTCCGACCTGATCGGGGACTACTCGTACAACAGCGTGTCCCAGTCCACCGGTAAGAGCGGTAAGAGCCGCTCGAGGCAGGAGGGAAAGGAGCGCATCTTCGACGTCTCCAACCTCGCGGAGCTCGATCGCGGCCGTGCCCTGGTCCTGGCCTCCGGTGCCCCCGCAACGCTGTTGCAGACCCGCCCCTGGTACACCGGCCCGCACAAGGAAGCAGTCCAGGCATCCTTGGCGAAATACGAACCCGCGCGCATAGACGCATGATGAGCGGCGATACAGCGTGAAGGCACAAGGAGGACCCGTGGTGAACGATGTAGACCCTTTCGGGGGCGCACAAACCTTGGGGGATACGGGCCCCGCGGTCAGCAGCTCCCCGAAGGACGCAGAGGACAAACCATCGACTATCTACGGCTCGGCGGAAGAGTTTCTGCATGACTGGTTGTTGCCCTGCTACGTCCGTGACATCGGAGGTAAGAGACAGACCTGGTGTCCGCGCTGGTTCATGCACCCCGAAGCTGTCAGCCGGATCACGGCGATGTGGTTGGCGTGGGAGAACCTACGCCTCGAGGGAGCCACAGGTATGAGTGTGTACTGGATCAATCACGCTGATCCCAATATGCGGTTGCTGATGAGCCTCGACGGACCGTTCTACAACTGCATCGGCGGGCACCGCCCACCCCCTCCGATGCCATACGAGCTGGCACCCACCGGATGGTTCCCTGATACACGCCTCGACCACTCCGAGTAACCACCGAGAGGTAACGAAAATCGACCAACGGATCTGATCCGTTGGTCGATTTCTTTGTACGCAGTGAACCGCAGCGCTTTAGCTCATACCTCTACCGTGTGGGTCCTCCTTTGGAGGATTCACGCCCCACTCCAATGGTTGGCCGCTTCGCCGGCTGGGCGCGAAGAGTTGGGGCCGAACGAACAGCTTCCCGCGGGTGACGTCCTTGATCCGCTGCAGCGATGAGCCTTCCCTTAATCTCCTCTGGCGTGCCGGTACCTTCGAGCTTCTTCGCGAACGCTGCTATGTGCTCCACCGACCCGTACTTGACCACTGGGGTGCCATCAGTCGATGTACCGGAACTCTCCGCTCCGGTGGGACCATACTGGTCTTTGAGCACCTCCTTCTCAATGTCGTGACCAAGGGTCTCGATGTGGGCGAACAATTCCTTCTCGCTGGCTTCGTATCGAGCTTCCAGAGCGTTGTCCTTACTCTCGAATCCACCTTCCGCAAGGACACGCGCCTCATGCCATTCCCTGGCCGCTTCGACGAAGCCGGCATCCTGGAACAAGCTCTCGTCGGTGCCGGAGTAGTTGCTGCTGATTTCCTCGCGCAACTGCTCGATGGTCGGGCCCTGCAACCCGTCCTCATTGAGGAGGTGAACACGCTCGGCTACCAAACGATCAGCATCGATCCGCACGTCGGCTTCGGTAGCCGAACGCGCTGCTTGAAGGGCATCCAGGAGCTTCGGATCTGTCATGTACTCCTGGGGCACCTGGAGGCGTTCCTGTTCTCCTCGTAGGTCCTCGGCTTGGCGAAGCATCTCGGCCCGTTGCGCGGCAGCAATGAGAGTCATTGCTTCGGTATTCTTTCTGACCTGCTCCGCCGACGGGCCACCAAGACGCTGCACCCACAGCACATCGCGGAGGTAAGCGGTATCACCCTGGATGTCGTCGGTGTCGACGCCGTAGCGGGTCTTCACCTCGTCCCGGATCAGCGTGGAAGCTTCCAAGGCCACGACGTCGCGGTCCTTCCACACTTCCGCCGCTTGGTAGGCGTTACTCACCTGATCAGGCGAGGCGTTGTCCCACCACTGGGCGTCCGTGGTCGAGGCCAGTGTTGCCCGCATCGCCTCCCTGTCGGAAACCTTTTCCTCGGTTTGCTTTACCAGCTCATCGAGAGCAGGCCCGCCCCGCTGTTTCATGAGCACAGCATCATGGAGGTAGGCGAGATCGCCCTGCAGGTCGTCGGTGTCGATGCCGTAGCGGCTCTTCACCTCCTTCTGAATTCGTGCAGACGCCTCCAACGCCATCGGGTCATGGTTCTTCCAGGACTCGGCCGCCTGATATGCGTCCGCCACCTGGTGAACCGATGCCTTGTCCCACCACTCAGGTTCTTTCACCGGTGCTACGACCGCCTGCATCGCGGCCCTGTTCGTGGCCATCATCTGCTGGTACTCCTGGCTGGCTTGCTCGCCACGCAGCCGCTCCCGCCGTTGTATCTCCTGCAGAGCACGGGCTAACCGTTCTGCGATTTGACCGCCGACCGCGAGCAACTGTCGCAAGCCGCGCTCTACCGAATCGTCGATGCCTTCTTCACTCACCGGGTACTTCCCCTCTGATCAATACGTACTCGTCGATGATGCTGGTGCTTACGTCTCGTTTGATCCCTGATGACGATGTCATCGCCCGTAGCCACGATCCGGTTTGGAAACAGTCGGTACAGGTGCTGGTTGCACCTTGTTGGGCACCACGGCGCCTCTGCGCGGTAGGGCGATACCGGTGTTGGCGATCTGCACTGGGGTCAGTGGTCCGGTTGTTCTTCCTGCTGCCATCACTGGCTGTACCGGACGGGCGACAGTGTGTTCTCGCAGGCGGGTGTAGAGGGGCTGTATGTCGTTCATCATGACTGCGTGGAGAGTCTGGGTTTCCCGGACACGCTGGAACTCCTTGTGCATGTCGAACAGGGCCCGCGTGGTGCGCATGAGCTGGAGCATCAGCGCGGTGTACGCCGCTGTCTTGCTCTCACTGCCGGCGGCGAGGACGAGCATCGCCGCTCCCGTCATCGATGGCATCGGAACGGGCTTGGTGTGCTGCCGGTAGTCGCGCAGCTGCGCTGTTTTGGACAACTCATCTGCGGCGGCCGCCAACGGCCCGGGCGTCGCCTCGGTGCGGCGCGACCACGCCGCGAAGACACCGCTCGTGTCGTGTGCAGCTTTAGCCCACGTCGCGTGGTCGGTCACCGGGATGGACTGCAACCGTTCCGCGTATTCCTTCGCCTGGGCGGTGTACTTCTCCCACAGCTCAGGTGTCGGGGTGACAGTCGTCGGTGCCTTCGTGGGACGACGGTTCCGTGCTGCCGCGTTCCACTCAGCGGCTGCTTCGGTCGCGCCTTCCGGGGTGTCAGCCCAGTGGGTGCGGAGCTGTCCCAGGCCGAGGTCGCTGGCGAGTTTCCCACCCCCGTACCAAATCGGACGCTCACTACTTCCGTCGCCACCGCGTGCGGGTCGTTCGGCGACGGAGTAGCCGATGATGACGTCGGTGGTGCCCTTCTCGTAGCGCGGGCGCATGAGCAACCCGGACGCTCGACCAGCGCGGATGAAATCGGCTTCCGTACTCGTGCTGGCCGCTGCTGCTCGGACCTTCCGGGAAAGAGACGCCCGGTACATTTCGCGTTCGTTGCGTGCCGCGGTCTGCGGTTCGGCGCGGTCGAAGCCGCGTTGCACGTGGACGCTGGATAGCTCCTCGAGGCCGTGGGTTTTCTCCAACTGGCGGCAGGTCTGCTGTGCCCGCTTGTAGTCCCCGTGCGTGGACGCTTTCGTCCCGTCCTCACGCACCAGCGACACCGCGATATGGATGTGGTGGTTCCCGCCGGTGCTCACACCGTGGTTGATCGCCGCCCACCGGCACTGCGCTTTACCAGAGGCTTCGGTGAAGCCCATTGCGTCCACGAACTCGTTCGCAATGTCGCCCCACTCCTGATCGGTCAGCTCACGCTCACCTGCACGCAGACTCAACGAGCAGTGCCACACGTCGGCCTGCTTGTACCCGTGGTCGACCTTCTCCTTGAGCTTCGCGTCCCAGCGCAGGTCCTTCTGCCGAACCTCGACACCGTACTTCTTATGGGGTTCATCGAGGTGCTTGGCGATCGCCAGAGCATCGTCACGATCCAGGACCCCGTTGTCGTGCCAGGCCATGATCGCCGCGTCTCCGGCGACCAGGTGCGGGTCACTGTGGACGTTCTGCGTCTTGTCCGCATCCGTGGACGTCAGATACACCATCAGCCCGCTCATCCGGGACCCACGAGTGATGTTCGGGATCACGGATTGATCCCGTCAATGGTCTTCTCAATGCGCACAGCGACCTGACGCACATACGCCAGGGCAGCCTTCGCATCCCGCGGGAACGCATCCCCCGCGTTGGCGTGCCGGGCGATCTGGTTCACGTTGTTCGACACCCTTGCCAGAAGAGTGTGCATCGCCATCAGTTCAGCAATGACAGCACGTCGTTCCGTTGGTGTCTCCACCGTCTCCGACGTCGCCGCTGACACCAACAGGCGGGGCACCGTCACGCCCTCACGCGCTGCACGCGTCAACAGCATCGCTTCTTCCTCAGCGGTGACCCACACCTCGCGCTTCTTCTTCATCCCCGCCGGCACATTCTCCCGCCGACGACGACCCAAACTCCTCCGGCGCGGAGCAGGGTCAGTGGTCGCATCTGATCCGGGTGATGACACCAACTCATCCACGACAACCACCACCTCTCCGACGCTTCTCACAGGCCCAGCGCAGCGACCCCGGAACCGGGGACCACACTCCCAGTGTGCCGCACTCGCCACGCAGTGTCGAGGACGAAAGCCAGTTATGCATGCATAACTGTATAGCTTGCTCTACTCATACGCCATTGTGGTCTTTCGAGCGGTTAGACCGGTCTCACGAGCGTGACGATTCATTGGACGCTTCGCGGTTCTCAATGTTTCGGAGCGGCTGCGCCGTTCCGTTTCGGCTCGTGAGCGTACTGGCCGTCCTTCTCTCGGCAAGTCTCCAAGCCCGGCTTTCGCGGCATATCCTCGCTCCGCTCCGGTATTCCACGACCGGCCCTTCCAACTGGCCGATTCACTTCACGGCCGAGTAGTCAGAAGCATGCCGAAAGGAACGGTGATGAGGGGTGTGTCCACTTCCCGTGGGACTGCCAAAAGATTAAGCTTTGGTACATGACGATCAATATGCAGGACATCGAGGCGCAAGCCCGGAAGATGCTCAACTCACGTGTCACATCAGTGACCGAACTTGTCGAAACCCGACAGCGGGTAACCGACCTGCAGGCACAGCTCGCTGATGCTGAGCGAGAGGACAAAAAGGCATACGTCAGAGCGACGAAAGACGGATGGACGGAGGACGAGTTGAAAAAACTTGGTCTCGATAATGCCGCCTCGAACCGCCGACGTAGCTCACGTAAGACGGCATCGACCAACGACAATCCTGCGCAGTCAGCTCCTACTGAGTCCTGAACGCACTGAGGGCGGTCCAACCATTTGGTTGGGCCGCCCTCAGTGCGTTCTCGTTCCCTACTTGTCCATACCCACTTCCCTACCTACACGTTCCTGCGGCAGTGGGGGTGACAGGGTGCGGGACCGTTCAGGCACTGGCAGGTTTTGTCCTGTTACCTGGCGACTGACTGACGGCGACTCGAGGCGCATGCGACGACGGTGTGCAAGCAATTCAGGGTCGATTGTCGGTTGGGGGTTTTCCTCGCCGTTCATCGTCCTGGTGATGCGCTCCACTTCCCACTTTGCTGCTTCCAAAGCCTCCGTGTGCTTGAACGGCTGCTTCAGTGCCTGGGAAGAATCACGCCACTCTTGACGCGCTTCTTCGATGCGCTTCTCGTGCTTCACGACTTCTTCGGGTAGACGTGCCACCTGGTTCTCAATGCGCTGGATGACTCCCACCGTGGGAAACAAGGAATCGTTGCGTCGGAGCTCCACCGAGATACCCGGTGCTCCGTCAATTTGCAGGTCCACACGAGACGCCCCCATATCGGTCATATTGGCCCTGCCTTGGATGAAGCGAATGTCGTGCCCAGCGATGGAAGCGACGACGCCAAGGTCTTGTGGCCTGTCGATGGGTGGCCGTCCTGCGGCATGGGTGCTGGCCCACGTATGGAAGGCTTCAACCGCGTCGACTCGTTTGTCGCACACCTTCCCAGCGATTGTCATTTTGAAGGCATCCCCTCCCACTTCTCCTGTCGTCCGTGCTGCTGCTTCCCGCAGTGCGGGAAGCATCGCCACCAATGTCTCTCCGCGCTTCTGCGCTCCACTCTGGCGATAGGACAGTGCTGCTTGGTTTTTCTGCCAACCACGTTCCAGCCGCTGTAGTCGGGTGAGTTCCTGGTCGGCTTTGGACTTCTCCAGAATGAGTGGGTTGCCGCTCGAGATGGCTTTAACCTCCGCGAAGGACAGTGTGCTGTCCCCCACGTCCTCGATCTCGCGGACGTCGAGCCGGCCGCGCATGATCTGGTCGATGAACTTGCTCTTACGCTCCAACGTCTGCCACATGAAGGTGTCGAACGATCCCTTGGTCACCACCTGCGAGATGGCCACCTCGGGGTTCTGGTTTCCCTGCCGGACGATACGGCCGTGGCGTTGGGCGACATCAGCGGGTCGCCACGGTGCATCCATGTCGACCAGGTGCACAGCACGCGCTTGAATGTTAGTCCCGACGCCCATCTTCTGCGTCGAACCAACCAGTACCGCGACGTCCCCTGTGCGGCACGCCGCAAACAACCGGCCCTTCTCCGCGTCGTTCTTCGCCTCGTGCACGAACCGCACCTTCGACTCGGGAACACCACGCTGCACGAGGTCTTCGCGTAGCTGGTCGTACACGTTCCATTTCTTATCCGACGGTGTACCGAGATCACAGAACACGATCTGCAATGCCCCTGGTGTCGGATGGGGCTCTTTGGTGTCAGGGTCGATGTAGATGCGGTCCTTGTTCTCCTCGTACACCTTGGCCAACAGGTCCGCTGTGGCACCGACCTTCGTCTCGCTGAGCAGTGTCTCCAACTCGGGGTCCACCAAACGCATGTCGAGTGCGGCTTTCCGCCCGTCGCTGGAAATCTTCAGCATGTTGTCCTCGGTCGGATCGACCAGACGTGCCTGGATCTTCTCGGCACGCTCAGCGATGTCCGCGATGTACGCCTCGAGCTCGATGGACGGCTCGACCGTGACCATCCGGGGCAGGCGCCTGCCGTCGTCGCGTATCTCGATATCGGGCACGGGCAGCTGCAAGTCTTCGGCAGTCTTCACATCCGCGAAGGTGTGGAACATCTTCAACAACTCGGGCACGTTCTGGAACTTCGAGAACCGCTCCTTCATCTTGAAGCTGTCACCACCGGCGACGGTCATCTCCATCTCGGAGACCACCTGCCCGAAGGTCGCAGCCCACGTATCGAAGTCGTTGATGCCAGCCTTCTCCAGCAGGTCCGGACGCAGGTAGCGCTGCATCACGTACATCTCCGTGACACTGTTCGCGATCGGCGTCGCCGTCGCACCAGTGATGACCCGATCACCGTGAGTGTCGCGCAGGTACTCGACCTTGGAGTGGAGGTCCGAGGCTCGATTGGACCCGTCGATCGCAGCGTCCTGGATGTTGGATGCGGTGTCCAGATTCTTGAAGTCGTGCAGCTCGTCCACGACGAGGTAGTCGATGCTGGTTTGCTCGAAGGTCAGGCCGGGGTCGATAGGGTGTTCAAGCAGGCGCTTGATCTTCTCCTCCTGGGCTTGGAAGCGGTTCTCAAGCTTTTTCACCGACATGGTTTTGTTGCCACTCTCAGCGGCGCGTTCCTGAGCGGCCAGAATCTCCTGGCGCATCCTGTCCACCTCACGGGTACGGTAGGCAGCTTCGGACTCGACGGAAAGCGGGATGCGTTCGAACGCGGTCCTGGTCATGATGATTGCGTCCCAGTCGTTAGCGGCCGCGCGGGCGACGAACTGTCGGCGCTTGTCTCCGGCAAGGTCGGCCGATGACGCGGCAAGGATCTGCGCCTGAGGGTAGAGCTGCAACCACTCACGGGCGAACTGATCCAACATGTGGTTCGGTACGACAATCGCAGGTTTGCGTGCCATGCCGAGACGCCGCAGCTCCATCGACCCCATGACCATCTCAGCGGTCTTACCCGCACCGACCTCGTGGAAGAGTCCCACCGATGGCTCAGAAATCATGCGCGCCACAGCAGCCAACTGGTGCGGCCTGGGCTCGAAATCCTTGACGAGCCCAGGCAGGGTCAAACGCTCACCTTCGACGGTGTAGTCGCGTAGCACGAGCGAGTTGAACCTGCGGTTGTACTCGTCCGTCAGTGCAACCGCCCGCTCTGGGTCATCCCAAACCCACTCCCCGAAACGGTCCTGCATCAGCTGGGCCTTCTCCTGCGCTGATGCTGTCTCGACAGGATTGAGGATGCGCCGCTGGCTCTCCGGGTCAGGGTCCGGGTCGGTGACCTGCACACGCTTCTGCTCGAGCAGGTTCTTGAAGATTTCGCCCGCAGGCATCCGCTCGGTCCCCCAGTCATTGCGGGCCAAGAAGCTGTGCCTGTTCGCCTGGACGTCCCAGTTCGCGCCGGTCACCCTGTCCACGCGGGCCCGAGGGTCACGAATGATGGTTCGCAGGAACTCCTGATGCACGTCGGCCGAGATCCACACAGAGCCGATGCGGGCTTCAATCTCATCCGCGCCCAGCGGCAGCGGCATGGCCGCTTTCAGGTCCTCGACGTTGCGCAGGAACCGCTCGTCCTCGGCCGCGGCGACGGTGGCGACGTCGAGCTTCTCCCGGATGTTGCCGCTGAGGTACTCGGCGCGAGTCTCCATGACGCCGGCCTCACCGGGAATGTCGTACACCAGCTCGCCCAGTGCATCGCGGGCAGCCTCTGGGTCGACGCCGAGCAGACTGGCTATCTCGGTGAGGTCGACCTCGCCTCGGGCGTCCAGAGTGACCGCGAGAGCTTCTGCCGGGGTGTCCACGCCGCGGATGGGTTGGCGCGGTTGAACCTGGCGGCTTCGCTGCAGCGCTGCAGGGGTTGCTACTTGGTTTCCCTCGTCGAAGTTCTCCAGCGCGGGAACGATCGGGCCGAAGGGGTCCCTGCGGAGCAACGCCACAGCCTTCGGGGTAACCCTGGCCATGATGTCCTCGCCTGCATCATTGACCTTCCCGGTGCGACGTTCGGAGAATCGGTTGATCGGCCCATAAGCGGTGACGTAAGCGCTGTAGGAATCGCGCAGACTAGTGCGCTTGGCCTCCAGCTCCGGGGTGTCCTCCACGTTGCTCGCCTCGAGCGTGAGCACGGAACGGGCAAGATCACGCATGCCCAGTAAGGATTGAAGTTCTCGCGCCTGGGTTGCGGGGACCTTGAGTGGAGACATAGACCCGTCGAGGTCGACCTGAGTGAAGCTGCCGTTATTCTCGGCGGTGATATGGCCGACCTGCAGGTCGCTGGCTGCCGGGACGATAGCTATGGACTCGATGGTCTGCCCTCGCTGACGCTCTGCTGCTCCCCTGCCGGCGTCGACGGCGGTGAGGGCGATGTCCTGCAACTGGGTGTGCAACTGCCCGGGGACTGAGCGCAGGTCCTCGTTGCGCACGGTCAGCGTCGCTGACCCGTACATCCCGTTGCCCACCACGGGCTCACCCAGTACCCGCTGCGGGTTCTCGATGAAGTAGGCGTTCATCCGGGCCACGTCCTGGCCTGCGTCGACCTCGGCATTTTGCTCGTCCCCCACGGACAGGACACGCGATTCCAGCCACTGCGGGTTCAGCGGGTCCTCGCCTGGAAGTCGTTTGCGGAAGATCAGGACGTCGGTGAGAGCGTCGGTTCCGGCGGCGCGACGGTGTGCGCCCGTGGGCAGGCGGACGGCGCCGAGCAGGTCGGCTGTCTCGTAGATTTCACGGCGGGCTGCCGGGTTCTGGGCGTCCAGGGTGAACGCGGACGAGATGACGCCGACGACGCCACCGGGCCGGGTGAGGTCGAGGGACTTGATGATGAAGTGGTTGTGCATCGAGTGGTTGCCCGCGTTGTGCCGCGGGTCGTGCAGCTTGGTCTTGGCGAACGGGACGTTGCCGACAGCGGCGTCGAAGTACCCGGCAGGCAGGCGCGTGTCAGCGAAGGACTCTGCGCGAATGTCGGCGTCCGGGTAGAGGGCTTGGGAGATACCTGCGGTGATCGGGTCCAGCTCCACCCCGGTCATGGTCGCGGTCTCGGGTGCGAGGCCGATGAAGGTGCCGGCACCTGATCCCGGTTCAAGCACACGACCGCCGTCAAAGCCCAGCGTGGTCAGGGTCTGCCAGAGTTCGGTGGCGAGGGCGGGGTCGGTGTAGTGGGCGTTGATGACGGTCCGGTTCGCGGCCCGGTACTCGCTCTCGCTCAGCAGCTCGCGCAGCTCGGCGCGGTCAGCCTCGTACTCGGACCGGGTTTCATCGAACACCTCGGCCACACCGGTGGCGCCCCAGCTCCCCCACCGTGCCAGCACGGCGCGCTCCTGCGTCGTGCTGGCACGGTCCTGGTCCTGCAGCTCACGCAGGACACGCAGCGCACCGACGTTGGCCTGGAAGCGTGCACGGGCACCGGACGGCGCGAGGTCATCCTGCCGGGCAGGAATGAACCGTGCACCAACTTCAGCTGGGAGGTCTACCGCTGGTAGTTCTGGTCCATCTCCTGATTCCGGTAGGCGTCCAGCAACTCCCGCTGTGTCTGTGTGATCTCCTTGAACGCTTCCCGGAGTTCCCTCCGCTGACGATCCACTTCGTCCTCCTCCGTCTCGTCGTCGCCCTCCGTCTCCATCAGGTCCGGCGTCAACATCTCCGCCCGCACGATTTCCTCGGCCTGCATCCTCGAGGCGTTCAACCGTCCCACCTTCTGCAGATACGTCTCGCCCTCCGGGTCCGGTCCCGCGATCTGGTACTGCAGCTCCCCTACCTGGTTCATCGCTTCCTCGCCCAGCTTCCGGAACCACTCGTCCGGGTCCGGGATCAGGGCGTACTGCGACGGGGCTGTCATCTTCCAGGTCTCCTGCGCGAATCTGCCGTACTTGTTCATCGAGAACCTCCTCTGGTGGTGCGAAAAGAAATATGTCGAGACTTGCTTGTCCATCAACTTCATTGCGTCTGCGCGATCGCGCCATTGGGTGTCTCCTGGGTGCCGGGGGCTGCTCTCCCTGTACTTAGCACCTGTACCGTATACCCGCAAAGCTTAAATATTTTTGGATCGGTTCACCCTCGACTACCTGATTGCTGCTCGTAGACAGGGCTGGCGAGGCCGTCAGTTCGCAATGCTCGAATGATCGTGGAGCGGTGAACCTTGAACTTCTTCGCGATCGCGTCGACGGTCAGCTTCTCCTCGTTCCTCAGCCTGCGGGCTTCCACGACGTCGTGCGGTTGAAGGCGCGGCGGGCGACCACCCTTCCCTGTGGCGACGGCGAGGCCAGCCTTCGTCCGTTCCCGAATCAGCTCGCGTTCCATCTCCGCGACGCTAGCGATGATGTTGAACATCAGCCGGCCCGAGGCCGTCGTGGTGTCGATGCCCTCACCAAGGGATCGGAACATGATGCCCCGTTCGTGCAGTGAGTCCAGGAGTTCCACGAGTCCACGAACCGTCCGACCAAGCCGGTCGAGTTTGGTCACCACGAGGGTGTTGCCTGGCTGCAATGCCCGCAGACAGCTCTCCAATTCGGGGCGAGTCATCGTCGCGCCTGACTTCCCCTGGTCCGCGTAAACGTCGTAACAGCCTGCCGCGATCAACTGCTGAAGCTGTCCCTCAAGGTTCTGGTCTGTAGTCGAGACACGGGCATAGCCGAGCATCACACCATCGGGCAGCAACCGTGGCTCCTCGACGCCCTCGAGGCGTTCCGGTCGATCCATGTGTCCTCCCCTGGTCTGGAGGGTCGCACAATTCGTCTCACCCTCGCGTTATGACAGTACACGTTTCGCACTTGGTTAGAGAGCTAAAAATCGGGGCAGTTTCAGTTGTGAGTTTTCGTCAGGATGGCGGGGTTTTTGTATAACGATGGCGGGGTGAGTGGCTGTCCTGAGTGAAGACGACCACAAGGAATCCACTGCGTCGAAGGTCTTGTGTGGCTAGTTCCGGGTTGGTTCTTCCTCTCGGTGGGGAAGGTGAGGAGGGGTCATTTCCAAGTGGCCCAGGCGCTGAGTAGCGCGGTGAGTGCGCATGTCACGTAGAAAATGTCGGGCTGTACGCCGATCAAGCCGCTTTCCGGATCACTGCCAAGCAATATAAACGTCCAAGATAGAGGTGGAGGACTTCGGCTGGTGCGCGGCTGGTCGAGGAGTTTGGGAGTCGGAAGGAAACAGGGCGTGTCTACAGGTCAGAAAATTCTTCGTGTCGTGGCCGGTATCACCGCGGTCGGCGGGTTTGCGGCCGATTGGAATCGCACCCACTTGTTCAATCCGAACTGGTCGCCGCATGCGAAGTTCCACGACGCGCAGACGGTCGCCGTGGGGGCACTGTTGGGGATGGGGGGTTTGTGGGCGTTGAACCGGAAGGGTTCGGCACCGCAGCGAGACGTCGCTCTGGGGGCGTCGTTACCGGCTTTCTTCTGGGCATCGATGGGTGCGGCGTTCGCGTTTCCTGGCGCTGAGGGCTTGCAGTCCGAGTTCCCTGAGTTGGTCCCACGAGTCCGGGGAGTGTGGATCGACGAGCGGTTCGGCAGTGCTGTCATGCTGGGGTTGATCGCTGTGGGCTATTGCCTGGACCGCCGGTCGCAAGCCGGCCAGGCTTGCCGGTAATCCACCGGCACTCAGAGGCCCTTGAGGACGTATTACAACGACGCCCTGACGCCGGTGTTCGTCTGGGTGGTGCCGTTTGGCGCTGGCCGCGGCCGTGGTACTGGCCTTCGTGAAAGAGGAGCCCCGGATGCCACACCCGTCGGACATGATGTGGCCTCCGTGCACCGGCGACCGCCGGCACCTGCCGGTACCCGCCCTCACCGCACACGCGACAAGCGTTGAGTCGGGGTTGAGTCGGGTGGACGAATAAATTCCGGTCCTGACGGGTTCAGGTCCTACGTCAGCACTGATGAGAAAAGGACGGTATCACGATGAAGCACGTCACACTGGGGGCTGCAGGACTTGAGGTTTCCCGCCTGGGTCTTGGGTGCATGGGTATGTCGGCGTTCTATACCGGCAGTGGCACCAATGAGTCCGAGTCGATCGCCACGATCAACCGGGCCCTGGATCTGGGCGTCACGTTCTTCGACACCGCTGAGATGTACGGGCCCTACGTTAATGAGGAACTTCTGGGCCGCGCCCTGGGCTCCCGCCGCTCGGACGTAGTGATCGCCACCAAGTTCGGCACCATCTCCCACCGCGCCGGCGATGCCTTCGGACTGGATGGAAGCGCCGAGAACGTGCGGCTGTCGGTGGAGGGCTCGCTGAAGCGGCTGAACACCGATTACATCGATTTGTACTACCAGCACCGGATGGACCCGGCCACCCCGGTCGAGGAAACCATGGGGGCCCTGGCCGAACTGGTCCAGGAGGGCAAGATCCGTCATATCGGGCTCTCCGAGGCTGCTCCGGACACGATTCGCCGCGCTCATGCAGTTCACCCGGTGGCGGCGCTGCAGACGGAGTACTCGTTGTGGTCGCGGGATCCGGAACAGGAGATCCTGCCGACGGTGCGGGAACTGGGCATCGGTTTCGTGCCGTATTCCCCGCTGGGGCGTGGCTTCCTCACCGGCACCATCCGTTCGGTGGATCAGTTGGACGAGGACGACTTCCGCCGCAACAACCCCCGCTTCGCCGGGGAGAACCTGCAGCACAACATCAGGATTGTGGAGCAGGTGGACGCGGTAGCCGCCGAGCTGGGCGTCAAGCCCGGGCAGGTCGCCCTGGCGTGGTTGCTGGCCCAGGGCGATGACATCGCCCCGATCCCGGGCACCAAGCGGGTGGCGTACCTGGTGGAGAACACCGCCGCGGACGCGATCGAGCTCACCACCGCGCAACTGGCGGCGCTCGATGAGGTAGCCGCCCCAGCAGGGGACCGTTACGAGGACATGTCCACAATCAACCGCTGATTGTCGTGCGGCACGGTGAGGAGCCGAACCCACAGGGGTCCGCCAGGGAGGGCATCGCGTCCTCCGACGATTCCGGGTCGAGCCCTCAGCACACCGTTGCTGCTGCTGCTGAGATGCTGGAGCGAGAGTTGACTCTGCTGTGCCAGCGTTCGTGTCTGTGCAAAGACCGGTTGGGTGCGGAACGGCGGGAGCTGCTTGACCGCACGCTACCCGGGTGGAACCCGGTCAAGTCAGGGTAAGAAAGAGAGGGTGAGGGTGAGGAGGAGCGTGCTGCGGACGGTTGCAGGGCTCGTCCTTCCAGCGCTGGCTACCGGGGTCCTAGGGGCCGTCGTGGCTAGGAACCGCCCTGTCTGCTGGAACTCCCGGGCCAGAAGGATGACCGTCACCGCGATAAGAGTGGTGACGGTCATCCACACGATGGGAACGACCCACAGAATGTTCCTGAGGCTGCAGGTGTAGATAGGGAAGACCAGGAGCTGGGTGCCCACATACACCGACAATGACGATGAGCCCTTAAGCACTCCATCGCCCGCGAGGTCTTCAACGACCTCAAAATCGACCTCGGACTCACTTGACATCTATGAGGCCGTCCCGGGGCGATTTACAGCAGCCAACAGCACTACCGCGGGGACGGCACCTGCCCGAGCTTCGACGGCCACCAGATCTTCGGCCCGATGTCGTAGGCCAGGGCAGGGATCAGCAGTGAGCGGACCAGCACGGTGTCCAGCAGTACGCCGAAAGCGACCACGAACGCGATCTGGGCGAGGAACAGAATGGGGATGACGCCGAGGGCGGCGAAGGTCGCCGCCAGCACCACGCCCGCCGAGGTGATGACGCCACCGGTCACACCGAGTCCGCGCAGGATGCCCGGCCGGGTCCCGATGCGCAGCGACTCTTCGCGAACACGGGTCATGAGGAAGATGTTGTAGTCCACGCCGAGGGCTACAAGGAAGACGAAGGCGAAGAGGGGAACCGACGCGTCCGCTCCCTCGAAGCCGAGGATGTTGTTGAACACGAGGGCGGAGACGCCGAGGGCCGTGGCGTTGGACAGCGCCACGCTGGATACGAGGAGTACCGGCGCGAGGACCGAGCGCAGCAGGATGATCAGTACCACGAGGATGACGAGCAGCACGATGGGGATGATCTTGACGAGATCCGTGAGCGCGGTGTCATTCGTGTCGATCGCCACGGCGGTCACGCCGCCTACCAGCGCACCGCCTGCGCCGGTGTCGTCGAGCGTTGTCCGCAGTTCCCGCACCACGTCCTCGGCCGCATCGGAGTCCGCCTGGTACTCGAGGGTGCCGCTGATGAGCACGCGCCCGTCCTCGACGACGGCGGCACCGGTGGGGTCCGTAGTGAGTGCCACGTCGGCGATACCGGCCTGCGCCGACGCAGCGTCGAGCGCTACCTGCTGCTCCGCCTGGGGCGCGATCACGTATACCGGGCTGCCGGAGCCGGCGTCGAAGTGGCGGCCGAGGGCCTCCTGACCTTCGACAGCATTGGACGGTGAGAGGATCAGCGCGGACTGCGGTACGCCGCTGGCCTGGAGCTGGGTGAGCCCGCAGGCTCCTGCAATGAGAACGAGCAATGACACGATCCAGACGACGCGTGACCGGCGCGCCACCAGCAAAGCGATCGATCTCCATAGCCCCGTGAGGCGCTCGAGACCCGTCTCGGCACCGACCCTCGGGTCCTCGAGCGCTGCGTGCTTCCCGTGGTGGGGGGCGGCGGCGACCGCGAGCTCGGGGGTGTAGCGCGGTCGGAATGGCCAGAAGGCAGCCCTGCCGAAGAGCAGGAGCAGCGCCGGGAGGAGTGTCAGTGCGGCGCCGAGGGAGAACACGATGCCGATGGCGGCGATGGGTCCGAGGCTCTTGTTGGAGTTGAGGTCCGAGAAGAGGAGGCAAAGCAGGCCGAGGATCACCGTGGTGCCGGAGGCGAGGATCGCCTCGAAGGAGCCTCGGTACGCCATGCGCATGGCCTCCCACGTCCTCTCGTTCTCTGTGAGCGCCTCGCGGAAACGCGCCACCAGCAGCAGCGCGTAGTCCGTGGCAGCACCGATGACCAGGATGGATAGAATGCCCTGGCTTTGGCCGCTGAGCTGGATCCAGCCGAGCTTCGCGAAGCCGAATACCAGCAGGATGGACGTCGAGAGGGCGAACACCGAGGTCAGCAGGACGAGGAACGGCAGCACGACGGAGCGGTAGACCGCGAGGAGAATGACGAACACCGCGCCGAGCGCGACGGCCAGCAGGATGCCGTCTATGCCGGCGAAGGCCGCCACCAGGTCGTTCGTTAAGCCCGCCGGGCCGGTGACGTAGCCCGTGACGCCGTCGGGCAGTTCGTCCTTGAGCGTTGTTCGCAGGTCGGTGACGACCTCCTCGAGCTCGGCGTCGGAGGAGACGAAGGCGATGAACTGGACGGCGAAGCCGTCCTCAGATGGGATGGGACCCGCGACGACGGGAGCACCTTCAGCGGGCGCTTCGAGGCCTTCGATACCGCCTAGGGTGGCGCCCAGCTCGTCGTAGAAACCGAGCTCAGCCGGGGGGATCGGTGTCCCGGATTCAGCCACGATGACTGCGGGGATGGTGTCGGAATCGCTGAACTGCTGCTGGAGCTCCCCCGCCTCCGTGGATTCCGCGCTGGCGGGTAGGAAGGACGCCTGGTCGTTGCTCGAGACCTCCTCGAGTCGCCCAAAGGTGGGGCCGCCGACCGCTGCTCCCGCGAGCCAGATCAGGATGACGACGATGGGAAGGAACACCCTCAACCAGCGGTTCTTCATGGTTCTCCAGACTCGTCAAATAATCTCTGCGGAGGAGTATATCCATACTGGAGATAAAGTGGGCGGTTCTACGATAAGAGCGGAGGTGACACCATGACGACACGGCAAGACCTGATGGCGCTTCTGCGGCAGTTCACAGTCGAGACGGACCGCTACGTGGAAGCCGCCAGCGAGCGGGATAGCCTGCACCGCACGGACCTGCATGCCCTCAGCATTATGATGGGTGCCGCCCGGGCCGGGCTGACGGTGACCCCCGGGCTACTGCGCGAGGAGCTCAATCTCAGTTCACCTGCCACCACGGCCCTCGTGGACCGGCTCGACGCAGCGGGGCATGTGACGCGGCGGCGGAGCGACGTGGACCGGCGCCAGGTGCACCTCGAAATGACGGACAGGGCCCGCACTACGGGGGCCGCGCTGTTCGCGCCACTCGCCCGGCACCTCGACGGCGTGTTCGACGGCTACCCCGAGAACCAGTTGGAACTCCTGTGCGACATGATGCGAAAAGTTACGGACGCGACAGTGGCGGCGAAGCACGAGGCGCGGGAGTCCTGACCGGAAGGACGTGGCCGGGATAGCCTTTCCGTCTGGTCAAACATCTGGTCAAACGTCCGGTTAAACGTCCGGTTAAACGTCCGGCCGGGTGTCCGGCGGGACGCCTGTGGATTTGGGGGCCGGCGGCGTATGGGCTGCTGAGTGTCCTTCGGCGGGAGGGCCCTCAGCGTCTTACCGATATCGCAGCGATCCTGGGACTGGGCAAGCCATCGCTGAGCCGGCAGATCACGGCGCTGGAACACCTCGGTCTTGTCCGACGTGAAGCGGATCCGCTGAATGCCCGTGCACGGACGATCACCCTGACGGGTACCGGGATCAGTCGGCTGGAGTCTGTTCAGCAAGCCCGCGCACAGGCTTTCCACAGGCTCCTGGCCGACTGGGACATTGAGGACCTGACCGCCCTCACCGATCTGATGTCCCGTTTGAACTCCACCCACATCCGGGACAAGCCCTCCCTGTACACCTAGCACCAGCACCCCCACCATCCTGTATTTGTGCATAGATTGCATTAATGCAAAAATGTGGGGTGACTGAAACCCTCCCCAGACCTCTGCGTGAGCGCAGGCGGGCCGAGACATGGGCGGAGATCCATGAGGCGGCCGCACTGCTGGCGGTGGAGCGGGGTATCGACCACACCACCATTGAGGCCATAGCAGGTCACGCCGGAGTGTCGGCGCGGACATTCTTCAATTACTTCCGCAGCAAGGAAGACGCGGTGTTGGGACTGCGCGAGCCGTCCCTTGACCCTGACCTACTGTCGGGTCTGTCCCTCGAGCGGGACCTTCTGGGCCAGGTGTCCCGCCTGCTGCTGACGGTCGCACAGACGGTACTTGGCGGCACGGACGCGGCCAGACGTCAGCGCCTGATGAAAGACCAGCCCCAGCTGCGCCAGCGCCAGATGGAATACATGATCAAAGCCGAAGACCTGGTACGCCGGGGACTGGCCGAGTGGCTGGTAGAGAACCCCGACTGGTCCGGCAACGAAGCGGATTTCAGCACCGAAGAGATTTCCCGGATGCTCGTCATGATCGGCGGCATCCCGGTCCGGTTCACCCTGACAGCTCCGGGTCACACACCCGGCAGTGACCTCACGGCGGAGGACATTGACCCCGCGCTAGCTCTCCTTCACCACCTGCAAAGGAACCTTTCATGAGCACCGTCCCCGCCCACAGAGCCAACCCCGATGAAGGGAAGCAGCACATCGTTCTGCTCTTCGTCGGCCTGATGCTCTCAATGCTGCTGGCCGCCCTGAACCAGACGGTCCTGAGTACCGCCCTGCCCACGATCGTCGGGGATCTCAACGGTGTTGATCAGATGCTGTGGGTGATCACCGCGTTCATTCTCGCCTCGACCATCACGATGCCGGTCTATGGCAAGCTCGGCGACCTCATGGGACGCAAAGAGCTGCTCATGGCCGCCATCGTGTTGTTCATGGCAGGGTCCGTCGTGGGAGCCCTGGCCGGGAACATGGAAGTACTCATCACCGCCCGTGTCATCCAGGGACTCGGTGGTGGTGGCCTGATGATCCTGTCCCAGGCGATCATCGCCGACGTCGTCCCGGCCCGGGAACGCGGCAAATACATGGGCGTCATGGGCGGGGTTTTCGCTATCGCCTCCGTCGCCGGCCCGCTCCTGGGCGGCTGGTTCACCGAAGGCCCCGGATGGAGATGGGTCTTCTGGATCAACATTCCGCTGGGCCTGCTGGCCCTGGCCGGGGCTGCGTTCTTCCTGAAACTGCCCCGACGCGGCGGGAAGCCGCGCCTGGATCTGGGCGGCATGGTGCTCATCGCCATCGCGACGACCTGCCTGGTGCTGTTCGCCACCTGGGGCGGGAGTAAGTACGAATGGACCGACCCGATCACTGTGGCCCTGATCGCCGGCACCATCCTGGCAGCCGTGGCCTTCGTCCTCGTGGAGCGGCGCACGGCCGAGCCGATCATCCCCCTGCACCTGTTCAAGGACCGCAACTTCAACCTCACCACCATCGCGGGCCTGCTGATCGGTGTGACGATGTTCGGGGCCATCGGCTACCTCCCGACCTACCTGCAGATGGCCTTCAGCGTCAACGCCACCGAATCCGGGCTGCTCATGATCCCGATGATGGGCGCCCTGCTGGTCGCCTCGGTCGTCTCCGGCCAGCTGGTATCCAAGACCGGACGGTACAAATGGATGCCGATCGCCGGCAGCATCATCGTTGCCATAGCTCTGGCGCTGCTGTCCACCCTCACACCGGAACAGCCCCTGTGGGAGATTTGCGCCTACCTGGCCGTCATGGGCCTCGGGTTGGGTTTGAACATGCAAATCCTGGTCCTGATCGTGCAGAACTCCTTCCCCCTCAGCCAGGTCGGAACGGCCACCGCGTCGAACAACTTCTTCCGCCAGATCGGCGCCACCCTCGGATCAGCGGTCGTCGGCAGCCTCTTCGCAAGCCGCCTGCAGGACCTGCTCATGGAAAGACTCCCAGCAGCGGCCGGGAACGGGGCCAGCGCCGGGGCGTCCAACTCGCTGACACCGGCACTGGTCAACACCCTGCCGGCACCGGTCAAGGACGCGATCATCTCCTCCTACAACGACGCCCTGACACCGATTTTCATCTGGATGGTCCCCCTGGCACTGCTCGCCACCGTGCTGCTGTTCTTCGTCAAGGAAAAACCACTGGCCACCGCCATCGAACACGACATCCTGCCCGAGTCGATCTCCGAAGGCAGCATCCTGATCACCACCAACGACGACAACAGCACCGACAACAGCACCGACACCAGCTCCCCTGCCGAGCGCGTCCGCACCGGGCGGTAGCCGCCACAATAATTCGCTAATCACCACCCTGTACGGGAGGGTTTGCACTGAGTGCAAACCCTCCCGTACGCTGTTTTCCATGAGTGGTTCTTCAGGCGAGGTCCGCTCCGTCCAGCCCGGATGGGAAACGAACAAAGCCGCGACCCGGACCACGATTGTGGAGACGGCCATGGATCTTGTGCGTGTGAAGGGACCTGCCGGGTTCACCGTGGATGACATTGCCGCGGGCGCCGGTGTATCACGGCGTACTTTCTTCAATTACTTCCCCAGTCGTGAGGCGGCCCTGGTGGTCAGCATCGAGGACTTCCTGGACCATGCGGCGGACCAGTTCCTGTCCCGCCCGGCGCAGGAACCGCTGCTTGAATCGATGTACGAGGTGCTGATCGCCCTGGCGGACCCGATTCATCTGGCCGCGATGACCGAGGTGTACGGGCTGGCTGGGACTGATGCGCAGATGAACCGCTTCCAGCTCCAGGGGTGGGAGAGCTGCGCTGACCGGCTGATCGCCGCTGTCAGTCAGCGCCCCGGAGCCGACTCCGATCCGCTGTATGCCAGTGCCTTGGTCGGTTCTGTCCTCTCATCCGGGAAGGCCGCGCTAGCCCAGTGGTACCGCCGTACCGGCGGTGATGTTACCGAGGAGTCTTTGAAGCTTTTGCGTCAGCTCCTGGTCGACGTGGTCGGTTATCTGCGCCACGGCTTCACCCGATGATCTACCTCTTTCATCAGAACTTTTATCAGAACGGCTGACATCCATGGCATCTCTGCTTTATCACCTGGGCCGGCTGGCCTACCGGCGCCGTTGGGTGGTCCTGGCTCTGTGGACGGCGGTGGTGCTGGGCACCGGTGGCGCTGCGGTGGCGTTCGCAGGAACGATGAGCAACAACTTCAGCATTCCGGGTACCGAAAGCCAGCGTGTCCTGGATCAGCTCGAGGAGAAACTGCCCGAAGCAGCCGGTGGTAGTGGTGCCGTGGTCTTCGATGCCGGTTCCGGTAGTTTCACGCCCGCCCAGGAACAGGCCATCGCAGATGCGCTGGCCAGGCTGAGTGATGTCCCCGAGATCCAGTCAGCGGCCAACCCCTTTGAGCTGCAGAACCAGATCGACGACGGAGCAGTCCAGCTGGCCGAGGGCAGAGCCCAGCTGGAGGCAGCCAAAGCACAGATCACTGAGGGCCGCCAGCAGCTCGATGCCCAGCAGGCACAGTTGGATGCCGCTGCGGCAGCCGGGGCCCCCGGCATAGACCAGGCCCTCGCCCAGCTGGGGGCAGCCCGTGAAGAGCTGGAAGCCGGCGCGAGCGAAATCGCCGCCAATGAGGAAGCTCTGGCACTGGGCCAGCGCAGGCTCGATGCCTCAGCCGGCACCCGGACCGTTTCGGCGGACGGGAAAACGGCCGTCACGCAGATCCAGTTCACCCAATCGATTTACGAAGTCGCTCCCGAAGTCCGTGAAGAAGTGAAGGACATCCTCACGGAGCCCTCCGCCTCGGGGGTCGAGGTCTATCTGAGCCAGAGCATCACCCAGGATGTCTCCGAAGTCCTCGGCGCCGCGGAAATCATCGGCATCGGCGTCGCGGCCCTGGTCCTGATCGTCATGCTCGGAACCCTGGTCGCCGCCGGGCTGCCGCTGCTGATGGCCATCATCGGTGTGGCCGTCGGGGTCGGCGGGACCTTCGCGCTCTCCGGCGTGATCGAAATGGCGTCCGTGTCGGTCTTTCTGGCTCTGATGCTCGGACTCGCTGTCGGCATCGATTACTCACTCTTCATCGTCAACAGGCACCGGACCCAACTGCTGCACGGCATGGCCATGGAGGAATCCGTGGCCCGGGCCACGGGAACGTCAGGAAATGCGGTGCTGTTCGCCGGACTGACCGTCGTCATCGCCCTGGCCGCCCTGGCCGTGCCCGGCCTTCCCTTCCTGACCATCATGGGTCTGGCAGGTGCCGGTACCGTCGCGCTGGCCGTGGCCGTCGCCCTGACCCTGACTCCTGCGATGCTGGGATTCATCGGAACCCGGATCGTGTCCAAACGCGCCTGGGACAAGGCACGCGTCGTCAACGCCGCCGCGGCCGAGAAGGCTACCCGTGGCGGGATGTCGGCTCAAGCCGTGGAAGAAGCAGCCGATCAGGAACACAGCCGCCACGGCTGGGGCGCGTTCGTGACCCGCCACCCCATCATCGTTTTGACCGTTACGGTCCTGGCTCTGGCCATTACCGCACTTCCAGCCACGCAGCTCCGGGTAGCCCTGCCCGACGGAGGCACCGAACCGGTAGACTCCGACGCCTACAAGGCCTACACCGCCCTCGGTGAATCCTTCGGTGAAGGCGTCAACGGTCCCATCATTGCCGTCGGTGAACTCCCGGCAGGCCTCAGCGACGCCGAATCAGAGGCACTGCAGTACGACGTCGCTGACCGTCTCCGGGAGGTCGACAACGTGACCGCAGCCCTGCCAGCCCTCCTCAGCGAGGACGGGCGGACCGCGATCTTCCAGGTGATCCCCGCCGAGGGACCAGCCAGCGCCAGTACCGAACAAGCCGTCGCCGACCTGCGCAGCGCCGCCGCGGACATTGAAACGGACACCGGGGTGAGCATCGGCCTGACCGGCCAGACAGCAGCCAACATTGACGTCTCCGAGAAACTCTTCAACGCCCTACCCCTATACCTGGGCGTCGTCATCGGGCTCTCACTGGTGCTGCTGCTGCTGGTCTTCCGCTCCATCCTGGTCCCGATACTGGCAACCGGCGGGTTCCTGCTCTCCATGGCAGCGACCTTCGGCGCCATCGTCGCCATCTACCAATGGGGCTGGCTCGGAGACATCTTCGGGGTCCACAACCCCGCGGCAGTCCTGAGCTTCCTGCCGATCATCCTCATCGGCGTGCTGTTCGGCCTGGCCATGGACTACCAGGTATTCCTGGTCTCGGGCATGCGCGAATCCCACATCCACGGAGAAGACGCCCGCAGCGCCGTCCGAACCGGCTTCAGCCATGGTGCGCGCGTCGTCACCGCCGCGGCGATCATCATGACCGCCGTCTTCGCAGGATTCATTTTCTCCGGACTGACCATGGTCCGTCCCATCGGATTCAGCCTGTCCTTCGGTGTCCTGGTCGACGCATTCCTGATCCGAATGACAATCATCCCCGCCGCGATGCACCTCCTCGCCGAAAAGGCCTGGTGGATTCCCCGCTGGCTGGACCGCATCCTGCCCGATGTCGACGTCGAAGGCGCCAAACTCCCAGCCCCTCCTACCCCCACCGGGCCTTCCGCCCCGGATCTGGTCAACGCCCGCGACTAACACGATCCCCCGGTGCCTGCCCACACCACAGGCCGGCACTGGCAACAGCCGCCCCTCCGTCAGCGTCCCCCACCGCTGGCGGAGGGGCCAGTCATCACCCCGGACGGGTCGGCAACAGGAGCTTCCCCGCTCCGCAATGTCCCTTTCCGGGCCGGTCTATCCGCCACCTCAACAACCAGCTGACAGGGGTATCCGGTAAAAAGGATCGGGTTCCGGTCTCTGCAGGAGACGATCGACACGACATCACCGGCGGCCGGTTGGTCTTCCACGGCGCGCGGCAGGCGGTGGCGGCTACCTGCGGATCAATAACGGCACGCATACAACCGACTGTGCGCCGGGCCGGTTCGACGGTTCCTCGGTTCGACGGTTCCTCGGTTGGCAGGGTCGGGGAAGAGGTCGACCGAAGTCACCCGGCGGCGGGGTAGACCACCCCGGTGAGCCGCTCGGACTCTTCCCACAGCCGCCGCGCCGCCGCGTCATCGGATGCAGCCGCAGAACGCTTGACCCTTTTCGGGGCGCCGCGCAGCTCGAACAAGCCCGGTCCCCAGTAGTCCCCGGTGCGCACGTCCGGCATAGTGGCGGCGTAGATCGAGGGAAGGGCACCGGCCGCGTCGCTCTGCGCCAGAACGGCGTTGCCGATCTTCATTACACCGGCCAGCAGTGGTGAGCCATGTCCGTTCTGCAGGTGGGTGGCGGCGTAACCAGGGTGCGCTGCGGCGACACACAGCGCCGGGTAGCGGCGCCCCAGCTCGCGCGCGAACAGCAGGTTCGCCAGCTTGCTCTGGCCGTATGCGCCCCACCGCGAGTACGAGCGCTCGGACTGCAGGTCGTCAAAGCGCATCGCGCCGATCCGGTGCGCTCCGCTGGAGACGACCACGACCCGAGGAGCGGGTGCCGCGAGCAGCAGCGGCAACAGATGACCGGTCAGGGCGAAGTGCCCGAGATGATTGGTGCCCAACTGCATCTCGAAGCCGTCCGCTGTGACACGCCGCGGTGTCGCCATGACGCCAGCATTATCGACCAATAGGTCCAGGACCGTGGCGCGTTCCTGCACCTGTCCGGCGGCCACCTCCACTGAACCCAGCGCGGCTAGGTCCAGGGCGACGAGCTCCACGGTGGCACCCGGAACCTCGGCCTCGACTCGCCGCAGCGCAGCCTGACCACGGGCGGCATCGCGACATGCCATAAGGACTCGGGCACCCTTGCGGGCCAGGGCCAGGGTCGTCTGCAACCCGAGGCCGGAGTTCGCCCCGGTCACCAGGGCCGTGCGGCCGGTCTGATCGGGAGCATCGGCCAGGGTCCAGGACGTCATGCGGCAACCTCGCCCTCAGGAGCAATGGGACCCGTTGTGACTGGGCGCGCACCTTCGCGCACGTCGGCGTGTTCCTCGGCCAAGTGCATCCGGACTCCTGTCGTCACCGCCGACGTGTGTCTGCGAAAAGCCTTCACGCCCGTGGGCCGGACACGTAGAAGGGGATATTACACGCCGTGCTCGACCACGAACCTGATCAGCCCGGCAAGCCGACGGTCCTAGTGATTCTGCCGGGCACCGGGGCTTGACCCTGCCACCCCCCACTCTGCCACCTTCCCCTAACCCTGCAACCACCCCCATCTGGTCGGCAGCCAGCCGACCGACCCGAAACGCTTCACGTCGCCGGTATAGCCGAAGTGGCCCTATGGGATCGGTCGGCCCCTGGAACAGGGGGACTGTCCGATAAACGGTGTGTGGGGTCCGGCGGTTTTCATCAGTAAATGGTCTTCTCGAACCGGCCCGCGAAGGTGATCGCGAACGCATTGAGCGCGGGTTTCCACCT